>JBDUEK010000049.1:0-46904 GCA_040002495.1 Ferruginibacter sp.
CGGTTAATCAAATTTAACCCTTTCAGGGTTGGTGGTATTTGGTCTCAAACGTCCACGGGTTGCACCCACGGTTACTTAAATTCAGCCCCTTTGCAGTTTCAGGTTTCTTTCTCTTTTGAACTACTGGCTGAATGCAACTTCGGTTGTTAGTCAGAACCCCAACAAGTGCCTGCGTAATATCCTACATTTTAAAATTAGTCAGGGGAGAACGAAAACACAGGCGTCCCGGCATTTTTCATAGTAATTGATCTGCAGTGAATGTTCCATCTTTATTTCCAATTAATCTCAGTCGCTTTGCAAACTTTACCCAAAACGCATTCGGCAAAAACAACCCATAAATCAACAAAAAAACAAGCTGAAACCCATAAATCATCAGGAAAATATAAATGGATAGATGTAAGATAAATCCGCTGATTAATATAAAAGGCCGAAGTCTTTTAAACCAAACGAGGATCGGAAAACAAAGCTCAACAACTACCGTGGCATAATTGCTGAAATAGTTTGCCCATTTGTGTTGAACAATATATTGATTGAGGGGTGTGCCGATAAAGCGTTCCAATTGCATCGCATAGTAGGTAGCTTCGCCGCGTTGCCACATCGGATCCATTGCTTTTGCAATGCCGGAAGAAAAATAAGCCAGGCAAAGCTGTAACATGATGGAGAGGGCTGCCAGGTTGCTGAGTAAATTTTGTACACTTTTTTTACCCGGCGAAACCGGCTTTTGTGGAGATACCACAAAGTATTGGTAGGTATCTGCAAAAACAAGGTAAAACAATATCAGCCTGGCCATCACATCACCACCATTGATAAAAACCGTATTCATTTGTTGTAAAATGTAAACCATTAGATACAGCACCAATGCTGTAATCCAGCGGCCGATACCCAGGATATTTAAAATCAACACACCCATGTACGCGGCTATAAACTTCATATAATGCTCCCGGACAAAACCAACCCCACCCGGAAGCCTGTTTAGAAAATTGACCTTAAATTCTATAAACCCGCTGTTCCCGTAAAGCATATCGAGATAAGACCAGTTGATAAAAACCTGCGCCAGCAAAAATATACTGACTGCCACCCTTAAAAATGCCAGGTAAAAAGACTTGTAATTGTCTTTTTTCAACTGCTGTAAATAATATGAAGGTTGTGTACTAATCATCGGGCAATGGGAGCAAAGCCGGTTTCATAAACCAGCAACTCTTTTTCTTTATAAGCAATATTCCCAATTTCATTGAATGGACGGGTGAGTTTTTCAGTGATCACAAACCTCGCCTCATTGCCTTTTTTGAATAGTTGTTTCTCTTGTATCACCTGGCTGCAATAATTATTGATAGTAGCAAGGTTAGCTTTAAAGAGTATATGGTTAGCAACCTTTCCAATCTCATTTCGCCTGGTTAAAGAATCGGCTGCAGTGGTGTTACCGGGAAGTGGATCGTTATGCCATATTATATATGTAAAGCTGGTCACACTTGTATTCACCAGGTAATCAATTATATTTTCGGGGTTGTTAAAAGGTGCCTTTGCTTGTTTTTCTTTTACCATTGGTAATAATATTTCCGTGGAGTCCGCATGATCCGGGAGTGTTGAATCTCTTACAACAATATACAAGCGTGGATTATAGGTAGCAGGAGGAGTAAATAATTTCCAGGAATAGCCAAACATATTTTTAAACCGGGGAACATGCTGGGTGATAGCCAGTTTGGTTGAATTTCGGGGCATCGCCATTATGAATATGCTTGCCCAATACAATATGAATAGCATCAAAGACAGGTAAGCCAGCCAGTTATAAAAAGATCGTTTCGGGTTCATTTGTTTGTAAAAATAAATGCAATTGTTTTAGTGAGTACAAAACATTTGCAACGAATTTAGATTTATTATGCATAGGCTCATTTTTGATAATAAAGTTATGTATGCAACTAGTGTTAAGTTAAGAATAAAAGAACGTATCGATTTTTGAATTCTGAATGGTGTAAATGAACCATTGATCATTTACTATTGCCAATTCACGCTTAACATAGCACTAGTGCTATGTTAAGCATAAAAGGATGTATCGATTTGTGAATTCTGAATGGTGCTAATGAACCATTCACTATTGCCAATTCACAACTAACTTAACACTAAATATGATATACCAGGTTTTATGCCATGCAAAGTTTGATAGCATTTGGCGAATCTACCTATGTGATGATATAAAAACGGGCATGATATTAGACTACATATTATAACATCCGTTAGCTTTTTTTTTGCGTATACAGGAATGGGTGTATTAAATCATTGATAAAAGCTAAACAAGTCTTAAATTGCAACTTAATTAAAAGCTGTTTTTAACATAGCCTTTATTAAATATTACAAATACTATGAAGCATTATCTCCGGAATTGTATAACAATAGGTGCCTTATTTTTAACGATCAGTTTACTGCCATCGGCTGCATGGGCCCACACTAATCCTGCTGATCCAGCAAATGATCCAGATTTACCCATTGATGGGGGAGTTAGTTTACTGATAGCCGCAGGTGTGGGGTACGGGATAAAGAAGTATAAGGATGAACGGAATAAAAACAAGCATCAGGTAGATAAAGTTTAAATAAGAATTATAAAATGTAAGTATAGGGATGATAGTAGTTGATCATCCCTTTTGTTTAATAGATCCCTTAGTTTTCAATATTGTTTTATCGGTATTTTTTCCGAAATTTAGAAATCATTCCAGGGTATCGTTCATTTAATTCTGAGATCAATAAATTTTATAAAGCAGCAACGCACCATGGTTTTTACAGATATCCCCCATTACCTGTATACAACAGTGATAAAAAAATACCATCCAAAGGCTGTTTACAGGCAGTTTATATATAGTTTTTTGTTGATAGCCTCTATTGCTATTGCTACAAGTTCCTGCAAAGTATACCAACCCACCCATTATTTCCAGAACATTCAACGGGATACAGTTATTACGGGATTTGTAAATACAGTTCCCGAATTAAACATTCAGAAAGGCGATATCCTGGCGATCAAATTTTCAAGCCTCAGCCCCGAAGAAGATGCCTTGTTTAATTCATCAATTACCACCGCAGAAACAGTTTCAGGTTTCCCGGTAGATAATGACGGTAATATTTATTTACACAAACTTGGTAAAACATCTGTTGCCGGGTTAAGCCGTAATGCATTAAAAAATAAACTGGAAACTGCATTAATTCCTTTTCTTAAAGATGCAATCGTTACAGTAAATTTTGCCAATCACCGCATCACTGTTTTTGGAGAAACCTCCTCTACCGTGGTAGAAATGCCGGAAGAAAAAATCCCTTTACTGGAAGTAATGGCAAAAGCCAGCGGGGTAACTCCGGATTCTAAACTTGACCAGGTAATGGTCATTCGTGAAAATGGAAATGCAAAAGAATTTAAATTTCTTAACCTTGAGGATCCTTCTATTTTTACCTCGCCCTGGTACTACCTTCAACCAAACGATATTGTAGTAATTAAGCCCAATACTGAAAAAATCGTCGCTGAGCAAAAGCGAACGAGAAATCAATTGTTGTACACTACTTTGCTTTCCAGTGTTACTTTTATTTTTTTAATCATTGACCGGGTTACCAGGTAGCTGCATTTTTGTGTAATAAATATTATGAACGAACAGCAATTTTTTAAGGAAAAGCAAGAGGTTAATATATTTGTTCAGTTGCTGCAAAAATATATTCCTTTCTGGCCGCTTTTTGCCTTAACCATACCAATAAGCATGACAGTTGCCTATATTTATTTACGGGCTGAAATACCTGTTTATGTAGCAACCGCTAAAGTTTTATTAAAAGACCCAAACAGGGGTTCCGGAGATTCAAAAGTTTTGGATGCGCTCAATATATTCAGTGAAAAAAAGATCGTAGAAAATGAAATTCTTGTATTAAGGTCATCGGGCCTGATGCAGGAAGTGGTAAAATCGTTGGATTTGTATGCTTCGGTTTACAATAAAGGAAATGTGAGAATAGAAGAATTATACGGAACCAACTCACCACTAAGTTTTATAGCTTTAAATAAAGACAGCATTCATAGTTATGGCCGTTTCCCATTCGAAATTGACTGGATATCCCGGCAAGTGAAAATAAATAATATTTCGGTACCCTTTGATTCCACCGTAACATTAAATAAAACAGTTTTCAGGTTAGTGATTAATAAAGAATACAATCAAAATCTCACTGGTAAAAACTATTATGTAAACTTCAGCCCTGTTAGCACATCCGCAGCTGCAATAATTGGTTCACTAAGTGCTAATCCAATTTCAGCTTCATCAACTGTATTAGATGTTAAGCTGGAAACGCCGGTACCCGAAAAGGCAAGGGATGTGTTGAAACATTTATTTGAAGTGTACAATATAGAAGGGATTGACGATAAAAACCAGATTGCCGCCAAAACACTCAATTTTATAGATGATCGCTTAAACTTTGTGTTAAACCAACTGGATAGTGTTGAAAGAAATGTGGAAGATTATAAAAACAGGGAATCGATATATACTGTGGGTACGCAGGGGGAGCTGTACTTGTCCAAGATTAAAGAACTGGATACCAGAAATAGCGAGATTAATCTACAACTGGAAATTTTGGATGATGTTAGAAATTATGTTTTAAACAAAGGGCCAAAAAGAGGCACTGTTCCCTCTATATCAATGATCGGCGATCCTACACTTGGTTCTTTATTAAACAGTTTATATGCCGCAGAATTTGATCTGGATAAGGCAATTGCAATTTCAGGTGAAAGCAGCGAACCTGTTATGCAGGCTAAGCAAAAAGTAAGTAAAACCAGGACAGATATTTTAGAAAGTTTGGCCAATATCAGGAAATCACTTTCTACAGTAAAAAATGATATTAATTCAAATATTTCTTCCAATAATAAATTGCTCAGAACTGTACCGCAAAAGGAAAGGGGGCTACTTGAAATAAGCCGCCAACAGGTGATTAAAAATAATATTTATTCCTATTTATTACAAAAAAGAGAGGAAACTGCAATTTCTTCGGCAAGTACAGGTGCTGATCTGCGTGTGTTGGAAACCCCAAGTTCCTACGGTCCCATTAGACCAGTTGCCAAAAACTTTTATTTAACCGGGTTTATCGTAGGGTTACTTGCAGCAGTATTCTTGGTATTACTTAAAGAACAATTTAAAAGTAAGATATTATTCCGCGATGAGATTGAAGATAAAACCAAAGTTCCTTTTGTTGGTGAGATTGTACAGGCCAGCACGAAGAGTCCTATTGTAATCCTGGAAGGTAAGCGTACAGTAATTGCCGAGCAATTTCGGGCCCTCAGGACCAACCTGGCATTCATGGGTTTTAATGAAGAAAATAAAACCCTGTTGGTTACGTCCAGTATCTCCAGCGAAGGCAAAAGTTTTATGGCCATTAACCTGGCCATTAGTTTTACCCTTACCGGTAAAAAAGTAGCACTGATGGAAATGGATCTTCGGAAACCCAAGCTGAGTAAACTAATGAATGTTTCCCGTGATCCGGGTATCTCCAATTTTGTGGTAGGTAATGCCAGTTTTGATCAAATTGTTAGGAAAACGGAAATCCCCAACTTATTTATTATACCTGCCGGGGCCATTCCGCCCAATCCCACTGAGTTGATTGGCAAGCCTGCATTTGTCAACATGATGGCGCAGATTAAAGAGGAGTTTGACTACGTATTTATAGATACGGCGCCCATTGGGCCGGTAACAGATGCACAACTGATGAAAGATTATGGGGATGTTACACTCTATGTAATTCGCCACGATCGTACGCCCAAAACCTTCCTTAAAATGATCAACGATCTGCATGAGCAGAAAAAGTTCAACAATATGTGCCTGGTATTTAACGGTGTTAAAAAGAGGGGAATCTCCATTGGTAATATTGGCAATGGATATGGTTATGGATATGGGTACGGTTATGGATATGGGTATGGGTATGGATACGGATATGCCATCGATGATAATGAATCTGATTTCCTGGGCTTAAAAAAGATGTGGCGCAAGCTAAAGCGGAGAATGAAGAATAGTTAGTACATATTGATAATTTGCCATTTGTTACAAGGCTTTTTGTTCAAATTATTAACTTAGGTTACCTGGAAAGATGATAGTGAATTGATTTTGGCTAATTTGTAAACTGGTTCTTAGTCCTACCTAATGAAAATAGAAGCGAATTAAAATGAAGTTAATTGAGTTGGTTTTTATCATTTAACGGACGATAAATATCAGATCAACGGGGTGCTATGTTAGATATGTTTTGACTTAAATTTATTATTACACTAATTATTACAAATTACACTAATTCATCAATAAGTGTAACAATCCGTGTAATTGGCTTTTAAAATTCATGTAATAAAACGAGTCATTTTATATTGAGCGCATTAAAAAAATTAAAAAACCGCTGCTTCAGTCAATTTTACCTGTGACTGAGGAAAGCGAAGCTATGTTTATGGACGAAAATAAGCTGTATTGGTTTGCGATATATACAAAACCACGCTGGGAGAAAAAAGTAGCAACGCTATTGGAAGAAAGGGGCATTGAAAATTACTGTCCGCTCAATAAAGTAGTAAAACAGTGGAGCGATCGGAAAAAGGTAGTATTAGAACCCATCTTCAAATCCTACGTTTTTGTGCGTGTACAGGATGAAAAGAAGTGGGACCTCAGACAGGTTAACGGGGTGCTCAATTTTGTTTACTGGCTGGGCAAACCTGCACGCATTAAAGATGAGGACATCTACACCATCCGCAAATTTCTAAACGAGTTTAGTAATATAGAAGTAGAGGATGTTTCCAGGCTTTCCGTCAATTCCAGGGTAAGGATCAAACAGGGGATCATGATGAATTATCACGGAATACTCCTGGAAATACAAGGCAACAAGGCAAAGGTGAGGATTGATTCACTGGGGCTGCAGTTGAGTGCGCATTTTGACAAAAAGAACCTGGAGCCGATTTTTATGGCTGACATATGATGGCGGATGCCTTTGAAATGCATGGTTGGTCGATTTGGATAGGGCTCACTAAGTTCATAGTTGATAGTTTATGGTTCATAGTAAATGCATGATGTTGGGTTTGGATGGTGAGCAGGTGTAGAGTCTTTTTAATAATTTGTACTTCTTCATTTTTATGTCTGATGGCTGATGTCTGATTTAAAATGCAGAGTTTGTTGGAATTAAATTGTAGGCAGCTGTTGCAAAGTACCGGCCTATATGAATGTTCAGCGTTTAGCTAAAATACCTCAGTGTTTATCATTCGTAATAAATTGAAGGCAACTTTTACTAACGTGTTCAATAATAAGTGTTACAACTAATAATGATAAAATACCTGCTAATATTTTTAATATATACTGGATTTTAAATTCCAATAAATGGTACTAATTTATTGTATTTCAATTGGTTGATAAATATAATAGAGGGAAAATTAGGAAAGGAATGATAAATATATAAAGCTACAGCCTTCTCAAATAAAAGATCGCTCGTGTTATTTACAAAAACTGAATTATAAACTGATATTTATAATAAGATACAGTTTATAATTCATTGAAAATTAAATTATTAATAAAATATAAATAATTAAAAATAACTAAAGCGTCGGCAATAACCTGGCCGTTTCGCGCTAAAAGAAATCAGAAATCAGAAATCAGAAATCAGAAATACCAGGCTGCCTCAAACTAAAAGAAATCAGACATCAGCCATCATACATCAGACATAGGCAAAGCGTTTCGCACTAAAAGAAATCAGACATCAGCCATCAGACATAGGCAATCTGTTTCAAACTAAAAGAAATCACACATCAGCCATCATACATCAGACATAGGCAGGCTGTTTCAAACTAAAAGAAATCATACATCAGCCATCATACATCAGACATAGGCAATCTGTTTCAAACTAAAAGAAATCACACATCAGCCATCATACATCAGACATAGGCAGGCTGTTTCAAACTAAAAGAAATCACACATCAGCCATCATACATCAGACATAGGCAAGGCGTTTCAAACTAAAAGAAATCATACATCAGCCATCATACATCAGACATAGGCAAGGCGTTTCGAACTAAAGGAAATCAGACATCAGCCATCATACATCAGACATAGGCAAGCTGTTTCGAACTAAAAGAAACTTCAAACAACTTCAAATAAAGACATTAAACTATCATGGATAAAGGAGATAAAATCTACGTTGCCGGTCACCGGGGCCTTGTGGGTGGAGCCATCTATCGGTTATTACAAACTATGGGCTATACCAACCTGGTTACCCGTACATCGTCAGAACTCGATCTGCGGGATCACAATTTGGTAAAAGCATTTTTTGAGCAGGAAAAGCCGGCCTATGTGTTTCTTGCAGCAGCTAAAGTGGGCGGTATCAACGCTAATAATATTTATCCGGCCGAGTTCATTTATGACAACCTCTGCATACAGAATAATATCATACATGAAGCCTACCGTACGGGAGTAACTAAATTATTGTTTTTAGGCAGCAGTTGTATTTATCCCAAAAACGCCCCACAACCCTTGCAGGAAGATTACCTGCTTACCGGACCGCTGGAACCTACCAATGAAGCGTATGCCATCGCCAAGATAGCAGGTATTAAAATGTGCCAGTATTACAAAAAGCAATACGGTTGCCGCTTTATCAGTGCTATGCCAACCAATTTATACGGACCGGGTGATAATTACGATCTACAGAACTCGCATGTACTACCGGCACTCATACGTAAATTTCATGAAGCCACCCTTAACAATGACCCAACAGTTACGGTTTGGGGTACCGGTACGCCACTTCGTGAGTTTTTACATTCGGATGATGCCGCCAAAGCCTGTGTTTTTTTGATGAAGGAATACGAAGGCAGCGAAATTGTAAATATTGGGGTAGGGCACGATAATACCATTGCTGAAATTGCCGGGATGGTAAAAGACGCCACCGGGTTTAAAGGCGAGCTGGTATTTGATACCTCCAAACCCGACGGCACTTTCCGTAAACTGATGAATGTCGATCGTATCAATGCCTTAGGATGGAAGGCTGAAATAAGTCTGCAGGACGGTATCAAAAAAACCTATGCCGATTTTACCGGCAGGTACGATTACTATATCAACAAAAAACATGCTGCTCACCCAAATGCATAACCGGCTAAACTAATGTGCAGGATTGCCGGAATCGTTAACCGCAGCCTACCCGCCAGTTCTATTGAACCGATGGTTAAGGACATGTGTACGCTCCTAAAAGCAGGCGGACCGGATGATGAAGGATTTTATACATCTGCACGGGATCACCTGGTATTGGGACATCGTCGCCTGTCCATCATCGATTTAAGCAGCGCCGGTCACCAACCCATGCCTTACCAACTTGAGCGGTTTTGGATCACTTACAACGGCGAATTATATAATTATCCTGAATTAAAAGTTGAATTACAGAATTTAGGTTGCCATTTTAATACCGCTACCGATACTGAAGTAATACTGGCAGCATTTTACACCTGGGGGGTAGAGGCATTTCAACGCTTCAATGGCATGTATGCCTTTGCTTTGTGGGATGCACATACCAAGGACATTTTTTTGGTAAGAGATTCCTCAGGTATTAAGCCACTATATTTTGCCATCACAAAAGAAGGGCTGGCATTTGCTTCCGAAGTAAAGGCGTTGGAATTGGTTCCTTACCTGCAACAGGCCAACCCCAACTGGCCCGTTTACCTGATGGCTTATGGACACCTGCCTGAGCCTGTTACCACCTTGCAAAAAGTGCATCCACTCGAAAAAGGCACCTACCTGCAATACAATGTTGCCAATGGCCGCATACATGCAACGGCATTTAACCGGTATAGTTACCTGGAGAAAATTACAGATAGGGAAGAAGCCATTTCCCTGGTAAAAGAGACCCTGCAAAAAGCAGTAAAGCGGCATTTGCTGGCAGATGCACCCATCGGGGTGTTCCTGAGTGGCGGGCTCGATTCCAGCATCATCGCCCTGCTGGCGCAAAAAGATCAGCAACAATTAAATACCTTATCGCTGTATTTTGAAGACAGCCGCTTCTCCGAGAAAAAATACCAGGATATTGTACATCAAAATTTATCCTGCAATCACCACCAGCACCTGTTAAAAGAAGCTTCCTTTCATGAATACCTGCCTTCCATTATTGATGCCATGGACCTGCCGGGAAGTGATGGCATCAATACCTGGTTTATCAGCAAATATGCCAGGGAATCCGGGTTAAAAGCTGTGTTAAGTGGTATTGGGGGTGACGAATTGTTTGGCGGCTATCCATCCTTTCAGCGGATTAAGGCCGCATTGTTTTTTGAGCAATTACCCAAATCGGTATTAAGGGCAGGCAGGTTTAGTGGTTCTAAAAAAATGCGCAGGCTTGCTTACCTCAGCCTGGGTGGACCGGTGGGAAGGTTTCTTTTTTTAAGGGGCCAGTTTACTCCACATGAAATTGCGGTTAACCTGGGGGCACATGAAAAGGAGATCTGGAAAATTTTGGCCGATCAGCCCCGGCTTACCAATATCAATCACCTTACTCCGCCCAACCAGGCAAGTTGGATAGAAGGCAATATGTATATGCAAAACCAGTTGTTGCGGGATGCAGATGTAATGAGCATGGCACACGGGTTGGAGATAAGAGTTCCCTTCCTGGACGCCAATTTTATCAGGCTGGCACTGCATATTCACTCCAGTGAAAAATACAAGGGCAACAACGGCAAACAAATGCTGATAGATGCCTTTAAAGATATATTACCGGAACCTATCTGGAACCGGCCTAAAATGGGCTTCTCTTTTCCTTTCAGGGATTGGTTTGCCAACAACGAATTTGCCAAAAGCATCACAGTCAATGATAAAAATGGTTATTACAAACGGTTCATTGCCGGCGAAATGCATTGGTCGCAATACTTAACGGCCGTATTAATCACCAAACACCAGCAGCACATTGCCTGATCGTACCTTATTTTTAACGCTTCGTATTTTCTCTGCTACCGGCGGTATAGAAAAGGTTTCCCGTTCTGTGGGCAAGGCATTGTACGAATTAAGCAAGGAGCAGCCAGGCAGTTCACTGCAAGTAATGTCGATGTATGACAAGCTTGCAGACCTGGATGAAAAGTATTTTCCGGCAACTGTTTTTGGCGGTTTTGGTGAAGATAAGTTGCGCTTTATGTCGGCCGCCATAAAAAAGGGGATGAATAGTGATGTGGTAATATTGAGTCATATTAACCTGTTGCTTGCGGGGTATATCATCAAATTATTTTCCCCTAAAACCAGGCTGATCTTATTGGCCCACGGTGTTGAAATATGGGGCAGGCTACCTGCAATGAAAAATATTATGCTGAAAAAATGTGACCAGGTGGTAGCAGTAAGTCGTTTTACACAGGATAAAGTAGTAGTGATACATGGTGTATCGCCTGCAAAATGCGTGGTGCTGAATAATTGTCTTGATCCATTTTTACCGGTACCGCAAAGCCTGGATAAAGATGCGGCATTGATGCAACGATATGGATTGCAACCCCAGGACATTGTACTGATTACCTTAACCAGGTTATCTTCCCGTGAGCAATACAAGGGCTATGATAATGTGTTGCAGTCTTTATTCGAAATAAAGAAAACTACACCCAATATAAAATACCTGGTGATTGGTAAGTATGATACGCTTGAGAAACAAAGGATCGATAACATCATTACCAGCCTTGATCTGCAACAACAGGTAATCTTTGCCGGCTTTATTCCCGAGGAAGAAGTAGGCGCCCATTATAGCATAGCAGATATCTATATTATGCCCAGTAAAAAGGAAGGCTTTGGCATTGTATTTATAGAAGCCATGTACTATGGAAAACCTGTTATTGCAGGAAATAAAGATGGCTCCGTAGATGCGTTGCATAATGGTAAATTTGGTTTATTGGTTGACCCGGATAACCTGGATGAAATTACTGCTGCCATTACAAAAGTAATCAACGACACCGCGGCTTATGTTCCGCAACGACAGACTGTGATGGATAAATTTAGTTACCCGGTGTATAAAGATAACCTGAGGAAGATACTACTGATGTCCCGGTGAGTCACCCTTTGGGGGTGACTCACCGGGACATCCAGCAAATCAATACACCACTTAGTGCGTGACATAACACTGGTAAAGCTGATAAAATAATTTTTAAACAAACGAACTAAACCAATTGCAGGATTTGATAAATAACGAACCAGAACATTGGGACCTGGTACTGGAACCTAAAGGATCATTGTTCAACCTTAATTTAAAGGAAGTATGGCGTTACCGCGACCTGCTTTGGTTATTTGTAAAACGGGATTTTGCTGCACAATACAAGCAAACCATCCTAGGGCCGCTTTGGCATTTTATACAACCCATTTTTACAACCATCGTTTTTTTAATGGTGTTTGGTAAGATTGCCAATATTCCTACGGATGGTATTGAACCGGTATTATTTTATATGAGTGGCATAAGTATCTGGAACTATTTCAGTGCCTGCTTAACCGCTACCAGCAACACTTTCGTAGCCAATGCCGGAATTTTTGGAAAGGTCTATTTCCCCCGTCTCATTATACCGTTGAGCACCGTCATGAGCAATATGGTAAAGTTTGGCATCCAGTTTAGTTTGCTGCTGGTTGCAATGGCCTGGTTTGGCTTTAAAAATCATCATTTTCATTTTGGGGTAAGCTGGCTGTTTATTCCCTTACTGGTATTAATGATGTCGGGCCTGGGTTTAGGTTTGGGTATTATTATTTCATCACTTACCACCAAGTACCGCGACTTTACCGTATTGATTGGTTTTGCCGTACAATTATTAATGTATGCCACACCAGTGGCCTATCCTCTATCCTTTTTAAAAGACAAAAGCTTTTATGCCTGGATAGCCTGGAACCCATTGACCCCGATTGTAGAAGCATTTCGCTTTGCGCTTTTTGGTGTGGGTACGGTCGATTTAACAGGCTTGTTATATAGTGCCGGTGTAATTGCAGTTTGCTTATTTGCAGGGGTGCTCATTTTCAGTAAAGTGGAACGAAGTTTTATGGACACAGTTTAGAAGGGAAATATGAAATATGAGTTATGAATTATGAATGGAAATGCATCACTCATCATTCATCATTTAACATTCAACATTCAACATAATATTTCGTCATTCAACATACATTAAACAAGTATTTATTGCGCCCATTGATACCCCAACGCACTATATGCCATCTGCTCCCCGGTGCCAAGGGCCGCAACTCTTACCCAATATTTGCGGCCGGGAACAAGGTTGTTAAAAGTAAATTTTCGACGGCTGCTGCTGTATCCTTTCCATTGAGCATTGTCGGGGGTTTCACTTTCGGCTATTTCGTGGGTATAGCATTTGGCGCCCTTGACTGCTTTTATACAGCTTATCAATTGACCACTGGTGATGCCGTTGCAGAGTGTTACTGCACCAGGTTGTTCAATACTAAGTCGCTCTGGTTTTTTAGCCAGCGGAAACCCACTGCTGATCAATATAGTTTCGCTGCCATCCGCCACTTGCATCACATAAAGGGCCAACCGCGACAATTGTTGCTGGAGTTGATTGCGGGCAGCTTTTTTTATGGCAATTTGAAGCCGGTCACCATTATTGGCCGCAACAATTGCCGCACTGTAAGCTGCTAATAGTGCTGTTAACTGCGGCAGTGCCGGAGATGGACTGGGAAAAGCGACATTACCCTTCATACACTGTAAAATATGCCCTGCTGCAACAGCAAAGTTTTTATCGGTAAGCGGTACAAAATAATATTTTACGGTTGGAGTTCTCATAACAAATGATTTTTGAAAGACAAATATTGATTAAACTGTATATAAAAAACGGAACAACTGGTTGTTTATTGCAACGCAATCAAAATAATTCGGCAAGCCGAGACCGGTATTTGTTGGATTGCAGCCAAAATGCGGTAAGTGTAGGTGACCATCTGGCAAATTACTTTCCTTATCTGGCCGGTAAAGTAGATTATGCAGTGAATGAACAGCCAAATTCATCAAATCATGAGCGAAATTGCTCAAACAAGGAGAACAATTTACCAGGTTCCTTTTATTTTTTGCTAAATGATGCCCATCATTTGGCGAATTATGCTAACCATTTGACAAATAACCGATTGAACGGGTGGTGTATTGGTCTTTACAGACCTAATAACTCTTTGAAAATCAATAAACAGGTCATTTACTATCCATAAAGTGGCAATAAAACAGTGAATGTGTGTGGGCATTAAAGGATATCAACTTTGGTGTAAAGCAGGGAGAAGTGGTCGGTATCATCGGACGAAACGGCGCAAGTAAAAGCACCTTGCTAAAAATATTAAACCGTACTACATCACCTGCTACGGGATGTGTAAAAATAAAAGGCCGGGTAGCAATTTTGTTAGAAGTAGGCACAGGTTTCCATCCGAAATTCAATGTAGGAGAAAACATTTTTCCCAATGGTGCCATACTGGGAATGACCCGTCAGGATGTTATAAGTAAATTTGATGAGCTACCAAATTTTGCAAAAATATTCATTGAAAACATCGTGGCCTTCACTACAATTCAACAGCCCACTAAAAATCGTGTTTTAAATTTATCTACTGGCGTATCATTATGAATTTATTAGAAAAAATTTCATGGCGGGTCAGAAATATCTATTTCGCCAAAATAAAGAAACGCTATTTAGTCTTTAAGGATAAGTTGGTAATACCACCTTATGAAGAAAAGCGGCAAATAAATCTGGGTTATAAAAAGCAATTTGGTCTCCATACATTTATAGAAACCGGCACTTTTTTAGGAGATACAATTGAGCAGTTCAAGCATGATTTTGACAAACTGATTTCATTTGAATTAAGTGAAGAGCTGGCATTAAAGGCAAAAAACCGGTTTAGGAGCCAGCCCAATATTACCATCATACAGGGCGATAGCGGAGCATTGTTACCAGGTTTACTAACAACTATTAATGAACCTTGCCTCTTTTGGCTGGATGGACATTATTCGTCAGAATTTTTTATTGGAGAGGAATATATTGTTACCGCAAAAGGAGATAAAAATACACCGGTTATTGAAGAGCTGCAAGCTATACTTGCCCATCCCATAAAAGGACATGTAATATTGATAGATGACGCAAGATGTTTTAACGGCAAAAATGATTATCCTACTGTAAAAGATATTAAAAATGTGATCAGTGCATTTGGCAATAAAGCTGTCGTTACAGTTAAAAGAGATATCATTCGCATTACTCCTGCTGTGCACGGATAATCATTTAAATAATTAACCATTTGAGTATAGTAATAAAAGTAGAAAACCTCTCCAAGCAATACCGGCTTGGCTCAGTGGGTACAGGTTCCCTGGCGCATGACTTAAACCGAAGTTGGCAGCGCTTGCGTGGCAAAGAAGATCCCTACCTTATGATAGGAGAAACCAACGACCGCACTATAAAAGGGAACAGCGAATATGTATGGGCCTTGAAAGATATCAACTTTGAAGTGCGACAAGGTGAAGTACTGGGAATTATTGGTAGAAATGGTGCCGGTAAAAGTACGCTGCTTAAAATACTTAGCAGAACAACTACTCCAACAACAGGTAGTGTAAAAATAAAAGGCAGGGTAGCCAGCTTGCTTGAAGTAGGTACGGGCTTTCACCCCGAATTGAGTGGCCGTGAAAACATATTTTTAAACGGCGCCATACTGGGTATGACGAAACAGGAAATTAAAAGTAAGTTTGATGAGATTGTAGATTTTTCCGGAGTTGAACGGTACATAGATACCCCTGTAAAAAGATATAGCAGTGGTATGTATGTGCGCCTGGCTTTTGGAGTTGCAGCCCACCTGGAACCAGAAATATTAATCGTAGATGAAGTGTTGGCAGTAGGCGATGCCGAGTTTCAGAAAAAGGCTTTAGGAAAAATGAAGGATGTGAGTACTAACGATGGCAGAACGGTTTTATTTGTTAGTCATAACATGTCTGCAATTAATCAATTAACAAACAACTGTATGTTAATCCATAATGGATTATTTGTCATGAAAGAGCAAACTGAAAAGGTATTGAATGAATACGTAAAACTAGCAACCTTTAATAATAACGAATTATTTATCGACACATCCCAATTGAAAAGAGATGGGGATAGTGGATACTCGGTAAAAATAAACTCAATGAGTTTTAAAGAGACAAACAAATTTGTTTATAACACTGATTTGTCGTTCGTAGTTAATTTTAAGATACTAAGCAAAATCCAAGTTATTCGATTCAGCATTACAATATTTGATTATCTTGACAATGCAGTAGGCAGTTCATTTAGTAGTGAGTTTAAGGTAAAAGATATAGAACAGGTAAATTCGGCAATAATCACCTTAGAAGACCATAAACTAGCACCGGGTAATTACTATATAGCTATTTCGGTTGGCATGGGAAATCAGAATACCGGCTATAAGAATTATGATGTTTTACAGCGAACCCTTAAGTTCGAAATCATCTCAGAAGATAATAATTCATATAAATCCAATACATCTGTTTGGCATAATTCGTGGGGCCGAATTCAGTTTACTCAATTATCAATAAAATATATAAACAAACAATAGTTCAAGATGGGTATTAAAACAATAATTAAAGGCATTCTTCCAATCAGACTTAAAAGAGCCATAGGTGTGTTTCTGCATCCGAACTTATTGCCGTCATCAAATAAAAAATCAAATTCAAATTATCCCGAGTTTCCATATTTTCATGATGGTCTTGCTACAATGCATAAACATGATTTTATGACAGATGAGAGGTTTATAAATGCCTTTAGCGAAGCAGAAAAATTTCTTCTTGCACCGAAAATGTATTGGAGAACTTATATTATATGCTGGGCAGCTAGCAAAGGTGTTTGCTTGGAAGGAGATTTTGTAGAATGTGGAGTTTTCAAGGGAGGTTTTGCAAAAGCTGTAATAAGCTATACTCAGTTTGAAAAATTAAATAAAACATACTTTCTCTTTGATACTTTTAACGGTTTGTCAAAAGACCATTCTTCCGATAAGGAAAAAACAAGAGAATTTGCATATTATAGATATCAAGAAGATTATTTTGAAGAAGCTTCAAATAATTTTATCAATTATGATAATGTAAAGCTGGTTAAAGGAATCGTTCCGGAATCTCTGCAAAAAGTTGAAATATCCAAAGTAGCCTTCTTGTCATTGGATATGAATAGTGCGATCCCGGAAGAACATGCTTTAAATTATTTTTGGGATAAGCTCAGCTCTGGAGCAGTGATTGTATTTGACGATTATGGATTTAATGGATATGAAGAACAAAAAATTGTACACGATGAATTTGCCCTAAGTAAAAATCTTCAAGTTTTATTACTACCTACCGGGCAAGGCTTACTATTTAAGCCTTGATTGAATTTCCGTAACGAGTCGACTGAATTTTATATGAAAATTTTAATTATCGGAGGTGGTTTATTTGGAAGCACTGCAGCTTTTACTTTAGCAGACAAAAATAATACTGTCGATCTAATTGAAGAAAGTAATGATATAATGGTAAGAGCATCTTTTGTAAATCACAATAGGATTCATTTAGGGTATCATTACCTAAGAAGTATAGAAACAGCTGAACAAAGTATTGAGGGCCTTTTATCTTTTCTTTTTACTTTCGGAAACTCGGTTCGTTATCAATTTCCCAACTATTATGCAATTGCAAGGAGTGGAAGCGCAACTACGCCAGAGCAATTTATAGATTTTTGTAACAAGGTGGGTATTGGTTATGAGGAAGAGTATCCAGAAAAAAATTTGTTGAATAAAGAAGTGATTAGTTCATCCTTTCGGGTTCCTGAACCTGTATGGGACTATAACTCAATAAAAACAACAGTACAGCAGCAGCTTGCCAGGTCAGGAGTAAATGTCGTCCTAAACAAACGATGCAATTCAATACATTTGAGGCATGATGGACAATTTGAAGTGATGATAAATAATGAAACAAGTTGCTATGATATTGTCATCAATGCAACTTATTCTAATATAAATAATATCAATAGAATGTTGGGAGCTGAAAGTAAAATGCTTTTATTTGAAGACGTATTTATCCCGAAATTTAGTTTTTCTCATGTAGCTACAGGGTTGACAATTATGGATGGTAAATTTTGTTCAGTTATGCCTTATGGGAATACGGAAAACGAGTTCTTATTATATCATGTAAAAGAATCAATATTAGCATCAGAGCTATCAGAGCTTAATCCATATTTTGAAAAACAATATGTAGAACTATCTTCAGAAATGATCAAAAATATTTATCGTGAATCGGAGTTGTTCATGCCTTTTTTAAGTGAAGTTACTCATTTGCAATATAACAGAACTACAAGAACTGTTTTTAAAAATACTGATGATGCAAGGCTTACCGAGATTTCTACGTTTGAGAATATACCAAATTATTTCTCTATACTTTCTGGTAAGCTCACAACGTGCATGCAAGTCGCTTTAGAAATCAAACATAAAATTCAAGGAAAAAAAATCACAAAAAGATTTAAAATATGAAATTGCATTTAGGAAGCGGTAAAAATATAAAAAATGGGTATATTAATATTGACGCTTATGTTGTACATCCCGGAGTAGAGAATATAGATATTCTTAATTTGCCCTATGGTGATGAAACTGTAGATGAAATTATTTCTGAGCATGTGGCCGAACATATTAAATTTGAAGATGAAGAAAAGTTTTGGAAAGAAAGTTATAGGGTTCTTAAAAAAGGCGGAAAATTAATTTGTGAAGTCCCAGATATGGAATGGCTTTGTGAGCAATTTTTAAAAGCTGAAGATGACTTTAAATCGTTCTATCAAAAAGGACATGCGGATCATTATTTTGGAAATGGAAGGTCTATTGAACATAGATGGGGTATGATAACGACTCACTTTTTTGGCAATCAAAACGGAGAGGGGCAATACCATTATAATGGATATACAAAGAAAAAATTTATTAGTTTATCTAGACTTTTGGGCTTTCAAACCTGTTCTGTAAGCAAGATTTTTAATAAAGGTGCGCAAGCTCTTGTTGCAATTTTTGTCAAATAATTAAATATGGGATCTTCAAAAAATACTATTCTTTGTTTTGGTGGAAATAGTCATATAGCAAAGGCATTTTTTGAAAGATTTTCTGATAACTATAATATTATAAATGTTACAAAGAAAGGAATTGATGGTTTGACACTAGATTTTTCTTGTGATAGAGAGGTAGAGACATTTATTAAAAAAATCGATTTTCGTATAGATGGAATATTATTTTGCCAAGGTATTAATCCTCGATACAATTTAGTTGACACAACTTACGAACATAGTAGATTAATGATGGATATCAATGTTACTATTCCTCTCTTGTTAATTAAGGGGCTGAAAAATTTTATGAATGAAAATTGTTGTGTCATATTTTTGTCTTCTATAGCAAAACGAAAAGGTAGTTATGATCCAACTTATGCTGCTGCAAAATCAGCTATTACAGGCTTAATCCAGAGCCTTGCAAACTTTTGCCCAAAAATAAGATTTAACCAATTGACGTTAGGATTAGTAGAAGATTCTCCGGTGCAAAATACAATGACCCCCGATTTTGTAAAAAAGCACACAGACAGAATGCAGAACAACAAATTGGTTCAAACAAAAGATGTAGTGGAAATGATAAACCAAATTTTGTTTAACGAAAGTTTAAACCGTGCAGATATAAATTTAGATAGAGGCTATATTTAAATGAATAAAGTATTACTTACAATTGGAGTGCCTGCATTTAACGAAGAAAAATATATTTTTAAAACGTTATCATCTATTGCATCGCAAAATTTCTCAAATTTTAAAGTACTGATATGTGATGATTTTTCTACAGATAATACTCTAAATATTGCTGAAGAATTCATTAAAGGAGACATGCGATTTGAAATTTTAAGAGGGATTAAAAAGGCAACTTTTGTAGATAACTGGAGAAAGCCGCTTGATTCTTGTAACTCCAAATATTTCGCATGGATTGGGGCCCATGATATTCTTGATATTAACTATTTTTCAGAAGCTATTGACATCCTCGAAAATAATAGAAATGCGGCTTTGGTATATCCAAAATCTTTAGCCATTGACACAAATGATGCGAAAGGGGCTTCAATGGATTCAGATATTGATACTCAGGGATTGTCTTATTTAAAAGGTATCGAAAAAGTACTAAATAATATCGGATATTGCACAGCTATCCATGGAATATTTGTAACCGAAAAGCTAAAAAAAATACCCTTGAAGCATATCATGGGTTTTGATTTATTAATACTAATGATCACACCTTTATATGGTACTATTTACGAAACAAAGAATATTGCTTTTTTTAGAAGGGAAATAAGGCAAGAAACCGAAATGGACCGAATTAGTAGATGGCAAATGAGTGGAATGTTTAAGAAATCGAGGTATGGACCTTTTGAAATTTTAAGTAAAGATCTTATTGTTTATTATGCGCTACATATAAAAATGAGGGTTACAAAAAGAATACCTTTTTTGAATCAGGTTTCTCGTATTTTCTGGCAAAGATTTAAGGTTTCTAAATTGAGTATTTTGAAATGTTTTTTACGAATTTAGATAGCGAGGATAAATAAATAAATATAAATGTTTATTAAGAATAAAATAAAAAGTATAATTCGAAAATTAATTAAACAAAAAAAAGAGTCAAATACTCCTACAGCTTTGTCCATTGCTTTAATTGGGGATAACGTTGAATGTGTTTGTTGTAATAAGAAATTTATTACCTTTCTTCCTTATGGCATTATTAAAAGACCAAATGCAATTTGTCCAAATTGTTGGTCTTTTGAGCGCCACCGCCTCCATTGGCATTACATGTTGCACAAGACAAATTTATTTACGACAGATAAAAAGCAGCGTCTATTACATGTAGCTCCAGAGGAAATATTCTATCGCAAATTTAGCCAAAGCAATAATATTGATTATGTGCCATGCGCAAAATTTGGAGATGAATATCCCGACTTATATCCTGCAGGCACTATTAATATTGACATTACTGCAATAGACCTGCCCGATGATAATTTTGATGTAATTTATTGTTCACATGTGCTGGAACATATTCCCGATGATGCGAAAGCCATGCAGGAATTAAGGCGGGTGCTAAAGCCAGGTGGGTGGGCAATGTTGCAGGTGCCATTAGATATCAGCAGGGCTACAACTTACGAGGATTTCACAATAACAAAACCTGAAGAAAGAGAGCTGGCTTTTGGACAAAACGACCATGTACGGGTATATGGCAATGATTATAAACTCAGGCTGGAAGCTGCCGGATTTATTGTAAATCAAATTAAATACACCGAATCATTTACTGCCAATGAATTGTTTCGATACGGCTTTTTAAAAGGTGAGGATATCTTTATTTGCACAAAATAAAATAATGAGTTTCGGATCTAAATGACATCAACACCAAAAGTTTCAGTGATTATACCAACTTTTAACCGTGCATCCTTGCTGGTAAAAGCAATTGAATCTGTTAAGGCGCAGGATTATAAAAACTGGGAGTGCCTGGTGGTAGATGACTGTTCTACAGATGGTACATGGCAGATGCTGCAGGAACTTGCCATCAGCGACAATAGAATTTTAATTTATAAAATGCAGGGACAGCAACAAGGTGCACCCGCCTGTAGAAATTATGGCTTAAAAAAATGTACCGGCAACCTTGTAATTTTTCTCGATTCGGATGACCTGTTGGCTAACTTCTGTATTTCGGTAAGGGTAAAATATTTTCTGGAAAATGAAGCAAGCGATTTCCTGGTTTTTCCAATTCTTATATTCAACGAAACAACGCATGACCTTAATCTTTTGTGGAATATTGCAACAGAAGAAAGTGATCTTATTCGGTTTTTAAAAACAGATGCAGTTTGGCAAACATCGTCTGTTATTTATAAAAAAAATGTATTACTGCAAAATGAAGGATTTAGGGAAAATTTAAAATTTTGGCAGGATTTTGATCTGCACCTGCGTTTATTATTAAACGGGGCCAATTACAAAAAATTTTTAAACCTGCAACCAGACTGTTATCACAGAAATCACGAAAGCAGAATCAGTGCCCGGGTAAATATAAATAATGAAAGAGGTATTTTATTTCAAAAACTTGAATTCTACCTTTGGCAAATGTCATTCATGAAAGAACATCGGGTTACACTTACAGATAAAGAGCAATTAACATTTTGGAGCGCCTTTATGTATTTTGCGAGCCTTTGCCTTAGCTTGTTAAAAAGTAAAAAAGACTATTTGCAATTTGTGTTAAGAGGCCGAAAGTATTTCCCCGGCATTAAACTTAAATATTTCATTACTATCATATACCATCTGGTAATTTATTTTGAAGATAATTTTAACCTGCGTAGTAAGTTAGGCCGGTTGTACTATAAAGCTTTTAAGCGGCAGTTAGCAGATATGGATGTTTTTGCCGGAAACTTAATTGCAAAAGTTAAGCTATCCACCTAACATCAACAACTCACAAGTTTGCACATTACACCTACAGCTACCATAAAAATCAATTTCACCGACTTTTGGGAAGACTTTGATAAGACTGATAATTTCTTTTTCAACCTGTTGAGCCAATCGTTTAATGTAGAAATAACTGAGCAGCCAGAAATTTTATTTTATTCATGCTATGGTAATAGCTACCGGCAATACAATTGTATCAAGGTTTTTTATGCCAGTGAAAACAACCGTCCTGATTTTTCGGAATGCGATTATGCTTTGAGCTTTGACTTTAGTGATAAGCCGCAACACCTGCGGCTACCATTGTATTATTTGTATTACGAAAGGCACGGTTACCATCTTTCTGTTGAGCGGCCACTTAATATGGAAGAAGCAAGGCTGCAGTGGCGTTCCAAAACAAAATTCTGTTGTATGTTAGTATCAAACCCAAATGCAACCGATCGTATTCATTTTTTTGAAGTGCTTAATAAAATGAAACGGGTAGATTCCGGTGGGCGGTATTTGAATAATATCGGGCATTCAGTAGCAGACAAAACCGAATTTATTAAAGATTACCGCTTTGTAATTTCATTTGAAAATGCGGGGTATCCCGGATATACAACCGAAAAAATTATGGAACCCATGGCCATGCATTGTATTCCAATTTATTTTGGTAACCCGGCAATATCCAAAGATTTTAATACGGCCAGTTTTATAAATGTGCATGATTTTGAAACTTATGAAGATGCCGCCGGGTATGTGTTACAAATTGATGCAGATGAAACAAAAGCAGTAGAGATACTTACAGCTACAAAGCAATCAGCAGATGCGGCTACCTATGAACAAATGAAATTACGGGTAGGGGATTTTCTGGAAAAAGTTATTAATAATAAAGATCAAAAGCCGGTATCCGCCAGCAGTAAAACACGGTTAATAAAAATATACAGGAAAGTTACCCAAAAATTGAAAGGGCTTTAGTATATGAAAAACCTATCCGAAGTGTTACCTGCAGTATCAGTAATTATACCAAATTATAATCATGCTATTTACCTGAAACAAAGAATAGATTCTGTTTTGCAGCAAACCTGCCAGGATTTTGAATTGATAATTTTAGATGATTGCTCAACTGACAATAGCCGCCAGGTAATTGAACAATATCGCAACAACCCGGTAGTAAGTAAAATTGAATATAACAAATACAATAGCGGCAGTACATTTAAACAATGGGAAAAAGGCCTGGCATTGGCAAAAGCCTCCCTGGTTTGGATAGCTGAAAGTGATGACATAATGGATGCATCATTTTTAGAGCAGGCCGTGTTAAAATTTGATAATTATGCCAACCTGAGTATGGTACAATGTGGATCCCGTTGGATCAATAGTGAAGGGATTCAATTAGATACGGATATGATAGGGGCTGAAGAAAAGCTTACCACCGGAAAAGATTTTATTATTGCTAACATGCTTTTTGGAAATGAAATATATAATGCCAGCGCCGTACTTTTTAAAAAAGATAAAATTGTACTGCCGCTTGCCAGGGGCATAACTGGTAAAAAATATTGTGGCGATTGGTTATTTTGGGTAAAGCTAATGGAGCAGGGAAATATTTTCAGGATGAAGGAGAATTATAACCAGTATCGGCGGCATACACAAAACGTATCATTTGCGGCTGACAAAGCCGGCTTATTATTTTTAGAAGGTGTGCAGGTATATGGGTATATAAAAAAAAAGTATGCCAGCGAATTTGAGTTTGCGGACCATCGGGATAAACTGTGGGCAGCCAGATTTGCAGCCAGCAAGCCAGGTGCAGGAATATGCTTAACCTTTCTGATAAATTCTTTCCAGGCAGGCTTCTATTTACCTATCTATACAGCCTGGCTTGTACTGACCGGGCGTTCTGCTTATAAACACTATTAATATATTTTTTTGAATAAGTTTTTTTGTTAGCATTCACAATTATAATCTGTACTCACAATCCCAATGAACAACTATTAAATCGTTTATTGACTGCGTTGCAACAAATTGAAAATCCAGGTTTAATTCAGGAATTGATCATTGTTGATAATAATTCAACTGGTAGTTTAGCAGAATTAAAAAGTGTAAGGGATTTTGTTGTTTCAAATTCAAGGGTGCGTATAATCACCGAATCCAAACCAGGTTTAACCAATGCCCGGATAGCAGGTATAAAACTTGCAACTGCTGACTGGATAATTTTTTTTGATGATGACAATGAGCCTGCTGTAAATTATCTTTCGCATTCGGCATCTCTTGTCAACCAATATCCACAGGTGGGTGCATGGGGTCCTGGCAATGTGTCCGTTGAGTTTTTTGGAAAACCCGTTGAGAACTGGATTTTGAATTTTAAGCATTTGTTCCAGCTGCGATATGCCAGTGAAATAAAATTTAGCAATAAAAAAGACTACCAGGATTGTTATCCGCATGGCACAGGGTTGGTTATTTCAAAAAAAATAGCTGTTGATTATATAGCTCTTTACGAAACTGGGGCACTCACGCTATCGGATAGAGTGGGTAAATCTTTGTCGAGTGGCGGCGATACTCAAATGGTGTTGTTGACAATTAAAAATGGTTTATACGCCGGCATATCTCCCCATTTAAACATCAACCATTTAATAGAAAGCAAAAAAGCCAATCTTACTTATCTGAAAAAGCAGGTTTATTATACTGCGTCATCTTATTTTACGGCATACAACGAAATATTTCCCAAAGAGCAACTGGCAGGTAAAAGAGCAGGTAACCTGGATATATTAAAATCATTGTATGCCGCATATCGAATTCATTTTAAAGCAGACGATAAACCCACTTTTAATTTAAGATTGTCCAGAATTTTAGGTGAATATGCCAGCCCATATATTGCATCGACGCTTGAAAAGCCTTTCATTATAAGAATAATGGAAAAGTACCTGATTAATGGTTAAACCAGTTTTACTAATTGCTTTTAACAGGCCTGGTTTAACATCGCAGGTTTTAAATGCTATCCGGTTAGTTCGTCCGGCCAATCTTTATATCGCTTGTGATGGGCCCCGGTTGCACCAACCTGAAGAGGAACACCAATGCAACAAAGTAAGAGAAATCTTAAATGATATTGATTGGGAATGCAATGTGCAACGACTATACCAGGATGATAATTTAGGTTGTTCAAAGGGACCGATTACAGCCATCAACTGGTTCTTTTCAAATGTTGAAGCCGGGATCATTTTAGAAGACGATTGTCTGCCGTCGGCTGATTTTTTTGAATATTGTACATCATTGCTGGATTACTATAAAGATGATGAATCAATCCTGAATATTTGTGGATCAAACATGGGTGCCAACAGGTCGGGTGATTCGGGGTATTTTTATTCGAGATTCATGAATATGACAGGGTGGGCTACCTGGAGAAGATCTGTTCAGTCAATTGACTATGAATTGACAACCTGGCGAAATGGTAAAAGGAATGTGTACGAGGTCTATAAAATATTGAGACAGCAGGTTTTTGATGTTGACATACATTGGTACAAATACTGGAAAGATAAATTTGATAAAACGGTAGATAGTGAAATTGTAACCTGGTGGGACTGGCAATGGATTTATTACCAGTTAAACAATAAAAAGCTCTCCATTATTCCAAACCGAAACCTGGTAACTAATATAGGTTTTAATAGTGAGGGAACACATACAAAAGACCCCTCAAATCCATTGGCGAATATCCCTTTAGCAGCAATGAGTTTTCCATTAACTCATAATAAGTTAAAAAAACCAGATATTGGTTATGAGGAATATTTTGTAAAATGGGTATGGTGTTATCATAAAAGATTGCCACGATTGTTTTATTTTAAATTTTATTTCTCCCGGCTTTTCAACCACGGCTCATCTTGAACCACAAAGATCTTCTAACTGCTTTATTTGAGCTAAATTTAATATTGAATGACTAACAGATTATTGGCAACTATAAAAAGAAAAATTGTTGTTAAGATAGATCGGCTACTTACCCACACATCTGCATATAGTGATTTGAACGAGATGAAGAAAAGTCTCAAAAGAGTCATCATATTGAATTATGAAATCATGCCGGAGATTCTACCGTTGGAAGAAAGAGCCGCTAAAATATTTACTGTTATTAATTCAACCGGCCAATATAAAAATGTTCCTTTGCAGATTTCTAAAGATGATCTAATGTTTCAGTTTTGGCTATACCATACTGGTACTATCGACGCGGCGTTGCATGGATATTTTTCATCTGGTTATAGACAGGCTGACACGGTTAAAGTACTTCTTAATAAATATTTTTCAAAAACAGCTGATATAAGTTTGTTAGATTTTGCCTCAGGACATGGCAGAGTTTCCAGGTATTTCAGAGATTTATTACCCCAGGAACAAATAACAATTGCCGAAATTAAAACAGGTGCTGTTGAATTTCAGAAAAAGCAATTTAACTATAAAGGGTTTGTGTCTTCCGCCAATCCATCGGATATGAATTGCACGGAACAATTCGATTTTGTTCTTTGTAGCTCATTATTTACCCACTTAGATAAACAGTTGTTTGCTCAATGGTTACAAACACTTGGAGCTTTAATAAAACTCAACGGTATTTTGTGTATTTCCATACATCATTTTTTGCCTTCTGAGGAAAATCTTTTTAATTATACAACTAGTAGTGAGGAAGATATTTTTACCGAGACATCGGGAAGTTTGGCGGGAAAAAACATTTATGGATTGACAAGATTATCACGTAAAGCCTTCATGGAACTTATTAATCAATGGATTCCATTTAGTTTTAAGATTCTCGATGAAACGCCCTGGGAAAGTTCGCAAACATTAATATCTATTGGTAGAATATCTTAGAAGATAGACCCAGCCGAATGCTTTTCAATTCAACAAACTTTGCGATATTTTTACCAATAGTTTTTATTCTTTATTGGTTAGCTATAAGGCAATCACTCAAGTTTCAGAATATATTATTACTTGTCGCAAGTTATTTTTTCTACGCTTCGTGGGACTGGAGATTTTTATTCCTTTTGATTTTTTCAACTCTATTAGATTATTTCACAGGAATTAAAATGTTTGAATCAAAGGATCAGAATACTAAGAAGTTTTGGTTTTGGTTAAGCATTTCTGTAAATCTTGGTTTTCTGGGCGTTTTTAAATATTATAACTTTTTTGCTCAATCTTTTGCAGACGCTATTTCAAACTTTGGCTTGCATATAAATCCATGGACATTAAAAGTGATCTTGCCCGTGGGAATTTCGTTTTACACTTTTCACGGTTTATCTTATGTAATTGATGTCTACAAGAATAGAATAAAAGCAGAAAATAATTTTATTGAATATGCTGTTTTTGTTAGTTTCTTTCCTTTGTTAGTTGCCGGTCCTATTGAGCGGGCAACTCATCTTTTACCTCAAATTAAAAAAAAAAGAACTTTTGACTACACAAAAGCAGTTGACGGTTTAAAACAAATTTTGTGGGGGTTGTTTAAAAAAGTAGTCATTGCTGACCAGTGTGCAGAATATGTGAATTTGATTTTCAATAATTCAGCAGACTATTCGGGAAGTACAATTGTGTTAGGTATTATATTTTTTACAGTTCAAATTTATGGCGACTTTTCTGGTTATTCAGATATTGCTTTGGGAACTGCAAGGCTTTTTGGTATTGATTTATTGAGAAATTTTGCATTCCCTTATTTTTCAAGAGACATTGCTGAATTTTGGAGACGGTGGCATATTTCACTTTCAAGCTGGTTTAAAGATTACTTATACATTCCATTGGGTGGGAGCAAATGTGGAACATGGATGAAAGTTAGAAATACATTTATAATTTTTTTAGTAAGTGGCTTTTGGCATGGTGCAAACTGGACTTTTATTGTGTGGGGTTTATTAAATGCCTTATACATTATGCCATCTATTATATTTAACACTAACCGAAGCAATCTTGATATTGTAGCTAAAGGGAAAATTTTTCCGAATATAAAAGAATGCTTTCAAATGGCGATAACGTTTAGCTTGACCGCTTTTGCATGGATATTTTTCAGGGCTGCTAATATTGGAGATGCAATAAGATATATTTCAAAAATATTTTCCAGATCACTTTTTACCTCACCTTATTTTGAAAATAGAATCTTGACAATTCAGACTATCTGCTTAATAGTTATCTTTTTTTTGATTGAATGGTTTGGCAGAGAAAATAAGTATGCCATCGAATCTTTAGGTATTAAATGGAAACGACCATTTAGATATGCAATGTATTATATTTTGATTGTTTCAATTTTTTGGTTTAGTGGTAAAGAGCAACAATTTATTTATTTTCAATTTTAACTTATGAAACAATTTATGCTTAAAATAATTTGTTTCTTAAGTCCGGTAATAGCACTTCAGTTCTATGCATATTTTTTTTACAGTTACAGCGAAAACCCTGATTTATTACGTATTGGTTTTATTCCCAGTTTTTACAAGGGTTTCAAAAAGAACCTTAAAGAAGAATATATAAAAGATATTTACTTTACTAATTTATCGAAAACAAAAAAGAGAAAGTTTAAAATACTTACGATTGGGGATTCCTTCTCAGAACAAAAGAACTATGGCTATAAAAATTATTTAGCTGAAAAATTTGATGTTTTACATGTCGACAGATTTATTTCACAAAACCAAATCCAAACATTATGCGGCATGTTAAATAGCGATTTCTTTGATACTTATCAAATTGATTATGTAGTACTCGAAAATGTTGAACGTAGTTTTGTGGAAAATATAAAATATATAGATACATCCGCAATTCTTTCTTTTAAACAAATTGATTCTATTGTGAAAAATTACAAATCAAAAAGTCAAAATTATCAATTAAATCTTTATTCAAACAGCGCACTAAAATTGCTATATACTTCAATACAATCCTTAGTTGAGTCTGACTTTTTGGCCAATGATGAAGTTTACAATGCAAAAATAAATACGACTGATTTATTTAGTAATAATACTAATAACTTACTTTTTTATCACGATGATTTAAAATCAGTTGTAGTAAACAACGAAAGAGGTAATGTATTAAAACTAAATAATCTGCTAAACGGTATATGTGAAAAACTTAGACGTAAAAAAATCAAATTAATTGTTTTACCTGCGCCAGATAAATACGATTTATACTATGATTTTATTATTAATAAATCTAAGTTTTCCAAACCATTTTTTTTTGAAAATTTAGAACCGCTTCAAAAGGATTATATATATATAAATGCCAAAAGTGTTTTATCTAAATCAATAAATAAATTCAAAGATGTCTACTTTTATGATGATTCACATTGGTCACCTATAGCATCCAAAATACTCGCTGCTGAAATCGAAAAACAAGTAAAAATTAGTGATTGAAATTACAAATGCACAAAATACTTATACAAAAGGGTAGTTGACTTCTGGAAATTAACACTTGTTAATTGTTCGAAAATTTAAATCATTCAATGACCCGATTAAAAATTTCTATAGTAACACCCACCTTTAACCAGAGCGATTATATTGAACAAACTATAACCTCAGTATTGCATCAAAATTATTCCAATCTTGAATATATTATAATTGACGGAGGTAGTACCGACAATACTGTGGAGATCATAAAAAAATATTCTTCCCACCTCACATATTGGGTCTCAGAATCTGATTCCGGACAGGCCAATGCTATCAACAAGGGTTTGAAATACTGCAGCGGTGAAATTTTCAACTGGCTAAATTCTGACGATTACCTGCAACCCGGTGCCCTGGATATTATAAGCAACGCATTTGAAGACAAAGGCGTTGATATTGTGGCCGGGCAGGTTAATAATTTTTCCTTAACACATAGTGAGGTTGCATCTAATAGCAATCTTTCTTCAGAAGGATTGTTGCGTTGGGGCAAAGGGGTTCAAATGGTGCAGCCCGGTGTTTGGATGAGGCGCAAACATTTTATTGAATGTGGCGCACTCAATGAAACCTTTCACTATTCTTTTGATTGGGACATGCTGATCAGGTATCTCTATTTATTTCCATCTGTAAAATACCTTGATGAGGTTTTAGTAAATTTCAGGTTACATGATCAATCTAAAACAGTATCATCTATCAATAAATTTGCCGCAGAGGAAAGAGTTATAATTGAAGCGTTGTTTAAAAATCCATTATTTAAAAACATTCACCCTGCATGCAGGTACAAAATTAAAAGAACAAAGTGGAATAGTTTTTTACAGGAGCGAATGGAATATAACAATCATTCCAGGATCAGGAATATTGTAAGTATTATTTCTAATCTCGGTAAACAACCCCTGGATGCGGGCACAACAAGGATGACGCTTGGTGCCATTAAAAAAATCCTGGGTAGTTAATGTTTTTATGAAAATTGTATGGCTTGCACATGAAGCAAATATGAGTGGAGCTAATATTTGCCTGTTGGAATACCTGGACATTCTGAAAAGTAAAGGTGTAGACAATTACCTGGTGGTGCCTTTTGGCAAGGGCGACCTTCCGGCAAAGGCTGCCATGTTGGGCATTTCTGTTAAAATAATTAAATATTATAGCTGGGCACAACCCATGCATGTCTCGGGAAAAAAACATATTTACAGCTTTCGAAAAAAGATCCGAAACTTTTTTGCAGTGAAACAAATTGCGTCGGTAATTAAAGAATGGCGACCTGAATATTTTGCTACCAATACCATTACAACAGTTGTTGGTGCAATTGCCGCCAGGAAAACCAATACAAAACATATTTGGTTTGTCCATGAATTTGGCGAAGAAGATCACGGTTTTGTTATTGCAGGAAATTTTAAAAAAGGGGCTGGTTTAATAAATAGCCTTTCAAACAAAATTGTTTTCAATTCATATGCAGTAAGCAGGAAATACCTCGACATTGTACCCGATCAAAAGTCTTTTATTGTAGATAATCCGGTGCTGATTAAAAATGTCCCTTTAAACACAAAAGACAAACCCGCCATTTTCAGTTTAGTGATGCTTGGACAAATGGCAGCTTCAAAAAATCACAAAGAAGCTATTTTAGCCATTGAGTTATGCAGACAACAAGGAATTGATTGCTGCCTTGAAATTATTGGAAAAGCAGAAAATAAATCTTATGAAGAGGAGCTAAAGCATTTGATAAAAAGCAAAGCATTGGAAACAGTTATTCACTTTAGCGGACAGGTCGAACATCCCGAGACTTTTTTGTTGCACCACCACGCTTTGTTAATGTGCAGTAATAAAGAAGCCTTTGGTCGGGTAACAGTTGAAGCGCTTAAATGTGGCTTGCCCGTTATAGCTGCAAATACCGGGGGGTCATTGGAAATCATTAAAGATGGTGATAATGGATACTTATATGAAGCAGGTAATCCATCGAGCCTTGCCGAAAAGATTATATTGTTAAAGCAAAATTATATTGAATTCGACAAGCAGGTTATTGCAAGTAATGCAATGGATAAATACAATGTAAAAAATACCGGTGATCAATTGATGAAGGTTTTTAAAAACAACCAATCTTAATAAAAATGTTGACAATCGTTTTTAAGATTATCAGGAAGATCAAACTATGGATTCACCGGCTGCTACATTCATTAAAGATGTCGGAATATCAATATCTCTACAAAGAAAGATTCAAAGTTGCACGGAATGTAACAGCAGGAAATGATTTTAATATTTATTTTGATGTCAGTAATTCGCAACTGGAAATTTCAGGGAATGTTTCTTTTCGAAACGGTTGTGAACTACGTACCGGACAGGATGGAATTTTATCAATCGGGCACAATACATTTTTTAATAACTACTGTTCGCTTCAGTGCTTTGGAAAAATCAGCATTGGCAATAATTGCCAGTTTGGAGAGAGTGTGAAGATGTATGATATGAACCATCGATTCAGCGATCCAAACAAATTGATTTCTGACCAGGGTTATAGCGTGGGAGAAATTATTATTGGTAACAATTGTTGGATCGGCTCGAATGTTACAATTCTTAAAAATGTTACGATTGGTGACAATGTAGTAATAGGTGCTAATTGCCTGATCTATAAATCTGTGCCGGCAAATTCATTGGTTGTGCACAATGAAAACCTGGTAATAACCAATCGCAGAGATTAAAAATACATGCTTCAGGCACCGCTTTTTTCAATTATAACAGTTACCTACAATTCATCGCAATGGGTGCAGCAGGCTATTGAAAGCATACTGGGCGCCGGGTACGACAATATGGAGTATTTAATTATAGATGATCAATCGAATGATGGTACCTGGGAAATAATAGAGCAATATGCAGACAGCAGATTGAAAAAATTTAAGCAGCAAACAAACATTGGTGAGTACGCAAACAGAAATTTTGGGCTTCGCCAATGTACAGGCGAATATGTATTATTTGTGGATGGCGACGATTATCTGCTGCCAGGCACGCTACAAAAATTAGAAACCTATGTTAAAATGTATCCCGGAGCCGGAAGTATCTGGGGAGTGTATGATCATTATTATGCTTGGAAAAACCTGCCATTACTGTTAATGCCGGAAGAAACGGTAAAATGGATTTTTATGGCCAATTACCTGTTTGCACACATTGGTTTTTCCGAAACAGTTTTTAAAAGAGAGGAACTCCTTAAACTGGGAGGACTACCAGAAAATTTCATAGGTGGAGATACATTTATTAAAAAAGCGATCGCTTTGGAAGTGCCCGTTCTTTTGGTGCCTTCGGGCTTGATTTTCTGGCGGATATCTGACGGACAGGCGTCTGCAAAACTTAAAAAAGATTACCAGGGCTTCCGGCAAAATGTAAGGATTGATAAAGAAATGCTGAAACGGATAAAGGAAAAGAAGATGTCAGTACCTGTTGATGTAATAGAAAGAAATATTGCTATTAGAAATATTAAATTATTGTTTAAACATACTTTCCTGAAACGCAGGCTTGCAGATGGAATCAGCCTTTTTAAGGAGCTGCATTTTTCATTGAGTGATCTGAAATTTCTGTTTGTTAAAGGTGATTATTCATTCAAAAAAAATACATTAAAAAAAAACCTGCCGCATGGGGATTAACTTTGGCAATACCCCGCTGGTGACTATAGGCATTCCAGTTTACAATGCAGAAAAGTTTATTACCGCTACTTTGAATAGTGTAGAGCAACAGGTTTACCCCGCCATTGAATTGATTGTAGTAAATGATGGCAGCACAGACAATAGCTTTGAATTGATAAAAACCTGGGCAAAAAGCAGCAAGTGGCCTGTTACATTACTAAATCATGAAAAAAACAAAGGCCTGACAGCAAGTTGTAATGCACTTTTACATAAGGCAAACGGCAAATATTTTCAAAAGCTGGATGCAGATGATTTGATTAGGCCAGATAAAATTTTAACCCAGGTAAATGTGCTTGAAAAATCCAGCTGCGAGGTTGCATTGGTTTATGGGAATGTGCAACTAATCAATGAAGATGGTTTAGAACTGGAAGAGGAATATTATGAAAGGATAGGCAGCACGCCTCTGGAAGGTAAAGGATTATATAATGCGTTATTAGAAAGTAATTTTGTGCCAAACCCGGCAGTTTTAACACGTACCAGGGTTTTGAAAGAAATGGGAGGCTATGATGCCACACTTTTGTACGAGGACTGGGATATGTGGCTAAAAATATCCCGAAAGTATAGTTTCATTTATACACCTGAAAAAGATAGTTGCTATCGCATCAGTAGCAATAGCATGATGATGGGACCTCAAAACGGGGCAGCATTAAATGATACGGTGTTTACAATGTTAAAAAATCAATTGAACACCGGTGTGCCTGACGAAAATATTATTTGGAACAGGCTGAAAATGCAGGCCATTTATAGTTTTTACACAAACGGGCCTGCGGCTCTCAGCAAATTAAAATGGTACTACAGTAGAAAGAAAGATTTAAAAATAGCTTTCTATTATATCCTGGCTTTGTTAAGGATCAGGCATCCTTCCGCATACTTAAAAAGAACAAAAACAAAGTGAAAATAGCATTTTGCCTGCATCATTTTCTACCGCAAACTGTTGCCGGAACAGAAGTGTATGTGTTGAATCTTTGCAGGGAATTAAAGAAACTGGGAACAGAGGTTGTAGTTATCATTCCTAACCTGGGTTGCAATGAAACAAACGAATATTTTTATGAAGAAATAAAAGTGATCCGGTATGCGGAAAATAGTGTGGAAAGCAGGCAGATGATATTGGGACAGCAAATGCCGGATGGACTTCCATTATTTATTCATATCCTGGAAAAGGAAACACCTTCAATCGTACATTTTCATGAACTGGCGCCGGGACGTGCATTCAATATCAATCATTTGGTGGCAGCAAAGGAAAGAGGCTTTCGTGTTTTTATGACTTTTCACATGCCTCACTTAACCTGTACAACAGGCAGTTTATTTTATAAAGGTGCGTTCGCATGCGATGGCCTGATTCGCATAGATAAATGTACCAGTTGCGCTTACCATTCCCGTGGCATAACAAGTAATTTATTGAATACCGTTTTAACCAAAACTGCTGGTTTATTATACGGAATGGGTATTAATACCTCAAAAATGAACAATGGGCCCGGTACAGCTTTGGCATATCCGTTCCTGATAGATCAATTAAAAAAGAATCTTAGTTTACTAAGTGATAGTTGCGATAAAATAATTGTATTGGCGCACTGGTATCGTAAAATTCTGGAGATCAATGAGGTGCCCGAATCAAAATTAATATACATTCAACAAGGACTGCCCGAAGGCGGTGGCTCCATAAATTCTTCAAAGAATAATGATGGTCGTTTAAAAATTATTTTTGTAGGGAGAATATCCGAATTTAAAGGTGTACACCTGCTTATTGAAGCGCTGACACAAATTGCACCTGAAAATATTTCGCTTGATATATATGGACCTGAAACTGATGAAAATTATGTAACCAGGTGTAAGCATATGGCAGATGGAATGGAAAATATTCACTGGAAAGGCATGCTTGCTTCAGATAATAGGGTAGATACACTTGCCGGATATGATATACTTTGTCTTCCATCAACCTTTTCGGAAATGAGCCCACTGGTAATTCAGGAAGCTTATGAGGCAGGAATACCCGTGTTAGCTTCAAATGTTTACGGAAATAAGGAGCAAATTGCCGATAATGAAAATGGCTGGTTATTCCGTTTTAAGGATAGCAATGATCTTGCATCTAAATTAAGATACCTGGTAGAAAATCCATCTGCAGTCCTTAAGGCAAAAAGTTGTTTGCCTATGCCCACCAGGTTTGATGGTATAGCAACTATGCACTTAAATGTTTACAATAATTTAGAGAGCAACTAATATTTTCAACAAAACACCCAAGCCTTGTAATGAAAATATTAATTACTGTTGACCCTGAAATACCAGTTCCTCCTGTATCATACGGAGGGATTGAAAGAATTGCAGATGGGCTTGCCAAAGGTTACCAGGCATTGGGGCACGAAGTATACTTAATTGCAAACCCAAATTCAGGTTGCACTTTTACAATTACAAATTTTGGCTGGCCTGCCATTCATTCCCAGGGAATAAAAAACACGTGGAAGAATATGTGGTTTCTACATTCAATTGTAAAAAAAATAAAGCCAGATGTAATTCATAGCTTTTCCCGACTGTTGTATGGCTATCCTTTATTTATTATGCGGAAATATCCTTTTTTACAATCCTATCAGCGGCAAGTGAGTCCTGTTTCCACCACGATGGCACATTATCTTGCCGGTAGCCAAATTAGGTTTACTGCCTGTGCCAAACACATGATAAAAGATTTGCCGCAACGAAACAATTTTACTGCAGTTTTTAATTTTACCGATGTAAATTATTTTGAACCCTCTGCCAATAATAAAAAAGAATATCTTTTTTTTCTTGGCAGGATAGAAGACGTAAAGGGAACCAGGGAGGCAATTGAAGTGGCCATTGCTACGGGCAAAAACATCATTGTAGCCGGTAATATTCAAACCGGCCATGAAGCATATTTTGATAAAGAAATTAAACCATATTTAACTAACCCACTTGTACAGTATGTTGGTGCTGTAGATGATAAACAAAAAAAGCAATATCTGCAAAATGCAGCAGCATTGATTTTTCCCATAAAATGGGAAGAGCCTTTCGGTATTGTAATGGCAGAATCTTTGGCATGTGGTGTACCTGTAATTGGTATGCGCCGTGGATCTGTTCCTGAAGTGATTGCAGACGGTAAAAATGGCTTTATATGCAATTCTGTAAGTGAAATGATTGATGCAGTAGCAAAACTGGGAAGCCTTAAGGAAGACTTCATAAGAGCAGATGCCGTAGGTAGATTTTCGCTTGAGCATATTACCGTCCGGTACATTCAACTGTTGAAAGATATGCTACACGAAAAATAATAAAAGTATCTTAACCAATGCTTAAATCTTTCACCACATTATATCAATCGCCTTATAACAGAAAGCGTCCGTTTTTTGCGCTTTACCGTTTTATTGAATGGAAATTAATACGGTTATTTCATATTAAAAATTACAGAAAAAAAATTTGGGATAACAGGCATATATATATCAACTACGATTCTTATCATAGTATGTGGTTAATGTATAATTGGGTGGTAGATTGGGAAGAATTTAACCTGATTAAAAGTATTGGAAAGCAGGGAGGTATAGCAATGGATATAGGCGCAAATATGGGCTATTATAGCATCTGGATGTCGGGTTACTATGATATGGTGCATAGTTTTGAACCAAACAACGAAAATCATCAAAGATTAACCGCTAATATATCCACCAATGATATTAGAAATATAATTCCCAATAAGTCAGGTATTGGCAGCTATACGGGTAATGCATATTTTACAAAAAACAAAGATGCAGAAAACCACCTTGTTGTAACAGACAACGGAGAAGAAAAGGAAATGATAACATTAGATACAGTCGATAACTATTGTAAAGCAAATAATGTTAACCACATTGACTATCTTAAAATTGATGTGGAAGGATTTGAGTACGACGTTTTACTGGGAGCGGAAAAAATGCTACGTGAAAAAAAGATAAATATTTTGCAATTAGAAATAAACAGGTCATTGAAATTTTCCGGTAAAACACCTGATGCACTGGAGAAATTACTGGAAGAACATGGTTATTCACTTGCAAGTTTTGACGTAGAAAAATGTGTGTTAAAACCAGTGTCTTTTAATGAAGGCAGAGAAAACTATTTTGCTGTTTATGCAATTGATCAAATGAACCAAATCCTCGGAAAAACCCTTTGAACCTTACGTGAAAGTTAATACTGCTCAAATCATTCATACAGGTAATAGCGGAGTAGATAAATCTCACATAAGGGTATTGTTGCTAAGTTCGGGGCAACCCACAACAAACCCCAGGTTAGTAAAGGAAGCAGATGCGTTAATTGCAAATGGTTACCAGGTTAAGGTGTACTACAGTTATTGGGCACACTGGGCTGTTGAAAAAGATGTTGAACTGGTAAAAGGTTATCCTGATAATGTATTTGAAATGGTTGGAGGTTCCCCGGAACGAAAAGCATTGACCTATTTTTTCTCCCGGATAATACATTATTTCGGAAAAAAAATAAATAGAGATTACTGGAAAATACGGGCTGTCAGCAGGGCAACCCATCATCTTGTTCGTGCAGCAAAGAATTACAAAGCCGATATTTATATTGCACATAATCTTGGAGCATTACCAGCTGCTGTAATGGCAGCTAAAAAATTTGAAGCAGTTTGTGGTTTTGATGCAGAAGATTATCATAGTGGCGAATTTGCTAAACCATACGATAGTGCTTATAAAGTAGTAAGATGGGTGGAAGAAAACTTTCTGCCACGATGTAACTATCTTACAGCTTCATCTCCGCTAATTGCATTAGCTTATCAAAAACTTTTAAGTGTAAACCTGCCAGTTGTACTGAATGTGTTTAGCAAAAAGTATTTAAGTACTCAACTAAAAAAGCAGTCGGGATCATTGTCTGTTTTCTGGTTCTCTCAAACTATCGGACCAAACAGGGGCCTTGAATTTTTTATTGATGCTTTAAATGATCTTAAGGAAAAAAACATAAGCTTGTATTTAATGGGCGATTGTAATGCCGGTTACAGGCAGGAATTAATAAACAGGATAAATAAAAAAGAAGCTTTGCACATTTTAGAACCCGCTGGCCCATCGGATATATTTAAAATAGCTTCGCAATATGATATTGGGCTTGCATCTGAAATTCCATATAGTGAAAACAGGGATTATTGCCTTACCAATAAAATATTTACTTACCTGCTGGCTGGCAATTTTATACTGGCTTCTGACACTACCGCTCAAAAGGCGTTTATTTATGAAAATAAGCAAATTGGAGAGTTATATGCACACGATAATTTAAAGAGCCTTACTACTATATTGAACAGGTTATATACCGATGAAAACTACATGATGAACTGTAGATTAAAAGCACTTGAACTTGCTTCAAAAGAAATGAATTGGGAGAACCAATCGGAACTTTTTTTAAATGCAGTAAATGAATCGATGCGTTCGAAACCATTTATAAACAGACAATTTTAATGATAAAGCGCCTGATTGGTTTTGTAAAAAGAGAAAAATTGAAACATCCGGGAAAGCCGGGAGTGCTTCTTATATATCAAAGATGTTTGGTTATTGCTAAAGAAAAGATAGCTAAAAAAGTTATGGAGCTAAAACGGGATAGCACTTTTACTGCACAGGAGCATATGTTTATGTGTAGTTTGTTCCCGAAAAAAATGTTAGACATTATCATCAGTGAATTGAAGCCAACTTCTATACTTGATGTGGGCTGTGGCACCGGTGTTTCGCTTCAATATTTTATCCAAAATGGGATAGATAGCAGGGGAGTTGAAAACTCTGAAATTGCCATTTCAAATTCGCCTGTAAAAGATAAAATCACAAAGCATGATTTAAGGAAAGAGTTAGACTTAAAAAAGAAATTTGACCTGGTATGGAGTTTCGAAGTGATAGAACATATTCACCCTCAGTATGAGCAATCATTTCTCAATACACTTACAAAGCATGCACCTGTAGTCATTTTGTCTGCAGCGCAACCCGGTCAAGGTGGCCATGGACATTTTAATGAACAGGAACCAGCTTACTGGAAAAAAAGATTCAAAGATCTTGGCTTTGTGTATGATGCGGAATTTACGCAACTTCTTAAGGATAGTGAAGATATTCTTTCAGAAAACATTCTCTGTTTCAGGCAGGTGAAAGGTTGAAAAAAATACTAATCATATACCCTCATTTTCCACCATCCAATCTTGCAGGTGTGCATAGGCCGAGACTTTTTGCACAGCATCTTCCGTCCTTTGGATGGGAGCCTGTAATATTAACCGTTCATGAGAAATTTTATGAAGAAACGTTGGATTATAATCTGGAAAAATTATTACCGAAAGATTTGCGCATAGAAAAGGTTTCAGCTTTTAAACTAACCAAGCCTAGATCGATAGGCGATATAGGCTTAAGGGCATTTTTTCAACTCTATAAAAAAGCAAAGCAAATAATACAATCTGAGAAAATTGACTTTCTCCTTATTCCTATACCATCTTTTTATGTGGCGCTTTTAGGCCGATGGTTGCACAGTAGCACTGGTATAAAATACGGTATTGACTATATTGATCCATGGGTACATCATTTTCCCGGAAGTAACAGACTTTTATCAAGACACTGGCTTAGTATGAAGATTGCCGGTTTTTTGGAACCTGTTGCAGTAAAAATGGCTTCACTTATAACTGGTGTAGCGGCAGGATATTATGAAGGGGTGCTAAAAAGAAATCCATTTCTTTTACAAAAAGCAGTTACAGGAGCAATGCCTTATGGCGGTGAGGTATCAGACCACCAAAGGTTTACAGAGTTGAATATTGCTCCTTATTTATTTAATAAAAAAGAAGGAAAATTACAATTGGTTTACGCTGGTGCTATGCTGCCAAAAGCGTACGGTCCGCTTGAGGCAATTTTTAAGTCAATTGTAGCTTCACCGACAAGTTTTCAGCAGGTTGAATTTATATTTATTGGTACCGGTAGCCGGGCAAATGATGCTTCTTCATTTAATGTAAAACCGTTGGCAGTTCGGTACGGTTTGTGGGAAAGTATTGTGTATGAATATCCACAGCGTTATCCCTACCTCGATATAATTGCACACCTGAATGCTGCAGATGGGATATTTATATTGGGTAGTACAGAGCCTCATTATACTCCAAGTAAGGTTTACCAGGGAGTAATGGCGGAGAAGCCAATATTGGCTGTATTGCATGCTGCCAGTTCGGCCAAAAGTGTGATAGAAGAATCAGGTGCAGGAAAAGTACTTGCTTTTGATGGGGAGAATGACGTTCTTTTTGTTGAGAATAATTTTGCAACAGAATTTGATGGTTATGTGTCATTTCTAAAAGATTATAATGCAGTTACAGTTAAAATGCATTTATTCCAACAATATTCAGCTTATAATGTAACTGCTTCATTGGCTAAATTATTAAATGAAGCAATTAGAAACTAAGCCTATAATCTTATAAAAGGAGTTTTGTAAAAATGAATATTGTTCAAAATAAACAATCTCTAAAATCAAACGGAATTGTATTTATAACGTTTCCCAAGACAGGTTTGGGAAATATGCTTTTTATTTGGGCAAGGGGTCTTGTGTTTTCTCAAATAAACCGGCTTCCGATGGTTACAGCGTCCTGGTGGGGTTTTAGATGGGGAGCCATTATACGTAAAGAAAAAAGAAACAGGTTATACTGGAAATACTTTAAGGAAACTCCACTTTTAACAAGGCTGGCGATTAAGTTAAGCTTAAAACAAAGAATAATAGAACCACCGGTACAAAGAATTGACTTACCTGAAGACTCAAAAATATACTGCTTTAATACTGTAATGCCAGATGTGGATTTATTTGTATCACTGCGTGATCATAAAGAATTGATACGACTACAGCTTTTAGAAATTTTACACCCGGTTCAAAAGAAAAATCTCAGTCTGTTCAATGCGCCGGAAATCGGTATTCATGTTCGTCGGGGAGATTTTTTAATGGGTAGTAATTTAACACCGCTGGCCTTTTTTATAAAAGGAATAAATTTAATCCGGGAAGAGATCGGGAAGGAAATTACAGTGACCATTTTTTCAGATGCCACTAAAGAAGAACTTAAACAATTATTAAACTTACCTTTTACAACATTGGCTGCTGAAAAAGCTGATATACTCGATATTATCCTTTTAAGTAAAAGCAAAATATTAATGCTTTCTGCCAGTAGTACTTTTAGTTATTGGGGTGCATTTTTGTCTGAGGCTTTTGTTATACGGCCGCATACAGATTGGTTGATAAATATTAATGATGACGATGAGCATAATTGTGCGTATAAAGAAATGAAATGGGATGCCAGAAATGAAAAAGATATAGAATTATTAAAATCAAATTTTCGGCATTGGTTAGAAAAATGCAACTATGAGTTTTAAAAATAAACTGAATAAAATACTCAGAAAATTTAACGTAGAGTTACATGGTCTTGGCTACCTGCAATCTCTGTCAAAAGGTGAATTCAAGAAGAATGAATTTGATTATTTCAGCAATTTATTCAATAACCAGCACCTGGTAATATTTGATGTAGGTGCAAACAGGGGACATACTGTTCAACGTTTCCTCGATTTATTTACTTCGAGCAAAATATTTGCCTTTGAACCTTACCCGACACTTGCAACGGAAATTAAAAACAGGTATGCAGAAAACCTTCAGGTAAAAGTGGAGGAAGTTGGTATTTCAAACAGCAGGAATCAACTTCAGTTTTATGTAAATAGAAGTATAGATACAAGTTCTTTACTAGCTTCCAGAAAAATTGGATTGAATTCTGATACACAGGTAGAAAATGTAAAAACAATTACAGTACCGGTTAAAACGATTGAAGACGTATTTCAGGAGAATGGCCTGGAGCGTATTAATATATTAAAACTGGATATTCAGGGTAGTGAGTTGAATGCATTAAAGGGGGCAAAGAATTTACTGGAGGCGAAAAAAATTGATCTTATATATACAGAAGCCTACTTTGTTCAGCAGTATGTTAATCAGCCCTTATTTCATGAAATTGCAGACTACCTGCTCAGACACGGATACCTGCTACAGGATATTTATAACCCTATTTATGGTAACGGAAAACTGGCCTGGTGCGATGCAGTTTTTATTCGTGAAGGAATATAGATCTATAACAAGTTTGCAGTCATGAAGCTGGCAATAATAACTACTCACCCCATACAATATAATGCACCGTTATTTAAATTATTAAATGAGCAGGAGAGCTTAATAGTAAAAGTGTTTTATACCTGGGGGGTTAATGTATTGAATAACAAATTTGATCCGGGTTTCAACAAAACTATCAAGTGGGATATACCTTTGTTAGAAGGGTATGATCACACATTTAGTAAAAATATTGCACCCGATCCAGGCTCACATCACTTTAAAGGTATAGACAACCCGGCGCTAATTGAAGATATAGAAAGCTGGCAAGCAGAAGCAGTATTGGTATTTGGCTGGAGTTTTAAAAGTCACCTAAAATGCATTCGGTATTTTCATAATAAAGTTCCAGTTTATTTTAGAGGAGATTCTACCTTGACTGATGCAACAAACTTTGTAAAAAACTTTGCCAGAAAGTTTTTTTTACGTTGGGTTTATAGTTTTGTTAACGGCGCATTTTATGTGGGAACAGAAAATAAGCATTATTACACTGAGTATGGATTAAAGGAAAATCAATTGTTTTTTGCACCTCATGCCGTTGACAATATAAGATTTAACTCATACAACACGAGTCTGAAAAAAAACCAAACATGGCGCAATGATTTAGGAATTGCCGAAGATGAAATGATATTTTTATATGCTGGTAAACTTGAACCTAAAAAGAATATTGCATTTCTTGTAAAGTGCTTTTATGAACTGAATCTTCGTAGTGCACATTTGGTAATAGCTGGTAATGGTGTGTTGGAGGAATCATTAAAATTACTTTGCAGTGAATATCCTTCAATACATTTTGTTGACTTTCAAAACCAGTCCCAAATGCCAGGGGTATATGATATGGCCGATGTTTTTGTATTGCCATCCATTGGTCCGGGAGAAACCTGGGGACTAAGTGTTAATGAAGCTATGGCATCTGGAAAAGCTATTTTGGTAAGTAGTAAAGCAGGGTGTGCAATTGATCTGGTTAAGCCAGGAATTAACGGTTTTATATTTTCTCCTGACAATCCAGGTGAATTAAAACAACAACTTAAAATGTTAAACAATAAATACAAAGTAGCAGAAATGGGTGACCAATCGCTTATTATAATCAATGGATGGACTTTACAAAAAGCGGTAACTGAAATATCTTCCATTTTGGCTAAGGCAAAAACAAAAGAACTATTGTGAAAACCTTATTCGGCACAGAATTTAATTGGGGAGGATTTGTAATTGCAGCGGTTGTAATTAGGGTGCTCTTTGTTGATATGAGCTGGTTTTCGTATTTCGCCGTAATTCTTTCTTTACATCATTTTATGCTGTTGTTTAATTCTATCGGTAATGTAATTCCCGTACGTTACCTGCTGGGGGCTTTTATGTGTGTGCAGTTTTTTATTGGACCAACGCTGGCTTATAATGGGTTGGATGAATATCAATATTATCACTACAAAATGCAAATTCCGGAAGCAGACTATTTTACCTATGCAATCCCTGCTGTAATGTCTTTTATTATAGGATTACATATAACTGCTGGAAAATTGAATGGTGAAATAGTTGATGAAGACCAAATTTATTTGTTTGTGCAAAAGCATTCGCAACTGCCTTATTATTTTATTGGCATTGGCTTTGTATCCAGCTTTGTAGCAGCATTCTTCGGTAGTGAGTTAGCATTTGTATTTTACCTGTTGGCCGGTTTTAAATTTATCGGTTTGTTTTTATTGGTACTTGGTAGTAACGAATTAAAAATTTTACCATTGGTAGTTGTTGTCAGTTCTATTGTGGCGTCTTCATTGGGTGATGGTATGTTTCATGATTTGCTTACCTGGCTAATATTTATTGGTTCTGTGTTTGCGATAAAGTACAAATTTGGTTTTAACTTAAAACTGGCGGCCTGCTCAATATTTGTTTTTTTAGCAGTAACTATACAAATGTTAAAAGGTGCATACAGATCTAGTGGGGATGATCGTGGGATTGAAACATTTTCCAAATTATATGAAGTTCAGAATGAAGATAAAGGAATTTTTAGTTTTGAAAAGCTGGCTCCGGCAACCGTAAGAATCAACCAGGGATTTATCATTACCAATATCATGAAAAATGTTCCTGCTGTAGAACCTTTTTCAGATGGTAAAGAAATGTACCAGATTTTTGAAGCAGGCATTCTCCCCAGGATTATTGCACCTGACAAATTACAAGCAGGAGATCGTACCATTTTTATGAAGTATTCTGGCTTGAGAATTCGTGCCGGAACTTCGATGGGGTTAAGTTCCATTGGTGATGCTTATCTTAATTTTGGTATCACCGGAGGTTGCATTTTTATGTTCATGTTGGGGTTATTGTATAGTGGAATTTTGCATGTTTTTTATAAGCAAAGTATAAAATACCCATTGCTTATTTTATTTACTCCATTGGCATTTTATTATCCAATCAGGCCGGATTGTGAGTTACAAACGATATTAGGGCATTTGTTTAAATCCTGCTTTTTAATCTATATAATGGTGCAGTTTTTTAAAAGTAGTTTAAAGGCAACCAACCGGCAACAAATGCAACTGGCTTCTTGACCACCATCTTCATAACAATCGATTGGTTTCATCCTGCCTACAAAGCCGGTGGCCCGGTACAATCCATTGCCAACCTGGTGGAGCAATACCGGCAGGAGGGGGTACAGTTTAAGATATTTTGCTCCGGTAACGATTTGGATGGTACAGTAAATGAAGGGGTACAGTTTGATAGCTGGAACAACTATAACCCTTATACGCAGGTTTGGTACACATCCCCGGGGAAACGTTCGGTGGCGGTGCTGTTACGGGAGATAAAGCAATGCAATGCATCGGTTTTGTTTGCCATCGGCATATATTCATGGTATTTTAATTTGGTGCCTTTGTTATTTAGTAAAGTGCCGGTAAAAATAATGTCGGTAAGAGGCATGTTGCATCCGGGGGCATTGTCGCAAAAAGCTTTTAAGAAAAAGATATACCTGTCATTATTTAAGTTAATTGGTTTGCAGAAACGTTGTAGTTTTCATGCAACCGATACTACCGAAAAGAATTTCATTCAACAAACATTTGGTATAGGTGCTAATGTATTTGTTGCAGGCAATTACCCCAGATTATTTAAACTACAAACTGCCAATGATAAGCAGTCAGGTGTATTGCAGTTGGTAACCATCGCCCTGGTAAGTCCCATGAAAAATATAGCGCTTGTGCTGGATGCGTTGAAGGATTGCAGTCAACATGTAAACTACCATATTTACGGACCGCTTAAAGATGAAGCCTACTGGCAGCTTTGCCAGGGGAAAATAACAGTACTGCCCGAACACATCAAGGTTACCTATCATGGAAATGTGGTACCAACAAAGGTGGAAGCAACCTTACAATTGATGGAGGTTTTCATCATGCCCAGCAAGAGTGAAAACTTCGGGCATGCTATCATTGAAGCGTTGTCGGCGGGTAAGCCGGTAGTTACCAGTCACCATACGCCATTTAATAACCTTCACAACGAAATGGCGGGGAGGAATGTTTCCATTGATAATACTAGTGAACTGACAGCCGCTATTGATTTTTTTGCGGCCATGCCAGCCAATGAATTCGCAGCCTGGAACAAATGCGCCAATGACTATGCTTTAAAAAGTTTTGATATCAATTTATTAAATGAGCAGTATGATGCGATGTTTGGGCTCAATCAACTTCCGCATGAAAATAACTAATGGAATCCGGTAATGAAAAACATGCAATCATAAAGAACAGTTCCCGTTCAACCCGGTTTGGAAATGTTGGTTGGTATTTTGTAAAGTTCATCGGCTTATTCTGCCTGTTATATTTTGGTACAAAGGCAATAATAGGATTGGCTGCACCTGTTGGGCATTACAGTTCCTTTGTTGAACATTATTTTAATTATCCTGCCCGGTTACGAAGTTCTTTATTAAATGGTACCCGCTTTTTTGCAGGGCTGGCAGGATTTGATACTTACCTCTGTGATGCTTATCATGTGGCGGTAGTAAATGGCAGGGGCATTCACATTGTGTACGCCTGCCTGGGCTATGGACTTTTATGTTTCTGGATTGCCTTTGTATTTGCCGACAATGGCAGCCTTCGAAAAAAAACAGCCTGGATGCTGGGCGGTTGTTTGGTTATCTGGCTGATCAATGTTTTTAGAATGACATTGATGCTGGTAGCCATCAACAAAGGGTGGGGGCATCCCGATAATTTAGATCATCATACCCTATTTAATGTGGTGGTGTATTTGATTATTTTTTTGATGATTTGGGTGAAGATGAGACACCCGGCCCCGAAGACGGAGTGAAAGGCGGCACCCAGCCCCGAAGGGGAGCTAAAGACAGCCCCTGACCCCTAAAGGGCAATGTCATTAAGTTAAGGGCTAAATAGCTCTTTTATAGTTTGTAAAAGT
>JBDUEK010000050.1:0-46264 GCA_040002495.1 Ferruginibacter sp.
ATCAATGCCTGGATATTGGTGCGTGGGCAGCTTAGAAAATTACCGAACTATTGATCAAATAATACTCCGAACTATCATTCGGAGTTTTTTTATGCATTGCTTTAACTTTATTTTTAATCAACTATTCAATTTTACCAGCAATAGATAATCTTAAAAATTTATGAATTACCTGGAATTTGATTTTGAAATTAAGAGTGGCCAACAGTCAGAACAATTAATTGCGCTACTTAATGAGCAAGGATTTGATGGTTTTGAAGAAGAAGGGGATAGTAATTTAAAGGCGTATATTCCTGAAGAAAGATTCAAGGAAGAGGCGTTTTCTGTTGTATTGACTTTATTTACCGAAATCATTTACACCAAAACAATTATTGAACATGTTAACTGGAACCAAAAGTGGGAAACTGATTTTAAGCCGGTAATGATAGATAATTATGTAGCAATCCGGGCGGGATTTCATCAACCCATTGGAGGAATGGAACATGAAATAATTATAACACCCAAAATGAGTTTTGGCACAGGTCACCATGCAACAACTCATTTAATGATTCAACAAATGCAAGGGATGAATTTTGCCGGTAAATCAGTTTTAGACTTTGGAACCGGTACAGGAGTTCTTGCAATACTGGCCGAAAAAGCTGGTGCAAATAGTGTGTTGGCCATTGATTATGATGAATGGAGTGTTACCAACACAATTGAAAATATTCAACAAAATGAATGTTCAAAAATAGAAGTGCTTAATTTGGACAAAATTCCGCAACACATAAAATTTGATATTATATTGGCAAATATCAATTTGAATGTTATTTTGAATAATCTTACATCTATTGTAAACGCTGCAAATGCCGGATGCCAAATATTAATGAGTGGCTTTTTAAAAGAAAATGAATCCGAAATGATTCAGGCATTAGAAAAAGTGAAATTGGCCAACATAAAAACTTCTCAACGAGGCGATTGGATAACTTTATCTATAAATTCTGTCTAAACATATAATTTTTGGTATTAAATAAACGTTAACCGGGATAAATAATTGGGTATATTTGTCCTTCAACTCACTAAAGAAATAATGAACGAATTAATATTAATAGTTTGTGCTTACTTTATTGGATCCATTCCTACAGCTTTAATCGTCAGCAAAAAATTCTTCAACATCGATATAAGGGATTACGGAAGTGGCAACATGGGTGCCACCAACACATTTCGTGTCCTCGGCTCCAGGTATGGTACGCTTGTAATGATATTTGACATATTAAAGGGTATGGCTGCTGTATCACTGTTCTTTTTCTTACCTCAATATTTTCATAACGAATGGGATAGAACAAACCTGATGGTTGGACTTGGACTTGCCGCAGTACTGGGGCACATATTTCCCATATTTGCCCAGTTTAGAGGTGGTAAAGGTGTTGCAACTTTATTCGGAATGATCCTGGCAGTTCAGCCGGTAATAGGAATAAGCTGTGTAGGAGTGTTTCTTTTAGTACTTTATCTAACAAGATATGTTTCTTTAAGCTCTATACTTGCCGGAATTGCATTGCCTGTTTGTGTTTTATGGATTTGGAATGATGACGTTGTGCTTTATAGAATTTTCGCCATTTTAGTAGCTGCTTTAGTTATACTCACCCACCAGAAAAATATAGTGAAGCTGCTTCGCGGTAGTGAAAGCCGTGTTCCAATATTCAAGCATAGAGACAGAAGAAAATTACGTAGAAAGTAAATTCTCCAATTCTATAAAGCCTATATTTTCCACTTACAAAATAATTAAATAATCGTGTTGCAAAAACTTGGTATGCCAATTGTTTGTATACGGTTAAATAAACAATTATAAAATGAAGAAATCAATATTACTGTTATTTGCATTCCCAATAATATTCGCTGCATGTACAACTAATGCAGTTACTGGAAGAAAGCAATTAAGTTTATTACCTGAAAGTCAGCTGCAACAGCAAGCAATAACTGAATATCAATCGTTTTTATCTCAAAGTAAAGTTGTAAGTACGTCTGCTAGCAAAGATGCGGAAATGGTTAGAAGGGTAGGGTCAAGAATTGCAAATGCTATCACTCAATATTATACAAGTCAGGGTAAAGGAAGTATTTTGGAAGGATACAAATGGGAATTTAACCTGGTAGATAATAAGGAAGTGAATGCGTGGTGTATGCCTGGAGGTAAAGTAGTGGTGTATACAGGTTTATTACCAGTAGCACAAAATGAAGCTGCACTTGCTATCGTATTGGGACATGAAATTACCCATGCAGTGGCTAATCACGGAAACGAAAGAATGAGCCAGGCCATGATTACGCAGGGAATTGGAGTAGCTGGAGATGTGTTAACTTCCGGTAATAGTCAGGTCAATAGTATTTTTAATACAGTTTTTGGTCCTGGTAGTACGCTTGGATATACTTTGCCAAATTCACGAAAGCAAGAATACGAAGCTGATCATTTCGGGTTAATATTTGCGGCTATGGCTGGTTATAATCCAAATGAGGCTATTGCGTTTTGGACAAGAATGGCAGCCGCCGGTGGATCGGGTACACCTGAGTTCCTGGCAACACATCCATCTGACGAAAATAGGATAGCCAGATTAAAAGGATATATGGCTGAAGCCCTTAAATATTACAAACCTGTAAAAAAATAGACACTTTCTTATCAAATTGTTCAAAAACCCCGTCTTTTACGGGGTTTTTGATTGGATTTTAAGAAAAAACTGCTAAATTTGCACACCGGTTCTTTCCTGTCTGAATTTGCCAAATCTTTATCATTTCGATGACCTGCATTATGTATTCCAAATAGGAAAGGATAGCTTCTTGTTTATTTTATAACCTAAAAAAATTATTGCATGGAAGTATTAGCACCCTCACAATCTGTATTAGAAAAATTACAATTAAAAGATGAAAAAAACCTGTTAATCCAGGGGCTGCCGTCTACAGTTGAAAAGCAATTTGTGAAGTTGTCATTTTCCAAAAATGTTACTCCCTTGTTAAGAAGCCGGAAAATTGATTTTGCACTGGTGTTCGCAATTAGTCATAAGCAACTAGAAGATATTTTGCGTGATGTAGTTCCTGCATTGCATGAAAATGCCAAATTATGGATTGCTTATCCTAAAGTTTCTTCAAAAATTGTAAGTGATCTTTCAAGAGATTGTAACTGGGGTTGTATTGAAAAATACAAACTGGAAGGAGTAAAATTAATTGCTTTGGACAATATCTGGACTGCCATGAGGTTTAAAAAAGCTGAATTGGTAAAACTGACTCATGTAAACGAAGAAATTCCGGGAATTGACCTGGAGAACAGAAAGATAACTACGCCGGTAGAATTAGAGAATTTATTTTCAAAAAATACCGATGCAAAGGCATTTTTTGAGAAACTTTCCTTCACCAATAAAAAGGAGTACATCACCTGGATTTCCAGCGCTAAAAAAGAAGAGACAAAACAAGCAAGGTTAGAAACTACTATCCTTAAATTGAAAGCTTCTAAAAGAAATCCTTCAGAAAAATAACATCATCAGGTTAATTCCGGAAAGCTAATTCGTTTACCTAACCAACTTTCTTTAATTGGAATAATCCAATTATTGAGTAGTTCTTTTTTTGTAAGAACAGTGTTATTAAAGTATAAAGTATTCGGGTTAATAAAATTATTATTGGCCGCATAATTCAACTGCGACAGGGGTAGCAGTTGAATTTTTTCTTTTATAAGAAATGCCAGGGTCTGACGTTCAAAAAGCTGCACATTAAATTTGCTTTCAATTTCCTTTACTATCCTAACAGAGCTGTCAGTGCTGCAACCGCTAACACCACTCATGGTTTCGTCTGCCATCAGTACAATAAAATGACCAAACAATAAATTGCCATATCCTTTTACTTCATCTCCATGGCTGTTCCATCCTGATACAAAATTTTCAAGCATTTCTTCTATTTCCAACGCTTCACTTAAAAAAAATAGTCTGCTGCTCTGGTATATCCACACACGGGAATCATCGTTGAAATTTTCAGGTATTAGTTCTCTGTAATCTAAATTCATAATTGTAATTTTTATAGTGACGCGGCAACTAATTCTGCAATATCCATCACATGTACATCATCTTCCTTGTCATTGTTTTTAACTCCATCTGTTAACATAGTATTACAAAACGGGCAGGCAGCAGCAATAATGGCGGCACCCGTTGCAATTGCTTCATTGCTCCTTTCAAAATTAATACGGATATCTCCTTTTTCTTCTTCTTTAAACATTTGCGCACCACCTGCACCACAACAAAGTCCGTTTGATTTACAACGCTTCATTTCTACGAGTTCGCTATCCAGTGCTTCTAATACCTTGCGTGGAGCTTCGTAAATACTATTTGCTCTACCAAGGTAACAACTGTCGTGGTAGGTAATTTTTTTGCCCTTAAATGCGCCGCCATCCTTTAATTTAATTTTCCCTTCATCGATCAATTGTTGAATAAAAGTAGCATGATGAATGACTTCAAAATCGCCTCCCAATTCGGGATATTCATTTTTTAAAATATTAAAGCAATGCGGGCAGGCAGTAACAATTTTCTTAATGCCATATCCATTTAATATTTGAATGTTTTGATAGGCCATCATCTGAAACATAAACTCGTTACCGGCACGTCTTGCAGGATCACCAGTACACATTTCTTCCTTGCCTAAAATTGCATATTTGGTACCAATTTTCTCTAAAATACTAACAAAAGCCTTCGTGATTTTTTGGGCCCGTTGATCAAAACTTCCAGCACAACCCACCCAAAATAATACTTCGGGATGCTCGCCGCTGGTCGCCATTTCTGCCATTGTTGGTACATGCATATAATAACTTTTTACAGTAAAGCAAATGTAACTAAATGTTTGTTGTTTTTCATAAGCTGTTAATTGTTAAGGTTAAGTGTTTAATTTTACACCTTTATGAAAAAGACAAATGGAATTATAAAAAAGATTGTAAACTGGGAAGCCTGGCCATTTGAATTGTTATATATGCCCTTAATTATTTTTTGGATAGGGAATATAATCAGGTCCCGGTCGGTTTGGTTTTTTACATCCAGTAATCCAAAATTAACATTTGGCGGATTAGAAGGCGAACCCAAAAAAGAGATGTATGATTTGCTGCCTGAATGGGCGTACCCAACTAAATTTAATGTGTTACCAGGAACAAGTTTGAATGGTATAAAATTGAAGTTGACTGAAAATAAAATTGATTACCCATTTATAGTAAAACCAGAAATAGGAGAGCAGGGCATACTACTACGAAAAATAGAAAATGAAACAGAATTAATACACTATCATAAATTGATGCCCTGGGAATATATTATTCAAAGACTCGTAACATATCCTATGGAAGTAAGTGTGTTCTATATCCGGCATCCTAAAGAGTTAAAAGGCCGTGTGACTGGCTTTCTCCACAAAATTCCCTTGTATGTTACGGGTACGGGTAAAGAAACATTGCATGCTTTAATTGCCAAACATCCGAAAGGCGAAAAGCGTTTGGATGAATTATACGGCAAGCATAAAGACAAATGGAACGACGTGTTGGAAGCCGATCAAAAATACATGTTAAGCTACGCAGCAAACCATAATCGTGGTGCTCAGTTTGTAGATTTAAAGGAACATATTGATGATAAATTAGTTTCTTTATTTGATAGCTTCAGCTTACCCATCAATGATTTTTATTATGGAAGGTATGATGTAATGTGTAACAGTATTGATGATCTGAAAGCAGGAAAAAATTTTTCCATCTTAGAGTACAATGGCTGCGGTGCAGAACCCAATCATTTTTATGATACCGGCTATACACTGATTGGTGCTTACAAAGAAATATTGAAACACTGGAAAGCATTATACGAAATCAGTAAGTACAACTCGGCAAATGGTGTTAAGCCATGGTCATTTAAAAAAGGAAAAGATTTTATTAAGGGAACACGCAAACATATTCGTGAAATGAAGCAGGTAGATGCAACCATTGTTTACTAAAATGGCTTGCCATGGGTTTGCTTGATTAAACGCCTGGTCAGGAACGGAAACCGCTTCATAAAACTCACAAAAATATTGGTGATATAGCTCTTGCCAAAAACACTTTGTATTAGTCTGCCTGTTCTTAATCTAGCAGAAAATATTTGTTGCCATTTACCTGCGTATAATTTCTCCATCTCATCTCTAGTAATTTTTTTTTGCAAATATTGAAGTATAAATACAGCGGCAATTTTACTGCTATGCATTGCCATACTCATGCCATTTCCGCAAAGTGGCGTAATCATTCCTGCAGCATCACCCAATAAAAGTATATGATCTTCCACCTGTGTTTTTTTGGAAAATGATATTTGCGAAATTGTTACGGGTTGGTCATAAATTATTTCACTTTCTGTAAATATCTTTTTTAGATGCTCATTTTTATATAACACATTTTTTTCCATCTCTTTAATGGAATTATTATTTGCTTTTAGATTAGCTGCATTTGTTAAATAACAAAGGCAATATTTATCAGCCTCAATTTTGGATATACCACAATAACCATTTTCAAAATTGTGTAAGGCAATTGTATCTGCCGGATGATTTGCTTTAATGTGATATTTTACACCGATATAATTATTCAGTTTATTGCTTTTGTGATGGATGAAATCTCTTTTTAATTTCAGATCAATATTGCTTCTTTTGCCAAAACTGCCACAACAAATTTCACTGGTAAAGGTCGCAGCATGGCTGGTTAAAGTGAATATCGATCCATCAAATGAAACGCCATCTATTTTGCACCCATCCATAACAACCACGCCATTGTTAATGGCAATTAGCTTTAAGTCATTGTCTATTTTAAAACGACTAATACCAAAGCCACCAAGTGGAAGCGTTTCATGCAAACTGCTACCGCCCGGTGCAGTTACTATTAATTTTTTTATGATTGGTAACTGCATATCAGCAAGTGGCAGTCCGATACTTTCCAGGAATTGCCAGCTTTCCATACTGATGTATTCACCACATACTTTATGAAACGGATATTTTTCTTTTTCAAAAAGAATTACGGATGATCCTTTTTTAACCAACTGAATTGATAGTGTAAGACCGGCGAGGCCTCCACCAATAATGGCTATATCATATTTTTTTTGATCAGTCATTCACGTATACAATTAAATGTCTGAAAGCCCATTTCCACTCCACAGAATCATTATTAATTCCGGCCCTCTTCAGCAGATATTTCCATTCTTTCAATTTAAATCCACGAGCCACAGAAAGCGGGGCATCGTTTTTTACAAGATAAGATTTTGAAAAAGCACTTGTTATAATTTTAATAGAGTAGTAAGCAAGTACATGCCTGTGCAAGTCGTTGATAAAAAAACCAAGTCGGGCATTTTTCTTCATCCATTGAAGCATATCAATGATCGCATCATCTTTAAAATGGTGACAAAATAAGGAAGAAAAAATTATGTCGGGTTGATTAAATTCCAGGTTTACCAATTTATAGTCTGAATGTATCCAGTTTGCTTTTAGTCCAGGATATTGATGCCTTGCAAACTCAATACAGGAACGGTTTATATCTATTCCTATAAACCTTGCATCAATTGAATTTTTATTGCACCATTTTTCAATTGCGTTTAAGTTGTCTCCGCCACCACAGCCTATTTCACAAATGGTAACTAATTTATTTGGAGGCCATTTTTTTAAAATTTGTTTGACGCCATTAACGGTAATTTTATGTCCTCCAAGATAGGAGTTGATAATATTTAGTTCCCGCATGTTCTGCCGGATATCAGCAAAGGGTACCGAAGGGTCGTCCAGTAGCTCATGCTTTTCAGATCTTGAACTGAGGTCAATCATAAGTGGCAATAAAGGTTTCCATGGTTAGCCCCGGTCCAAATGCCACACTGAAAATAGTAGCTTGTTTTTCGGGAGGATTGTTTGTCAATTCCTGCATTACTTTCTGCAAAACAAATAATATGGTAGGGGAGCTCATGTTGCCATATTCCTTTAAAACATCGTATGAATATTGAAGTTCGGAAGTACCAAGATCAGCACTTTTTTGAATGGCTTCCAATATTTTTTTTCCGCCGGGATGAATACACCAATGTGTAATGTCGGATTTATTTATTGAAGTTTTTTTCAAAGCCTTTTCAAGCAAGGTATTAAAATCCTGTTTAACAAGATCGGGTACATAACCCGAAAGTGTCATTAAAAAACCACTGGACGATAATTGCCAGCTCATATCCTTCTTTCCTTTAAATGATACTTCTGAACAAAAGTCTTTAATTATTAACCCTCGATAATTGGATTCGTTATGTTGAACTAATAATGCTGCAGATCCGTCACCAAATAAAAGAGTAGAAGTTATATTGTCATTTGAATTTTCTTTTTGAAAATGAAGCGTGCATAATTCGGTGCAAACTATTACCACATTTGCCTCCATTGTATTTTTGCAAATAGCATCTGCTAATTTAAGTGCATGAATTGCTGCGTAACACCCCATGAAATTTACTGATGTGCGGAAAATATTCCCTGGAAGATTCATTGCTTCCATTATTTCAAGATCAAGTCCGGGGGCACTTAAGCCCGTACAGCTAACCGTTATTAAATGGGTTATTGCATCTTTTTCAATTTTACCCGAAATGCATTCCTGGATAGTTTTTACAGAAAGCATTACAGCATTATCTGCATACCATTCCATCCTTTTTTCAAGAGAAGGAAATGGTTCAAGTGTATCATTTTTTTCGTAAAATCGTCGTCCAGATTGATGGGTACTATAATCGGGCATTACAGAATACCGGGTATCAATACCACTGTGATTGTACAGAAACTTCATTTTACGACTATCATCAGCATTGTTGCAATAGATGGTGTTTGCAAATGTGCAGATGTCAGTTTGAAAGTGTTTATAAGGGGGCACTCCGGTTGCTATCGAAACTATTTTGCTCAAGTTTTTTCAATTAAAAATAAAGTAATGAAGGCGGCATTGGTACATACTGAAGCTAAAATATTCATACGCATTGTAAGGGTGAAATTTGCTGCTTCGGTAGTATCAGTCACTTTTTTAAACCACCAGAAAAAATATACGAGTACAGGTATGAAAAAGATTTGAATAATAAAGAAGGACCGTTCCTGCAAGGTTGAAATAAGTAGAATTGCAAGGCTGCTTACTGCAAATATGTAAATGATTGCTGTAAATATAAATGTGCCTTTGTATCCTAACAAATAACTCAATGTAGTAATTCCATCTGCCTTATCTTGTTTGTGCTGGTATATTTGTGTCAATGGGTAAAACCCTCCAATCAACAAAGATGCTGCCAGCATTCCCATCACCGGCACATTCAATGTTTTGCTTACACTGCATCCATGCATTACTAAAAAGAAAGTTATAGCACCCTGAAATAAAACTACTGTGACATAACCTAACACCGGGTATTGTTTTAGTCGTATTCCACGATAGCTGTAAGCCCTGGACGCAAGTATGTAAGCAATTATTCCAATTACAAAATACTTACTTATAAAAAAGCTTATCACTATTGCGGTTATATCTAGTACAACACTGGTATAAAATAATTGTTTGGTTGGCTGCATTGGATTTTTAATTCCACCAACACTTTCGGTATCCCTGTCCATATAACTGTTGTATCCATTGCTTGCAGGATATACCAATAAATGAAGTAAAAAGAAAACAAGGATTGCATCTGAAGTGTTGATGTTAACTGTTTGGCTGAGCGCAAACCAGTATACCGGCATCAAAAAAAAAGAGAAATGTATTCTTAAAAGTTGCCTGGTTGATTTTAGAATCATATTGCATCACAAATTATATGGAAATATACGCCAGATATGTCAGCTACCGGACAGGGTGCATTTACAATTGTCGCAAGAGGTGTCATCTTTTAGCCAAAACTTTAAAGTTTGAAGTGACTTAAAAAAGATGACACCTCTATTTTTAGGCAGCGACAATTTTAAATGCACCCACCGGACAGCCTGATTTTTCATTGGATTAAATATCCTTAAAATAGTTTTAACAACCTCGCAATTCAAAATAACATAGACGGGTGTATCTTTAAAAAAAATGTTTATGAAACATGCGCTATTCGCAGTAACGGCTTTGTTAATTTCAGCAGTTGGTTTTTCTCAGGCATCTTATACACCTACCGATGCAGGAAGTAAAGTGCATTTTACGATTAAAAATTTTGCAATTAAAACCGGCGGAGATTTTAAAGGTCTTACCGGTGCCATTAAGTTTGACCCCGCAAAACTTACTACAAGCAATTTTGCGGTGTCTGTTGTTACTTCAACCATTGATACGGATAGTGAAATGCGGGATGACCATTTAAAAGAAGATGATTACTTTGATGTAGTGAAATATCCTTTAATCAATTTTAAAAGTATAAGAATTACTACTTCTGGTGTAAAAGGCCGTTTTTATATGTTTGGAAACCTTACTATAAAAGGTATTACAAAACCAGTAGAGTTTGGGTTTTCTGCAACACCTTCAAATGGAGGCTATTTGTTTGACGGAACATTTGATATTAACCGGCTCGATTTTAAAGTAGGCGAGGAAAGCATATCGCTTCAGGATAAGGTAACGATCGCCTTAAAAGTATTTGCAAAAAAATAAAGACCGTCACTTCACAAAAATAGGTTCTTCGGTAAACTTAGTGGTTTCGATTAAAAAAATGATAAGCTACAAATTATATTTTTTTTAAAACAAGCATTACCGCAATGTGGAACTGCATTGGCGACGCTCCATTCAATATTTAATCTTTGGTCATCTTTAATCATTTTTTGTTGTAAAGGATGAACAACCGCACCAACATCATTTCCCCTAAATTTACCGAAGAACCGAAAAAGATAAATAGTTAAAGGGACTATCTTTGCGCCTTGCCTAAATTATTAAATATTTTTCTTTGGGGTATGCTTATCAGTTTCCTTGGCTCCCTGCCATTGGGAACACTCAATGTTGCTGCTATGCAAATTGGCATACAGGAAAGTATTAATCACGCCCTTTGGTTTGCAGCAGGCTCCCTGCTTGTTGAAATGATCTACGTACGAATTTCCTTAGTTGGTATTGATTGGGTTCGTAAGCAACAAAAGCTAATGAAAATTATGGAGTGGGTTACGCTCGCCATTATTGTTGCCCTTGCAATCGGTAGTTTTATTGCTGCTATTAAAAGTGGGCATGGAAATCCGGTGAAAAATGGATTTCTCGAATTGGGCATTCATCGTTTTCTATTAGGTATGTTGATGTGTGCTATCAATCCAGTACAGATTCCATTTTGGTTCGGTTGGAGCACGGTACTTTTTACAAAAAACATCCTTTCACCTAAAGCGGGAAATTACAATATTTACATTCTCGGAATTGGATTGGGTACGTTGGCCGGCAACTGTGTTTTTATATTTGGAGGCAAATGGGCTGTTGATCGCATCGCAAATAGCCAGCAATATCTTAACTGGGTAATCGGAGGCATTTTTACCTTAACTGCATTGATACAATTGATAAAAATTCTTCGACATAAAGATGTACTTTCTAAATTTAATGAGCAGCAGACTGTCGAAGGTGACTCAATTAAAATAATTCATTGATATTTTAGGGGTAGTTCGCAACGCTGATTGACTGATTAATTTGGTATTTGTACATTTATTATTTTAATCATTTTCTCTACAATTGCGGTCGGATTTTATTTTATTGACAAGCTGATTTTAAAATTTAATCAAAAGTTGAATAAAAAAAAGTTGATTAATAATTGTCAATTTTACAAATAATATTATATTTGACCCTCAATTGCCTGCAAATTATGAACGATCAATATGTAATAGGGGTAGATTATGGTACTGATTCCGTAAGATCTATCATAGTAAATGCCTCAAATGGAAATGAAATTGCTGCAGCCGTTTTCTACTATCCGCGTTGGAAAGCTGCTTTATATTGCAATCCTTCCGCCAATCAATTTCGCCAACATCCACTGGATTATATAGAGGGGCTTGAGTTTACAATTAAGAGTTGTTTGCAACAAGCTGGTCCCGCTATTGCTACCAATGTAAAAGCAATTTCAATTGACACAACCGGGTCAACTCCTGTAGCCGTAGATCAAACAGGTACGCCTTTAGCGCTGTTACCTGAATTTGCTGAAAACCCCAATGCCATGTTTATATTGTGGAAGGACCACATGGCTACAACTGAGGCTGCCGAAATCAATGATCATGCACTAAAATTTGAAACCAATTACCTGCAATTTGTAGGTGGTATATATTCTTCTGAATGGTTTTGGGCAAAATTACTTCACCTGTTCAGGGTAGATAGCGTGGTTAAAAATGCAACCAGCTCTTTTGTAGAACAATGCGATTGGCTTCCCTTTATGTTAGCCGGTGGAAATGATGTTTCTGAAATGAAGAGAGGCGTTTGCAGTGCGGGTCATAAAGCCTTGTGGAGTGCAGCATTTGGCGGATTTCCACCGGATGATTTTTTTACGACACTCGATCCTTTACTTGCAGGATTTACCAATAAATTATCTAAGGATACTTATACGGCCGATCAATCAGTTGGCACACTTTGTACGGAGTGGGCACAAAAATTAGGGCTTGATACAAATGTAATAATTGGAGTAGGTGCCTTTGATGCGCATATGGGTGCAGTAGGTGGCCAGATAGAACCGTATCATTTAAGTAAAGTGATGGGTACATCTACTTGCGATATGTTGGTAGCACCTATGCAGGATGTAGAAGATACCCTGGTGAAAGGCATTTGCGGGCAGGTACCCGGTTCCGTTATTCCGGGAATGATGGGTATGGAAGCAGGGCAGTCTGCGTTTGGAGACGCATACGCATGGTTTAAAAATATACTGGCCTGGCCATTACAAAAATTACTTCCTGCATCTTCATTAATTGATGCAGATACTGCAGCAAATCTGGTAGAAGAAGCAACAGCAAATATCATTGCAACATTAAGCAAAGAAGCTGCTCTTATCGAACCCGATGAAAGCAGTGAATTGGCCCTTGACTGGTTGAATGGTCGTCGTACACCTGATGCTAATCAATTATTAAAAGGGGCGCTTTCCGGATTAAACCTGGGCACAGATGCTCCAAGAATATTCAGGGCAATTGCGGAAGCAACCTGTTTTGGAGCAAAGGCAATTGTAGATCGATTTAATGAACAGGGAGTTCCTGTTAAAGGATTGATTGGAATAGGTGGTGTTGCAAAAAAATCGCCGTTTATCATGCAGATGATGGCAGATGTAATGGACATGCCGATTCGTATTCATCGCTCTGAACAAACCTGTGCCCTTGGTGCTGCTATGTTTGCAGCGACGGCTGCCGGTATTTACGATAAAGTAGAAGATGCTATGCAGGCGATGGGACAAGGGTTTGATGCAGAATATCATCCTGATAAATCAAGAGTAGCTGTTTATAAAAAACGCTTTGCACGTTATATGCAACTCGGAAATTTTATTGAACAAAGTGTAAATTAATATTGCCCGTAATACTTTAGCAGATGAATAAATATAGTGAAATACAACAAGCGGCTTACGAAGCCAATATGCAATTACCAAAACTAGGGTTAGTACTTTATACTTTCGGAAACGTAAGTGCAGTTGACAGGTCATTGGGTGCATTTGCAATTAAACCAAGTGGAGTTCCTTATGAAGAATTAACTCCGGAAATGATGGTCATTGTTGACTTTGAAGGAAAAACTATAGAAGGTAAACTTCGTCCGTCTTCCGATACACTTACGCATGCTGTGCTGTATAAGCACTGGGAGAAAATAGGAGGCATTGTACATACACATTCCACTTATGCCACATCATGGGCACAAAGCCAACGCTGTATCCCGATTTTTGGTACTACACATGCCGATCACAATACTGTTGATATTCCCTGTGCACCGCCAATGAGTGATGATATGATAAAAGGAAACTATGAATATGAAACCGGTTTTCAAATAATGAATGAACTGAAGGCAAAGGGGTTAAGTTATGAAGATATTGAAATGATATTGGTAGGAAATCATGCACCTTTTACATGGGGAAAAACGCCGGCAAAAGCAGTTTATAATAGTGCAGTATTAGAGTCTATCGCTCAAATGGCATTATTTACAGAACAGATAAATGCCAATGCACCAAAATTGAAAGATGCGTTGATAAAGAAACATTTCGAACGCAAGCACGGGCCAGACAGTTATTACGGGCAATAAGTTTTACTGGTTTGATAATCCTGCTACTTTTAAAATATACAGAAACCTTTAGTTAATTTAAACTTATAACGATGAAAGGAATTGCTTTAGCTATAATGATTTTCGCTACCAGCGTTTCATTTGGCCAACAAAAAGATTACCCCATTCAATCCGTTCCATTTACGCAGGTTACACTTTCAGATAATTTTTGGTTACCCCGAATTGAAACCAACAGGGTTGTAACGATACCTGCATCTTTTGAACGCTGCGAAAGTACAGGCCGTGTCAAAAACTTTGTAATGGCCGCTGAAAAACGTGGCGCATTTTGTACCAAGTTTCCCTTTGACGACACAGATATTTACAAAACTTTAGAAGGCGCTTCCTTTTCTTTGGCTGTTCATCCGGACCCCAAACTGGATGCATACCTTGATTCTTTAATTACCATCATCGGTAAGGCACAGGAACCTGATGGATACCTGTACACCGCCAGAACAATTAACCCGGATAAACCTCAGGCATGGGCCGGTAAAGTAAGGTGGGTAAAAGAAAGAGAACTCAGTCATGAATTATACAATGCAGGCCATTTGTACGAGGCCGCTGCTGCCCATTACCTGGCTACTAAAAAAACTACTTTATTAAATATTGCACTTAAGAATGCAGACCTTGTTTGCAGCGTATTTGGGCCCGATAAAATGCATGTTGCACCCGGTCATGAAATTGTAGAAATGGGATTGGTGAAATTGTATCGCATTACAGGAAAAAAAGAATATTTATCTACGGCTAAATTTTTTATTGAAGAAAGAGGAAGATATAAAGGCTATGATTCCACCAGTAAAGATTCCTGGAAAAGTGGCGCATACTGGCAGGATGATAAACCAGTGGTTATGCAGGATGAAGCAGAAGGACATGCAGTGAGAGCTGGGTATTTATATTCTGCCGTAGCAGATGTTGCAGCATTAACCGGCGATGATTCCTTACTTAGAGCCATTGATAAAATTTGGAACAACGTTGTTAGCAAGAAAATTTATGTACAGGGTGGAACCGGGGCTATTGGAAGTGGTGAACGTTACGGAGAAAATTATGAGCTTCCTAACAGTACTGCATATAACGAAACCTGTGCAGCCATATCAAATGTGTATTGGAACCAACGTATGTTTTTATTACATGGAGATGCCAAATATATTGACTTGCTGGAAAAGATTTTATACAATGGTTTGATATCTGGTGTAGGGTTGGATGGTAAATCTTTTTTCTACACTAACGCTATGGAAATCCGCAACAGCTTTAGTCACCCGGATATGGAAGCCACCAGGTCGGGTTGGTTTGAATGTTCTTGCTGTCCAACAAATCTTGCTCGTTTGATACCGTCTATTCCGGGATATATGTATGCACAGAAAGACGAAAATCTTTACATAAATCTTTTTATAAAAGGCACGGTAAATCTTAACCTTATTAATAAAAAAATTGAAATCATCCAGGAAAATAATTACCCATGGGATGGTGACCTGGTATTTAAAATAAACCCGGTAAAGGCCACAGCTTTTAATCTACTGGTACGAATTCCAGGTTGGGCAGTAAACAATGCGATACCATCTGACTTATACAAATTTGAACATAACTCAACAGCTAAGCCAACCATAAAAATCAACGGAACAGCAGTAGCCTATGAAATAGAAAACGGTTATGCTGTTATTAAAAGAACCTGGAAAAAAGGAGATCTGTTGTTGTTGAATCTACCAATGGAAGTAAGAAGAGTTGCAGCGAATGAAAATGTAAAAAATGATATTGGTAAGGTTGCATTGCAACGGGGGCCATTGATGTATTGTGCCGAATGGGCCGATAATAATGGTAAAACAAGCAATATCCTGATTCCTGAAAATACAAGCTTCACCAGTGAATTTAAGCCTGAACTATTGAATGGCGTTACCATATTAAAAGCGAAAGTTCCGGCAGTTGTAATTGCTGGTAATGATAATGTGTCGACGGTGATGCAGTCTTTTACAGCCATTCCATACTATAGTTGGGCCAACAGGGGGAAAGGTGAAATGAATGTGTGGTTTCCGGAAAAAGTGAAGGACCTGGAACTGATTGCACAATAAATAAGATGTTATCTAAATTAAATTCTTTTATAAGATTTTGGCGGGAAATGATGCCATGAAAATATGAATTTGAACGGAGCGTCGCCCATGTCGATGCTATGCGATATCAAAGCTGGAGTCAAAAAATATTTTAGACAGATTCTAAGAACGATAAAATAATTTCTAAATAAAAAGTTGATCAAATTAAAAAAATCTTACAATGATAAATCTTAAAGAACTGGAAGTATGGTTCATAACTGGTAGCCAAAATTTATATGGTGAAGAAACGTTGAAACAGGTTGCCGTACATTCTCAAACCATTGCCTCCTTTTTAAATGGCGCTGCACAAATTCCCGTTACCGTGGTTTTTAAACCAACAGTAAAATCTCCGGAAGAAATTTACAGCATTTGCCAGGAAGCTAATTATGCCAAAAATTGTATTGGTATTATCACATGGATGCATACATTTTCACCTGCAAAAATGTGGATCGGCGGATTAAAGATTTTACAAAAGCCATTCTGCCATTTACATACTCAATTTAACCGCGATATTCCATGGGACAGTATCGACATGGACTTTATGAACCTGAATCAAAGTGCACATGGCGATCGTGAATTTGGATTTATGGTAAGCCGTATGCGTTTGAACCGTAAAGTAGTTGTTGGGCATTGGCAGGATCCGGAAGTGTTGGAGCAGATAAATGCATGGACTCGTGCAGCAGCCGGTTGGAACGATTGGCAGGGAGCACGTTTTGTTCGCTTTGGTGATAATATGCGTTTTGTAGCAGTTACTGATGGCGATAAAGTGGAGGCAGAATATAAATTGGGTTATTCAGTAAATACACATGGTATTGGTGATCTTGTAAAAGTTATCAATGAAACCAGTGATGCTGCAATTGATAAACTGATCAGCGAATATGAAGATCAATATACATTGGTTGCTTCTTTAAGAAAAGGCGGCGATCAATACAGTTCTTTAAAAGAAGCTGCAAAGATTGAAATTGGTATGCGTGCATTTTTGGTTGATGGGAATTATAAAGGCTTCACCGATACTTTTGAAGATTTGCATGGCATGAGTCAATTGCCCGGCATTGCATCTCAACGCCTAATGGCAGACGGTTATGGTTTTGGTGGTGAAGGCGACTGGAAGACTTCTGCGCTTGTACGTGCCATGAAAGTGATGGGGACGGGCTTGCCAGGTGGTAATTCATTTATGGAAGATTATACCTATCATTTTGATCCGGCCAATTCATTGGTGTTGGGCTCACACATGTTGGAAATTTGTCCTTCCATTGCATCAGGAAAACCTACCTGCGAAATTCATCCATTGGGGATTGGTGGAAAGGCAGACCCTGTTCGCCTTGTATTTAATTCAGCAGCAGGGCCGGCTTTGAATGCTTCATTGGTTGATATGGGAAATCGCTTTAGATTAATTGTAAATGAAGTGGAAGCAGTAGAGCCCATGCATGAATTACCAAAACTACCAGTAGCAAGAGTATTGTGGAAGCCATATCCTGATTTTAAAACCGGTTGCGCTGCATGGATTTATGCAGGAGGTGCTCACCATACAGGATACAGTCAAAATTTACGATCAGAACACATGGAAGATTTTGCTGGCTTCGCAGGAATTGAATACGTATTGATTGGTAAAGACACTACCTTGTACCAGCTAAAAAATGAATTGCGTTGGAGTGATGGTTATTATCAAAACAAAAAATAATATTTAAATCATAAAATTGTTCCTTTAATTCTCAAAATAACAACCTGCTTATGGATAAGAATCTCGCCTTTGCCGATTACGCCGTATTTGTAATCTATTTTATTATTGTAGCCGGCTATGGTTACAGTGTATATCACAAACGCAAAAAAAATGAGCACGATGCAAAGGCTTATTTCCTTGCCGAAGGCACGCTTACCTGGTGGGCAATTGGTGCTTCTTTAATTGCTTCTAATATTTCTGCAGAGCAATTTATTGGCATGAGTGGTGAAGGTTTCTTTTTAGGCGTTGCTGTTGCGGCCTATGAGTGGATCGCCGCTATAGCATTGATTATTGTAGCAGTATGGTTTATTCCGGTTTACCTGAAAAATCATATTTATACCATGCCTCAGTTTTTAAAAACAAGGTATAATGAAACGGTGGCTTTAATCATGGCGATATTTTGGTTATTCCTGTATGTATTTGTAAATCTTACATCCATTTTATACCTCGGTGCCGTTGCAATTAACGGCCTGGCAGGTGGCGGTTATTTGCATGTAATTATGATTGGCCTTGCCATATTTGCGTTGCTGATTTCATTGGGTGGGATGAAGGTGGTTGCTTATACGGATGTAATACAGGTGGCCGTGTTAATTATTGGCGGATTGGTTACAACATATATTGCACTTACTACAGTTGGCGAATATTTTGGTGTTGGCCAAAACGCAATTGCAGGTTTTAAAGTGTTAATGCACGAAGCTCCGGAACATTTTAAAATGATTATACCAAGGCCAACAGCCGATTCATCTCAAAATGACATCAACAAATACCTGACTTTCCCGGGTGTATTGTCATATGCCGCAGGTATCTGGATCATTAATTTAAATTATTGGGGATGCAATCAATATATCACACAAAGAGCGTTGGGAGCTGATTTACAAACTGCACGTACCGGTATCTTATTTGCAGGCTTCCTAAAGTTATTAATGCCGTTAATCGTAATGGTACCGGGTATTGCTGCATTTGTGTTATATCAGTCCCATCATTTACCTCAGCTTGTTGGTGGTAAAGATGGTGCATATTCTGCCGTACTTACTTTTTTACCAACCGGGCTTAAGGGGTTATCGGTGGCAGCGTTAACTGCTGCAATTGTGGCTTCGCTGGCTGGTAAAGTAAATAGTATTTCAACCATTTATACATTGGATGTTCATAAGAAATATTTTCAAAAGGATGCGGATGAGCGGAAGCAGGTATTTACAGGGAGAATTGCTGTTTTTGCGGCAATGATTCTGGCTGTTTTATTTACCTGGAACGATTTGCTGGGTATTGGTGGAGTAGGAGGATTTACTTACATACAAAAGTATACAGGCTTTATCAGCCCCGGTGTATTTGCAATGTTCTTATTAGGCATGTTCTGGAAAAGAACAACCGGTGCGGCAGCTATTGCAGGTGTGTTGGTCGGTTTTTTCCTTTCCGTTTTATTCAATGAATATGCTCCGGGTTTATTTGGAAACGATACTTTTTTCTACACTGCATATCCTAACGGTAAAGGTGGATTTGAAATTCCATTTCATATCTGTATGGGATTGTCATTTTTGTTTACCATGCTGGTGATGATTTTAATTAGTTTAGGTGGGCCAAAAGTAAATCCGAAGGCGTTTGAACTGGATGCTACAATGTTTAAACTTAAACCGCAAACAACGGTATTAATAGTGGTAACCCTTTTAATGATTTTTGCACTGTATGTGAAATTCTGGTAACTGTCACCAAAACTGGTAGCCGATTTCTTTATTCAAATTGTCAGTTAAAACTGTCTTAAATTTATATGTTGACGGATGATTCCCGTAAGCGGTGATTAATACGATTATATCAAAATTTAAATCAGTTGTTATGGACAAAAAGAAAACAGTACTCGACCTGATTATTGAGCAAGGAATGCTGCCGCTCTATTTTCATACCGATGCAGCCGCTAGTATAAAAATACTGCAAGCCCTTTATAATGCCGGGGCCAGAGTCATAGAATATACTAACCGTGGTGAAAAGGCAATAGGAAATTTTTTACAGATCCGAAAATTTGCAGATAAGGAACTTCCCGATTTGCAACTAGGAGTTGGCACTATTCGAAATAAAATTGAAGCAACAGAATTTATCAATGAAGGAGCCAATTTTATTGTTTGCCCAGGTGTAATTGAAGACGTTGCAGTATTAGCGCATAAAAATGATATGCTTTGGATACCCGGTTGTTTAACAGCAACAGAAATTATCCAGGCAGATGATTTAGGAGCAGATTTAATAAAACTTTTTCCTGGTAGTTTGCTCGGGCCTTCTTACTTGTCAGCCATGAAAGAGGTATTTCCTGATTTGTTATTTATGCCAACCGGTGGAGTAGATACTACAGAAGAAAATTTACAAAGTTGGTTTAGCAGCGGTGCAAGTGCCGTTGGTATGGGAAGCAAATTGGTATCAAAAAACTTAGTGGATTCAAAGGATTACACAGCGTTGGAATTAATAACCAGGCAAACTCTGGAAACAGTCAGGAAAATAAAAAGCAATTAAAATATTTTGTGACGATTCTTTTGAATAAGAATATTGGCCTGATTATTTTATTGGTATATTTAGTCTACCGGTAAGGTGTAGCCTGTTATTAAAAAAGTAAGCTATAATAATAAATACAATTATTTTTCGCACAATATGAGGCGTTATTCACAACAAAAAAGAATTTTATTTGCGGTAGATTGTATCATTTTCGGCTATGACGGCCAGGATTTAAAACTATTGGTGATACAAAGAAGTTTTGAACCATTTAAAGGTATGTGGAGTCTTGTTGGTGGTTTTGTACAGGAAAATGAAAGTGCTGAAGAAGCTGCTTCCCGGGTACTAAAAGACTTAACTGGGCTGGATGGTTTATATATGGAACAACTGCATACATTTACTGCACCACAACGGGATACAGTAGAACGGACTGTTTCAATAGCTTATTTCGCATTGATTGATATTCAAAAATATAAGCAACAAATTAACGAAGACTATCATCCGGCATGGATTCCCATTAACCAGCTACCTGCGTTAATTTTTGATCACAACGAATTTGTAGATCTGGCTAAGGAAAAACTTAGGTATAAGGCGGCATTGCATCCATTATTATTTGAGTTATTACCCGCTAAATTTACAATGCCACAACTGCAAAATCTTTACCAGGCTGTTTACAATACAAATTTTGATAAAGGGAACTTTAACCGGAAATTATTATCAACCAAACTACTGGTGAAATTGAGTGACAAGGATAAACTTAATTCAAAAAAAGGTGCATTTTATTATAAGGTTGATAATAAGAAATACAGTGATTCATTCAATTCAATTTTGAATTTTGTGCCGGCAAATATATCGCGGAATTCAGAATAGTTTATTTGAAAATTTCTTTTAACTAGTAGTTTTAAATACTTAAGTTGATGCAACAGCCAACTAAAGCGGGGGAGCATTTTTGGTTTGCTTCCTGGTTAAATAATCAGTTGGTGTCATGCCAAACTGCTTTAGAAAATTTCTTCCAAAATTTGTTTGAGAACCATAGCCGGTCATGTCGGCTACTTCGTAGATTTTATAATTTCCTTCTACCAACAGTTGCGCCGCTTTTTTTAACCGGGTGATATTGATAAGTTCATTAGGTGTAAGATCAGATATTGATTTTATTTTACGATACAAAGTTGGTTTGCTCATGTTCATAAAACCAGCCAGTTTTTCAACATCCAGCGTAGTATCTTCCAGGTTACTGAAAATTGCTTCATTCACTTTTTCTAAAAACAGTTCATCTGTCCTGGTATGCGCCATGCTATTGATGTGAACAAGTGGAGAGCTTACAAAATAGTCTTTTATTTTGGCACGATTTAAAAGCAGGTTGGCAATTTGAACCCTAAGAAATTCGGGTGAAAATGGTTTTTCAATATATGCGTCAGCACCGTTTTCAAGTCCTTCAATTTTTGATTGTAAGGTATTTTTTGCAGTCAGCAGAATAACCGGAATATGACTATATTCAAAGTTCGTTTTTATTGTTTTGCATAATTCAAAACCATCCATTACGGGCATCATCACATCTGATATTACCAGTTGTATTACTTCTTCTTTCAAAACGCTCAATGCCTCCTTTCCATCTGGTGCTTTCGCAATAAAATACTTTTCATTCAGTTCACCCTCTAAAAATTCAAGTATCTCTTCATTATCGTCCACTATCAATATAGTTGGCTTCATACAGTATTATTTTTGGTCGGGAAGAACTTATTAATGGTAAAAGTCAATTAATAATAATCATTTATCCTGGCTAACCGGCATTGTAAGATAAAAAATATTCAGCATATTATCCGGTTCTTTCATTTCAAGTATTCCTTTGTGTAATTGCACCAGCGATCGGGAAAGCGCCAGGCCTATGCCCGTTCCTTTTTGCTTTTCGGTTGCCTTCAACCTGTAAAATGGTTCAAATATTTTTTCTTTCATTTCGTAGGGAACCAGGTAGCCATCGTTCTTTATTTCTATTGTAAAGGAATCATCAGATTCATTAAAAGGCTGCAACTCAACCAGCACTTTTTTGTCTGCATATTTTACGGCATTGCTAAACAGGTTGGTTAATATTTTATTAAACGCTTCCACATCAACCCGGGCCCACAAAATTGCAGTTGGCATAATTAAATTAAACACCAGGTTTTTTTGTTCGGCAAGCGGTTTAAAATTTACGAAAGTATCTTCCAATAATTCAGAAATATTTGTCTTAACCAAGTTAAGATTAAAGCCTTTTATTTCAGTCTGGCGAAAATCGAGTAACTGATTACTTAAGTCAATTAACCGGTTAGTATTTCTTTCCATTATCTTAAGGCTGTCTTTAATTACCGGCACTTCCTGGGTGTTCCTGATTACTTTTTCAAGTGGCCCTTTTATTAAAGTTAAGGGAGTTCTTATCTCATGTGCTACATTGGTAAAAAATTCAATCTTGGCCTGAAATATTTCTTTCTCTTTGGCAGTTTCCAATGCTTCAATTTTTCGTTTGTTTTTTTCTTCTGTTCTTGTGTGATAATTTCTAATTAGATAAAAAATAATTAATAATCCGGCAAGTACATACAGGAAATAAGCCCATGGATTTAACCACCAGGGAGGCAATATCTGAATAGTAAGTGTTGTTATTTCTTTTGTCCAGATGTTGCTGCTGTTGGCAGCTTTTACTTTAAATGTATAAGTGCCGGGGGACAATTCTGTGAAGTAAACTTTACGATTTGTTTTCAGGTAGATCCAGTTATTATCCAACCCCTCCATCTGGTAAGCATATTCCGTCATTTCCGGTGCAGTAAAACTTAAAGATGCGAAATCGATACTAAAAGTAGATTGGTCATAGGCCAGCGTAATTTTATCTGTTCTAATAATTGATTTGGTTAATGGTGAACCATTTTTTGCGATGGTAAGTTCCTCGTTAAAAATCTGGAAACCTGTAATGTAAATCGGTGGAGCAAATGAATCCTTGAGGAATTGAGCAGGGTTAAAACTTATCAAGCCCTTTACACTTCCGAAATACATTTCACCCCGCTGATCTTTGTAAGCCGCACTAAAATTAAACTGGTTACTTAATATTCCATTTATTTTGGTGTAAACAATTACTTGTTTTGTTTGAGGATTAAAACAAACCAATCCTCTTGATGTAGATATCCATAAATTTCGATTTGCATCTTCCAGTATACTTAAAATAAAACTGCTGGGAAACCCATTTTCTGTCGTGTACCTGGTAAACTTTCCGGTGGCTTTATCCAGGCTGCATAATCCTCCTTCGGTTGCAAACCACAAAGTATTCTTACTGTCTTTAAAAATACTATTAACCCGGTCGCTTGCAAGGCTGTTTTTATCGTTGAAATTATACCGGTAGTTACCACTAACGCCAGTTGCGGGGTTATAATAATTTACGCCGTTGCCATAAGTGCTTGCCCAATAGTTACCTTGTTCATCTTTTAAAATACCCGTGTACCAATTGTTCTCAGGCATTCCTTTCATCACATCAAAATTATCAGCAGCACTATTGTAAACATAAGCACCTTGTGTTGTGCCCAACATAATATCACCTTTATCAGACTGGGTGATACAATAAATAAAATTACTTTTAAGGTCATGTACACCTGTTCCCTTTGAGTAATGCTTTTTTACTTTGCCGGTCTTAATATTCAATACATCCAAACCATTTTCAAAGTAGCCGATCCAGGCTTCATCACCGGTAAGTAATAAGCCATGAATATTGGTACTTGCTATGCTGGTTTTATTGCCTTCAGGTAAATAATGTGTAAATAATTTTGTTGCAGTATCGTATTTATTTAAACCAGCATCTTCTGTACCAATCCAAATATTACCAGTATGATCCTGGTGTATTTCTCTTACTACATTTCCACTCAATGAATTTTCATCGAGCATGGGAAAATATTTAGTAAACGTGGTGTATTGTTTTGGGTAATAATTAATGCCACCAAAATAAGTGCCAGCCCATATACCACCCTCCCGGTCTTTTGTAAAACAATACACTGCATTGTCAGAAATGGAATAAGGGTCATTGTATTCCTTTTGCAGATTAATTACATGACCGTTGTTTAAATTATAAATAAATATACCGGTCTCGGTTCCTATCCAACATTCGGCTTCATTTATCTGAATAAAATTTCTTACAAAAATTTCAGTCTGGTTGGTATTGTAAGTAAGTATGTCCTGGTAGGAAGATGTTCCCGGATCAAATAGTTTAACACCCTGGTTACTGGTACCGGCAAGTATTGTTCCACGAGTAGTTGTATATAAACGTTCAATCCATCTGGAAACAGCAGCTTTTGAATGACTAAATAAATCATAACTGGTAAAGGAATTAGTTGCAGTATTATATCTTTCTAAAAATCCAGTGGTTGTTGATATAAGCAAGTCGCCATCTGCAGCGATACATAAAGAAGTGGCACTGAAAAATTTATCAGTGTTGTAAGATGATAATGATTGATCTGCTACATTATATTTTATTAACGTAAACCCGCAAATCATCCAAAGGTTTCTTTTACTATCCATTCGGATATCCCTTAAAGGCAGGTTTTTTGTAAACTTTAATAATGCAAAACGTTCGGTAACTGCATCATACTTATAAAGTCCGTTTTCAGTTCCTACCCACAAAATACCGGTCGGGTCTTCGTATAAACAATGAATAAAATTGTTGCCGATACTTAAGCTGTCTTCGGGTGAGTTACTGAATATTTTAAAAGAATAACCATCATAGCGGTTTAATCCATCTTTGGTGCCAAACCATAAAAACCCCATCTTATCCTGCAGGCTGCAAATGGTTGCATTATTGCTGATTCCGTTTTCTACCTGGTAATGCCGAAAGTAGTAAGACTGGCTATGCAGCTCATTGAAAAAAAAAAGCAGGAGGGCAATTATATAAATTTTATGTTTTGGCAAGTCAGCATTTTTAGTTGATAAATATAACCCAATACTTAAAATATTTTTTGAGAAATTTATTAATTCCAACTTATTCAGTAAGTGAAAAAAAAATGAGAATCTTTAGCGAAACTATGATACGATATGTGGTGCGTAATAATATTATTATCAGGACTTTTACAATGTGTTAACGATATTTTTTTATTTAACCTAATTGCTATATGAAATTGAAAGATTTGCACTTGCTAAAAATGACTTCCGCATAATCTTAAGAACATCCTGCTTTTTAAAAGTACAATGGTATGTTTATAAATTTCATCAATAATAAAACCTGACAGATTTATGGATGCAGGACGCATAAGTTATTAGTAACGTTTATTTTTTTCTTTTTTTTTAATAATTGTATTGTTGACAGTTATGGTTAGAAATGTAGCGTTAACTGCAGTTTCAAACTAGAAAATTAAACGACTTGAATGCTAAATGAAATTGATAGAAAGCTATAACAAAGTTGCAAATTATTTACAATTCAAAAATTATAATACTCATCATCACCAAAACAAAAGCTATATGAAAAAACAATTGCATAAGGTGTTACTGCAAACATCCTGCATATTAGCAATGGCAATACTACAGCTATTGCCGGGTCAATTAATGGCCCAGTCAAATAAAATTTCGGGAACACTTACTGGCAAGGGTAATGAAGCTTTGGCCGGTGCTACGGTTATGGTAAAACAAACCAATAAAACTACAGTAACTGATGCGTCTGGAAAGTTCAGCATTGAAGCAAATCCAAATGAAACACTGGTTATTAGCATAATTGGTTACGAAACAAAAGAAATTAAAGCAGGCAATCAAAAAAATGCTTCAATTTCTATGTCGCAGGTTTCTTCTACCATGGACGACCTCGTTGTTGTAGCCTATGGCTCGGTAAAGAAAAAGGATCTGACTGGTTCGGTTTCAATTGTGAATGTTGAAAATGCAAAGAAGACAGCATCTTACGATGTTGCTAAATTATTGCAAGGCCAGGCAGCGGGTGTTACCGTGCAGGGATCGGGAGAACCGGGTGGATTTGTACAAATAAAAATACGCGGTATAAGCACTCTTGGAAATAATAGTCCGCTCTTTGTAATTGATGGAATACCAGTTGATGCGCCTTACGATTTTTCACCGGGTGATATTGAAAGTATACAGGTTTTAAAAGACGCTTCTTCTGCGGCTTTGTATGGTTCACGTGCCGCCCAGGGTGTAATTATCATCACCACTAAAAAGGGTAGGGCAGGTCAATTAAAAGTTAACTACAATGGTTACTACGGTAGTCAGAAAATTGCGCAAAGGATGTCGCTCACAGACAGAGCAGGTTATCAAAAAATCACCAGTGCTGCAGAAGTAAATGCAGGTTTGGGTGTAGCTCCGGGTAACGATCCAGGTAATCCGGCATACATTACGAATGTTAATACCAATTGGCAGGATGAATTGTACAAAACAGGAATTATCCAGGATCATAATATCAGCCTTTCCGGTGGATCAGAAGCTGCATCATTTAATATCGGCCTTGGTTACTTCAACCAAACGGGTACTTTAAAAGGTCCTCAGAAATATAATCGCTATTCGTTCAATACCAATTTTCAAGGTAAGAAAGGGCGGTTTGCTTATGGCGCAAAAGTAGCCTACAGCCAATCTGATAAACATAATTTTGGCACCACTTTCGGACATGCGATTTTTGGTGGAAGCCTTACCAGCATGCTTACTGCAATCCCTACAATGCCTGTATATGATTCTAATCGTTTAGGTGGTTATGGTGGTGCGGATAACGTTACACAAAGAGCCATTACTTTAAATGTGATTGGACTTGGAAACCTGATAACTGATTATAATAACAGGAACCGCTTTTTAGGAAATGTATGGGGCGAATTTGAAATTGTAAAAAATCTGAAATATAAATTAAATGTTAGTTATGACAGAACAGAATTTAAAAACTTTCACTACGAACCAAAGTTTGATCTCGGATTTTATTATTTGAACACTACCTATTACATGAACCAGGGAACTGGTGCTGATAAAACAGGACAGATAGAAAACGTATTGACTTACAAATATGAAAGTGGGAGACATAAAGTGGATTTATTGGCAGGTACATCTTACCTGGAAAGAAATTTTGAAAACTTTACGGGTACTGCAAACGGAACTCAGGATTTACAATTCTTAACATTCAGTGCAATTACAAACCCGTTAGATAAATCTGTTTACAGCGATTTTTATACCAACACATTAATGTCATACATCGGTAGAATTAACTACAACTACAACGATCGCTACTTACTAACCGGTAATTTCAGAAGAGATGGTTCATCCCGTTTTGGTACTGCCAATAAATTCGGAAATTTTGCTTCTGGTGCTGTTGCCTGGAATTTGAATAATGAAAGTTTTATTAATCTTCCTAAAGACATTTCTACCTTAAAGTTAAGAGGTGGTTATGGCGCAGTAGGTAATCAAAACTTTGGAGATTATTTGTTCCAATCATTCATCAATCCAAATGCAAGCTATGTGTTTGGCAATACATTGGCAACAGGTGCTACTACAGTAACACAGCGTGACCCGGCCATTAAATGGGAAGCAACATCTACATTAAATGCTGCTATTGATCTGGGATTGTTCAACAATAAATTATTATTTACTGCAGAGTATTATAAGCGTAAATCAACAGATTTGCTGGCAGATATTCCTTTGCCTTTATCTGTTGGATCGGTGCCATCGTCTATTTTTACAAACGCAGCTTCTACACAAAATACAGGATTTGAATTTACACTTGCATACAACAACCGCAATGGTGCATTCAATTACAATGTAAGTGCAAATGTTACCACGCTAAACAACAAAGTATTGAAATTAGGTGGTACCAATAATCCAATTTATGGCGCCGGAAGTAAAACAGAAGTGGGTCGTTCTGTGGGTGAGTTGTATGGTTTTATTACTGAAGGATTATTTAATACAAATGCAGATGTGGCAGGCCATGCTACTCAAACAGGAGCCGCTCCCGGCGATGTAATGTTTAAAGATATAAATGGTATTGGAGCTGACGGATTGCTTACCGGAAAGTCTGATGGGAAAATTACAGATGATGACAGAGTTTACCTGGGTAGTGCCATTCCAAAATTGAGTTATGGTTTTAATTTTGATTGCTCTTACAAAAACTTCGATGCTTCAATATTTTTACAGGGGCAATCTGGAAATAAAGTATTCAATGGTGTGTACCACGATTTAATGATTGAGCAATATTCAAATCATTCTACAGATGCGTTAAATTTCTGGACACCAACCAATACCAATACAAACGTTCCCCGTCCGGTTATTTATGATCCAAACGGAAACGGCCGTTTCTCCGATCGGTTTGTTGAAAGCGGTTCATACCTGAAATTACAAAACGCACAAATTGGTTACACACTGCCAACTAATATTTTTGGAAAAACAAAAGTGTTCAGTAGTTTCCGTGCATACATTTCAGGCCAGAATTTAATCACCTTCTCAGGTTACCGCGGTTATGACCCTGATTTTATCAGCGATGGTTTATTTAGCCGTGGATACGACATTGGTTCTTTCCCTAACCCTCGTTCAATTCTTTTTGGATTGCAAATCGGATTTTAATCATTAAAAATTTCAACATTTTTTGTTATGAAAATATATAAATCACTCATAGGCATTGCAACTGTTAGCGCTGTAATGCTTACATCGGGTTGTACTAAAAACCTGGATCAATCAAATCCAAATTCTCAAACATCGGCTACTTTCTGGCAAACTAAAGACGATGCAATCAAAGGCGTAAACGCAGCCTATGGAAGTTTGCTTATAGACGGGACATACATGCGTTTTACACCTGCATTATTAGACATTAGAGGCGATGATATTAAAAGCAATAGCCCATGGACTGCTTTTGGAAATATTGGCAGGTTTGCATTGGGCACTGCAGACGGCGCTGGTTACGGTTGGGCCTTTGCTTCTTACTACGAAGGTATTGCCCGTGCCAACCAGGTACTGGATCACATTACCAGCATACAAATGGATGCAGGATTAAAAAGCAGGATCATAGGAGAAGCTACATTTTTAAGAGGATTGTATTTTTTTCACCTGGTAAACTTCTTTGGAAAAGTTGCGTTGCCACTGCATGCACCACAAACAAATGCAGATTTTTATGTACAGCAATCTACCGAAGCCGAAGGTTGGGCACAAGTAATAGCTGACTTCACAAGTGCCGCAGCAGTGCTACCAGTTTCGTATCCGGCAAGCGAAGCTGGCAGGGCAACAAAAGGAGCAGCAATGGGTTATTTGGGAAAGGCATTATTATTTAATAAAAAATTCGCCGAAGCTGCAGTGCAGTTTAAAGCGATTATTGACCTCGGTGTGTACGACCTTGTTCCAAATTACAAAGACAATTTTACGGAAGATTTGGAAAATAATAAGGAGTCCATATTTGAAGTGCAGTTTTCAAGAAGCGCAGGCGGACAAGATCTTGGTTGGGGTGGTATTCCTTCTTCAGGTTGGGGCAAAACTTCCGCAAGAGCTATCACATTTGCGGCTCGTAGTTTTGGATGGACAGATGTGCAGCCAACAAGGTCTGTATTCAATGAATTTTTGGTTGAAAAAACAACAACAGGTGGTGATGATCCAAGGTTGGATGCTACCATTTTTTACAACAAACCTGGTGCAATGATTTATGGTGTTCCATTTGCAACCCGCTATGGTGGTAACCCTGCTGACCTGAATGATTTGTTTTGTAAAAAATATGAAAATGGATACGGCAATAAACCAGATGAATTTGATTGGAAATCCGGTATAAACGAAAGGCTTATGCGCTATTCAGATATTTTATTAATGTATGCCGAATGTTTAAACGAAGCAAATCAAACTTCTGCCGCTTATCCGTACATACAAAAAGTGCGTACACGTGCAGGTTTGCCTGATCTTGCAACAGCAAAACCTAATATGACACAGGCGCAAATGAGAGATCAGATTGCACATGAAAGACTACTGGAATTTTGCCTGGAAGGCCATCGTTTTGATGATATCCGTCGCTGGGGTTGGTTAAGCGATCCTACAAAACTGGCGTTGTTAAAATCAAATGACCCGGAGATGAATACCTATTTACCAGGAAGAGAATATTATCCGGTTCCTCAAGCAGAAATTGATAATAATCCCGGTTATAGCCAAAACTCAAGTTATTAATTTGAGCTAAATAGCAAGGAGCAGTCGTTGTTATATTGCTGCATCATTTGTTATTACATTTGATGCAGCTTTTTAAGCTTAACTGACAATTATACTTTACGCCTGATAAATTTGTGCATTGTTGAATAATGAAAAAATTGTACAAGAGTGCGACGCAACGATGTTTCATAGCAGCAATCTTGCCGGGGTCAAAAAAATTATAACACATTTTGATGCGGAGGGGAGTATAACAATACGCCGTTATTTCAACCGGATGCAACGAGTATAACCTTATTTGAAATACCTGTTAAATAAAATAATCACCTTCATTGAACGAGCTTGAAAATTTCTAAAGGTTGTTCCGTTCATGATGAATGCTAATTAATAAATTGTATGAAGAATTTATCTTTTTTGATTATTGCCGCTTTGATGATGTTGGTTTCTGGCTGCAGTAAAACAGGAACGCCCCCACCTGTAGTTCCTCCCGTAATTCCTCCCGTGGTAGTGCCGCCCGTAATTGACACTTTTCCGGGTCCAGGTTACCCGGATAATTACATTTCTATTTCATCCTGGTCAAACCGTTCGCAATGGAATTTAGCTAACGTACACGACCCTACGGTGGAGAAATGCGGCGATTATTATTATATGTACCAAACGGATGCTTCTTACGGAAATGTTACGGATGGGCAGGGACATTATCCTTACCGCCGTTCCAAAGACCTGGTTAAATGGGATTTTATGGGTATGGCATTTTCAACGGTGCCACCGGCCTGGGTGAAAGATTCTTTAAATAATAAACGGGCCCGGATGTCTCCGGCTTTACCTCCAATTCAAAATCCAAATTATGGTTATTGGGCTCCTTGTATCCGAAAGTTTGGCAATAAGTATCGGCTGTATTATTGCGTGGTAGTACTTGAACCAATTGTGGGTACAGACTATAATACTTCCTGGTCCGAAAGAGCATTCATCGGACTAGCTGAATCAGATGATCTTGCAACCAACGTTTGGACAGATAAAGGAATGGTGGTTTGTTCAGAACCAGACGGGGTTAAAAGTTATATTAGAAATGGTGGCAACGATTGGAATGCGTATTTTAAATTCAATGCCATCGATCCAAGTTTTATTATAACTCCCACAGGAGATCAATGGCTGATTTACGGATCCTGGCATTCGGGTATTGCAGCATTAAAATTAAATCCGGCTACAGGCAAACCCAATAAACTGGAAACGATTGATGATTACGGTATTCGCATTGCCGGCCGTGGTAATGTAAATACCAATCGTTGGCAGGCACTGGAAGCACCCGAAATAATTTATAATCCCGTAACAGATTACTATTACCTTTTTTTGGCTTATGATGAATTATCTATAGCTTATAACACAAGGGTTGCACGCTCAAAAAATATAACCGGTCCTTTTGTGGGCATGGATGGATCCAGTGTAACCGATGGTGCAGAATGCTGGCCCATGGTAACACATCCTTATTCATTCAACAATCATACGGGTTGGGTAGGTATTTCACACTGTGCCGTATTTCAAAACCCCGATACAAAAGAATGGTTTTATTCCTCGCAGGGTAGATTGCCAAAAGATGTACCGGGAATCAATGCATCCAATGCGCTGATGATGGGACAGGTAAGGGCTATTCAATGGACAGCGGATGGCTGGCCGGTAGTAGCCCCTGAAAGATATGCAGCAGTTCCAAAAACTACCATCACAGAAAGTTCATTGGTAGGCACCTGGGAACAAATTACTATGGAGTATCAATACCAGGTGATTCAAAAATCAGCTAACGTAATATTGACCAGTGATAAAAAAGTGAGTGGGGCTATTACAGGAGGCTGGGCATTTAATAGTGCTAATAATACAATCAACATCAATGGTACTATATTTTTATTATCAGATGCCTGGGATTGGGAGGCACCGGTAAGAAAAAGGACTTTAACTTATGAGGGCTTTACCGCAACGGGGCGTACTGTTTGGGGTAAAAAAGTGCAGTAATAGATGTGTTATTCAAATGTTTTGCAGCATTGAAAGAACAAACAATTGAGGATTTACGGATCATTCTTTTAACAATTTCGCTCAATTAATAGTCAATTTAACATTTTAAATTACAGTTTAAGTATCTTTCGAAAAAATATACAATGAAAAAAATTATTATCGGTTGCCTGCTTGGTCTTTTTGTATGTCAATTTGCTATTGCACAAAATAGCATCGCCATTAATACCGACTCCGGCAAAGTAAAAATTAACCGCAATATTTACGGACATTTTGCGGAGCACCTGGGCCATTGCATTTACGGTGGTTTTTATGTTGGTGATACGTCTAAAATACCTAACACGGATGGAGTGCGTAATGACATTATTGATGCACTGAAAAAATTGAAAATTCCCAATCTCCGCTGGCCTGGCGGTTGTTTTGCTGATACCTATCATTGGAAGGATGGCATAGGTCCAAAAGATAAAAGACCAGCTATGGTAAATAAGTGGTGGGGTGGTGTTACCGAAGACAATAGTTTTGGAACGCATGATTTCCTGAATATGTGTGAGCTGCTTGGTGCGGAACCATACCTGTCCGGTAATGTGGGAAGCGGTACAGTACAGGAATTAGCCGATTGGGTGCAGTACGCCAACTTCAAAGGCAAAAGTCCGATGAGTGATTTACGCCAGCAAAATGGAAGGACAGAACCCTGGAAAGTAAAATTGTGGGGTATTGGCAATGAAGCCTGGGGATGTGGTGGAAATATGAAACCGGAATATTATGCGGATGAATACCGCAAGTATGCCACCTTCATTTCGGATTGGGAAAATACAGGCGGTTTAACACGAATTGCATCCGGTGCCAGTGATGCTGATTATAACTGGACAGAAACACTGATGAAAAACATTCCTCTAAATATGTTGGGTGGTGTTGCCATGCACCATTATTCTGTACTTGACTGGAATAAAAAAGGACCGGCAATTGATTTTTCAGAAGAACAATATTTCGGAATTATGAAGCAGGCTTTGCTGATGGATGAGCTGGTTACAAAGCATGCGGCTATCATGGATAAATACGATCCAAAACAAAAAATTGCTTTGGTGGTAGATGAATGGGGCGGATGGTATGATGTGGAAAAAGGAACCAACCCCGGATTTTTATATCAACAAAATACCATCAGGGATGCAATGATTGCAGGCGTTACACTCAATATTTTTAATAATCATGCCGACAGGGTGAGAATAGCCAACCTGGCGCAATGCGTTAATGTATTGCAAGCTGTTATTCTTACCGATAAGGAAAAGATGATATTAACCCCAACTTATCATGTAATGGAAATGTACAATGTACATCAGGATGCCACACTTTTACCATTAACGATTGAAGGCAGTGATTATATTTTAAATGGCCAAAAACTGCCTGCAATATCTGCATCTGCTTCTAAAGACAGTTTGGGTTTTATTCATATTTCCCTGGTAAATATTGATCCGCTAAAATCACAAAAAATTACCATCGCATTAAAAAGTAACAGTAAAAGAAATGTAACTGGCAGAATTCTCACATCAAAAAAATTGCAGGATTATAATTCATTTGATGAACCCTCAAAAATAGTTCCGGTAGTTTTTAATGGCGCAACAATAAGCAAGGATGGTTTGAGTGTTACTTTGCCACCAACATCGGTAATAGTATTAACTGTTAAATAAAAAGGGCAAAATGGTAAATAGTATAAAAAATAAAAAGTGGGTATTCTTTTGCCTGGTAATGATTGTTTTTTTTAATCCTCTTTTTGCGCAGAAATCAACAACCAATTTTCATAGCTGGGCACCAACTCCGCCAATGGGATGGAATAGCTGGGATTGTTTTGGCCCAACCGTAATAGAGTCAGAAGTGAGGGCCAATGCGGATTACATGGCAAAAAACCTAAAGGCGTATGGATGGAATTATATCGTTGTTGATATTCGCTGGTATGTAGGTAACGATAAGGCACATGGTTACAATGAAACAAACCCGGATTATGTGTTAGATAAATATGGAAGGTTTATGCCAGCCATTAATCGTTTTCCTTCTGCCGCTGGTGGCAAAGGTTTCAAACCTTTGGCAGATTATATTCATAGCAAAGGATTAAAATTTGGTATACATATTATGCGTGGCATACCAGTGCTTGCAGTTAAAAATAATCTTCCAATTAAAGGAACAACGTTTACTGCAAAAGATATTTATTCTGAAAAAGATCAATGCAGGTGGCTGCATGATATGTACACTGTTATACCGGATAAGCCGGGAGCACAAGACTATTATAATTCTCTATTTGAACTGTATGCCAGCTGGGGACTTGATTTTGTTAAGATTGATGATCTTTCTTCACCCATTTATTTTGAAGGAGAAATTGATATGATCCGCAAAGCAATTGACAGGAGCGGACGCAAGATTGTGTTGAGCACATCGCCGGGTGAAACACCGGTGGCTCATGCAGATCATGTACAAAAGAATGCAAACATGTGGCGTACCGTAGGTGATTTCTGGGACAGCTGGCAACAACTAAAAGAACATTTTAAAGTATTTGAAAGATGGAATAAATGGCGTGCTGATGGAGCTTATCCGGATGGCGATATGTTACCAATGGGCCGTATTGGAATCAGGGCCGAAAGAGGCAATCCACGTATGACCGCATTTACCAAAGATGAGCAGTACACCTTGATGACGTTGTGGAGCATTTTTAAATCGCCGTTGATGTTTGGTGGAAATTTACCTGACAATGATGCTTTTACCAACGCATTGTTAACAAACACCAATGTGTTGAACGTTTTAAAATATAGCACCGGTAACCGTGAATTATTTAATAAAAATGACCAGGTGGCATGGACGGCCAAAGATCCAAAAACAGGAGATACCTACCTGGCAGTTTTTAATACAGCCGACCAGGTTCAGGCAGTAGAAGAAAAAGCCACCTGGAACAGTGGATTGCTAAACAGGCAAAAACAAAGTGTTCCCATTGATGTAGATATTTCCGGAGCAAAAAAATTGTTTTTAATGGTTACCGATGGTGGAGATAATAATGATTGGGATCATGCTGACTGGATAGCACCAATGTTATACAACGGTAAAGATTCCTTGTTGCTTACCAGCATTAAATGGCGGCAGGGGAAAGCCGGTTGGAGCAACCCGAAAATAAACAAAGGCGCCTCAGGTAGCGACTTGATAGTGGAAGGGAAAACCTACGAATCGGGAATAGGTACACATTCCAATTCGATGATTGAATATGATTTACCTGAAGGGTACACTCATTTCAAAGGGCTTGCAGGATTAGATAATGCCGGTGTGGTGCAGAATGTAGGAGCAACAGTTAAGTTCCTTGTATTTACCCAAGATCCATCGGGGCCGATACCGCCAGCATCAGCAACAATTAAAGTTTTACTGAAAGAACTTGGAATTAAGTCAACCTGCATTATTACTGATTTGTGGACTGGTAAAAGTATGGGCAAATTTTCAAATGAATTTTCACCTGAGATAAAAATGCACGGAGCGGGACTATACCGGATTACTGCAATTAAATAAATTTGATCTATTAAAATCGTCATTCAACAACAGAATTGATATGCAAAAAATCAAAAAGGAATTTCTTTTGTCATTCAATTTTTTAATGTTGTCAGTCATTCTATGTTTCCATACATCTGCTCAACAAACAGCACAGGTAAAAGTTTTAGGCAATCCAATTATAAAAGATAAATACACAGCAGATCCGGCTGCTTTTGTTTACAAAGATTCCGTGTATCTGTATACCGGCCATGATGAGGCGGAACCTGGTAAAGACGGCTATCGCATGTATAACTGGCTTTGCTATGCTTCTGCTGATATGGTCAATTGGATTGAGCATCCTTCGCCACTTTCTGTAAAAGATTTTAACTGGGCAATTGCAGATGCATGGGCATCGCAGGTAATTGAAAGAAACGGGAAATTTTATTGGTATGTTGCTATAAAGCACGGAACTATACCTGGAAAAGCCATTGGTGTGGCAGTTTCAGATAACCCCACCGGGCCCTTCAAAGATGCATTGGGAAAGGCATTGATCACAAATGATATGACAAGCCCGGAGTCGGGCATGATGTGGGATGATATTGATCCTTCTGTAATTATTGATGATGATGGCCAGGCATATTTGTTTTGGGGTAACCGTAAATGTTACTACGCTAAGTTAAAATCAAATATGATTGAAATAGATGGTGAAATTAAAACCATCGATTTGCCGGAATATACCGAAGCACCCTGGATTCATAAGCGAAAGGAATGGTATTATCTGTCTTATGCAAGCCAGTTTCCTGAAAAAATTTCTTATGCTATGAGCCGGAGTATTAACGGGCCATGGGAATACAAGGGCATCTTAAACGAAGTGGCAGGAAATTCCAATACCAATCACCAGGCCATTATTGAGTTTAAAGGGAAATGGTATTTTATATACCACAATGGAAGTATACCCACAGATGGTGGAAGTTTCAGAAGATCGGTTTGTATCGATTACCTGTACTACAATAAAGATGGCAGCATCAAAAGAATTATAATGACTTCGGAAGGAGTGAAGCCTGCAACAGTTTCAAAAGGGAAATGATATTTTTTATAATGATGTTGAAACAGGTACAATAATAATAACTGAATCTTATTAATAAATACAAATAAAGCGTATGCGTATTAAACTTTTGCTTGCTGCTGTAGTTTTTTTAACGGCTATTTATATGCCATTACAAAATTTTGCACAAAAAAACGATCATCTTATTGTACAGGTAAACAAACCTATAGCAGTTGTACAGCCTACTATGTGGGGAATATTTTTTGAAGACATCAACATGGGAGCCGATGGCGGCATTTACGCAGAACTCGTTAAAAACAGGTCTTTTGAATTTTATAAACCTTTAATGGGGTGGACAGTTAGCCAGGGTAAATTTAATGAAGGCAGTGTACTGATATTGAACCGACAGGAGGAAGATATTGCTAACCCACGTTATGTGCGAATTACAAAAAAAGATGCGGCAGATAAACTGAGTTTATCGAATGAAGGGTTTCGTGGCATGGGTATTAAAAAAGGTTTGAGATATGATTTTTCAGTAATGGTGCATCAACGAACACCGGGACTTAAGATGAACATTGAACTGCTTGGTACCAATGGTCAAACAATCGGACAAGCTTCACTTGCAACTCCAGCAGCTACGAAAGAGTGGGAAAAAATTGCGGTTAGTTTTAACGCCACCGACTCTGCAATTAAAGGCAGTTTAAGAATTTCTTTTGATGGAACAGGAGTGTCGGATTTTGATATGATTTCTTTGTTTCCAGAAGATACCTGGATGCACAGGCCGGGAGGTATGCGTGCAGACATGATTCAGTTGCTGGCAGATATGAAACCTGGATTTCTTCGTTTTCCCGGTGGCTGTATTGTAGAAGGCCACGACCTGGAAGTTAGGTATCAATGGAAGAAAACGATTGGCCCCATTGATCAGCGTCAACTGATTATTAATCGGTGGAACACCGAATTTGCACACCGCCCTTCACCAGATTATTTTCAAACATTCGGCCTGGGATTTTTTGAGTACTTCCAGTTGGCAGATGATATTGGGGCATCACCATTACCGATACTTAACTGTGGAATGGCCTGCCAGTTCAATACTGCAGAAGTAGCGCCCATTGATCAATTAGATCCTTATGTACAGGATGCTTTGGACCTGATAGAGTTTGCTAATGGTGATGTAAATACGAAATGGGGAAAGGTGAGGGCGGATATGGGACATCCTGCTTCCTTTAATTTAAAAATGATGGGTGTAGGAAATGAAAACTGGGGGCCACAATATGTAGAGCGCCTGGAGATATTCATGAAAGCCATTAAAGCACGCTATCCTGATTTTAAGATTGTAAGCAGTTCCGGTACAGATCCTGACGGAGAGCGCTTTGACTACCTGAATACTGAACTCAGAAAAAGAAATGCGGATATCATTGATGAGCATTATTATCGCAGGCCAGAGTGGTTTCTGTCGAATGCTACACGCTATGATAATTATCCAAGGAATACTGCTAAAATTTTTGCTGGTGAATATGCCGCACAAAGCGATAAGACTGTCAGTATCAAAAACAGGAACAATTTGGAGACTGCCATTTCGGAAGCTGCATTTATGACCGGGCTGGAACGCAATGCAGATGTAGTTAACCTGGCATCCTACGCACCGCTGTTTGCTCATGTTGACGGATGGCAATGGACACCCGATTTAATTTGGGTAAATAACCTGGAGTCTTACGGCACACCTGATTATTATGTGCAAAAACTGTATTCATTAAATAAAGGAACCAACACTGTACCTGCATTGGTTGATGGAAAGGCACTAACAGGACAGGATAGCCTGTATGCATCTGCAGTAATTGATGTAAACACCAAAGATGTAATTATCAAAATAGTAAATGCATCCGGTACAGCACATTCTAAAACCATACAATTAGATGGGGTAAAGAAATTGCAGTCCAAGGGATTATTAACTGTTTTAAAAGGAGAAGAGCCCGGCAACATGAATTCATTCGGACATCCTAAAAATGTGGCGCCTGTTGAATCTGAAATTAGTATCAAAGGCAAAAAAATAGTATTTATTGCAGCGCCCTATTCATTTTCGGTGATACGTGTAAAAATGTAATGGTAAATTAGCAGGATGAAAAAGAATTATCGTTGGGGAATACTGGGTGCAGGTAAAATTGCAGATAAATTTTGTACCGCACTTAGTTTTGTGGAAGGTGCCGAAGTATATGCAGTCGCTTCCCGGGACATCGAAAAAGCAAAGCAGTATGCAGATAAATACAATGCTACAGTTTACTATGATAATTATGAAGCCTTACGCAAGGATGAAAATATAGACATCATCTACATTGCAATTCCTCATGCATTGCATTTCGAGCAGGCCATGGCTTGCATTCAACAAAAAAAGCCGGTGCTATGTGAAAAGCCGATGACACTAAGTTTTCATCAAACAAAAATATTAATTGAAACTGCCGCTGAAAATAAAGTGTTTTTGATGGAAGGTATGTGGACAGCCTGTATGCCTTTCATTAAGCGAATAAAAGAAATAATTGAGCAGGATATCATTGGTGAAATCAACTATCTATCAGCAGATTTTGGTTTTAAAGCACCACTGGATGTTGAAAGCAGGTTGTATAACAAGGCACTTGGTGGCGGTTCATTAATGGATGTGGGAATTTACCCGCTATCATTTGCCACCATGTTTTTAGGAAAGCCGGAATCGATTAAAGTTATTTCTAAACTGTCAACCACAGGCGTAGATGAATATTGCAATATATTACTGAAATATGGTGGTGGAGCAACTGCCCATCTATTATCCTCCATAACTTTTAATACAGCCATTGAAGCAACAATTATCGGATCCAAAGGCAGCATAAAAGTAGACAGTCCATGGTTCAAAGCAACTACACTTACAGTAAGTTTAAATGATGGCGAAGTACAGCATTATTCAATGCCACATCAAAGCAATGGGTTTGAATATGAAATTATGGAAGTAATGAACTGCCTTGATAATAAGTTGCTTGAAAGTGATAAAGTGCCGCATCATTTTTCACTAACCATCAGCAGGTTAATGGAAGATATACTGGCTGAGGTTGGCGTAAATTATGAATCACAAATTTAAAGCAGGTCACTGAATTTATAATAAAAGATTGATTCCATTTGCTATGAAAATATTCTATACTTTTCTCCTATTGTTATTTACAATCCAGGCCTGGTGCCAGCCAAATAGCAATTTTAATGATACATTAATTCAGGTACACGATCCTGTTATCACAAGGCAGGATAGCACTTATTATATTTTTTGTACGGGACAAGGCATAACGGCATATTCTTCCACAGATATGAAGCACTGGAAACGGGAACAACCTGTTTTTTCGCAAGCTCCTGACTGGGCAGTTAAAACAATTCCGGGTTTTAAGGGACATGTCTGGGCACCTGATATTAGTTTTCACAACGGTCAATATTACCTTTATTATTCAGTCTCGGCATTTGGAAAAAACACATCCTGTATTGGAGTTGCTACCAACATAACATTAGATCCGGCCGCGGGTAATTTCAAATGGATAGATCATGGAAAAGTAATTGAATCAGTTCCGGGGCGGGATATGTGGAACGCAATTGACCCTAACCTTGCAATGGATGAAAACAACGAGCCCTGGCTGGCGTTTGGTTCTTTTTGGGATGGTATAAAGTTGGTGAAAATGGATAAATCCTTGACCTCTGTTGCGCAGCCTGAAAAATGGTTCACTATCGCATCACGCAAACGAACCGGTTCGATACCAGATTCAGTTGCAGGTGACGCAGCCATTGAAGGCCCGTTTATATACAAGCATGATAAATACTTTTACCTGTTTACATCTTTCGATTATTGCTGCCGTGGCGAAAAAAGTACCTACAAAATGATGGTTGGCAGAAGCGAACACATTCAAGGACCCTATGTTGATAAAAATGATTTACCATTAAATGACGGTGGTGGATCGCTGGTGTTGGAAGGCGATAAAAACTGGCATGGCGTGGGACACAATGCAGTAGCAGCCTTTAATGGAATCGATTACCTTATTTTTCATGCATACGATGCTAATGATCGGGGAAGGCCTAAATTGCGCATTGAAAAAATAACCTGGGTCAATGATTGGCCGGTTATACAATGATGGATAAAATAGGTTAAGTATCTTAGCAACATTATTTTATTAGTTTAACCATTTTTATCTCAATGAAGATTTAATTTTGACATCACTTGAAATTTTTAAAAGCAATTAATTCTTAACCATATCAATCAAACATCACCTGCTATTACAGCGTTTTTTTGCAACAGGATAGCGGGAGAAAAAAACAACAACAAAAATGAAACGACTTGCTCAATTAAGCCTTGGCCTTGCTGTTATTGGCTCAACAGTTTTATCCTGCAACAACAACACAAAAACAGATAGTCAAATGGAAACAAAAGCTGGAATTACGAAAGTGCCTTTCGGAACTGCAGATGGAAGAGAAGTGTTTTTATATACGCTTACGAATGATAAAGGAACGCAGGTAAAAATATCGACTTACGGCGGTGTAGTTACTTCATGGGTAGCACCTGATAAAGCCGGTGTAAAATCCAGTATTGTGCTGGGCTTCGATAGTCTTTCGGGATACCTTGCCAAACCACCTTATTTTGGTGCATTGATTGGCCGTTACGGAAATCGAATTGCGAAAGGCAAATTTAAAATTGATAACGTTGAGTACACTTTACCTGCAAACAATGGCCCCAATAGTTTGCATGGTGGCCTTAAGGGTTTTGATAAAGTAGTTTGGGAATCTTCAACCGGGAATGATTCAGTTCCTGCTTTAATGTTGAGTTATTTAAGTAAAGACGGTGAAGAAGGTTATCCTGGTAATTTGAAAGTAGACGTTCGTTATTCGTTATCAAACGATGATGAATTAAAGATTGAATATAATGCCACCACTGACAAGCCAACTGTGATTAATCTTACCAATCATAGTTATTTTAATTTAACAGGCAATAGTGATAGCACTATCCTTGATCACAACATGATGATCAATGCCGATAATTATACTCCTGTAGATACTACGCTAATTCCTACAGGCGAAATTAAATCAGTTAAAGGCACTCCATTCGATTTTACAAGTCCTGAAAAAATTGGTGCCCGTATTGATTCTGTTCCAGGTGGATATGATCATAATTTTGTATTGAATAGAAAAGATTCATCCATGATGTTGGCAGCAAGTGTAACAGATGATAAAAGTGGCAGAAAGCTTGAAGTTTTTACAGTTGAACCAGGCATACAGTTTTATACAGGTAACTTCCTTGATGGCACAATTATGACCAGTGCTGGTAAGCCTATCAAACAGCATACTGCTTTCTGTCTCGAAACGCAGCATTATCCTGATTCTCCGAATCAACCATCGTTCCCATCTACCTTATTGGTACCGGGACAACAGTACCACACCGTTACAATTTATAAATTATCAGTGGCAAAATAAATCCAGGTTATCCATTACCGGAAAGAAAAAAATTGAAGCCAAACTGGAAAAAGTAGTTCAATGAATTTATACGCAAAGGCATTTTTATTTGATTTAAACGGAACAGTAATTGATGATATGCGCTATCATGCAGACGCCTGGTACGATATATTAACGAAGGATTTGAAGTCAACAATTACCAGGCCGGAAGTAAAGGCCCAGATGTATGGAAAAAATGATGAGCTGCTGGTGCGTGTGTTTGGTGAAGGATATTTTACGCAGGAACAAATGAATCATTTATCGATGGAGAAGGAGAAAAGATACCAACAGGCTTATCTTCCCCAATTGGCACTGATAGATGGCTTGCAACATTTCCTGGATGAAGCAAAGCATGCCGGAATTAAAATGGCCATTGGTTCTGCAGCTATTCCCTTCAATATTGCATTTGTATTGGATAACCTTCAATTAAATGATTTCTTTCCGGTATTGGTTAGTGCCGATGATGTAATTACGAGTAAGCCACATCCTGATACATTTTTGCAATGTGCTGCGGCCTTAAATGTAAACCCCGCAGATTGTATCGTATTTGAAGATGCACCAAAAGGTGTGGAGTCAGCACAAAATGCAGGAATGCAATGTGTAGTATTAACTACAACCCACGAGGAGGAAGAGTTTTCGGCATACAATAACATCATCGCATTTGCGAAAGATTATAGCGACTTTAGGGTAAGGAACAGTTAAATAAAAAAGAATAAAACAGCAGGTATGAACAGAAGTGGCAATATGCTAACCCTGGATGAATTCAGAGTTTCTGAGATCAGGAATTTTCCAATGGCAACGGGTGAATTGAGCAATTTACTGCGGGATATCGGGCTTGCAGCCAAGCAGATTAATGTAGAAGTAAACAAGGCAGGATTGGTTGATATAATTGGAGACACAGGTACCGTAAACATACAGGGAGAGCAGGTGAAAAAGCTGGATATGTATGCAAACGATCAACTGATTGCCGTATTAAAAAGAGGTATCAGTTGTGCCGGAATTGTTAGTGAAGAAATGGATGATATTGTAGTGTTTGATGACAAGATGAGTAGCAAAAGTAAATACATTGTAGCTTTTGATCCGTTGGATGGCAGCAGTAACATTGACAACTGCATTTCCATCGGAACAATTTTTGGAATTTATAAGAGGAAAAGTGCGCCGGGCAAGCCTTGCACCAAAAATGATTTTAAACTGGAAGGTAAAAGTATGGTTGCCGCAGGTTACATTATTTATGGTTCATCTACCATGTTTGTTTTTGCAACTACAAGGAGTGTAAACGGGTTTACACTTGATCCTTCAATTGGAGAATTTTATCTAAGCCATCCTAACATCAAATGCCCGGAAAAAGGGCAAATTTATTCGATCAACCAGGGTAATTATTATCACTATTCGAAAGGTCTACAAGGTTATCTCGATCATATTTTACAAAAGAATAAAGAGAAGGAGAGTACCTACACACAACGCCATGTAGCCAGTATGGTTGCCGATCTGCATCGTAATTTAATTAAAGGCGGCATATTTATCAATCCGGCAACAACAGGGTTTCCCAATGGCAAGTTGCGGCTTATTTACGAATGTAATCCCTGGGCATTTATATTCGAAGTAGCCGGAGGTATCGCAACAGATGGTAAAAAAAGAATTCTGGATATCAAGTTCAAAGATTTGCATCAAAGAACACCACTTTTTATTGGCAGTAAAAAAATGATGAAGGAAATTGAAACTTTTTTGGATAAAGAATAGTAGTAAGAACGGATGGGATTTTTTGATAGACAATTGATTTCAGCTATCAATAGTTGTCGCTATTACTTCCAATATTAATCAGGAATTTAAATCCGGTAAAATAGTATTGATCTTTAGATTTCGGGTTGCCTCTTTTTGATCCTTCTACAATTCCGCCAGACCTTAATTTTCTATAGGAAAGTTCAGCAGACATTTCACCCCTGGTAATAAATAATATGTCAGGATCTACGTATGTTTTGCTCACATCATCCAGGTAATCATTAAATAAAAATCTAGCTCCAAACTCATAGATAACATCCATTTTAGCATTTATTCTCATTTTCCAACCTAAGCCAAAAGGTATACAAAGTTGAGTGGTTGAATATGGTTTTCTATCCGGGTATTGCTGCAATCCCTGTCCCTCTGTACCTAGCGGCTGTAGAAATGTTTTCTTATTGTCTTTGTCATAAGTATAGGGATTAAAGTGAAATGCGCCTACACCTGCAAACACGTATGGATATCCCTCATATACTTTTGGATCCAGGATATTATACTCCACACATAAACTGGCTTCCAGTATATCTGTTTTGAAATTTAGATTTCGGTTTATTAAAGATTTGTCTGTGTTGTATTTATCATTGGCTCCAACTTTTCCGTACCCAATTCCGGCACGAAAAACAATGAAATCGTTAAAAGTCACATATTTGATATTGACGTTAACTGCTGGCCCGATAGAATGCGAAGAAAAATATTTCTCAGTCAAATCACCACTATACCCGGATACTCCACCCATTATTTCAGCTTGCCACTTTTGTCCATATGTTAGGTTGGAAGTAAAAAGTAAGAATAGCGTTACGAATTTCATTATTGTTGAATCGTTTGTTGGGCTTCACCACTACAAATTAGATGCCGCAATCGGCAGATAAAGCAATTTTTAATAATATTAAAATGTGATGAGCTTTTCTGTAGGATAATGAGCTACAACTGGCTCTGTAGTTGAATGTTGAAGTGCAACAATCTGTAAATGAAATTGCTATAAAATCATGTTGGACAGCTTATGGAATCGTCACTCTTTTGACCTTTAACGAAATAATTAAATACCTGAAAAATGTACTTTCTTTATTACCGTATTTAAAAATAAGAAAACGCATAGCGGCTAAGTTTCAGCGCCTCGTGTAAGCTTTTGCAGTTGATCTATGTTGGTAATCCCTATATTTTTATTGGTGATTTTTATTGTGCCATCTTGTACAAATTCATTCAGTATTCTAAATACTGTTTCATAAGTAGTACCGGCATATGAAGCAAGGTCTTGCCTGGTAAGTAACACGTCAATGGAACCATCTATTGTAACTCCAAATTTGGAATATAAAGAAAGTAATGAATAGGCAATTCGTCCCTTTACCTGCATATGAGCCAGGTTGCTCATTTTTCGTTCAGATCGTTGAAGTTCTTCCGCATAAAACATCAATAGTTGTATGGTGAAATCGTTATTAACTGTAATAGTGGTTCTGAAAAATTGAAGGTCGATAAAGCATACCGTCGTCGCTTCCAGTGCAGTACCGGAAATAGGGTATTCCATTTCAGTTCCCAAACCACGATGTCCAATGATATCTCCACTTTTAGCAAAACGTATAATCAGCTCTTTTTCCTTACCCCATTTCTTATGTATTTTAACCGTACCTGAATAAACAAAATAGATGCCTTCCACAGGTTCGCCTTCATTAAAAATTACCTCGCCCTTTTTGTAAAACAGTGTTTTTTTATTCGCTTTAATAGCAGGAATCCATTCGGGCAAGCATAGTCTGCATAAAAAACAAATCTTTTGATCACAATCCGTTTTGCTTTTCTTCATAGAACGAAAATAAAGAGCTAAGGCCACTTTTGGTGTAATAGCATCTTTTTTTTTTGAATACAGTTATAATTTACAGGGTATTATGAAGCATTATTTAGACTTAACATCACTACCATCCGATCTTTTTTTGAAATAGCCGGTTTATCGATATGAAAGTATT
>JBDUEK010000051.1:0-45730 GCA_040002495.1 Ferruginibacter sp.
AATGTGTTATGAATATTGTTGCCTATTACACAATCCCATACAGTGTAAAGTATAACGGAAATCTAATTACAGAAAGCGCTGGGTACTTTATGGATTGAAATGTAACCTTGCTAGTGTTGTGCCTGGTAAGCTTTAATGGCCTTCTTAACACTACGATGTTTTTTGATTAGGGTAAGAGCCAATTCATTAGACACGCCTAATTCCTGTGTAAGCATAATGGTTGCCCTGTTCCATAATTTGTTGTTGGAAAGTTGCATCTCAATCATTTTATTACCCTTTACTTTTCCTAGTTGAATCATTAAGGAAGTAGAAATTATGTTGAGTGCCATTTTTTGAGCGGTACCAGCTTTCATACGTGTACTGCCTGTTACAAACTCAGGGCCTGTTTCCAGTTCTACCGGAAACTGCGCAGCTTTAGCAATACTGCTGCCCATATTACATACGATGCATCCAGTTAAAATTCCTCTTTCTTTAGCAGCCATGATTCCGCCAAGTACATACGGGGTTTCGCCGGATGCGGCAATGCCTACCAGGAAATCTTTATCGGAAATATGGTGGGCCGTTAAAGCTTCCCATGCCTGGGATGTATCATCTTCAGCATATTCTACTGCGTTTCGGAGTGCATGATCCCCACCAGCAATAATTCCAATTACAATTTGTTGACTTACTCCATAAGTGGGTGGAATTTCAGATGCATCCAAAACACCCAGGCGGCCGCTTGTACCGGCACCTATATAAAACAGTCTTCCATCCGCCTTCATTTTTGACGCAGCCGCAGTAATTAGTTTTTCAATTTGGGGCAGCGCACCCTTTACAACCTGTGCTACTTTATGATCTTCTTTGTTGATATCACTGACAAGCTGCTTAACTGATTTTGATTCTAAATCATCATAATGAGAAGGAGATTCAGTTGTTTTTTTTGGTGTCATAATGCACAATTTTTAATCATTGGGATCGAGAGGAATTTATAATACAAAATTCACGGGATGGGTTTTAATGAACTGCATGGATTAATATCTTTTTGAAAATAAATTGCTCTTGTTTAACTGTTATCTTCAAATATAAACACTGCCTGTCGAAATTTAAGTGGGAAAACTTATTTTGCCCATACTTGTAAAAGGTACTCCCCTGTCAGGATTTCCAATATGCACAGCACCACCCGCTACACATTCATTTGCCAGTAATGCAAACAGCAACGCTTCCTTCGCATCGGGGTTTATACCCAGGCTTTCCGTAGTTTTAAAACAATAGCCGGGCAGTTGCTCCTGTATATTTTTCATTAGAAGTGGATTATGCATTCCGCCGCCACTGGTATAAACCACAATATCCGTAAAAGATTCGGAGCATTTTCTAATTGCATCTGAAATCGTATCTGCCGAAAACCGACTGAGCGTGGCCATCACATCTTCATTTGAAACTGGTCCGGTTCCACCTTTTATCCTTGCGTTCTCAAGATATTTATTGTTGAATAATTCTGGCCCGGTTGTTTTGGGAAAGCCCTGTCGGAAAAAATCGTGTTCTTTTAAACTTGCCAGCAAGGTTTCATTGACGGTTCCTTCACGAGCAATTGCTGCTTGTTCATCAAAATATTTACCGGGGTAATGGGCCTGAACAAAGGCATCCATTAAAGTATTACCCGTGCCTGTATCTGTGCTAAAAACTTTGGATGCATCCATATCTGCCGGAAGAAAGCTGAAATTTGCAATACCGCCAATATTCAGCATGATACGATTTTCGCCCTTTTTACTAAAAATGAGGTAATCTCCATAAATAGCCAATGGTGCTCCTTCGCCTCCCTGGGCAATATGTTTTTGACGAAAATCGCTGATAGTTATGATACCTGTTTTAACTGCAAGGTGGTCGCCATCTCCAATCTGCAATGTTGCATTGGAAAATTTATCCTGGTTATGTAAAAATTTTGGAGCATGGTAAATAGTTTGGCCATGACTGGCAATAAGGTCAACAGTCTTAGGATCAACTTTCCATCGGTTCAGACAATTATTAATGATTGCTGCATGTTGTTCCGCTATCCATCCATTTAGTAAACATACTTTTTCAAGGTCCACTTCATGTTTTGAAAACACAGATTTTATTTCATTTTTAAAGTCACTGTTGTATGGAATTGTTTCAAAATTGATAAGATTAACGGTGGTAGAACTACCAGCACCATTGCATTTACATAGCACAACATCCAGACCATCAACTGAAGTGCCACTCATTAATCCGATAATCGTCCGTGAAGCCCCAAGTGATAACTGATATAGTTTTTCAATATTTGGGTTCATCTGTGCAGGTTTTTGCAGTATTGTTAGTTATTCTGCACAAATATGCAGAAATTATTTTAAAATTTAATTTTTATTGCGTATTTATGCAATATAAATCCCTAAAACAATATGCTTAAAAAGGAAAGACATGCTTATATCGTGCATGAAATTGATATACACAATAAAGTGTTATCCTCCGACCTTTCTCAACAACTGAATGTATCTGAAGATACCATTCGACGGGATTTGCAGGAATTGGATGAAAACGGAATCCTTACAAAAGTACACGGTGGTGCTCTATCTAAATCTTTTCATTTTACATTGAAGAATAACGAAGTTTATTCTCAAACAGAAAAAAGAATAATTGCTCATAAGGCAAGGGAACTTATCCGGGATGGTATGTATGTTTTATTATCCGGGGGAACTACTATCATAGAATTGATAAAATCTTTACCGCCTGATTTAAACGCAACATTCATTACAGTTAGTATTCCTACTGCATTGGAATTGCTGGATCACCCGAGTGCCGAAGTTATTTTTATTGGAAATAAATTATTGAAGAATGCACAAATGTCGGTAGGGGCAGAAGTGGTGCAACGACTGAGTGAAATAAAATGTGATTTATGCTTTTTAGGCACCAATAGTATTGATGCGGAGCAAGGTATTACTGATCTTGAATTGGAAGTGATAGAAGTAAAAAGAGCCATGATTGCAAGTGCGGCCAAAGTGGTTTCTTTATCTATTTCAAAAAAATTAAATACGGTACAGCGTATGCTGGTTTGCAAAATAGAAGAGATTGATATGCTTATTACCGAACTGGACCCTGCAGATCATCTACTACAACCTTATATCAACAAAGGAATAATTATACTCTAAATATTCGCCATTAAAAACTGCATTATGAAAATGAAGCATGTTTTTCTACCCAAATATCGGTTTAGTGGATTTTGGAATGCAACTACTACTCCCATCCCTGTTTATTTGGCAAATGAAATAAATTTGATAAAGGCAGCGTGTTATGTAAGGCAAACTTCACCAGACCTTGCTGCGGCCAAAAGCATATTGGTTGTGATATTTAAACAGGCACCGGCTGCCGACCTTTTGGGAGTAAGCGCAGATATTGCAGCCAGTTACACTGGTACTGTAGATGCATCTTCATTGCTCACAGAAATTTATCGTAACAGATGTATAGAATTGTTTTTTAGTGGTCTTAAATTAAAGTATAGGTATAGGTTTAACAGGCCAAATTTGGAACGTAAAAGAAACTTATTTCCTTACCCTTTCCGGGAAAGACACAAAAACCCAAATACACCAGCCGATCCTCCTTTTTAATCGACATTGAAACTTATTTTTTTTAAAGGGCCGTTTTATTCACGGCCCTGTATTTTTTTAGAATAGCATTCCGCCCCGATATAAAAATAAATATTATGTCATTTTAAAACTAAATTAGCATAACCGGCAAAAGCGCCCGGTAATGGTTTCATGCTTCTTAAAAACAACAACACTTTATGGTATTAGAAGCAGGCAATATATTATTAATTGGCTCCCTCCTGTTATTGTTAAGCATCATTGCTGGTAAAACAACCAGCAAATTGGGAATACCCACGCTTATCTTTTTTCTGATTGTTGGAATTCTTGCAGGATCTGAAGGGATAGGCGGCATACATTTCGATAATGCAGAATTAGCCCAGTTAATTGGCATAATAGCATTGAATTTTATTTTGTTTTCAGGTGGCCTGGATACCAACTGGAATATTATAAAACCGGTTTTGGGGAAAGGTGTAATGTTAAGTACCGTTGGTGTATTATTAACTGCTTTTTCGGTTGGCATATTTGTACACTTTGTATTTAAATTTTCTTTAGCTGAAGGACTATTGCTGGGAGGTATTGTATCAGCAACTGATGCCGCTGCAGTCTTTTCTATTCTTCGAAATAAGGGTATTGGTCTTAAAGGTTATTTACGGCCAGTATTAGAACTTGAAAGCGGCAGTAATGATCCGATGGCTTATTTTCTGACAATTTCTTTGACAACGATTGTAGCTTCCGGAAATGTAGACTTCGTTCACCTGGTGCTGGATTTTTTAAAGGAATTTTTCATTGGTGGTGCATTGGGATTTTTAATGGGAAGAGTGAGCGTGTGGCTTATTAATAATATTAAGCTGGAAACCGAAGGGCTTTACCCGGTACTGACAATTGCACTTGCAATGCTTACCTATTCAGCAACACATTTTGTTGGTGGAAACGGGTTTCTGGCAATTTATATTTCAGGTACAATTTTAGGGAACAGTAATTTTATTCACAAGAAAAGTTTGATGCAATTTTATGATGGGCAGGCCTGGCTTATGCAAATCATCTTGTTTCTTACATTGGGATTACTTGTTTATCCGTCTCATATTATTCCTGTTATTGGAACGGGGTTACTCATTTCATTATTTCTTATTCTTATAGCCAGGCCAATCGGTGTCTTCGTAAGTCTGGCTTTTTTTAAATCTAATTTCAGAAGTAAGTTATTTATTTCATGGGTTGGTTTAAGAGGTGGTGTACCCATTGTATTTGCTACCTATCCATTAATAGCAGGAATAGAAAAAGCTGAAATGATTTTTAACCTGGTGTTTTTTATTTCTGTTACTTCGGTATTATTACAGGGGACTACATTAGCTTATGTAGCCAAATTACTTCACCTTGATATTCCTTCAAAAGCCAAGCGCCGGACCGAACTTGAAATAGCTGAAAATGCAAAAAAGGAAAAAATTCAAATTCAAATTAATGCAGACAACCCGGCTGTTGGCCGCATGATTGTTCAACTGGAGTTTCCAAAGGCCGCCCAAATTATGACGATTAAAAGGGATAATAAATATATTATACCTGGGGGAGCAACGGTAATAATGGAGAATGATAAATTATTTATACTTGCTGAAGACAAAAATACTGTTGAAATGGTTTATGACAGTTTGCATTTAAATAGCACCGAATTGTAATTCTGTAGTCAATGCAGGTGCAATGGCGTTTTTGCTGTTTAAATTGTACAGCGATTCGGGGAGTAAATACAAGCCTTTCCTGATAAGAGTTAAAAATAGAGTTTAAAAATAGAGTTTAAAAATATTTTTCTTGCTACCCTGCTATTTAAAGGGTTTAGTGTAAAACTAAAGCACAACACCTCAAAGTATCGCCTGATAAGCGAAATCTTGTCCGATAAGTTTGGTAGATAATAAATCTCAGACATTAATTTACTTGTTGAATTGCTGGGAATTAAGGATATTGCCTCCTTAGACAAGTAATAAATATCTCTATTCTGTAACACTGGTTGATAATTGTGCCGCTATTTGTATTCTGAGATTTTGTCACTTTTGAAATTCATTTTTTATGAAATTATTATTTTTAGATCACCATCAATCATCTCTTGCCGACACATCTTTGGAAGTACTACAAAAAGTAAAAGAAAAATTATTATTAATAGATAGCGTACAAGAAACATTTGATGCTACAGAAGCAGATGCCATCATTATTCAGGAAAAATTCAGCTATAAAAATTTTCGATTTATAAATGAATTAATGGCGGATGTGATCGTTTCAAAATACCTGCACAAAGTGTTTACCATAAATTGCGATGATTGCGCAACCGGCTTGCTGCGTGGTTTATACACCAGTCTGCCCACATCAAGATTCAATAAGTTACTTCATGTATCTGTTCCTTTCAGTTATTTTCCAAACGAGTTAGTACTACAACACAATCAAAATAGTGTTGAACCAAAATACCTTGCTACCTGGCGTGGAAATACTAAGTCAAACAAATTAAGGCCAAAGATGATCAGCACTTTAAATTCATTTAAATATAAGCTTGAAAACACCGATAGCTGGCTCAATCACGACAAGGATGAAAAGCAACAGTATGTTGACCTGTTGCTTGATGGAAAATTTTCCCTTTGTCCGGGAGGGTGGGCACCTGTTAGCTTTCGCATTTATGAGAGCATGGCGCTCGGAAGAACACCGGTGATCATTGCTGATGATTTTAAGGAACCTGCTGGTCCGGATTGGAGCAAGTTTGCTTTCTTTTATCCTGAAAATAAAATTAATGAGTTAGACAAATTCTTAACTACGAATGCGTCTAAGTACGAAGATATGGGCAAGGCTGCTTATCATGCATGGAAGCAATACTTTTCCCCTGATGTACTAATGGATTATTATGCATCATCTCTTTTATCTCTCATAAAAACTACGCCTGCCACAAACAATGAGAGGGAACTAAAAAGATTCAAATCTTTTAACGTTTACTGGAGCAACAAATGGACGGTTTACCAACGCATGGTGATCGGGGTGAAAAAAATTGCTGCTTCTTCTGGGTAATTTTTCGGTAGCCAACATTTGAGAAATGCGCATCTCCGATTGCATTTTTATGTGGGTGGCAGTTTCATTGAGCAATTTTGTTTGTAGTTCATGTCTATGACCAAATGGCTCCATTCAATATGCAAACTGGCTAATGCCGAAAGACAAAGCCGACTTTGGGGCACACTCTTGCACCTATAAAACAGAGATTTTTAAAAGCAAATAAAAAAAATAAAATCTATCAGTAACCAGACTGATAAAATCTAAAGCGCAATATCTCAAAGTATCGGCTCAATCCTTTTTTTGCTTTTCTGCGTATCTTCAATCCAATATTCACCTTCAAAATGAATAGATAGTTTAAAGAGTGGTATATAAAAGTATATTTTCTGAAAAAAATATACAAGCAGGTTAAATTTTTAATTAAAACCTAAGCTTTTATTTTTGAATTTCTAAATAACATTTATATATTTGTTTATCAAACGGTACGAAATATTTAAAGAACTCGGAATTTAAGTTAAAAACAATCTGCCTCTTTAAGTGCCATTATCTTAGACAAGAAACCAGCAAATTCATTATCCTCTAGCTGAATACCTCAAAACGAATTGTCCTCCATTTTCCTTTGCTATAAACAATTGTGTGTTATCAACAACGCCATGTAGTTTTTGAGTAAAATAATTTACTTAAAAATTAAATTGGAGAGGCATGTTTACGCAATTTGTATTATGGTTAATGTCAATGTTGCTATATAAAAGCAATCTGTCAGTTAATGCGCTGAATCTTGTTTTGATTGATAAAACATTATTGGTTTAGCCCAAAAGTTAATTTTAAAAACAAACGTTATGGTTAGTTCAACAAAGAATTGGTACATTTTGTACACGAAAGGAGGATCAGAAAAGAAGATATCAAATTTATTAAACAGGAAAAATGTTGAAAACTATTTACCCCTTAAGCGTGAATATACCAACTGGAAAAGACTGATTACTGAGCCGTTATTTAATTCGTATGTATTTGTAAATGTTGATGAAGAAGGGCTTAAAAATGTAAGGAATACTGATGGCGTTATAAACTTTGCATATTGGTTAGGCAAGCCTGCAGTTGTTAAAAGTGAAGAAATTGAACTAATGAAGCGTTTTTTAAATGAATATTCAACTGTGAAATTGGAGAAAATACCCTTTGACTTAAATGGTAGTTTCAGATCCATTGGTGCTTCTTTGTCGGAACAAAAAGGTCAAATGATCTCTGTTAATAATAATACAGTTAAGATTGTATTGCCTTCAATAGGCTTTTTTATGATAGCTGAATTATCGAAGGCTAATTTTGAACTTGTCAATAGTGAAAAGGAGTCATTTGGGATTTTAGAAAAATTTCAATTGGCCGTATAATTTTAATAAATAAATTAAATCACAAGAAAATATCTCTTTATTATATCTTCATTTACGCTGAGATGTTAACTTTACATTTCAAATAAACCCCCTTATTGAAGCGTACTAATTTGCCTTCTCAAGTAAGAATAAAAATTACATATGATGTTGTTTACGCGTAAGAATTTTTGCTATTTAAGCAATCTTAGTCAATGTATTTTCGTTTAGCCCATGTATGTAAGAAAATTATAAGTTAATCTGTGTTAAATTAAATGCATAGAGTTTAAAAAAAATAATATTACTTGCATGGTAATTAATTCATTAAGAGAAAATTCTTTGATTTTATCTTATTAAAGCGCTATCGTATGCCATATCAAAACTATTGTAAAATAATTCTTGGGTTTTGTGGAATTTTAATTTGCACCTCTTTTTTATTTTCCTGCAAAATTTCCCAAAGTATTACTGAAAAGGAATATTTATATTTTCAAAATGGACTGGATAGTATAAGAAATGTAAAAGAGAGTGAGCCTGTTATTCATGAAAATGACTTATTAAGCATACAGATAAGTAGCTCAAGCTTAAACCAGGATCAAACTGTTCCTTTTAATCCACCAGGAAATGCAGGTTACCTGGTAAGAACAGATGGTAACATAGAAATGCCGGTAATTGGTATGGTAAAGGCAGCAGGTTTAACACAGGTTCAACTTCAAAATTTATTGATAGAAAAATTATCAAGCTACGTTAAAGATCCTAATGCAATCATTCATTTTTTACAGTTTAAAATAAATGTTCTAGGTGAAGTTAAATCACCAGGTGTGCAAAAATTTGATGTAGACAGGGTTACAATTTTAGATGCGATAGGTGCTGCCGGTGACCTTACCGAAACAGGTAAAAGAGAAGATATAACAGTTATTCGGGAGGAAAATAATAAAAGAAGGCTTTACAAAGTAGATATTAGAAGCGGGTCTTTATTTCAATCCCCGGTTTATAATTTGCAATCCAATGATATAGTTTATGTAGGTGCAAATTTTCAGAAATTTAAATCTTTGAAGAGTAATAATAATACTACTACTTTAAGGGCGCTTCAAGTTTTTAGTACAGTACTTGGTTTATTTACTACAATACTATATACAATTAATTACCTCAATAAGTAACATAATGGAAGACATGGATAATGATATTTTTGGTGAAATTACAGCTAAAAATAGCAGCCTTAGTGTTAAGGATTATGCGAAAAAATATCTTTCATATTGGCCATTGTTTTTAGTGTCAATAGCTATATTTATAGGAGGTGCTGTTTTATACCTTCGCAAGGCAACTCCAAAATATTCAGCATCAACTCTTATGTTAGTTAAAGGTGAAAGGCAAAGTTTGAAATCGGAAGATCTTATTACCTCGGCACTTACAGCAAGTAGGAGCAGTAATATGGAAAACGAACTGCAGTTAATGAAGTCAAAGGATTTAATGAAGCGTATTGTTCTGGAGAACCAGTTCAATGTATCTTACTATTTACTTGGAAGGATTAAAACAACCGATGTGTATTTGGAGGCACCGTTTAGGCTTGTTATGCAGAAAATTGCTGATAGTTCCAGAGGACTTACTATAATGGTTAAAAACTTAACAAGCACAGGTGCTACTGTTGAGTATGGCCCCAAAGCCAGTAAAATAGTTAAATTACTTAACTGGAATACACCTTATACGCTTAATGGTAAACAATTTGTATTAGCACCACGCAGCAAAGAGATTGCGGGAAAAGGTGACTATATGACTATCTGGTCTCCAATTTCACAAACAGCTGGAGAAATATCCGATAAACTTTCGATCGACTGGTTAGATAAAAAAACTTCTATTATAAAACTATCTCTTATTATTGAAAATCTTCTAAGAGGAAAAGATATCCTTGATGCACTTGCTACAGAGTATGATAGAGCCGATCTTGAAGATAAAAATATAGCATCGAGAAACACTATTCGATTCATAAACGATCGGTTAGATATAGTCGCCCGGGAACTTAGTGGAGTTGAAGGAAATCTGGAGAGTTATCAAGGCCAAAATCAGATTGTAAATGTGGAAAGTCAATCTGGGGAAGCATTTAATAATTCAAACGCAGTATCTAAAGATATAATGAATATTGACGTTCAAAAGAGCGTGGTGCAGCAAATACAAAGTTATTTTAATAGTCCAACTTCACAGGGAAAACTTGTTCCATCCAGTTTGGGAATAGACGATCCGACTTTAGGTTCACTTATTTCAAAATACAACGATCTTGCATCAAAAAAAGAAATCGAAAAGCCAAGACTTGCCAGTAATAGTTTGATCTTGAAAGACCTGGACAACCAGATTAATGATGTGAGGGGTAGTGTACTGGAAAATCTGCAGAATATTAATAAAAATCTGAATCTTCAGCAAAGTAGTCTTCAGCAAAAAAATAATCAATACAAATCTTTTTTATCATCGTTACCTCGAAAAGAAAGGGTAATGCAGGAAATTAAGCGAAAGCAAAGCATTACAGAAGGCCTTTACCTGTATTTGTTGCAGAAACGGGAAGAAGCATCTATCTCCGCAGGTTCAGCAAATGTTTCTGTTTATAAACAAATTGATAAAGCTGGAGGTTATGGGCCTGTAGAACCTAATTCCATGAACATAATGCTAATATCTGCATTTATTGGTTTGTTTCTGCCAATCGGTATTATCATATTGAGTGATAAACTCAATGATAAAGTTACAACAAGAGAAGATGTAACTAATAGACTTACAATACCCATATATGGGGAACTGGGACATATAGCTAAAAAGAAAACCAGGGGAATTTTAATATTAAATCGTGATTTGTTAGGAGAACAGTTTCGTTTAATCAGAGCTAATCTTTCTTTGATAGAAAAAAACCGCCAAAAGCAAGTGATTTTAATTACTTCATCAGGTATACATGAAGGGAAATCAATTTTGAGTATTAATCTTGCAGCTGTGCTAGCTGTTCCAGGAAAAAAAGTTGCACTTATTGAATTTGATTTGCGAAAACCAGGTGTGTCATTCAACCTTGGATTTAGTAATGTGAAAGGTCTTTCAGATTATTTGACAGGCACCACAATAGACCTCTCTGAAATTTACCAGGTATCTCCGGAAGTTGAAACATTACACATATATCCTGCTGGCGAATTGCCAGCCAATCCAGCTGATTTGTTGTTAAGTGATAATGTGGCACCTCTTTTTGAAGTTTTGAAAAAGAGGTACGATTATATAATTGTTGATACCCCACCTGTTGGACTTGTAAGTGATGCTTTTATACTCAACAAATTTTGTGATACGTCATTATATATGATTCGTCAGCGACATACTTTGAAAAAGCAGCTTGATTTCGTAAGTGATATAGCTGAAAATAATAGATTAAACCACATGGGCTTAATCATAAATGATATGAAGACAGGGGGCAAATATGGGAATGCATATGGGTCTACACAAAACTATAATTATACCTACGGTCAGGAAGAGAAGAAAAGTTTATGGAAGCGTGTATTTCCATTTTTTAATAGAGCGTAATAAAATGCTCCTTTGGCAATTTTATGAACTTAAGTGCATTCTAAAATTGCATTTTTGGTATTCTCCAGCAATCAGTTCGTTCCTAATGTCTCAATGGTTATCAAAACCCTTGTGATATTGAATTTTGGTCAATTGGTTTTTTATGTGAATACGAATTTATAACCTCGTTTTGAATGTGACTGAGGAAGGCGAAGCTATTTCTTTAAATTATTCGGGGGAGTTTATTTAATTTATCATTGATACAATTTATTGGTTTTTCTTTTGCGTTGGATAAATAAGTTGGATTTAAAATGAGAGGTTTGGTACAGAATATATCTTCGACATCTAAAGTTGAAAAAACAGTTACATGGCTAAAGTTGATCTCAATCACGGGGGGAGGCCAAATTATAGTACAAGTTGTTGCACTTTTAAGTGGTATACTGGTAATAAGGTTGCTGCCTACTCAAGAATATGGATTATATACACTTGCCAATACAATGTTAGGTACAATGGTTATTTTGGCTGACGGTGGAATTTCATCTGGTGTAATGTCAGAAGGCGGGAAAGTTTGGAAGAATAAAGAGCAATTGGGTGTAGTGTTGGCAACAGGGCTGGATTTAAGGAAAAAATTTGCAATAGGTAGTTTATTAGTGGCTATCCCGGTTTTGTTGTATTTACTCCGGCATCATGGGGCCAGTTGGATTGTTGCAATTCTTTTACTGTTATGTTTAATTCCAGCTTTCTTCACCGCACTTTCCGGTACCATATTACAAATTGCGCCTAAATTAAATCAGGACATATTACCACTTCAAAAAAATGGGGTAATTTCTAATGTCATCCGGTTTATATTGATTTTGTTTTTATTCATTTTCCCTTGGGCATTTGTGGCGATATTAGCTGCAGGGATTGCACAAATTTGGACAAATGTTAATTTAAGAAAAATTTCTGCACGCTTTGCAGACGCAAATCAAAAGCCTGATTTAAAAATACGTAATGAAATACTGAAACTAGTAAAAAGAGTTCTGCCAGGATCAATATTTTATTGCCTTACCGGTCAAATCACAATTTGGCTTGTTTCTATTTTCGGAAACACAAGTTCGGTAGCCCAGGTTGGGGCACTCGGACGTTTGGGTATGACGCTGACAGTTTTTTCAGCTATTTTTTCCACCCTTGTTTTACCACGATTTGCCAGGCTACCAGATGATAAAAACATATTAATTAAAAAATTGTTGCTAATTCAAATAGCACTTTTTGGTTTAGGCATTGTTATTGTCAGCGTTACCTACTTATTTCCGGGAGAAATTTTATGGATTTTAGGGAAAGGATACAATAATTTACAAAAGGAACTTGTTTTAAGCATGGCAGGAAATTGCCTGGGTCTTGTAGCCGGAGCCTCATTTGGAATCGCAACAATCAGGGGTTGGGCAATTAATCCTTTAATACAAATCCCAGTTATTTGTTTGGCAATTATTGGAGGTGTTTTTCTTATAGATATTTCAAGTTTAATGGGTGTATTAAAATTTAATTTGTTTGTTTTTGTTATAGAAATTTTGTTGGCTTATGCAAACATTTCTGTGAAAATTAGTAGAATAAATTAAAATAATTAGTATTGAAATCATATAATTGCAACGTTAATGTTTTTTTGAAACCCTTTTTTAAACTTAAAATAAGTTGGTTATCTTCATTTATATTAAAGACAGCGTGCTTTAACTGAATAAAATTTATAAATTTCATGGAAATTGATTTATTTTTTTACAACCATTCTTAAGATTTTTATTCTATAAATAATTTTTGAACTTTTAACCCGCAACCCTCTTTCTGATTCTATTTCAACTTTATTAACAGATACATCCTTCTATAAAATGAGTTTAATTATTTGTACGGTATTCGAAGACCATTATCATCTGGGACTATTAGCTTTAACAAACTCACTTTACCATCAAGGATATCGGGGTGTAATATATGCTGGCTATAGAGGGGAACTTCCAAAATGGTCAGATAAGGCGGAAAATACTAAAGATTGCTGTTGGCCAGGACTAAAAATATTGAACGTTGCAGAGGGACTTAAGGTTTACTTTATGCCTTTGGAAACAGAAAACGAATTAACTAATTACAAGCCGGATTTTATGCTCCGGCTTATTAATAACCCTGATATTGATGCTAGTGGGATTTTTTATTTTGATCCGGATATTGTTTTATGCGCTCCATGGTCATTTTATGAAGATTGGATAAATTCTGGTATAGCGTTATGTGAGGACGTTAACTCACCACTTCCCATTAATCATCCCAGAAGAACGGCGTGGCGCCAATATTTTTCTAAAAATGGAATTGAACTAAGTTTCAAGGATAGTATGTATGTAAATGGTGGTTTTGTAGGTGTGTCAAGAAAAGAATATGGTTTTATCGAAAAGTGGAAAGAAATTCAGGAACTCATGGGGCATCAAATTGGCGGACTAACAAAGTCTATTTTTTCGAAAATTCCATTAGCAGACGATGTTAGCGGGCCTTTTGCACCTTTCAGCAAAACCGATCAGGATGCATTAAACGCTGCAATTGAAGCTTGGGACGGTTGCTATAGCCTGGTTGGGCAAGAAGGCATGGCTTTTAAACCGGGGGCACCTCAAATGTCCCATGCGTTGGGATCTCCCAAACCCTGGCAAATGAAACACATCCTTTATGCGTTAGGGGGCCGATCACCTAGGCGAGTGGATCGTGATTATTGGGACGTTGTTGATGGGCCTGTTAAATACTTTCGAAAGCCGTTTATAATTTATCAAAAAGTAACTATGCAAATAGCAATCTTTATTTGCAGGTTTTATAAACGCAGCTAAAATTTAATAAAATTATAAACTGCATTGTGATTAAAATCTTAATCTATCAAAAAGGTCAGTAAAATTATTTTTCTTTGCGGTTCTCTCGAACCAGGTTGTGATGGCGTTGGAGATTATACCAGGAGACTTTCCACTGAGCTAATTCAAAATGGTTATGAAGTAGGAATTATTTCATTAAATGATAAGTTTATCAATGAAACGTTTGATGGTACTCAAATATCAAATGGCTTACAAATTCCTGTGCTTCGGCTACCAGTAAATTCCCCCTTTAAAAGAAAAATTAAATTTGCTCATAGCTGGATTGAACATTTTAATCCACAATGGTTGAGTTTGCAATATGTTCCTTTTTCATTTCATCGAAAAGGTTTGGCATTTAACTTAGGCAGCAAATTAATTCAATTAACCGGAAAACATCGTTGGCACATAATGTTGCACGAGCTGTGGGTGGGGATGGACAAAGAGACATCTTTTAAATTTGTTTGTTGGGGATGGCTTCAAAAGCAATTGATCAGGTCTTTACTAAAAAAACTAAATCCTACAGTCATTCACACACATACTGATTTGTATGTAAAAATGTTACAAACAATTAGCATAAAGGCGTTCTATCTGCCATTGTTTGGAAACATACCGGTTATTCCGGAAAAATTAAAAAGCGATAAAAGAGAAGTAACAAGAAATTTTGAAAAAGAAATTTCATTTGTGCTTTTCGGGGGTATTCATACAGGCGTTGCACTAGAAGGTTTGTTAAGTGAGTTGAAATTATACAGTGAAGAGAGCAGGCAATCTATTATTCTCAAATTGGTTGGGAGAAATGGCGGAGAAAAAGCAAGATGGAAAAATGAATGGGAAGCAGCAGGTATGAAAGTTGAAATGCTGGGCGAACAAACAGAAGCCATTATATCAGAAATATTAAGTTCCAGTTCGTTCGGCTTATCCACTACTCCTGCTTCATTAATTGAAAAAAGTGGTTCAGTGGCAGCTATGAAAGAGCACGGCTTAAATGTATTATGTATTTCCAGGCCATGGCATCCAAGGGGATATACGCAAACTGATTTTCCGGATGGAATAACAATTTATCGAAAAGGAGTAGTTAAAAGCTTTATTAAGAATATAAATTTTCCACGATCCTCAAATAGTATATCAGATGTTGCGAAAAAATTCGTTACACATCTTGCAAACTCATAATTACTATGGCAAGTTTTAATTATTTATGGGGAAACCGGGCAAAGTTTTCACTTACTTCAATTGCTTTCTACAGAGCCTGGGGTAAACGTCTTTTTTCATTTCCAGAATTACTTCGGCGAAATAGAAGAAGGTTAAAACTTACTTCCAAAGGTGCTACAATTCACGAAACCGCTGAGATTGGAGAAGCGACTATTGAAGGCCACAGCAAATTATTTTTTATGGGAAAAGAATCTTTTTTGGGAAGAGTTAAAATTGCACTTCATGATGAGGTAATTATTGGCGAAAGAGTGTGTATTAATGATGGGGTTGAAATTTTAACTGCTTCACATGATGTGATGGATCCCGAATGGAAACACGTAAAAGCTAGAGTGATAATTGAAGATTACGTTTGGGTTGGAACCGGGGCAATGATTCTTCCAGGTGTAACCTTGGGAAAAGGGGCCGTAATTGGGGCCAGGGCAGTTGTATCAAAGTCGGTGTTGCCAGGAAATATTGTAGTTGGTAATCCCGCAAAACCTATATCAAAAACAAGAGAAGTAGCACTTAATTATAATCCCTGCGAATTTTTAGCAGCTAACCGTGCCTGGATATTGGGATAACTCCCCCTCATTTTTTAATGGTAATACACAAAATGCACCTTACAATATGAAGTTAATTGCTCACCATCTTACAGGCAATGCTAATGTGAAAGCTGCTTTGATGGGCTTTAAAAAGGCTGGATTACTGGAAAGGTTTTATGTTACCATTGCATCAACCCCTGGCAGCACATTAGACAAGTTGGCTTCATGGAAATTATTTTCTGAGATCCGGCGTAGAAGTTTTCATCCTGCATTAAAAGATAATATCAAAATGTGGCCGTGGTTGGAGATTGGAAGAATTTTTTCAAAAAAGTTTGGAATGCATCAACTCATCCGGCCTGGTTCCGGACCTTTTAATGTTGATAAAGTAAGTCAGAATATAGACAGACACGTTGCCGCCAAATTGAAAAATGCAGCAAAGGGTATTGACGCGGTTTACGCATACGAGGATACCGCAATGTTTTCATTCAGGGAAGCAAAGCGTTTGGGACTTCAATGTTTATATGATCTTCCCATTGGTTACTGGCGCACTGCTCGCCGCCTTTTAGAATTAGAGCGAAAGCGTTGGCCAGAATGGGCTTCAACTATGCCTGGTTTAAAAGACTCGGATGAAAAACTCGCAAGAAAGGATGAAGAATTAAAACTGGCTGATAAAATTTTTGTAGCGAGTACTTTTACTGCTAATTCACTTAAAGATTATCCAGGTGTGTTACCTCCAATTAAAGTCATTCCATATGGGTTTCCGACGGTTAGCAATCAAATAAAAAATTATCCTGGTTTTGAAAATGGACGTCCATTAAAATTACTTTTTGTTGGAAGCCTTTCCCAAAGAAAAGGAATAGCTGATCTTTTTTCTGTAGTAAATGACCTAGAAGCAAAAGTAACTTTAACATTGGTTGGTAGTAAAACCACCAATGTTTGTGAAGCCTTGGAAAAGGAACTTCAAAAGCATGTATATATCCCAACTTTACCACATAGCGAGATTTTGAAATTGATGCGGGAGCACGATGTATTTGTGTTTCCTTCGCTATTTGAAGGGTTTGGTTTGGTGATAACAGAAGCGATGTCTCAGGGTACACCGGTAATAACAACTGATCGAACAGCAGGACCTGATATAATCGAAAATGGCAAAAATGGCTGGCTTATCGAAGCGGGAAGTACTATAGCACTGAAAAATGCAATAGCTGATATTTTACAAAACCCGGCTATTGTGGCTGAGGTAGGAAGGGCTGCTTTAGAAACTGCGAGATTGAGGCCATGGGAAGATTACAGCAGAGAATTAGCGGAAGCTGTAATGAATTAAAAGTTTCCGAATAAATATTTAAGCGCCACCAAATATTATAATTACCTGCTTCATAAATCAATAATATCGGATTGTTTTTTAAAGGTGATTTTTATAGGTATTTCTACATATTTCGAGGAAAACCGGTAATCATAAATTAATTAGTCTAAGAATTTAAACGACCGGGAAATATTTTCGGACTTCGCAGGCCGGGCGGATAATCTCTTGATAGTTGCAAATAATGGTTTTATCTTTAAATGTGATTGGGATGATTAATTACCAGGAAAATTCGCCCAATTTTTAGTTTTTTAATAATTAAGCGGGCAAATACTTTTTTATTTATGTCATTTTCAATCACAATGCAGGCAATGCTTCTGAATGCATTAATCACTAATTTAATCACCACATTTTAGATCATAAATTTTTCCTTACTCGTCATTTTTCATGGAAGCAACGCAAAGAATATTAAATCAGAAAGGCAAAAAGCCGGGAAATTTAATGATGAATTCAACATTGCAATCCGCAAATAAATCGCATGAATTAATCAAGAAGGGTATTTGGGTTTATTTTTTACTTTTATTATTTGAAGGTGCTTTAAGAAAATGGGTTATTCCGGCTTTGGCCAATCCACTTTTATTAGTGCGGGATCCGGTTGCTGTATGGATAATTTTTATGGCCTATAAAAACAAGCTGATGCCTGACAATAAGCATCTGAATGGTATGCTTATTTTAGGTTTTATTTCCTTTATAACTACCATGACCCTTGGGCACCAAAATATATATGTGGCGTTATATGGGGTTAGAATATTAGTAGTCCATTTTCCTTTGATTTTCATAATTGGTAGAGTTTTTACCAGAAATGACGTGATTAAAATGGGAAAATTTATTTTATTAATAACTTTTCCAATGGCTTTATTAATTTCGATGCAGTTCTATAGCCCGCAATCTGCCTGGGTAAACAGGGGCGTAGGAGGAAGCTTAGAAGGTGCGGGTTTTACAGGTGCATTAGGATATTTTAGACCACCTGCCACATTTTCATTTACCAATGGTACTACGTTATTTTTCGGACTTTCAGGACCTTTTATATTATACTTTTGGTTAAATCAAAAGGGGATCAATAAATTAGTATTAATTGCAGCTACTCTTGGGCTTGCCATGGCCGTTCCATTATCCATAAGCAGGGCGTTATTTTTTCAGGTAATCATTACGTTTTTGTTTGCGGTTATTGCAATATCCAGGAAGCCTGAGAATACGGGTAAATTAATAATTGCTGTGATTGGTGGCGCAGTTGCATTACTCATTATGAGTAAATTAAGTTTTTTTCAAAAAGCCACAGAAGTATTTACGAACAGGCTTGATGGTGCAAATGAAACTGAAGGAGGACTTGAGGGAGTACTTGGTGATCGTTATTTGGGCGGCATGATTAAATCTATAAAAGGCTCATCAGATCAACCTTTTTTTGGATATGGGCTTGGTACCGGTACCACTGTTGGAGGAGCCTTACTTTCAGGTACGGGTGAAAGACTTTGGTTAATTTATTCAGAGGATGAATGGGCGAGAATAACCGGTGAAATGGGAGCTTTTATGGGCTTAGGTGTAATTTTTATCAGGCTTGGGTTAAGCATAAACACCGGACTAAAAAGCTATCGAAAGCTTGTTACCGGGGACTTACTTCCGTGGGTATTGTTAAGTTGTTTTTTATTGATTGTTCCGCAAGGTCAGTGGGGACAACCTACATCTCTCGGTTTTAGTATATTAATTGGCGGACTTACGCTTGGTTCATTTAATTCTATGAAAAAGCGGAAAAAGCTTCCAAATAAAAAGAAAGTAATAGCATCGGATGATTCAACAGAGGCTTAGTTTCTTATTAATTTATTTTCATTGAATATAGTATTCTTTACTCACCCATCATTCCTCGACTCTCAAAGCATGCCAAAGTTTGCCATGATGCTATCTGAAGGGATGAAAAAAAGAGGGCATCATGTAAGCGTATGGACTCCCAGGCCTTTTTTTTATAAACTACCCGTTCCTAAAAAATTCGGTAAATGGTTGGGCTATATTGATCAATATCTGGTATTCCCTTTCATTGTAAAATATCGGTTACGAAAAATAAAAGCTAATACGCTTTTTGTATTTTCAGACCAGGCTCTTGGGCCATGGGTGCCGTTGGTTGCAAAATTTCCTCACGTTATACATTGCCATGATTTTTTAGCACAACAATCTGCATTAAATAATATACAGGAAAACAGAATTACCTGGACCGGGAAAAAATATCAGTCCTATATTAGAAATGGATTTTGTAAAGGACGAAACTTTATTTCTGTTTCAAATAATACTCAAAAAGAACTTGAAAAATTCCTTGTAATTACTCCACTTAAATCAGGGGTTGTATATAATGGCCTTAATCAATCTTTTACAGCGGGAAATGTTTCAGAAGCCCGTACTTTTTTAAGTAATCAATTCAGCATACCTGTTAATGATGGATACATATTGCATGTAGGCGGTAACCAATGGTATAAAAACAGGCAGGGAGTAATAGAAATTTACAATAGTTGGTGTACACAATTTAATAAAGAAACGCCACTTGTTTTAGTTGGAAAAAGCCCTGCCGGTAAATTACTAGAAGCCTTCAATAGATCTCCTTTTAAAAAAAATATTTATTTTCTTTCTTGTTTGAATGACGATGCTGTAAAAATTGCCTACAAGGGAGCGTCTGTATTTTTATTCCCTTCTTTAGCTGAAGGGTTTGGCTGGCCAATAGCAGAAGCGATGGCTTCAGGATGCCCTGTTATCACCACTAATGAAGCGCCGATGACCGAGGTAGTGGGAAGCGCTGGCTTTTTAATAAACAGGTGCCCATCTGATGAAACAATCGTAAAAAGCTGGGCAAATGAATCTGCTAAAGTTTTAAACGAAGTGCTGGAGCTTACAGAAAATGAAAGAAAACTTGCTATTGAAAATGGAATTGAAAATGCAAAAAGGTTTGATTCAGAAAATGCATTGAGTAAAATCGAAGCAATTTATAGCGACATATTACATCCCTTAAATTAAGTTAGCTAAAATGAAATTGTTACGTATTATTCCAAGTATGAATCCTGCTTCAGGAGGCCCTTGCCAGGGAATTCGTAATATTATTCCAGCATTACAAAAATTAGGAATACAAAATGAAGTCGTTTGTCTCGATCCGCCAGATGCGGAATTTGCAGGCAAGGATTTATTTACAGTTCATTGCCTTGGTCCAACTAAAACACCATGGCAATATAGTAGTCAATTGTATCCGTGGCTTTTAAAAAACTTAGAACGATTTGACATTGTTATACTGCATGGGCTTTGGCTTTATCATGGTTATGCATTATATAAGGCGATTAAAAAGTTGAAAGATATAAATGCACTAAGTGGAAAAAAAATTCCTGAATATTATGTAATGCCACATGGCATGCTTGATCCATATTTCCAAAAAGCCGGTGAAAGAAAGATAAAAGCACTTCGGAATGTATTGTACTGGAAACTGATTGAGCATAAATTAATTAATAATGCAGCTGGTATCCTTTTCACCTGCGAGGCAGAAAAAATATTGGCACTACAAACATTTGGGAACTATCATCCTAAGAAGGAAATTGATATTGGCTATGGAATACAAAATCCACCAATTTTTGATATTAGTATGAAACGTGCATTTGATGATAAATGTCCACAAATAAAAAACGAGTCATTCATACTTTTTCTTAGCCGGGTACACGAAAAAAAAGGGATAGATCATTTGTTTGATGCAATTGAAAATTTATGTGGAGAAAATAACCCTCATTTAGAATTACGCACAGCCGCCACAATAAAATTTGTGATAGCGGGGCCAGGACTTGATGATGACTATGGAAAGAAATTAAAGGAGAGGGTTTCCGCATCTTCATGTCTAAAAAGTCGGGTATTTTTTACAGGAATGTTATCTGGAAATTCGAAATGGGGAGCATTTTATGGGTGCGAAGCATTCATTTTACCCAGTCACCAGGAAAATTTTGGCATCGCTATTGTAGAAGCGTTATCCTGTTGCAAACCTGTATTAATTAGCAATAAAGTAAATATTTATAATGAAATACAACAATATAACGCTGGTTTAGTAGCAGAAGATACAACTGAAGGAGCCGAAAAGTTATTAATCTTATGGAATAATTTGAGCCATGAAGAAAAGATTCAGATGAGTCAAAATGCAACAGAATGTTTCAAAAATCAATTTACAATACAAAAAGCTGCTGATCGTTTTGATCAGTTAATTATCAGGAAATCGGAGCATGAAATGAGTACAGTTGTGAAATAATTTTATGTTTACCTGTATTCAAAATCCATACCTACAATTATTATAAATTTTGAGTGTGCACAACAAACCTTTAATATCGGTTATATTACCGGTTCATAATCAGCAAAACTATATTGAAGAAACAATACAAAGTGTCTTGGTGCAAAGTTTTACCGACTTTGAATTTATAATACTAGATGATGGCTCTACCGATAAATCGGCTGAAATAATAAAATCGTATGCGAAAAAGGACGACAGAATAAAAGCATATTTTGAAAAAAATGTAGGAAAAAGTAATGCTACAAACAACATTATCGAAAAGACGACAACTGAGTTATTTGCTTTTTTAGATGCAGACGATGTAATGATGCCAGACAGGCTGGAAAAGCAATTACAATTTCATCGCGAAAATCCTAATGCAAATGCATCGAGTGGGCATTGCAATTATATAAATGAAAATGGCAACTTGTTTGGATTACAACGCTATGATGGTTTAAGGACAATTGAAGACAACGAAGTTGCAAGAAATTCAAGGGAGTTTGTTACCTGTTCATTTACAGCGCTGATGGTTACCAGGGAAGCTTATGTAAATGCCGGCGGATTAAGTAAAAGATTTGAGCCCTGCGAAGATTTTGAATTTATTAACCGACTGGTAAATAAAGGATACAATGTTTTAATTAACCCGATTGTATTGATGAAATATAGAATTCATCCAACTTCTGTTACCGTGAAAAAACCAATTTTAATTTACGATACAATAAGCTACGTAAAATATTGTTTTGCACTTAGATGGGATAATCAATCAGAAATTTCATTTGATGAATTTCAGGATATTCAAAAAACATACGCATGGTGGACTAAATTTAATCGTATGCGATTTAATTATTCACGTATCGCTTTTCGTAAAGCAGGTTTCGCCATGTTGTCAAGACGGTATTTAAGTTTTGCCTGGCAAATGGCCACTTCCCTCGTACTTTCGCCTAATTACGTTTTAAAAAAAATGACGAATTTTTCAAAAAAATAGAATAATGGATAACTCCGAAACCTATGTGGGCACCAATTTTTCTTTAGGAAATCGGATTGGACGAGTTGTGTGGGCGATTGTAGCAACATTTTTTTTTCGACTATCTCCAAAACCGTTTCATGGTTGGCGTTCATTTCTGTTAAAGTTGTTCGGCGCTAAAGTTGGCAAGAAAGTGCATGTGTATCCCGGTGCCAAAATATGGGCTCCCTGGAACCTCGAAATTGGAGATGAATCTGCAGTTGCCAATGGTGCAATATTATATACACAGGGTAAAATACTGATTGGTAAATATGTTGTAATTTCTCAGGGCGCCCATTTGTGTGCCGGTACCCACGATTACAATCTTCCCGACTTTCCGCTTATTACCAAACCAATTATTGTGGAGGACTATGCCTGGGTAGCGGCGGAAGCCTTTATACATCCCGGTATAACTATAGGCACAGGAAGCGTAGTTGGGGCAAGGTCAGTAGTTACTAAAAGCACCTCTCCATGGATGGTATGTGCAGGCCATCCATGTAAATCAATTGCACCCAGAAACGATATCTCTAAGACAAAATAATGTAACAGAGCAGTAGTGAGATAATCTAAACCATGAAAATTTTATTTTTTCAGCAAAAACGGGAATTGTACTATAGTGTTCACATTGTGTTTAATATAGTTCGGGAAAAACTATCGGGTGCAATAGAACAAAAGGTATTGAGTTATAATTTATATGGTTTATCCCCGGTCCAAAAAATCAAACAACTATTCTCTGTTTCAAGGCAGGAAAAAGGGGACATCTATCATGTAGTTGAAGAAATCAACTACGCAGTTTTATTCATGAAGAAGAGAAAAACTATTCTCACCATTCATGATGTAATGCGGCTCTATACCTCAAAGGGAATCAAGCATTTTATTTTTAAATGGTTTTGGTTAAGATTACCAATTTCCAGATCCACCCTAATAACTGCTGTTTCAGAAACAAGCCGAAATGAAATATTGAAGTATGCAAATTGTTCACCTTCAAAAGTGAGGGTTATTCATAACTGCATTTCACCTGGTTTTTTGCCATCACCAAAACCTTTCAATAAAAAAAAGCCGGTTTTGTTACAAATTGGAATTAAACCAAGTAAAAATTTAAATCGGGTAATTATGGCTTTAGAAGGCATTGAATGTTCATTTAAGATTGTTGGAAAACCTTCTGATGAGGCATTGGAATTACTTCATCTTCATAAAATTGATTTTAGCTGGAGAGCAGAATTAACACAACAAGAGATAATTCAGGCTTATATTGATTGCGACATGGTAATATTTGCTTCATTGTACGAAGGTTTTGGTGTGCCAATTATTGAAGCAAATAATGTTGAGCGTGCCGTTGTTACAAGCAATTGTTCTGCAATGGCGGAGGTAGCCGGAGCGGCGGCTTGCCTGGTTGACCCGTTGAATGTTGAATCAATTAGAATTGGAATTAAAAAAGTAATAAATGATGATAATTACCGGGAAAAATTGATTGAGGAGGGCAGAAAAAACAGAACCAGGTTTGATGCCCGGAAAATTGCAGATCAATATTTATCACTTTACAAAGAAGTGTTTTTACGAAACAAAGGCAATATACTAGCACGAATGGATGTTTAAGTATAAATTCAACAGTAAAGAATCAATAATAAATAGCCCAATAAATGTTTCAACCGCTTGATTTAACAATAGCACTACCAGTGAAGAATGAGGAAAGAAATCTTCCGGGATGTCTTTCAGCGATAGGAAAAGATCTGGCAAGCAGGATTGTATTAATAGATTCAGGAAGTACAGACCGCACACAGGAAATTGCAAAGGATTTTGGGGCAGAAGTAATCAATTTTAACTGGGACGGCAAATTTCCCAAAAAGCGTAACTGGTTTTTGAGAAATCATGCCATTACTACCAAATGGATTTTATTTTTAGATGCAGATGAATACCTGACAGAAAGTTTTAAAACAGACTTAAGGGAGACTTTACAGAAAGATGATAAAGTTGGATATTGGTTAAGTTATACCATTTATTTTTTGGGTAAACAATTAAAAGGCGGATATCCCCTTAGAAAACTTGCACTCTTTAAAGTGGGTGCAGGAGAATACGAAAAAATTGATGAAGATCAGTGGAGTACGCTCGATATGGAAGTGCATGAACATCCAATACTTACTGGTGAGGTTGGGGTTATTAAAAGTAAAATTGATCACCAGGATTATCGGGGTGTATCACATTATGTAATTAAGCACAACGAATATGCCTCATGGGAGGCGGGCCGTTTTTTAAAAACAGCAGGCAACCAGGAAATTGCCAAAACCTGGACATGGAAGCAGCGATTAAAATACAGGTTAATGAAATCCGTGTTAATTGGACCAGCTTATTTCCTTGGCAGCTTTTTTTTGTTAGGAGGATTTAGAGATGGTGCAAGGGGATGGGCTTTTGCGGTATTGAAAATGTCTTATTTCACGCAGGTTTATTGTAAGATCCGTGAAAACAATAACAATTAAATGAACGGTAGCTCAGCATATACAAATAAATTAATTTAAAATGAGTTGTCATTTATGAGTAAACGAGTGCTACTAATAGGAGGGAATTTTTCTCCGGAGCTAACAGGGATAGGTAAGTACAATGGAGAGATGATCAGTTATATTGCCAGCCAGGGCTATAAATGTTCGGTTGTAACTACTTTTCCATACTATCCCCACTGGAAAGTTCAGCATCCTTATATAAAATCTTCATCCTGGTTTAAAAAAGAGGTTATAATAGCAGCTGGGCCAAAAGCCAGTCCTATCGAAGTGTTCAGGTGTCCCCATTATATCCCGTCTGCTCCCAGTGGCTTAAAAAGGGTAATATCAGATTTTTCCTTTTTCATTTCAGCCTTTCTTAAAATTTTTCAATTTTTATTTCAACCCAGTTTCGATTTCATACTGGTAGTAGCGCCGCCGTTTCAGCTGGGGTTATTAGGATTGATGTATAAGAAAATAAAGGGAGGAAAGGTACTTTACCATATACAGGATCTTCAGATTGACGCCGCACGTGATTTTAATTTGATCAAATCTAAATTTATCATCAATACACTATTAAAAGTTGAAAAATATATCTTAAAACATGCTGATGTGGTGAGCAGTATTTCTGCTGGAATGATAAAAAAAATTGAGCATAAATATAATCGTGAAGTAGTATTCTTTCCTAATTGGGTAGATACCAATTTATTTTATCCATTGGAAGAGAAGAAAGGTTTAAAGCAGTCATTTAATTTTGATGAAACTGATACCATCATACTCTATTCGGGTGCAATAGGTGAAAAGCAAGGGTTGGAAACTATTTTGGATGCTGCAGAAGAGCTTAAAAGTAATTCCAGTGTAAAATTTGTGATATGCGGTTCGGGGCCTTATAAAGAAAAGTTGAAAGAGTTGAAAGATAGCCGCAATTTAGATAATGTATATTTTCTGCCATTGCAGCCATTTGATAAACTGAATAGTTTTCTGAATATGGCCGATATTCACCTGGTGATTCAGAAAGCAAATGCAGCTGATTTGGTTATGCCTTCGAAACTTACCGCAATTTTATCTGTTGGTGGGGTAGCTATTATTACTGCAAATGAAGGGTCTAGCTTGTTTGATGTGGTTGATATGTATAAAATGGGTGTATTGGTAGAACCAGAAAATCCCAAGGCTTTCACGGTTGCATTAGATAGCACACTGAAATCCAATCATGAAATAATAAACCACAATGCTCGTTTGTATGCTGAACGATATCTTTCAATAAATGAAATATTTCGTTCTTTTCAAGAGCACATGTAGTGTATTAAAAAAGTAATTTAATAACAGGGCAAACTGTTATTCGCCATCGAAATATTTTAGATTTGTATGGGCAAATTTTTGATTCTAATTTCAGGGATATATAAATTTTAATCTAAAGAAAATAAATACAACAGCTCCTTTTTTTAGTTGTAATTAACTGCCAATTTAATAATGAACTTTTCTTATACAAACGTTTTTCGGTTCTTTTTCGCACTGGTGGATTTGTTGCTCATCAACATTATCCATCTTACACTTATGCTTACGCTCGAAAGAGTGCAAGGTGCAAGTGGACAAAACTATACAATACTTTTTATTGTAAGTAATGTGGCATGGCTGGCATCTGCTTATTTAACCGGCCTTTATATCAATGATCAGATTTTTAACTATGAGCGTTTCGCAAAACGCACCATACAAGCATTTGCATTGTTTTTAATTGCATTGCTTTCGTTTCTTTTCTTGTATCATTTCAATTATAGCCGTGTTTTTGTATCGTTGAATTTTGTTTGTATTGGTTCTGCTTTATTTGTTTCTAGAATATTTTTTATATGGGGTGGAGAATACTTCCGAAAAAAAGGGCGATACAACAAAAAGATAATTGTTTTGGGTTATAATGATGTTTCCAAACAATTGGTAAAGCATTTCGCAACTTTTAATAAAACAATTACGGTAGAAGGATATTTTGAAGATTATGAGAATATAAATGAACTTACTTTTTTTCCCGTATTAGGCATGCGTAAAGAATGCATTGCTTATGCAATAGATAATAAAGTGGTAGAAATATACTCAACTATTTCACCTGAAAAACATGCTTATGTTTATGAGATGGCGCAAGCTGCCGAAAAAAATATGATCAGGTTTAAATTTGTTCCTGATTTCAGAATGTTTGTAAACAGGAATATTCATGTAGATATAGTTGATAGCATTCCAATTTTATCTTTAAGATCCGAACCGCTTGAAGATATTGCTGCAAGTACAAAAAAACGTTTTTTCGATATTGTATTCAGTCTTTTTGTAATTGTTACTACTCTTTGGTGGCTTGTTCCTTTATTGGCAATATTGATAAAAATAAATTCCAGGGGCCCCGTATTTTTTATTCAGTTGCGTTCTGGTAAAAATAATAATTCTTTTAAGTGCATTAAATTTCGAACACTAAAAGTAAATAAAGATGCCGATTCCAAACAGGTAAGCCGCGATGATAATCGCATTACTAAATTGGGCAAGTTTCTTCGTAAATCAAGCCTCGATGAACTGCCACAATTTTTCAATGTTTTAATAGGGAATATGTCTGTAGTAGGCCCCCGGCCACATATGCTAAAACACACCGAAGATTATTCACGACTGTTGAATGAATATATGATACGTCATTATGTAAAACCAGGCGTTACCGGGTGGGCACAAGTGAGTGGTTTTAGAGGTGAAATTAAAGAACCTGAACAATTACGCAAAAGAATTGAGCATGATATCTGGTATCTCGAAAACTGGAGTTTATGGTTAGATATCCGAATCATATTTTTAACGGTTTATGTAACCATTAAAGGCGATAAAAACGCCTTCTAAATTTGCTGAATATTTTTGAGGTTTATCATCAGTCCGTTCATAACACACACTGTATTTCCATATTTTTTTTGAGCGGTCTATTTATAAAAAGCCTCAATGTTTTTCCCCTCTAATTCTATTTCCCTTTATCTAATAGTGACTTATTTTTCACTATAAAACAATCTGTTTAGCAAATCAGTTATTCTAAATTTTAGCAATTTAATATTAAACATTTTGAACGATCACAATGTTAGTTGTATGTTTTTAGCATAATAAAAGTATATCAACACTTCGGTCATAAAAATCAAAAACCCTGCACTCGCAGGGTTTTTGATTTTAACAGATTTAAATTGCGTACCATTAATTTGTATTATTAGTTTTCCACAATTGCGTGATCGTTATATTTTGAAAATGCTTCACTACGCTGGTTTATACATAGTATAACTTACAGATCGTTCCAAAGCATATCCTCACAAACAAGCTGCCAGGCTAAGTGCATTTACCAGGTGCATTTACTTATTTTTTTCTGCGTTATTACTTCCCTAAATAAGATTTTTGACTTAACTGTTTCATAAACAAATATGTTACAGATACAAAACTTTTAAATAGGTTTAAGCCCACTTCTCTCTATTTTTTTTATCAATAAACTCCTCATTTTTTAAAACAAAAATTCACTTGCAATTCTAGCATTCATATTTATTTTTTTTGATTTGTATTACGCCCTTTTAGAAATCCTTCTACAAAATAAAAGCCTATGGGTATCGTTTACTAACTAAGTGCATCCTTCTGTAAAGAGTAGATTCACTTATCCAAATCCTATTTAAACCAATCTGAATACCCTTGAAAAAACTAATAGTTAAGGAATTAATATTCCTGTTACTGATATCGTGTACGGTAAGTGCCCAGGACGGGAAATTTTCATTTACACTGTCATCCCCATTAAATACAAGTGCAGGCGTTTACGAAAGTGACAGCATCCTTGTTAGAACACTTTGGAACAATGTTAAATATTCTTCAGGAACTTATACAAAATACTGGGACGGTAAAGACGACCAGGGAAATCCAATAACATCTCCGGCTGCCAACTATACTGTCAAAGTTTTACGCAGTAATGTTAATTACCAATGGCAGGGAACAATCGGCAATAGTTCCGATTCTATGACAGGCGATTCAAAGCATCGTGGTTATTATTATTGTATGAGAGGATTGGCATTTGGTCCAAACTATGGTTATTTCTGCACTGGTTATAGTGAAGGTTCACCTAGTGTTGGCAAATTTTTGATAGCTTCTCCAAACACAAAAATCAGTTTTTTACCATCCAAAACAATGACCGCAAATACTGACTATGTTGCTACCGATGGTGTATGTGTCTATTGGGGTGCTTATGATGCATTTTCAAAATCCAATAGTTTTGTATATGGCACCAGGGTGTCCGATGATTCGGAATTTGCATTTTCTTCAGGAGTGTCTTACGCAGTAACTTATGGAAAAACGTATTCAAGGGCTATTTCGATATTAAACCAAAATTATTCCGCTATTTCAGGGTTAGCAGTACAAAAAAATGGTAATTTTTTGTTTGTGGCACGTAGCGGATTGGACCAGTTACAGGTACTTGATAAAACTACCGGTGCATTGCTGCAAACACTTACTTATTCTACTCCCAGAGGATTATGTGTAGATGCTAATGGCAATCTCTGGATGGCTACAGGAACAAACGCCGTAGAAAAATATACTGTTAATTCAAACGGAACTTTAAGTACTGCTATACTTACCTTGACAGGGCTAACTGATCCGCTGGCTACACAAGTATCAGCAGATGGTACTTTGATTTCTGTAGCTGACGGAGCAAATAGCCAACAAGTTAAATTTTTCAATAACAATACAGGTGCATCTACCAGTACTTTAGGGGTAGCCGGTGGATATTTTACAGATGCAAGTGTAAATGACAATAAATTTTATTTTAATGATGCAAGAGGCAATCAGTTACCATTCATAGCTTTTCAATATGATGGAAGTTTTTGGGTAAATGATCCGGGGAATTTTAGAGTGCAACATTATAGTGGCAGTAGAAATTTTATTAACAGGGTTATGTCGCTTGGTGCAACCTATGCAGTAACCGTGGACCGAAATAATATAAAACGTGCATTTGCAAATTATTTAGAATTTAATGTTGATTATAGTATTCAAAATTTATCTGGAAAACAAGGATGGACATTAGTCAAAAATTGGGGAGCAAATGTTACAAGTGCATTTGATAGATCTTATTATATCAGGCAACATATTACATTAAGTAACGGCAGAACTTACGGTATCATTCGCCTTGGTACCGAGTTCGAAATAGTTGAGTTCCCAGCCACTGGTCAGATGAGATTTACGGGGGTGATGTGTAGTCTCTCAAAGATTTTATGTAATGACGGGGCTATGCAAGACTGCAGTATAACAGGTGCGACGGCAACTTATATGCGCTACCCACTTGCCGGATTTGATGCTGCCGGCAATCCATCATGGAGTAAAACTCCCGAGATTCTAGCCGTAGAAAAAACAGATATAGTTGTTGGAAGTCCGGTAAACTTTCCTAACACTCAAATATTCTCTACAACCAACAAAGTGGTTTTTTATAACCCTAAGGCATATGCTAATAATGTTGGTCCGGTCTATTCAACAGGTTGTCATTTAGGCATTGCCTCTAGAGGAACAACAGGTAAATTTTTATTTACAACTGAGAAATCAACACATAGAAACTATGCAGGCGAATTTCCGGAATCGGGTTGGTTTGATGAAGGTAACCTGGTAAATGATTTCGCTGGTGGAAACGTTAATATTGTAGATAGAAACATCATAACCTCCTATCACGGTGAATTTTGGAAAAACTCTCAAACAAACTACTATAATCACTACTACGATAATGGACTTGCAATAGGACAATTTGGAACAGATAGGATAAAAGTAGGAATGGGTGTACATGCTGCAGCAATGATGGCTGGTAACGCATTAACACCAATTGTAGTAAAAGATAGCAATGGCGATCTTTACTTATATCACGGAGACGAAAGTGATCATTCGGGGGTTCATCGTTGGAAAATTTCGGGTTTAAACACAATCGCAGAAGATAAAATTGTTATTCCTTATCCTTCCGCATATATAACCGCCATTTCAATGGGCAATGATTTGATGACAGGTTTGCCATTTTCGGATACCTTGGTAAATAATAGTGCAGGTTGGACAAGAACGCCTGTCAATGATATATTAACTAACAAGTATAGTGATTATTGGAACATCACAACGGGAGTTTTTAAATTTAATCCACTGCTTTCAACGGACGTACATGTTTTATTTGCTAATCCTTCGGCAACGGACTATTATTTGAACAGGGATTTGGGAAATAATAATGTTACAAACGACTGGTCATTAAACGGAAAAATAAACTTTAAAGGCAGGCTCAACGGAGGAAATAATAATTACTATATCGAAGTGCTGGATGATGCTGCTAAAGTGTTAACTACTTTTTACGGACTTACTACATTTATTAACTATCCTATTCAGTCACAAAAATTACTTATCAACTCGGCTGTAGTTTTGAATAAAATTGATAGTATAAATGGTGGCCCCTCACTTTCGGCAGATTTTAATAAAATAACAGATTTTAATATTTCAGTATCTGGCGGTAAAGTAACATTTACTTATGGGAACTATGCACCTGTTACAACAACCATGGCAGATCTTACTGCTAACTGGCGTAAACCGAAAACAGTGAGAATTCATTTTAAGAGCAATGGAACGAGTCCCAATAATAACATGTCAGTTGATATTAGCGATTTCATGTTCGCTAAAGATACTACAGCAATACAGGTTTCCAATCAGGCACCAATCGCCGATGCAGGAGTTGACCATGTAATAACTTTACCGGTTTCGCAGGTGAAATTAAATGGTAATGGTATTGACAATGATGGCACAGTGGTAAGTTACGCATGGGCAAAAATATCAGGCCCTGCTGCGGGATCAATATTAACTGCTAATAAAGATACTACTACAATCAGCGGACTTATTCAAGGCATTTATCAATATGCACTTACTGTAACTGACAACAAAGGTGCAGTTGGATCAGATACTGTAAAGGTTACTGTAAATGCTGCAGTTAATCAGGCACCAGTTGCCAATGCAGGAGCTGACCAATCTATTACACTGCCAGTTAATAATGCCACTTTAATAGGCGCCGGTACAGATTCAGATGGAACAATCGCGGGTTATATATGGAGGCAAATTTCTGGCCCTTCGGCAGCTGCTGTTTCTTCAACAACAACCGCGGTTACTGTAGCCAATAACTTATTACAAGGCCAGTATCAGTTTGAATTAACAGTAACAGACAATAATGGAGCTATTGGAAAAGATACGATTAGCATAACCGTAAATAAGGCTCCAAATTTAGCTCCCACTTCCAATGCAGGAGTTGATCAATCAATTACATTACCAATAAATAGCACAACCTTAGCAGGTATTGGCACAGATCCCGATGGTACAATTTCAGGATTCAGTTGGTCTCAGATTGCAGGGCCTTCTACCGGAACTATAGTTTCACCTGCGGTGGCAAGCACACTGGTAAGTGGTTTGTTAAAGGGTATTTATGACTTTGTGTTGACAGTTACTGATAATAATGGTGCATTTTCAAAAGATACCATTCGTGTAACAGTAAATGACGCAGCCAACAATGCACCTACAGCAAATGCAGGTACTGACCAGGTACTAACTTTGCCAACTGCACTTACAACACTTAATGGTAGCGGAACTGATACTGATGGAACAATTGCAGGTTATACATGGACGAAAATTTCCGGCCCTTCATCAGCATTAATATTATCTCCAGCTAATGCATCAACCGTAGTTAATAACTGGCTGGCAGGTGTATACGAATACGAACTTGTAGTTACTGATAACAAAGGTGCAATTGGAAAAGATACTGTGCAGGTAACCGTACTTGCTGCTATTAATGTATTGCCGGTTGCCAATGCAGGCATTGACCAGGTTATTACTTTACCACAAAGTAGTACTACCTTAAGTGGTACCGGAGCAGACAGTGATGGTTTCATTACAAATTATGCGTGGGCTCAAATTACCGGGCCAACAACTGCTCTAATAAGCTCACCAGTTTCTGCATCATCAGCTATTAGCAATTTATCAGCAGGTGTTTATCAATTTGAATTAAGTGTAACTGATAATACCGGGGCAATATCGAAAGATACAGTTAGCATTACAGTGAACCCGGTTGCAAACCAGGCACCAACGGCCAATGCGGGAGTTGATCAGGTGATTACCTTACCAACTGACAGTACGATTTTGGCGGGTAATGGAATCGATTCAGATGGTGTAATATCAGGCTATAGCTGGACCCAGATAGGTGGCCCATCTTTAAGCACAATTATAGCTCCTACTTCAGCAACAACAACAATAAAAAATCTTGTACAAGGCGTTTATGTTTTTGAAATAAAAGTTATTGATGATAAAGGTGCTTCTTCTACAGACAGCATTACGGTTACTGTAAATGATGCTCCCAACCAGGCACCGGTTTCGGATGCAGGACCTGACCAGGTAATAGTATTGCCAATAAATAGTGTAACGTTTTCCGGTAATGGATTTGACGCAGATGGAAGCATTACAAGTTATGCCTGGGTTAAAATATCAGGCCCTGCAACAGGTACTATTGCTACACCAGGTTTTGCAACAACACAAGTAAATAATTTAGATAAGGGTGTTTATCAATTTGAATTAACTGTAACAGATAATAAAGGTGCAACATCTGCAGATTCCGTACAGGTAACAGTGAATGATCCGGTTAACCAGGCTCCGGTAGCCAATGCAGGTGGCGACCAGGTAATTAATTTACCTATAAATAGCACAACTCTTACCGGCAGTGCAACTGATGTGGATGGAACAATAGCCGGCTATGCCTGGTCTAAAATTTCCGGGCCTCTTGCAGGAACAATTTCTTCATCTGCATCAGCAACAACTGCAATTGATAATTTAGTAGCTGGCGTATATGAATTCCGGTTAACTGTTACTGACGATGATGGAGCATTGTCTTCAGATACCATAATGATTAGTGTTGTTAAGGCTCCCAACCAGGTGCCTGTAGCAGATGCAGGAACAGATCAATCAATAACCTTACCAGTGAATAGTACAACCTTAACCGGTAGTGGAATCGATTTCGATGGTACAATTGCAAGCTATAGCTGGAATAAAATTTCGGGACCAGTTACCGGAACAATTTCTTCATCAAATTCTGCTGTCACTTCTATCAGCAATCTTTCTGTAGGTATATATCAATACGAGCTAACAGTGACCGACAACGATGGTGCATCATCAGCTGATACTATAACCGTAATTGTGAATCCCGCTCCCAACCAGGTGCCAGTGGCCAATGCAGGAACAAATAAAGTAATAACCTTGCCTGTAGATAGTACTATACTTTCTGGTACCGGTATAGATGCTGACGGTACAATAATTAATTATACCTGGACTCAGTTATCTGGTCCTGCAACTTGCACAATTGCAAGTCCTGCCAGTGCGGCTACGTCAGTTTATAATCTTGTTCAAGGTTTATATGAATTGGAATTATCTGTAACAGATAATGATGGAGCGGTTTCAAAAGATACCGTGCAAATAACCGTAAATGATGCACTTAATATTGCACCTGTTGCAGTTGCTGGTACAAACCAGGTAATTACTTTACCAGTAAATTCAACAATGCTTACAGGTATTGGAACTGATAGCGATGGACTTATTGCAGGTTATTCGTGGACAAAAATTTCAGGTCCTGCTGCAGGAACAATAGCAACTGCAAATACAGCAAGTACTTTAGTTGATAACCTGGTACAGGGTATTTATAAGTTTGAATTAACAGTAACAGATGATGATGGTGCAATCGCAAAAGATATTATGCAGATTACGGTAAATGCTGCACCAAATCTACCACCTGTAGCCAATGCGGGAGCCGACCAGGTAATTACATTACCGGTTAACAGTGCAACATTAACAGGAAGCGGTACAGATACCGACGGAACAATCAGTAGTTATAAGTGGACCAAAATATCTGGCTCTGGTGGGAATATTAGCTCATCGAATGCCGCAACTGCAACTATTAGTAATTTGGTGCAGGGTATATATTTATATCGGTTAACGGTAAAAGATGATAGCGGTGCATCAGCTTCAGACACTATCCAGGTAACAGTTATTGCCGCTCCTAACCAGGCGCCGGTTGCCAATGCAGGATCAGATATAATAATTACACTTCCAACCAATTTTACTACGTTAAATGGAAGTGCAACTGATGTTGATGGAAGTATTGCAAGTTATACGTGGACAAAAATTTCAGGCATTGGTGGTAATATTTCAACTCCAAATTCTGGTGTCACCTCATTGACTGGTCTTGCAAGTGGCATCTATCAATTCGAATTGATAGCAACAGATAATGACGGTGCTTATTCAACAGATACTTTAATGGTAACAGTGAATAATGCACCTAACCAGGCACCAACGTCTAATGCCGGTAATGATCAGGTAATTACGTTGCCTGTAAATAATACAGTACTAAACGGAGTAGGTTTCGATGCCGATGGAACTATAGCGGGGTATGCCTGGTCACAAATATCAGGCCCTGCAGGTGCAGTTATTGTTTCTCCAAACAGTGCAAACACAACTATTAATAACATGGTTCAGGGAACTTACCTGTATCAACTAATTGTTACCGATAATGATGGCGCTATTGCATCTGATACAATTTTAGTTCTGGTAAATGCGGCACTTAATGTGGCTCCGGTAGTAAATGCAGGTAGCGACCAGGTAATTACTTTGCCGGTTAACAGTACTACACTTTCAGGAACTGCAACAGACTCAGATGGTACCATTGTTGACTATACATGGGTGAAAATTTCAGGTCCTGCTGCGGGTAACATTGCAAGTCCAACAACTGCGTTAAGTTCAGTGAATAGCCTTGTTCAGGGATTGTATGAATTTGAACTGACTGTTACAGACAATGATGGAGCAGTTTCAAAAGATACCGTGCAGGTTACTGTAAACGATGCACTAAACCAGGCTCCTATTGCAATAGCCGGCACAAACCAGGTAATTACTTTGCCAACGAATGCCGTAACCCTAACCGGGGCCGGGACTGATGCAGACGGAACCGTTGTTTCTTATTCATGGATAAAAATTTCAGGTCCTGCGGCAGGATCAATTGTGTCAGCTAATACAGCAATCACTTCAGTAAATAACCTGGTACAGGGTATTTATAAGTTTGAATTAACAGTAACGGATGATGATGGTGCCATCTCAAAAGATGTAATGCAAGTAACTGTAAACAAAGCACCAAACCAGGCTCCTGTTGCAATTGCCGGAAGTAACCAAGTAATTAATTTGCCAGCGAATAGTACAACATTGATTGGAAATGGAACTGATGCAGACGGAACGATTATTGCTTATAACTGGGTTAAAATTTCAGGCCCGGCTTTCGGAGTAATCGTGTCACCAAATAATGCTGCTACACAAATAAGTAATTTAGTTCAGGGTGTTTACCTGTTTCAGCTAACGGTAACAGATAACGATGGTGCAAGTTCAATCGCCTTAGTTCAGGTAACTGTAAATGCAGCGCCTAACCAGTCCCCGGTTGCAAATGCCGGTTCCGACATTGCAATTACCCTGCCTGTGGATTATACTTCTCTTAATGGCACAGCGGTAGATCCTGATGGAACTATTGCAAGTTATGCATGGGTAAAAATTTCAGGCCCTGTTAGTGGCTCTATTGCGTCTCCAAATTCTGGAAATTCTGCCGCTACCGGACTGGCACAAGGAGTATATTTATTTGAATTAACTGTAAAGGATAATTTAGGAGCAATTGCAAAAGATACCGTACAGGTTACGGTTAATGCTGCTCCAAATCAACCGCCTTCAGCAGATGCCGGAAGCGACCAGGCTATTACGTTACCTGTAAATAGTACAACTTTAAGTGGAATTGGTACAGACGCAGACGGAACAATTTCAAATGTTCAATGGGTAAAAATTTCAGGCCCGGCTGCGGGAAATATCGCTTTACCTAACGCTGCCATTACTAATATCAATAGTCTTGTACAAGGTGTTTACAACTTTGAGTTAGCAGTTACAGACGATGATGGTGCAATTGCAAAAGATACGGTAAAGATTACTGTAAATCCAGCTCCAAACCAGGCGCCAGTTGCATTTGCAGGTAATGATAAGGTAATTACATTGCCGGTAAATACTACAACATTAAGTGGAAGTGGAACAGATACAGACGGATTTATTGCTGGTTACAGTTGGGTAAAAGTTTCGGGACCAGCCGGTGGTACCATTGTTTCACCAAATGGTTCAACAACTAATATCACTAACCTGGTACAGGGAATATATCAATTTGAATTAACTGTAACAGATGATGATGGAGCCATTTCAAGAGATATTGTTCAGGTAATTGTAAATAAAGCGCCAAACCAGACTCCGGTTGCAAATGCTGGAATAGATCAGGCAATCACTTTACCTATCAATAGTGTTACGTTGATTGGTACAGCAACTGATGCTGATGGTACAATCACTAATTATAAATGGGGCAAAATTTCCGGACCTGCATCAGGCAATATAATAACTGCCAATGCTGCTGGTACCTTAATAAATAACCTGGTGCAAGGGGTGTATCAATTTCAGTTAACAGTAACTGATAATGATGGAGCAAGCTCATCAGATGTAATACAAGTAACGGTAAAGGCAGCAGTCAATATTCCACCGGTTGCAAATGCAGGTGTTGATAAGTTAATTACTTTGCCTGTAAACAGTACCACATTAACCGGAAGCGGAATTGACATTGATGGAACTGTAATAAATTACGCATGGGTTAAAATATCCGGTCCTGCGTCTGGAACTATCTCAACTCCGGGCTCAGCTTCAACTTCTATAAACAATTTAGTACAAGGAGTTTACCAGTACCAATTAATCGTTACCGATAACTCTGGTGCTGTGGCAATGGATACTGTGAAAGTAACAGTAAATGCCGCAATCAACATACCACCGGTTGCAAATGCAGGTTTAGACAAGGTTATAACATTACCAACAAATAGTGTAACAGTTACCGGGTCAGGTACCGATGCAGACGGAACAATCAGTGGTTATGTTTGGTCGAAAATTTCCGGACCGGCTGCAGGTAGCATTTCGTCAACAAATTCCGCTACAACTGCAATCAATAATTTAATAGAAGGCATATATTATTACCAGTTTACAGTGACAGATAATAGTGGTGCAAAATCAAGCGATACCATAAAAATAACTGTAAACAAAGCACCAAACCAAGCTCCGGTTGCAAATGCAGGCGTAGATAAAATGATCACCTTGCCAGTAAACACAACAACTTTATCAGGAATAGGAACAGATGCCGATGGTACAGTTGTTAGCTTTGCCTGGGTTAAAATATCAGGGCCGGCAACGGGCTCAATTGCGTTGCCAACTACTGCCACAACAACACTTAACAACCTGGTTCAGGGTACCTACCAATACCAACTAACTGTTACAGATAATGATGGTGCTATTTCGAAAGACACGGTGAAAGTAACAGTAAACCCAGCGGCAAATAAACAGCCGGTTGCAAATGCAGGAGTTAACCAGGTAATTACTTTACCTGTAAATAGTACAACATTAACTGGTAGCGGAACAGATGCAGACGGAACTATTACCGGATATAAGTGGACCAAAGTAAGTGGCCCCGTTTCGGGAAATATTGTATCACCAAACAATGCAAGTACAATAATTAATAACCTGGCACAGGGCATTTATCAATATGCTGTTACTGTAACAGATAATAGCGGAGCAACCGCAACCGACACCATTCAAATAACCGTAAACAAAGCACCAAACAAAGCGCCGGTTGCAAATGCAGGGGTTGATAAAGTAATTATGTTGCCAACGAGCAGTACGACACTTAGTGGCAGTGGTTCAGATGCGGACGGTACTGTTACCAGCTATAAGTGGACAAAAATTTCCGGACCTGCAGCAGGCAATATTGCATCTCCAACTCTTGCGTTAACAGCGATTAATAACCTGGGACAAGGTGTTTATCAATTTGAATTAACTGTTACCGACAATGATGGAGCAATTGGAAAAGATACGGTACAAGTTACTGTTAACGCTCCGTCAAATCTTCCACCAGTTGCAAATGCAGGGCCGGATAAAGTAATCGTTTTACCCGTTAACAGCACTGTATTAACCGGAAGTGGAGTAGATGCAGATGGTGTAATTATGAAATACGAATGGGTTAAAATATCGGGGCCGGCAACAGGTACCATTGCCCTGCCAAATTCCGGTGTTACGGTAGTTAGTGGTTTGGTACAAGGTGTTTATCAATATGAATTAACAGTTACAGATAACGGTGGAAAAACTGCAACAGATACAGTAAAGGTGACTGTTAACGCAGGTATAAACCTACCGCCTGTTGCAAATGCAGGGCCTGATGTTTACCTGGTATTACCTGATAACTTTACATCTTTAATCGGTACAGGAACAGATACTGACGGCACAATTGCATCTTACTTATGGAAAGTAGTAAAAGGGCCAGCCGGGTACAGTTTGCCAAATGCCGATCAATCAAAAACACAGATATCAAATCTATTCCAGGGTATTTATGAAGTGGAACTTACAGTTGTTGATAATTATGGACTTGAAGGTAAAGACACTATGACAATAACCGTGTCGGCACCAAGGCTTAGCAATTTAAATAATGAAGCGAAAATTTATCCTAACCCGGTAAAAGATATTGCAACAGTTGACATTACCACTATAAATGCCAATTCAAAGTTGTCAGTATCAGTAATAAATGCAATTGGTATGCAGATTAAATACCATGAACTGTACGCATCTGGTAATACAACCTTATTTAAATTAGATATGTCAAACCTGAGCGATGCTTATTACTTTGTAGTGGTACGATTCGATGATGGCTCTAAACACACATTTAAAATATTAAAATCAGCGAGTAATTAACAATTAAAAAATAACCAGGTTGAAAAGGTTGACGGGTTAAAACTATCAACCTTTTTAGTCTCTAGTTGGAGGTGTTCTGAAAAAATTGTAAAATAAAGTAGTGATTTTTTTTCAATTAGTTGGACTAGTAAATCTCAACACTAAGCACATCTGAATGTTGACGCTCTTGTATGGCCAGATTTTCAAAAATAATTGGTAATGTGCTCATCAATCTTAATGGCAGTATAAATTCAATTAAAATTTTTTAATTTTTTTTTGCCGCCAAAATTGTTGAGAAAAAGCAATTGACGAAAATTGTACTAGACAGTTGAATAAGTTTTTATATAAAATTAATCAGAAGTATAATCAGTTAGCCTTTATTTCATAGGGCGGATTATTAAATATCTGAAATTGAAAAAATTTGATGTGTAAATACAATTTTTTAAGAATAGTAAATTAGCCGAAATAACGCTTTAGGTTAAACGCAAACTACAGTAATTGAATAGGAGGGACTCAATTTGTTCCTAACTGGTATAGTTTTTGGTTACAGCCAGCAAAATAAATATTTTCAATCTTTTTTGAGGATTTCTTATCTATAATTCAACAAAATAGGGAAATAAATACCCATTTTTCAAAGTAACCGTTAATAAAAAGTACTCGATTGTGGATAATATAAGAAAAAAAATGTTAAAACGGCATAGTTTTTGCAAAAATTCTCAAAATATTTTAAAACTTAAAATCCAATAATTTATTTAAAAAATGTCCAATGTCATTCTGAGTATTCAAATCAATCAGTTTTAAGATCGTATTTAAAATTTATTGATGCCGATAAATTGTTATCGGCATCAATAAATTTAAAAATTGTCAAACTGACTACAAGAAGAAAAATAATACAAATCCTGATCATCAATCAAACAAGACTTAACCCATTAAGTTTGAGCGCAGATCTGGTTTTGTCTCCTGGAATTAATTTCTCCAATTACAAGATTATTTATTGCGATCAGGCGGGCAAAAATTGAGTATCATTTTTTGTTCTTTCAGAGATTTGTAAAAACACCCTGATTTTATAATTGCAGACCGGATAAAACATCCGGTTAAGCAAGGCTTTGAATTAAAAATTTAGAAGCTGGTTTCACTTGCACTAAAGTGTGGGGAGATATACCTGTGTTTGCGAATGAAAGGGTTTTAGTATCAACGTTAAAAAAGCAATTAAAATCAGATTATTTTTTAAAATCTACCTATTCCAATAGTTTACTTATTATGAAAAAACTTACTGCCGTTTGTCTTTCTATTTTTTTGTTTTTATCTATCCACTCTTTTGCACAAGATGGTAAATTTAGTTTCAATGTTCCGTCTGCAACCCGCACCAGCGCTGGTGTTTTTAAAGATGATAGTATCCTCGTTAGAACATTGTGGAACAATGTTGATTATGGTGCAGGCACTTATTCCCAAACCTGGGATGGAAAAGATGATGATGGGAAAAGCATAATTAACTCCAGCGATTACTATTCAGTAAAAATAATGTCTAGTAATGTTAAATATCAATGGCAAGGTGTGTTGGGCAATACTTCGAAAACACAAACCGGAAGTGGGGTGCATAGGGGTTATTATAGGTGCATGCAGGGCCTGGTATTTACAAACGGTTATGGTTATTTATGCAGAGGGTATGCGGAAGGTGCACCAAGCCTCGCTAAATTTTCAATAAATGATCCTCAGACTAAAATTGATTTTATAAAAGACAAACAACCTGGTGATATTAATTATGTTGCTACTGATGACAAGAAAGTATATTGGGGAGCATTTGATGCTTTTGCAAACTCAAATTCCTTTGTTTTTGCTACAAATGTAAGTGATGATGCAGATTTCATGTTTTCAAAAGGGACACCATATACTGTTACATATGGTAAAACTTATCCAAGGGCTGTAAGTGTGGTAAACCAGGCAAATGCGTTAATTACAGGTTTGGCTGTTCAGAAATCCGGGAATTTTTTATTTGTTACAAGAGCTAATATTAACCAGTTGCAGGTAATAGATAAAACTACGGGGGATTTGGTTAAGACACTGAGCTTTAGTACTCCAAGGTCAGTTTGTGTTGATAAATCAGATAATTTATGGATGGTAACCGGGATTAATACGCTGTCAAAATATACAGTTAACCCGGATGGAAGTTTATCCTCCCCAACTTTAAATTTGACCGGATTATTAAAACCAGTAGCAATCCAGGTTTCTACGGATGGTTCATTGATAAGTGTTGCTGACGATAGCACAAGCCAACAATTGAAATTTTTTAATAACAGTAATGGCTCATTAACATATACGTTAGGTACACACGGCGGTTACTTTGTGGATCCGGATGTCACGAATAATAAGTTTTACTTTGGAGATCTCAGGAGTAATCTAAAAACCTTTGTTGCGTATCAGCCAGATGGGTCTTTTTGGGTAGGTGATCCGGGTAACTTTAGGGTGCAGCACTACAATTCTGGTAAAAACTTTATAGATCGGATTCAGTCTTTAGGTGCAACTTATAACACAGGGGTAGATGATAACAACATTACAAGGGTTTTTTCGGATGATCTCGAATTTGCGGTTGACTATTCTGTGCAAACATTATCGGGAAATGCAGGTTGGAACCTTGTGAAAAACTGGGGAGCCAATATTCCTGCTTATCCTTATGAAAAAAGTCCACTGTATCAAACTACGCTCAGCAATGGCCGTACTTATGGTTTTATCAAGAATGTATACCATTGGGAAGTTGTAGAATATCCTAAAAACGGTCCCATGAGGTTTACAAATACTAAGGTGTTAGAGCTTTCAAAAATACTTTGTGCAGATGGGTCTTTGCAGGATTATGTAATAACAGGTTCCGCAGGTATTTTGACGAAATATCAACTAACTGGGTTTGATGGATTAAACAATCCACGGTGGAGTACCACTAGTGAATTGATGGCTTCAACACCAACTTTAAGTATTGGTAACCCTACGGGTTTTCCCAAAACAGAAGTATTGACATCAAGTAATAAAGTTGTTCATTTTAATTATAAAGTTTATGCGAATAATGTAGGCCCTGTTTATTCCAGTGGCTATCACTTGGGTATTACCAGCAGGGGTGGTAGCCAATGGTTGTCTCAAACTGAAAAATCAACCTATAGAAATTACAGTGGTGATTTTCCCAATTCAGGTTATTTTGACGTTGGGAATATGGTGAATGATTATGGAGGTGGTAATGTTAATGTATTAGATCGGAACATTATTACTTCCTACCACGGTGAATTTTGGAAGAATGGTCAAACCAATATGTACAATCATTATTGGGACAATGGATTGGCAATTGGTCAATTTGGTATTACAAGAGATAAAACAGTTGGTGAGTCCGCAGCTATGATGGCTGGTAATGCTTTAAATCCAAAGGTTGTTAAAGATGCTAACGGCGATTATTATTTATATCATGGCGATGAAAGTGATCATGCGGGAATTCACAGATGGAAAATAACAGGTTTGAATACTATAAAAGAAGAAGTAATTCCACTTGCTCCTCCGGCAACTTATCATGACGGAGTGGATTATTTAGACCTGATGAAAAACTTGACATTTAATGTAATAATGCCCAATAATGTTGCGGGTTGGACAAGAACCCCAACAACTAATTCAGTAGTGGATAAATATTCCAATGCGTTTAGTGCATTTACCGGAAGGTTAAAAGTTGATCCCAACTCACCTGATATTTTGCTCAATTTTGTTAAGACAACTGCTGAAACCTATACCGTAAACAGGGATCTCGGCAGTAATAACGTTACAGAATCCTGGAAAATTTCAGGAGAATTGGCCTATCCTGGAAATACTCCTAATGTGAATAGCATTACGCAATATTTAGAAGTGCTGGATGACCAGAATAAAGTTTTAGCCAGATTTTATCCGGAACTGAATCTCTCAACTATGGTTTCTACAATTTTTGCTAACAAGGCTACGCTTGCAAAAGGAAACGACGCTACCATAAGAGGGGATATGAATAATTTGAATCCCTTTGAAGTGAAGATAATAAACGGAGCGGTCACTTTTACTTATAGTAACTATGCTCCTGTAACAACAACTATTTACGATGCTGCCGCAAATTGGAAGAAGCCAAAAACTTTAAGGGTAATTTTTAATTCCACAAATGCTAACACAGCGGTATATCAAACTATTATTGATCTGAAAGATTTTAAATTTTATAAAGATTATTTGCCAATTCCAGGTATTAATGTACCACCGGTTTCTAATGCAGGAAATGATAAAATAGTTACATTGCCTGTTGCAAACTCAACCACTTTAAATGGTTCCGGAAGCGATGCTGATGGTACAGTAACTAGTTATTTGTGGTCGAGAATTTCGGGTCCGGCTGGTGGAAATATCACTTCACCTACTTCAACAAACACAACCATTACAGGATTATTAGAAGGGAATTATTATTATCAGTTAAAAGTAACAGATAACAAAGGAGCCACTACCAATGATACGGTATTTATTAAAGTGAATAGTATTAATCAGCCTCCAAAAGCAAATGCCGGATCAGATATTGTAATAACATTTCCAACACTAAGTACTGTATTATCAGGAAGTGGCTCGGACGTTGATGGAACAATTACAAGTTATACATGGGATTATGTATCCGGGCCATTAAATTTTCTATTGGCTTTGCCTACCTCGGCAAGTACAATACTCAGTGGGCTTATTCCTGGTGTTTATGAATATCAATTGACTGTGAAAGATGACAGAGGGGCAACATCCTCCGATAAAGTAAAAGTGACAGTTAATTTATCGGCATCCAATAAATCCCCGATTGTTAATGGTGGGGCAGACAAGACTCTTATTCTTCCTTCAAATAATCTTACACTTTACGGGTCAGGCTCAGACCCTGATGGAGTCGTAAAGAGTTTTCAATGGAGAAAAATCTCCGGTCCTGCTCTTGGTACTATAGCAGCACCAAATAGTTCTACATCTATTATGTATAACCTGGCAATGGGAGTTTATATTTTTGAATTAAGTGCTACCGACAATAGTTATGCTGTATCAAGAGATACCGTTAAAGTGACCGTAAATGCTGGAAATGTTAATCAAATACCCACTGCAAATGCCGGGCCCGATAAATATGTTTTGCTTCCTTCAAATACAACTTTTTTAAGTGGTTCCGGTCAGGATTTAGATGGGCCTATAACATTTAGATGGTCCAGGGTATCGGGACCTTCAGTTTATTATTTTGTTTCTCCCGATTCTTCAGGAACCGAAATAAATAATCTTGTAGAAGGAAATTATGTATTTGAGCTAAAAGTCACCGACAAGGCCGGCGTTTCAGTTACAGATTTAGTTGCGGTAAAAGTTTATAATTCAAATGGAACGATTACTAAAAATTTGATCCCAACAGCAGATGCAGGAGTAGACCAGGTGATAACTTCACCTACAAATGCAGTAACGCTAAGTGGCGTAGGTGTAGATCTTGACGGTAGCGTTGCAAGTTATATGTGGACAAAAGTTTCAGGTGCCGGTACATATACAATTAATTCACCCACATCTGCCCAAACAACTATATCTAACCTTACGGCAGGGTCATATCAATTTCAATTACAAGTAACAGATAATAATGGAGACAGTGGGTCCGACCTTGTACTGGTTACGGTAAATGGTACATCTACACCTTCTAACCAGGTGCCTCCACCACCAGTAAACCAGGCCCCTGTATCAAATGCAGGATCAGATGTGGTGATAACCTTACCA
>JBDUEK010000052.1:0-43976 GCA_040002495.1 Ferruginibacter sp.
TCATATCGATAAACCGGCTATTTCAAAAAAAGATCGGATGGTAGTGATTTTTTTTCTATTTAATAAACAAAAATAATTTATACAAAAACCTAAAAAACTGACTACAATTAGTAAGCTGCTTGATTATGGTCATATTTTTTAAGCAGGTTTACAATCCTGACAGTACTCGAATTGAATGCTGATTGCTAATTCGCTATTGCGGTAGGTTTTAATTGCATCAATCTGCCGGGGTAAGAGGCAAAATCCAGCGTGCTTTCATTGGGTACAACGCATCGATTGCACCAGAATCTTCTTCATCTAACAAACTATTTGCAAAAGTGGACTGGTATCTGTTTGTATCAAATGACTGCGGGCACTATAAATAGTGATTGAAATCAAAGATTCATTAATCAATTGAAAATCTTTTTTTAAAGGCACCCAACCTTTCATCGTCTATTGCAGTACATGCACAAAACAGATTTTTATGGAAACAATTAATACAATACTGGCAATACTTTTTATGGCAGCGATTTCCCTGCAATGCCAAAAAGAATTTAGCAGCCAGTTTATTACTAATCCCGCTTTCAACAATCAACCGGCTGCAATTACTGCTACGCTCCAGGGAAATATTTTAGATTCGAACGGGCTACCGGCCGCAGGCGTAAAAATATCTGTAGGCACTAAAGTCGTTATTACAAATTCCAACGGCTTGCAGAAGAAAGCGGTGAAAAAGACACTTCAGCACAACCAACATTTACAGAAAACCAACTTATTAAAAAAGCTGACAGTGCCAGTTTTGTAGCTAAACAATCATCAGCCTTAACAGATACTGCCAGGAAAAAAGAGGCAGGCACTACTATGAATAAAACAGACACGGCAATAAATGATAAAAAGAAAAAGCAATTTTATGTGGTTGCAGGTTTAGGTATGTTTCAATTAATTCCTGTTGCCGGACAAAAGAGCAATCCTTACAATGCATCGGACAGAAAAAATTCCTTGGGTGATTATATTCCTTCGGTGTATGTACGATTATATAAAGACAAAAAATGGTTTATACAAGGTGAATTCAGGTATGGCGCTCCGCAGTATACCAGGGATGTTTTGTTTTCTCAAAAAGGAATATTTGATTCATCAGCTGCCACATTAAAGTTAACTAACAATCGGGTACAAAAGACATTTTACCATCAGCTACCTATCAGCTTTCATTATTTCCTGGCACCAGGCTTTTCATTGGGGGCCGGGTTTACTTTCAACAAATTTACCAGCGCCATTGTACAACAGGAGGTTCACCGGACAAGCCCGGTTACCCTGGCAGACACTTTGATTAGCTCAGGTATTTTTACTCAAAAAAAGGCGGATAGTAATTTCGTAAGCACTTTCCTGCAGGCACAGGTTGAAATGCAATATAACTGGAAACGGTTTTCAGCAGGCGCCCGATATTCATTCGGGTTACAACCATATATAAAATTCCAACTCCCAGGTGGCGGCCAATCAAAAGAAAGCAATCGGTCGCTTCAATTATTCCTGCGTTACGAATTATGGCAAAGCAAAAAATAACAAACCTTGTGAAGCAACAATTTAGCAGCAAAATGCAGAAGCCGCATAAAAAACCTGCCTTCATTTTTGAAAGCAGGTCCTGTAATTTTAAAAATTGAATTGAGTTTAACCCCGGGAAATTCAGCGAAAAATAATCTCTTTATTTCGTTGGCAAATAAGCGCCCTTATCAACCCATTCTTTAAACTTCTTTGCAAATTCAGCATGGCTCAATGGAGGTCTCTTGCGGCCATCACCCGGATCCCATCCACCCAAAACTAATTTATCACTGGTTACGTGATCAATCAACTGCTGCATGGTTTTGTGCCCATTACGATTTGGATCTTTCAATTGCGCTGCCAGCTCACGTGGTGCTTTTCCTTCAAACACCATCTTCATATCTGCAGGTGGCAGGTGCCAGTTAGGATTGCCCGGTGGCATATGTAAGCCGGGTGTGTTTTTTGGCTGATGACAATTGGAGCATTTTAATGCATAGACTCCTTTTCCATCTACCCCTCTAATTACACCTTGAGTATGTAAACGGCTGTCATCTCCCTGTAATGGCACATCTCCTTTGGGGTGGCAATTCATACAACGGGGGCTCATCAATACATCATACGCAGCCAGGAAAGCTTTTTGTGAACCAAGACTATCCGGAACTCCGTTGATAGCCGGACTACTTTTGCCGGACATTTCCGGCGGGTACATCAGAGTATAAGATGATGTTATAAACACAATCAGCACCAGGTAAATTATTTTCTTAGATCTAAATATTCTGATCATTGTAATTCAATTTTAGGTGATTTTTTCAAATGGTGGTTGACGCATTCTTTTGCCGGTTGCAGCATAAATTGCATTGGCAATTGCCGGTGCAGTTGGAGGAACACCGGGTTCGCCGGCTCCACCCATTTTTTCGGAACTGGGTACAATGTACACTTCAATTTCGGGCACTTCGTTCATTCTCGCAATGCGGTAATTATGAAAATTAGATTGCTCCACAACACCATTTTTAAAAGTGAGTTTACCATATTTTGCCATGGTCATTCCAAAAATGATTCCGCTTTCCATCTGTGCTTTTACACCATCAGGGTTAACCGCCAATCCGCAATCAATAGCACAAACAACTTTATGTACTTTATACGTTCCATCAGCATTTACAGAAACTTCTGCTACCTGGGCCACATGGCTCTCGAATGATTCATGTACTGCGATGCCCTGGAAATGCCCCGCTGGCAAAGGCTTTCCCCAACCGGCTTTTTCGGCTGCAAGGTTGAGTGCCGACAAATTGCGTGAATCATCTTTAAGCAATGCACGCCTGTATTCCAGTGGATCCTTACCGGCTGATGTTGCCAGTTCATCAATAAATGTTTCCATTACATAGGCCGTATGTGTATGACCAACAGACCTGAACCATAATACCGGTACCGCTACTTTTGGTGAATGCAATCCAACAAATGAATCTTTAATATCTTTTACATAAGGTGAGTCAGCAACGCCTTCAACAGAACTTGAGTCAATTCCGTTTTGAACCATCGCTTCCAGGAAGGTGCCTGCAAAAATTGACTGCCCAACTATAGTATGTTTCCATGCAGCCGGGTAACCGGCAGCATCTACACCAACCTTAAGTTTATGAACAAAGGATGCACGGTAATATCCGCCGGCCATATCATCTTCACGGGTCCACACCATTTTAATAAACTTGTTACTTGCCTTGGCAATTTCAACAGCTTCCACCACAAAATCAGAAGTTGGCGTTGCCCGTCTGCCAAATCCACCACCCAGGAAAACAGTTTCGAGGCTTACCTGTTCCGGCTTAAATCCCAGCACTTTTGCAGCTGCCATCTGATCGATACCCGGTAATTGAGAACCTGTCCATATCTGACAGGCATCTTTGGTTAACTTAACGGTACAATTCATGGGCTCCATTGGTGCATGTGCCAGGTAAGGAAAAAAATATTCGGCTTCCACTACTCTTGTTGCGCTGCCTAATGCTGCATCCACATTTCCTTTTTCCAAAGCAGGCAATCCTTTGGTATCTGCCAGGGCCTGGTATTCTTTTAATTGAGTGGCACTGGTAAGTGTTGCGTTCACCCCTGCATCCCACTGAATTTTCAGTGCTGCCCTTCCTTTTTTAGCTGCCCAAAAATGATCCGCAATTACTGCAACACCTGTAGGAATTTGTACTACATCTTTTACGCCGGGTACAGCCTTAGCTGCAGTGGCATCAAAACTTTTTACCTTACCACCCATTACCGGTGGATGTGCAACTACGGCCGTCAACATGCCCGGAAACTGCATATCCATCCCAAATTTTGCAGTACCATTTACTTTTGCAGGTGCGTCCAACCGCTTCATTCCTTTGCCAATATACTTCCATTCAGAAGCTGGTTTTAATACCACATTTGTTGGAGCAGGCAAAGCTGCTGCTGCTGCTGCAAGTTCTCCAAAGCCGGCTTTTTTATCGCCGGAAATCACCATGCCATTTTCGGCACGGCAGGTGGCAGGATCTACCCCAAACTTTTGTGCCGCCGCTGTAATCAACAAAGTTCTTGCGGTGGCACCCGCCTGGCGATAGCGGTCAAATTCGCTATAAGTGGTACTGGAGCCCCCGGTAATTTGTATACCAAACAATGTATGCGCATAAGCCTGTCCGGGAGGACTATGTTGCACTTTAATTTTATCCCAATCAACTCCTAACTCATCCGCTATGAGCATGGTTAGCGTGGTCCATATACCCTGCCCCATTTCTACGTGAGCCAGTATAATATTAAGGGTACCATCTGGCGCAATGCGTAAAAAAGCATTGGGTGCAAAAGTTGCTGCAGGATCTGGCATCGATTTATCTGCAAGGCGTTTTGCACTTGCAGGAATCATAAAGGAGATTATTAAACCTCCCCCTAACATAACGCCCGATTTTAAAAACTGGCGACGGTTGGGTTTTACTAGTTCGGTCATGAGTTACCTCCTTTTTTTTGAATTTGAGCTGCCAGGTGAATTGCTTTACGAATGCGTGGGTAGGTGCCGCAACGACAAATATTACCACTCATTGCCTCGTCAATATCCTGATCGGATGGATTGGCATTTTCACGCAATAATACTGCCGCAGACATAATCTGTCCTGATTGGCAATACCCACATTGCGGCGTATCTTCCTGGAGCCAGGCCAACTGCAAGGGATGCGTACTTTCTGCAGATAATCCTTCAATGGTGGTAATTTCTTTCCCAACAGCCCTTGTTACAAGGGTTACGCAGGAACGGACAGCTTCACCATTGAGGTGTACGGTGCAAGCACCACATTGTGCCATGCCGCAGCCAAACTTAGTACCGGTAAGGCCGATGATATCGCGGATTACCCATAACAGGGGCATATCCGGACTGGCATCTACATCATAATTTTTTTTATTAACGGTTAACTTATACATAGAAAGTCATTTTTAAAAGAATACCTGTTACTAAAAACTGTTACTTTTTTACCTGGAAATGTTTGAATTAATTTTCGAAAGTAATTGTTGTATTAATTTATTCGGAGAGAGAGGTTGAAGTTACAATTTCCATTGAAAAATGTCAATGTTTTCAATAATAATATATTTTCGGGTAGTTTTACTTCATCAATTTGAAATGAACCTACCGAATTAATTAATGCTTGCAATATCACATCTGTACCGGCTGGCCAGTAGCAGCAGCCTGGTAAATTGCCTGAACAATACGGATATCACGCCGGCCTTCCTCACCCGGTACCAACATGGGTTTACTTTGCATAACTGACATTGCATTATCATCCATTTGATTGGCTTGCTGCCACGGAACATCGTACGGGAAGTAAATTTCGCCCAATGGACTTTTCCCTTTAATTCCATTGTAATCAGAATAAGGTGCCAGGTTGATATCGCCTTTTTCGCAGTTGATATCCATAAAATTTACATTCTCACCAAAGCTTGTTTTGATGTTTGCAGTTACTCCGCCAGGAAACTCAAGCATCGCTGTGGTAGTTTCATCTAACCCGTTTTTATAAATTTCAGGTCTTGTGGTAGAAGTAGTTGCTGATAGGATAGTAATCGGTTCCAAACCTGTGCCTAACCTGGCTCCCTGTATTGCATATACGCCCATGTCATACATTACACCACCTCCCATTTCTTTTTTTTGTTTCCAGTGATTGGTCCTGGTTTCAAAATAACCTGCGGCGCAATTTACCTTAGTGACCTTACCCAATAAATGTTCATTTACAATGCGCCTGTATTCCTTCGTATTGGGTTCGTGATGCAGCCTGTATCCGATAGCCAATGAACGCTTATATTGATTGCAGGCATCAATCATTTCACTGCATTCTTTTTCCGATATCGCCATGGGCTTTTCGCACCAAACATGTTTGCCGGCCTTAGCCGCCCTGATGACAAATTCGTGATGCATAGACGGAGGTAGAACTACATACACGACGTCGATGTCGGGGTTGTTGGCAACCTGGTCAAAGTTTTCGTAGTTATAAATATTCTTATCGGGGATGTTATATTTTTTTTTCCAGGTTTCTGCTTTTTCGGGTGTACCTGTTACAATGCCAGCCAGGTAACAGTTTTTAGTTTGTTGTAATGCTGGTGCTAACAGATCGGTACTGTAATATCCTAAGCCCATCAATGCAACGCCTAACTTTTTCTTTTTAGGCGCCGTGCAGGATAATAATGAGTTGGGAGAGATTAGCAAGGCAGACGAACCCAGTGCAAGGGTTTTTATTAAATGCCGACGGGAGATTATGGCCATTGTGTGCAGGATTTAAATGATAAATACATTTCTATTTTTCGTTATTAAAGTTATCGTAAAAAACAGAAAAATGTAAATGCACTTATTTAAACCGCAGAATGAAAGGAGATGTTATACCGATTATACCGTTATTTAGTCCAAAGCGATTTGCAATCGGTATAATACCATCTAAGATTTCAATGTAGTCCTTTGGACTTATTAAATCAAGATGGTATTACAAGGGAGAATAAGCTAATCTCTTTAAAGTATCGATTATCGGGGGAAATAAATGTAGCAAAATATAAAAATTGTCTTTAAAGTTCTTATTACAGCCAGCTACAAATTAATAATTCGAATAGCTTTCTTAGTTATCCATGTGTTCAGCGATTTGAGACATCAATCTTATTTTTTTACATCCTTCAAATGAAATTGGCTTTTCAACGAAATCAATCACCTGGCTGTAGGCAACTGCTTTTTCTTTATCGGCTTTGTCAACGGAAGAAGTGACCATTGCAAAAAATACATGTTGAGCGTATGGCTTATCGCTTACAATTTTTAAAAACTCCCAGCCATCCATTACCGGCATATTGATATCCAGTAAGACCAGGTAATAATCGCTTTCCTTAAAATTAAGATTGAGATAGTTCAGTGCTTCCTGGCCATCCACAAAGATCAATGGCTCATCAGAGAGTTTACTCTCTTTTACGGTCATTTTATGAAAAAATTGAACCGCCTTATCATCGTCCACTATTAAAGTTTTTACACTCATAGTTATTGATTAGCATTAATTTTCTCCGTCTTTTTTACAATGTCTCTTACAATTTCGTCCAGCTCTTTTCCTGCTTCAAGCACGTATTGCAGCAGGTCTTTATTTGATTCGGATCCAGGTTGATTTTCAATCATATTTAAAAAGCCAATCATCTTTGCCAAAGGTGCCCTTACTACATGCGATTGTGTCCAGGCAATTTCCTTTAACTGGGCATTCTGATCTTCAATGGCCTTGGTATATTGCCTTTGTTCGGTTACATTCCGTTCAATAAAAACCCAATGGCTAATCGTTCCCTTGTCATCTGCTACTGGTGATACTGAGAAGTTAAGCCAGAATTCTTCACCATTCTTTTTATTACTTATTATTTCTACCTGTGCCGATTCTTTTTCTTCAAACGCTTTATTAAGCCGTTGTATTTCTTGTATATCCACTTTTCCACTTAAAAATATATCAGGCGATTTACCTATTACTTCTTCGGACATATGTCCGGTCATTTTGGTAAAGGCTTCATTAACGTAAACAATATTGAGCCCCTGCAAATTTGTTGCACCTGCATTCGCAATTAAAACTGCATCAGTAGTATTGGTAATTACTGACTCCAACAATTTCAATCTTTCATCTTCCAGTTTTTTACGGGTAATATCCTGGATGGCACCCACCATCCTGATGGCTTTTCCTTCAGAATTTCTTATAATGATTGCCTTATCCTGCACAAATGCAGATGTGCCGTCAGCTTTTAAATAGCAATATTCGTCGGACCAGGTATTTTCAGAACTTTGCAACACTTTGTCCACCCCAACCATTACCCGCTCAATATCTTCCTTAACTATATAGGCAGTATTTAGGTTATAATTATTGGTAAGTGGGTTACGAATATGTCCAAACAACTTCTGAAAACCTTCACCGCAATAAATTGAATTATCGGCGATATCCCAGTCCCATATAGCATCTGAAGTAGCTTTGGTTACATATTCATATCGTTCCAGTAATAGTAATTTTTCAGCTGTAACCCGGGCATTCTCATTGGCAATTTTACATTTTTCCAACGCACTTAGCACCGCAGAGGGAAGCCTTTGCAAACGATCTTTTAAAATGTAATCGTCTGCTCCGTCTTTGATGCATTGTACAGCAAACTCTTCAGAAATGGTACCGGCTACTAAAATAAAAGGAGCGATGAGATTTTGTTCTTTTAAATGAGCCTTATATAATTTTAATGCCTCTGCAGAATTGAATTGAGGCATGGAATGGTCGGATATGATGATGTCAGGCTTAAACTCAACAATTCCATGAAGGAAGTCTTGTCTTGTATCTACAACCCGCGGGGTAAACTGAATGCCTCCATTTCGCAATTCCATCAAAATCAGTTCAGCATCATCTTCTGAATCTTCTAATAATAATATTCTTAGATTTTTTATCATTCAACATTATTTCATAGGTATTTAAAATACCGGACAGTTAATCTATATTGGACTTAATAGATAGTTAATTTTGGAAAACTAACAGTAAGATAAGTATTATAACGGGAAAATTACCTTTAAAATACATCCATTTCCTGGAGATGATACCAATTCCATTTTGCCGTCATGCATTTCAGCTCTTGTATTAATATTTTGTAACCCTACCCAATTCCCTTTTTGAGTAATATCAAAGCCAATTCCATCGTCCTTAATAATAAGTTCAATTTCGTTTTCACTTTGGTTAAGATAGAACCAGGCATTATCAGCCTGCGAATGTTTTATTATATTATTCAGTTGTTCCTGTACGATGCGGTAGATGCTTAATTTTAATTTGTCTTCTGGTAAATATTCGATGAAATCGCTCCATTCAGTGATAAAATTAATTTTTCTATGTGGGATATGATTGTCAAATAAATTATCGAGGGTATCAATCAAACCAATTTCTCCAATTGTAGCAGGCATTATCACCTGTGATAGTTTTTTTATTTCATCAATGGCCGTGAGAATAAATTTTTTACTGATTTGTGTAAACTCCATTCGCTTATGTTCATCGCTGATAGCACAATCAATATATAGATTAGATGCTGCCAGGATTTGGTTTATGTTTTCCAGCAATTCATTGGCCATGTGGCTTCTTTCCTTTTCATGCGCAATTATTACTGCGCCTGTTTTTTCTTTTACTTTTAATTCCTTCTCTTTTTCAAGGCTAATGGCCAACTCAATTTTTTTAAGTGAATTTACTATGGCCCCTGGTAACAGTTGCAACTGATCTTTAAAAATATAATCATTGGCACCAGCTTTTAAAATTGATACTGCATACTCTTCGGAGATATGAGCTGTTACTAATATAAAAGGAATTGCGAGGCCGGCATTCAAAAATATACTTAACGCTTCTGCAGAATCAAATGAAGGCAGGGAATGATCGGAAAGAATAACATCCGGAACAAACTGATCCAATGCGGTTATATAAGCTGCTTTATTGTTTACAACCAGTATTTCGACCGATAAATTATTGCGGTTTAGTGTGAGCCTTACGAGATCTGCATCTGACTCTTCATCTTCAAGATGTAATATTTTAATTTGATTTGTCATTCAATAATTTTAGATTCAACGAAACAGCTATAACGAATGATATACTGTTATTACTACGATTGTTTCAATGATAAATTTTATCAGTGTTGCTAAAATTTACCCATTAGGCGTTATTATTAAAAATTAACACCAGCTATCCATTTTGCCTATCACGCATGCAAATTATTTGCCAATCGTAAAAAAAAATGTTGCACCTTCATTTTCCACCCCTTCTGCCCATACTTCCCCATAGTGTTTTGTTATTATTTTTTGAACAATGGCTAAGCCCACTCCGGTTCCTTCAAAGTCTTCCTTGCGGTGTAATCGTTGAAAAACACCAAATAATTTATAATAATAATTCATATCAAAACCGGTCCCGTTATCTTTCACAAAAAAAGTGTTTCCTTTTTTAGTTTCAGTAACACCAATTTCAATTAACGGATGCTCTTTTTTAGACGAATATTTGATTGCATTTGAAATCAGGTTTTCAAACACATGCCGGATAATTATTTTATCTACATTGGCAACGCCCAGGTTATGTACAGTAATATGCTCATTTAAAAGCTCCGAAGAACCACATAGTTCGTTGACTACCTCCTGTGCTATTTTTGTAATGTCAGTCTTCTCTCTTTTTACGGATGCTTTGCCAAGCCTTGAAAATTCGAGCAGATCATCAATCAGGCTATTCATTCTGCCTGTATTGAAAATTACCCTTCCCAACATTCTTTTTCCTTCAACGTCGAGCTGCTCCTGGTAACTTTCGTTCAATAGTTGTGTATATCCATGAATGGCCCTTAAAGGTGCCCTTAAATCATGCGATACGGAATATGTGAAAGACTCCAGTTCTTTATTAGCAACATGCAATTCCCTGGTACGTGCCTGCACTCTTTTTTCCAGGTCGTTATTCAACAGTAAAATTCTTTCTTCTACATTTTTCACCTCTGTTATATCAATGATTGTCCCCAACATTCTGAATGGATTTTCAGGTTGATCTGCCATCATTCTTGCGGTAGCATTAATCCAATGAATGGTATTATCTGTATGATAAATTCTTGTTTCTACATTTAATATTCCTGTTTCAAGTGCATCTTTAAACGCCTGTTGAACTCTTTCCAAATCATCAACATGTACCTGGCTTAAAAATCTGGCCATGCCCCAATCCGGTAGCATTTCTTCATAACCGAAAATCTGGTCATGTCTTGCATTTCTAATAGCAATGTCCTGTAGCATATCCAATTCCCAAATACCAATTTTACCTGCTTCCAATGCAAGTTCCAGCCGCTCTTCTGCTTTTTTACGTTCTGTAACATCTATGCTTAGCACCAGCCTTGCTTTCGTGTTATCTATGTTTAATTCATGCGAACTTATTTCGACATAAATAATGCTTTTATCTTTCTTTATGTGTTTCCAGGTTCCCGCTTTCATGATGCCCCGGCGGGCCGAACGATCCAGGGTAATGAATTTGTTTTTCTCTTCATCGGGCCTTATATCAACTGCAGTCATGGAAAGAAATTCTTCACGGCTATAACCATAGTGCTGAATAGCTGCTTCATTAACGTCAACAAACTTAAGTGATGGATGTTCCAGTACCCACATAGGCATCGGGCTGTTTTCAAAAAGCTCCCTGTATTTTTTCTCGCTTTGCTCCAACTCTTCTGTACGATCTTTTACTCTCTGTTCCAGCGAGCTGTTGATTAACCGAATGCTTTCTTCATCGGATTTTCGCTTGGTGATATCCTTACTAATCTTTGAATAACCAATTATTTTCCCATCTCTTTTTAAAGCAGTTAACACCACATTGGCCCAAAATAATGTACCGTCTTTTTTTATCCTCCACCCTTCACTTTCTGTACGTCCGGTTACGTTTACATGTAGCAAATCTTCTGCAGGCTCATTGTGTTCAACGGCTTCGGGAATATAAAAAATTGAAAAATTTTTTCCAATTACCTCTTTTTCCGAATAGCCTGTAATTTTTTGCACGCCTTCATTCCAGCTATCAATGTTACCTTCCGGCGATAACATCATAATGGCATAATCAGATACTTCTGTTGTTAATAACCTATTTCTTTCCTGGCTTTCCTTTAATGCCAGTTCGGCTAATCTAATTTCAGTTACATCTCTTACAAATCCAATAAATAAAAAGTCGTCTTTAATTTCAATAGGCGAAACAGTGAATTCTATTTTTAGCAAGGAGCCATCTTTATGCAACACTGTTTGCAGCGTAGCTCTGTTTAAAATAAGGCTTTGCCTGGTTTTTAAAAATCCTTTCATTTCATCAATGTAAAATTGCCGCAAGTTTTCGGGAACAACCAACTCATTTAGCACTTTTCCCAACACTTCATCTTCTTTCCAGCCAAACATTTTTTCCGCAGCCGGGTTCCATTTTACAATATTGCCTTTACTGGTTACTACGATAATTGCTTCCGGTGCGTTTTTATAAATAGCCTGTATCTGATCTTCGCTTTCTCTTAATTTAGACTCTATTTTTAGACGCTCGTCCATTTCTTTTTTATACAGCCGGGCAGTTCTAAGGGAAACTGTATCCGGCAAGTATTTGATCATATAAAAAACAGTTACCCAACTTGCGAAAGCGGTTGTAAATCGAAACAAAGCATTTATTCGGTAAAAAGGGAACCAAAAAGAAACTGCGTTTAACAAATAAGTGGTTCCACAGGCAAGGATAAACAAGGAAAAGAAAATGTATAACTTAATAAAAGCTGCATTTTTCCGCTGCCTTATATATCTAAGGAGTAATACCGGAATGGAGAAATATGCCAGCCAGATAAATATATCGCTGATGATATAAAGCCATCCGTGAAACTGGCTCCAGTGGCCATTTTTCCATTGAGGCAACCAGTCGCTGTGTTGAAAAAGTTTAGTAAAAAATTCTATTACCTGGTTCATTCAAGTCGTTTTTGCCAATGGGGATGAATTATTACAAATTTATATGCATATTCTTATTTATCAGTCTGCTACTTAAGGAAAAAACCAACCTGCTATCATTTAACCAGGACGCTAATTTTATATTTGAATAGTTTCACTACAATTCCTTTATTGAAATTAAATAATATAATGGGGAAACTATTCTACAATGGCTATAAAATATGCTAATGGAGAGGTTTTGATGATTAAAAACGAATGATTTATAAAAGGGCATAGATATTTCATTAGGTTTAAGCAATAATGAAATAACGGTTAGCAAAAACCAGGCATACCACACGCTGCTTTCAGATAGTAAATATGGCAAATGAAAAAATTCTTACAAACACCGGTGGAGTTGTACGCTTTGTATTTTTAAATATATCGGTACTGCTCATTGGCATATTTAGTCTTCTCTCAACATCCAAAGCCGCACAAATATTTTTAAAACCCGGATCATCCATCGGGCTGTTAGTAAAAGACACTATACCCAATAAAATAAGTAACAGCATTGATACAATACAACCTGGTACAACCAGGTACACCATTGCACCATTTGGAACAACCTATACTTATAGTAAGGAACATATTGTTATGGAATATCCGGATATTCTACTGAATGATTTTATAATACATGACAGTTTAAATAATCCCCTTATTATTAATGGCCGTATTCATCCCGGAAATGCCAACATATTTAATCTCGCCATGGAAATGGAGGCGAAAGATTTTTCAATCCTGAATGTTTCCAGGGCAATCAATAACCAACTGTATGGACAAGCAGCAATTAATGGCAACTTCCAGGTTTCGGGTACACTTGATTCACCCAAAATTGCAGGTAACATTTATCTAAGTAAACAGAGTTCTGTAACCCTGGTATTACCCGAAAAAAATCAGGATATGAATGCATCCAAATCAGCCGTGCTTTTTATAGATCGGGATACTTTTACTTTACCAGAAAAAAAGTTAGCATTGTCACTGGTTAAAGCAACTTTAGAAAATAAGCAACCATTCAATTCAAACCTCTTTCTTATCGTTGATACCAATTCTGTTATTAATATTATTTCAGATCCATCTACCGGCGATAAACTAAAAGTAAAAGGTAATGCAAAACTCAATGTGGGCCTTGATTCAGCAAAGCAGCTATTGCTTTCAGGGGCTTACAACTTAACAGCCGGCATTTACGAATTGAATTACCAATTTTTTAGAAAGCAGTTTATATTAAATGAAGGAAGTGCTATAATTTTTAAAGGTTTACCGGCTGATGCTCAAATTAATATCATGGCCACTTATATTGCCAATACACCTCCCAAAGAATTAGTCAGTAACGAAATAAGATCGATTGCGCCACAATTTGCACAGTCTTTTAATCAACCAATTCCTTTTCGGGTAATACTTTATATGAAGGGTTCTATCAGGCAACCGCAAATAAGTTTTGATATTAAAATGCCTGAATCAATACAATTAAACAGCCAGTTGCAAATGGCGCTCGAACACAAACTATTGCAGTTGAAAAAAGATGTTGCTGCCACAAACAAACAAGTATTTGGGCTATTGGTTATGGGAAGATTTGTAGGTGAACAAAGTGTAGATTTTTTTAAAGGAAGCGGAAGCGGGTTTGATAACCTGGCATCTGGCGGAAGCGTAAGCGGCTTTCTTTTATCAGCCCTTGACCAGATTGCTTCAGAGGTTTTCAAAGGAATTAATACCGATCTAAATCTAAATTCTTACCGGGATTTTGCTGTTAGTGATGCCGCCCAGGGCAATCAGCCAGATGTGGATTTATTAACAAGCTTTTTAAATAATCGCTTAAGCGTTAGTGTTGGAAGAAACTTTGGTATTGAAAGACAAGATGGCTCTGCCAAAGCCGCCAAACAAAAAGGCAGCCGCTTTTTACCAGACGTTACACTCAACTATAAATTATCTGAAGACGGCAAATATATCATCCACTCTTACAAAAAAGATGAGTTGGAGTCCGTACTGGATGGTTATGCCACAGAATCGGGCCTGGGTTTAATTTTAACGATGAACTACGATAAATTCAAGCAATTGTTTACATGGCTAAAGAAGTATAATAACAACTAATGCGCAATTTTTTTATATACGGCACATTCCTATTATTTACAATAACGAGTTGTAGTGTGCAACGATTTTTGCCAGAGGGCGAACGCATATATAAAGGAGCAACCATAAAAATTGAAAAAAAACCAGGTGTAAAATACGGTTCACATGCATTAAAAAGAGAGTTAAAACTAGCGGTAAAACCTAAAGCCAATAAATTCCTGTTTGGGCAACCCTACAAAGTTTGGTTTTGGTATGTAATTGGAGGCCCCAAAAAAGTAAGTGGGCTCAAGACATTTTTCCGTAAAAAACTCTCTGAACCACCTGTGTTAAGCAGTACTGTAAACACAACAGTGATAGCAAAAAATATGCAATCGTTCCTGGAAAACAAGGGATATTTTCGTTCGCAGGTAAGCGGCGATACCGTTAATGAAAGTTATTTTACCAAAGCAATTTACAAAGTTGATGTTCATCCCCAATACACTATCAAAACTATTGGCTGGCTAAATGATACTTCAACCCTGGCGAAGGAACTGAAAGAAAGGCAACGCAACGGCATTTTAAAGGTGGGTAACGGGTACAGATTGAGTGACGTGGAAGCTGAACGTGACAGGCTGGATGCTTATGTAAAAACAAAGGGATATTATTATTTCAATGCCGATTATATTGTAGCTTATGTAGACAGTACTGTTGGCAATAACCAGGTTGATATTATATTGGGTTTAAAAAACGAAATACCGGAAAAATCGATGCATGCCTATACCATTAACGAGATAGGCATTTTTCCGGACTATACATTATTACTTCCACCGCCGGATACCAGTGCAACCGGTGCTGAAAGTGTGGATGGTTTATTTATCAGGGATACGCTACACCAGTTTAAACCTGCGCTGTTTAAAAAGATGATCACCTATCGGCCAGGACAAACTTATAGCAGCAACGAACAGAATAATACGCTTAACCGTTTGATAAACCTTGGTACTTTTAAGTTTGTAAAAAACACTTTTGAAGTAGCAGGATTAAGCGATGATCCATACCGGCTGAATGCTTTCTATTATTTAACACCTGCTAAAAAGAAATCTGTGCAGGTACAGTTGAATGGCTTTTCAAAAGAAAATAAATTTTTGGGTACGCAACTGAGTTTAAACTGGAAAAACCGGAATGTATTTAAAGGTGCTGAACAACTGTCGGTAAAGCTATATGGTGGCTTTGAAATTTCATTTGCCGACTCCATACAAAATGCAAAAAATATTAGGGTAGGTGTGGAAGCAGCATTGAATTTCCCTAAATTTAAAGTGCCATTTTTAAGATATAAAGAAAGCATGCTATACCCACCGCGTACACGTTTACTGGCCGGTTATGAAATTTTTAGGAAACTGGATTTTTATACAAAAAATATTTACCGGCTTCAATACGAATTTAACTGGAAAGTAAATCCAAATACTGAACATACATTATCACCCATTGCCCTTACCTATATCCACTCAGGCAAACTAACGGATATGTTCAGCAAGCAAGCCAACATTGATCCTGTTCTTTTAGCAAATGTTTATAACGAAATAATTTTAGGTTCTTATTATTCCTACACATACAATACGGCTAATCCATTTGCAAAAAACCAATGGTATGTTAGTGGCAGTATAGATATGTCGGGCAATATTGCCGGCCTTATAAGTGGAGCAAAACAACCCAGGCAAAAGAAAGTGTTTAATACACCATTTGCGCAATTTTCAAAATTCGATGTTGATCTGCGATATCAAAAAACCTTGCCCAATAAATTTGACCTGGTAAACAGGCTGCAACTTGGTATTGGAATTCCATATAGCAACTCCAACATGCTACCGTTTTCCAAACAATATGTTATAGGTGGCTCATCATCACTGCGGGGCTTTACCAGCAGGCAATTAGGGCCAGGTGCCTATCAGCCTACCTTGTACGACCAACGATACTTTCAGGCCATTGGTGGCGATTACAAATTTTTGTTTAATTCAGAATTAAGGATGCCTGTTTTTGGTAAATTAAGCAGCGCTGTTTTTGTAGATGTAGGAAATATATGGACAAAAGACACTTTATTATTTGGAAAAGCGGGGAAGCTAAAAAAAGATTCTTATAAAGAACTGGCAGTTGCAACCGGCGCAGGCTTAAGATTTGATGCCAGCATATTATTGATAAGGGTTGACCTGGGCATTCCAATCAGGAAGCCATATTTACCAGAGGGGCACAGATGGGTATTTGATAAAATTGCTCCCGGAGATGGAGAATGGCGAAAACAAAATCTTATAGTAAACATTGCAATAGGATATCCTTTTTAGCATAAATAAAAAGACGAACGATATTTCATTCATGACAAATTTGATAAAACTATCGATGAAAAAATCAATAAAAATCATCATACTCATTTTAATCATTGCCGCAATTGGCGGTTACATTTACTGGCAGTATAACAAACGAAACCTGGTAAAAGATAAAATTGAAAATGCCATTTCAGACAAAACTGACAGCCTTTATTTTATTGGGTACGATAGTTCGGCAATTGACGAAATAAATGGCAACGTATCTTTTTACAATGTAGTATTGCAATCAGATTCAGCACAAAAAAAACAACTAGGCCAAACCGATAGTTTGCCCAATGCATTGTACAATATCAGGGTAGCAGAAGTAACAGCGAGGGGGATTGATGTGGCCGGCCTTTTGCAGAAACAAAATGTAGCCGCAAATAAAATTCTTTTAATAAAGCCTGTTATACAAATAATTAATACCGGTGCCGAACAGCCTAAGCCATTTACTAAAAAAGACAGCCTCGAATTATATAAAAAAATATTAGGCAAATTTAACAGCATACAGGCCGACACTATACAGGTAAGTAATGGCACTGTGCTTATTACAAACAAAGCGGGTGAACCACAAACAACGTTGGAAAATATAAACATTACACTCAATAATTTTTTAATAGACGAGTCGAAAAACTATGAAAGTATTATCAGTTATTTTATTAAAGATGTCAGGGCAACGGTAGAGAATATTCAATTGCCTGCATCAGCTAATAACACAAGAATAAATATTGAAAAACTGGATTACAATGCAGCCAAAAGATCACTGGATATAGCAGCAGTAAGACAGTACAAGTTAAAAGATACCGACCCTGTTATTAACCTGGAAAATGTTCATATCAGCGAACTTAATACAGATGCATTTATTATTCAGCAACGCCTGAAGGCAGGTAACGTTTCTTGTACCGGTGGTTTAATAACCATTTATAAAAACAAGCAATCGGATGGTGGAAAAAAAGGAAATAAGGAAATAAATCTATCGTCAGACTTAATTGACCAGGCACAGGTTGGCACCATCAATCTCGGTCATACAAAAGTTATCATCATTAATAAAGATGATCCTTCTGCTAAACCTTTTGTGTTAAACAATGTAAAGTTTTCTATGTTCAGCCCTATTAAAATTACTGAAGGCGCTACGGTTAATAATCTCATCAATAATGCGCAATGGGAATTATCTGCAGATGGATTTTCTTTTGAAACCAAATCGGGTATGTACAATATCGCCATCGGGGATTTTTCGATTAACAATGTTAGTGCAACAGCAAAAATCAAACAATTTTTATTAAAACCCCTACTGTCAGAAGAACAGTTTGGCAAGCATAATAACCAGGCAATGGATCAATACAATTTAAAATTTGATAACATTATCCTATCGGACCTTAATATAAAAAAACTGATGGCCAATGAAGGCATTGATATAGCGACGGCGTCTTTTGAACCGACCATTAAAATTTTCAATGATAAAACTTTGCCTGCCGGTAATGCCAGCAAACTAGGTCACTATCCACAACAGTCACTGTTGAAATTAAATATGCCGGTCTATATAAAAACATTGAAGATAAAAAATGGCCTTGTTTCTTACCGGGAAAGAGGTGAAAAATCCGGGTTGGTTGGCAATGTTTTTTTCAGTGGTATTAATGCAACAGTTTCAAATGTTACCAACATTCCGGCATTGATAAAATCAAATCCGGCATTGACCTTAGATGCCACTGCTAAGTTTTTAGATAAAGGTAGCCTGTCAACACATTGGAGCTTAGCATTAAACAGCAACGCCGGTATTTTTCATATTGACGGGCAGTTGGACAAATTGAATGCACTCAGTTTAAATCCGGTTACAGAACCACTTGGCCTTGCTTCCATAAAGGAGGGTACTGTAGATAAGGTTAAATTTAAAATGGATGGAGATAACTATAAGGCTTCGGCTAATGTGTTGTTCTTATATCACGATCTTAAACTTGATATTTTAAAAAAGGAAGAAGATAAAAAGGAGTTGAAGAAAAAGGGACTAGTAAGCTTTTTGGCCAATACACTTGTAAAAAATGAAAATACCAATACTGAAAATAGTGAAAACGTAACTTATGAAAGAGTGATGACAAGATCATTTTTTAACCTCGTTTGGAAAACAATATTTACTGGTGTTAAAAAAACTGCCTTGTAAATTACAGTACCAATTTTTTGTTATAACGAGCCACCTTCCACCAAAACGGGCTGCGTAGTAAGATCGTGAAAAAAAGTACTGCCTTTCACACACGACATCATGCTGTTAAAAGCAAGCTTTCCAAGTTTATATCCACTGGTTTCCACGAAAGTAATTTCAGGGTGATACAGTGTTGGGATAAAGCCATTGCTAATGGCAATAATGCCAATATCATCCGGCACTTTCAGGCTATTTCTTTGAATGGCCTTCATAGTGCCTGCAAGAATTTCATCGCTCATACAAAATACAGTATCCGGTTTAAATAACAGGTTTTCCAGTGTCAAAGCTTCTGCAGACGCTGCACTGTTTGCATGAACAACGGTTACATTTATTTTACCATCAATGGCCTGCATAAAAGCAGCCAGTCTTTTTTTGGTTATTAGTAAGTTTTCATCGCCAAATATTGCCAGCACATGCTTCTTGTTTTTTTGTAAAATTGTATTGGCCGAAAGCCGGGCTGCTTCGGCATCACCAACACAGATTCTGTTACAGCCAGGTATATCTGGAACTTTATCAAAAAAAATAACCGGTATATCAGCTTCTTTTAACTTTAGGTAAGCATCTATTTGCTTGTTTGAATTTGACACAGAAGCGAATAACCCGCTAACCCGGTTTTGCCTCAGTAATTTTAAATTCAGCATTTCTATTTCGGGGTCGTCTCCCGATTGCAGAATCATCAGCGAAAATTGCTGGCGCCTGCTTTCTTCTTCTACAGATGCAATAAATGAATGATAAAAATAATTGGATATGCCGGGAACCACCAATCCAAATACGTTGCTTTTGTTAGTTCGTAAATGGATAGCGTTTGCATTGGGCTCATAATCCAAGGTATTTGCAAGTTCAGATACCCGCTGTTTTGTCTTATTGGATATATCCGGGTGATTCTTCAATGCCCTTGAAACCGTAGAGATGCTGATGCCCAATACGGTGGAAATAGTTTTTAATGTGGTGTTACTCATTGTGAATCATTATTATATGCAAGCTTAAAAAATTATATTCACTGCAAACCTTTTCGCAAACATTACCGCAATCGTTTGCGGTAAAATTATCTCTAAATAGCAATTTCACAAAGTTTTCTTAAATACCTTCAATGTTGAACTTATTTTAAATAATACTGTATTACTATTAGATTTAGTTAAAATAGTATTAATTTTAAATAGATTTTTACTCTTTGCTATTACTAAATCCGATTTAATAAAATCAAAATCTAACGATTATGCTCCTTGCTATGATGAGAAAATCTGCCATGCTATTGCTGGCAGTGTTTGGGTTTACTGCGTTTACGCTGGCCCAGGCCCAAAAAATTACCGGAACCATTACCGACAAATCAGGGGAACCTCTTCCCGGCGTAACGGTAACCCTAAAAGGTACAAAAACTGCAACTTCTACAAATTCGGCTGGAACTTTCACCCTAAATAGCGTGCCTTCGGATGCTATCCTGGTATTAACTGGCGTGGGTGTTGTTACACAAGAAGAAGTTGTTGGCGGCAGATCAACAATTAGTATCAGTGTTGCAACCAGTGTTGGTAACCTCAATGAGGTTGTTGTAGTAGGTTACGGCACGGCTAAACGAAAAGATCTGACAGGTGCTGTTTCTTCTGTTTCGGCTAAAGACTTTAATAAAGGAACCTACACTTCACCTGATCAATTAATACAAGGTAAAGTTGCTGGTGTTCAAATGATCAATAACAGTGGCCAGCCAGGAGGTGCATCTACTGTTAAAATCAGAGGAAATGCTACCATCACTGGTAGTGGCCAACCATTATATGTTGTGGATGGTGTTCCATTAGATGGAAGATCCGTTAGACCGGGCATTGGTGACCTTGGATTGGGTGGTGGTAATCCGGCAAGTAACCCGTTGAACTTTATCAATCCAAATGACATTGCATCCATCGACATTTTGAAAGACGCCTCTGCTACTGCCATTTATGGTTCAAGGGCAGCTTACGGTGTTGTTTTAATCACTACTAAAAAAGGTGTTTCTGGTGCTACGAAGATTGATTTTATGGCATCAAGTGGAGTTGCGAAAATTGCTAATAGAATTAAAGTGCTGGATGCAACTCAATTCAAAGATGCGTTGAAATACTACAACGTTAGTACAACCAACGATAAAGGAAGTAATGTAAATGCATTGGATGCGATATTAAGAAACGCATCTGTACAGAATTACAATATTGCTATTAGCGGAGGTAACGAGGGTAGTAAGTATCGTTTATCAATGGGTTATTTAGATCAGCAAGGTATTGTAAGAAAATCAGGTATCAAGAAGTACACTGCTTCATTAAATGCCAACTTCAAATTCCTGGATAGCAAAAAACTTGGGTTAGATGTAAATATCACTCCAAGCCAGTATGTTGAAAATATTGCTCCAATTACAAATGACGCAGGTGCGGCAGGAAGTATCATTGGCCAGGCTTTACAGTGGAATCCAACGCTTGCACTTAAAATAGGCGACTCTTTGGTAAATGTTGGAGGTTCATCCATATATAATCCTTTAGGTGTTTCTGAAGCAATCGATGATCAGTCAAGAGTTACAACTATTTTGGCAAGTATCTCGCCTTACTACAAATTTACCAAATGGTTAGAGTACAGGTTTTTATATAGTATTAACTATGGTACCGGTTCAAGAAGAACTTCTGTACAACCTGAATTAAATCTGCCAAATTCTCAAGGAAAAGGTTACGCTGCAATAGGTTCAAATGAACTTACTACTCAGCAATTTACCCATACATTAAATATCAATAAGGATATAGCGTCTGGCGTAAATCTTACTGCAGTATTGGGTTATGAATATCTCAAGTTTACGAATAAAGGTTCAAGCATGAATGTACTCGGGCCAGCGGGCGGCGGATTTGGTTCTTATGGTTTAGACTTTACGGACTATATTCAGTATGGTAACCCATCTACAAGGAATATCAGTTCATTTAACGATCCTACATCAGAATTGAATTCTTATTTTGGAAGGGCAACTGTTAACTATAAAGGCAAGTATTTATTGACCGGAACATTCCGTGCGGATGGTTCAACCAAATTTGGTGCAAACAATAAATATGGTTATTTCCCATCATTTGCTGCAGGATGGAACATCGATAAAGAAAGCTTTTTCAATGTAGATTTTATCAGCAGTTTGAAATTGAGAGCAGGATGGGGTAAAACCGGTAACCAGGAATTCCCATCGGGTTCTTCTCAAGAAAAATATACTTTAAGATCAAACGGCGCACAAGGACGGGTTAATAATCCAAACCTTGATTTAAAATGGCAGGCAGACAGACAATACAATGTGGGTATTGACGTTGCGGTATTGAAAAACAGGATCAATTTTACTGCAGATTATTTTAATAAGTTAACTACTGATTTGTTATACCCAACTTTTCCAATTCAACCGGCACCACCTGGATCGGTTGTTACCTGGAAAAACTTACCGGGTAAAGTAGAAAATAAAGGATTTGAGTTTTCTGCTAATGCTGCCATCGTAGATAAAAATGATTTTACGATCGATTTCAATGTAAATGCAACTTTCATAACGAATGTAGTATCTGGTTTAGCTGCGCTTATCCCAACAGGAGCATTGAGTGGCCAGGGTATTTCAGGTACAACATCTCAGGTTATTCAAAGTGGCCTTCCTATAAATGCTTTTTTTACAAGACATTTTGAAGGATTTGATAAAACAAGTGGCCAGGCAATTTACACCGACCAGGGCTTGACATTCTTTTACGAAGGCAATCCAAATCCAAAAACTATTTTAGGCTTAGGTACAACTGTCCGTTACAAACAACTTTCATTGACTGCAAATATGAATGGCGCCTTCGGTCAGAAACTTTACAATAACACGCTAAATAACGTAATCAATGTTGGAGATATAGCAGGTGGTAGAAACATTGCACTATCTGTTTACCAGGATCCGGTTAAAGAAGCATTCTCTAACCCGGTTACCGCATCTTCAAGATTTATAGAAAACGGCAGTTACCTGAAGATGGCCAACGCAACACTTTCCTATAATATCGGATCAATTGGCAAAACCGTTAGAGGAGCCAGCATTTATCTAACAGGTCAAAATCTTTTTGTTATCACCAAATTCACAGGATTTGATCCAGAGGTAAACGTGGATAAAAATGTGAATGGGGTGCCTTCAGTGGGAATTGAATATATACCTTATCCATCGGCAAGAACAGTAACACTTGGTGTTAATTTCTCTTTGTAAAAAAATTCTGACTTAAAAAAATTAACTATATGAAACAAAAAATATCAATTCTCATTCCTTTGTTTGCACTGGTACTACTTTTCAGTTGCACCAAGCTGAATGAAAAATTCAACGGAGACTTACCTTCCTTGGCTTCGGCGGGTGGAACCCCAAATATTGATGCCTTGTTAAAAGGAGTTTATACTTCGATGCATCCTACATATCAGGACCAGGCAAATCAGTTTGCCTTATGGGAAATGACTACAGATGCCCTAATTGGCCCAACCCGTGGACCGGATTGGGATGATAATGGCGCCTGGAGAGTATTGCATGCGCACAAATGGGATGGTGAAAATGTGCATTTACGTGATGTATTTAATCAAATGCTGGGTACTTCTTTTGCTGCCACAGATTTGCTGAGGTTTGATTCTACTTCTTCTAAAGCAGCAGAAGCTAGGTATCTTCGGGCATTTTCTAATTTCCTGGTATTGGATGGTTTTGACCAGGTGCCTTACAGATCACCGGGAGAAAGTACATTGTTGCCATCGAGAGTTAGAAAAGGAACAGAAGCATTGGATAATATAATAGCTGAATTAAATGCTATTATGGCAACTTTACCTGACGGTAATGCAGCAAACAGGGGAAAAGCTAATAAAATGGCTGCAAAAGTATTATTAATGAAATGCTACCTGAATAAAGGTGTATTTGCAAATCGTGCAACGCCTACATTTGATCCGGCAGACATGAACAAAGTAATCAGCCTGGCGGATGATATTATTAATAATGGCGGTTATTCTTTTGCAACAAACTACTTTGATAATTTTGCACCCACCAACACATCCATTGGAAAAGAAAATATCTGGGTTCAGGAAAACGTAAGTGGTGTAGCTTATGGTGGAGACGGTAATACGGTACGTTCAAGGTATCATACTGTAATGCATTACAATCAAAACCCCGGGGGTTGGAACGGATTTACCACGCTCTCTGATTTCTATAATAAATTTGAAGCAGGCGATAAAAGAAGAGGGGTAGCTTATCCAACTCCCGGTGCTGCTAATCCTGGTAATCGTGTAAATGTTGGTTTCTTAATTGGTCAACAATATAACTGGGCCACTGACGCGGTGCTTCAGGATAGAACCGGTTTACCGCTGGCATTTAAACCTGCTGTGAAATTAATTGAAAACGGAAATGATTTTGAAATAACAGGTATTCGTTCTTTCAAATACCCGATCGATTATCCCAATGATGGTAGTGGAAATGTTGATAATGATTTAGTTTTCTTCAGGTTATCAGATGTGTTGTTGATGAAAGCTGAAGCAATATTAAGAGGTGGTACAGGTACTGCGGCTGGTTCTTACGGAAGTACAGCATTGGCAATTGTAAACAGCATCCGCACAGATGCAAGCAGAAGTGCAACGGCATTGGCTTCTATCAGTCTTGATCAGATGCTGGATGAAAGAGCAAGGGAACTTTATTTGGAAGGTTGGAGAAGGGAAGACCTGATCCGCTTTGGTAAATTCTTACAACCATTCCAGGAAAAAGCAGATGTAAGTGATCCAAAATATCTACTCTTTGCAATTCCAAACCAACAGTTAGCGGTTAATCCGAATTTAACCCCAAATCCAGGTTACTAATACATAAACAGAATTTGTAAATGATAACCAGAGGTCAACAAATTGATCTCTGGTTTTTTTTTGATTGATTGTTCTCACAAATAACTTTGATTGTTTTTGTTAAAACATACATGCATTAATCGGGTATCAAATGATTGACTTAAATTTATTGATTCCGATTCATGCCAAAAATGCTTATTACTCACCGTGCTAATTTTTCCCGGTTCAATGAAATATACTTTATTAATATTTTCCTTTACGCTGCTATTAATTTCCTGCAAATCACCAAAAACCGAAACTCTTTTTTCACTGGTAGAAAACACTGGCATCAACTTCGATAACAAGGTGATTGATGGCCAGCTTGAAAACAGCTTTTACTTTCGAAATTATTATAATGGTGGTGGTGTAGCAGTAGGCGATTTAAACAACGATGGTTTACCTGATGTGTTGATGACTTCAAATATGGATGAAAATAAATTATACCTGAACAAGGGCAATTTTAAATTTAAAGATATAACCGCAACATCCGGCCTTAAACAAGACAGCATGTGGAGTACAGGGGTTGTAATGGTTGATATTAATAATGATGGATGGCTGGATATTTTTGTTTGTAACTCGGGCCACATGAAAAACGGCAACCGCCGCAACAAGCTGTACATCAATAATAAGGCTGACTCAACCGGGCTGGTAAGTTTTACTGAATCAGCAGCTATTTATGGCCTCAACCAGGAAGCGTACACTACCCAGGTTTCCTTTTTTGACTACGATATGGATGGCGACCTCGATTGTTTTATGATCAATAACAGCCCTATCCCCATCAATACAATTGGCGATGCCAACCGAAGATCCCTGCCCGATGCACAATGGCCGGTAGCTGCATTTTTAAAAGGTGGCGGTGATCACTTATTCAAAAACGATAACAATGTTTTTAAAGAAGTAACGGCCGAAGCAGGTATTCACGGAAGCCTGATGAGTTTTGGTTTGGGTGTAACCATAGGCGATGTAAATAACGATGGATACCCGGATGTGTTTGTTGCCAACGATTCATACGAAAGAGATTATTTATACATCAATCAAAAAAATGGCACTTTTAAAGATGAGCTGGAGGAGTGGACCGAACATAACAGTTTCTCATCGATGGGTGCAGATATCTGTGATATAAACAATGATGGCTACAATGATATTTTCACAACAGACATGTTACCGGGTGATGATTACAGGCTTAAAACACTTGGGGCATTTGATAATATCGATTTGTACAGAACCAGGCTCAACGCAGGTTTTTATCATCAATACATGCAAAACTGTTTGTTTTTAAATAACAAAAACGGGCACATGATTGAAATGGCTAATTACAGCGGGGTAGAAGGAACAGACTGGAGTTGGGGAGGATTATTTTTTGACGCTGATAATGATGGCTACAATGATATCTATGTTTGTAACGGCATCAACCATGATGTTACCAACCTGGATTTCATGGATTTTTTTGCCAATGAAGTGGTACAAAAAATGGTGATATCGGGTGAAAAACAAAATGTAGATTCTGTATTAAAACACATTCCTGTTTATCCCCTGCCAAACAAATTATTTAAAAATAATGGCGACCTTAAATTTACAGATGTCGGTATTTCCTGGGGAATTACTCAACCCTCCTCCTCCAACGGTGCTGCCTATGCAGATTTAGACAATGACGGCGATCTTGACCTAATCGTAAACAACGAAAATCAACCAGCTTTTATATATCGCAACAATGCACGGGAGCAGAATAAAAATAATTACATCGCCTTTACTTTAAAAGGAACTGATAAGAACACATTTGCTGTTGGCAGTAAAATAAAAGTGTTTAAAGATGATAAGGTCTTTTCACGTGAACTCATCCCAAGCCGCGGCTTTCAATCCTCCATGGATTATAAACAAATCATTGGTTTAGGCAATATCAGCCAGGTAGATTCAATGATCATCACCTGGCCCGATCTAACCTTTAGCAAATATGACCATCCCAAAATTAATAAGGTACATGTATTGCAACAACCTGCTACCGCAACACAGAAATACCAGCAACCATCTCCTGCAAATATCCCTGCATTATTAAAGCAGGTAAGTACTACCATGGATAAACACCAGGAAGATGATTACATTGATTTTTATACCGAACGCAACCTCCCCGAAATGCTTTCACGTGAAGGGCCTAAAATTGCAAAAGCAGATGTAAACGGTGATGGGTTAGAAGATATTTATATCGGTGGCGCAAAAGGACAGGCTGGTCAGTTATACCTACAGGATGCTTCTGGAAAATTTATTAAAAAAGAAGAACCCGTATTTACAAAATTTGCCGCTTTTGAAGATGTGGCTGTGTTGTTTTTTGATGCAGATAAAGATGGCGATGCCGATCTTTTTATAGGTGCCGGTGGTAACAATACACAACCGCGGACGCTCGAGATTGAACACAGGCTTTACCTCAATGATGGTAAAGGAAACTTTAGTTTAGATGCCGGTGCCTTTGCTCAAAACTCAATGAATATTGCTGTAGCCACTGCCAATGATTTTGACGGTGATGGTGACCTTGACTTATTTGTTGGTAGCCGAAGTGTGCCCTATGAATATGGTGTAACACCACAAAGTTATTTGTATGTAAATGATGGAACCGGGCATTTTAAAGATGAAACGGTCAGGCTCAATCCCGCTATCGGAAAACTGGGTATGGTTACCGGTGCTTTATGGGCCGATCTGGATGGTGATAATAGTAAAGAACTGGTAATTACCGGTGAATGGATGGCTACCAAAATTTTCAGTTATAACAAGACTAAAAAAATATTTGAAGAGCAACAACATACTAACCTATCTGACCTGTACGGTTGGTGGCAAACTGTTGCTGCAGCGGATGTAAATGGAGATGGAAAAACTGATCTTATACTGGGTAATATCGGTGAGAATTTTTACTTGCGTCCCAATAAAACCAACCCGGTAAAATTATGGCTAAATGATTTTGACCAGAGTGGCACACAGGAGGCCTTTTTAACAAGAACCATTGAAGGCAGGGATATGCCCGTATTTTTAAAGCGGGAAATCACCGATCAGTTTCCGGCATTGAAAAAGCAAAACCTGCGACATGCTGAATATGCAACCAAGTCTGTACAAGATCTGTTTGGAAAAGAACTTGTCAATAAATCAGGTATCAAATTGTTTAACTACTGTAAATCGATCGTAGCTATCAATGATGGTAAAGGCGGATTTACCATACAGCCATTACCGGTAATGGTGCAGCTATCCAGTGTAAACGCCATCAGTTGTACCGATGTAAATGCAGATGGCAAACCCGATCTTGTTTTGGGTGGAAACATGTTTAGCTTTCAACCCCAGTTTGGCAGGTTGGATGGCAGTTACGGACATGTGTTATTAAATAATGGACAAGGTGTTTTTACCTGGCAATATCCAAATCAGTCGGGCATTAATTTAAAGGGCGCAATTAAAGATATTTGTGAACTAAAAGTAAAGGGCAAACGCTGTTTACTGGTAGGGCAAAATGATTTGCAACCTGCCCTATTTGAAATTGTAAAATAAATGAACTGTAAAAGTTGAGGTTAGCAATGTTGATGAAAGCAGGATTCAAGTTGAAATCAAAAAATATAATCAAGTACCGACTGATGAAAAAATCTATCAGCCCGGTAAGTCTATATATGATCGTTCCTTTTTTGTTGCTGCTATCCTGTAAACATTCAGTTACTTCATCACCTGAATTATTTACATTAATAGATAGTTCAGGAATTAATTTTATCAATATAGTTGTTGACGGCAAAAAAGACAACAGTTTTTATTTCAGAAATTTTTACAATGGTGGCGGCGTTGCTACCGGCGATATCAACAATGATGGATTACCCGATGTAATTCTTACTTCTAACAAAGAAGAAAATAAATTATACCTCAACAAAGGCAATTTTAAATTTGAAGATATAACTGCCCGATCCAATTTAAAACAGGATAGCATGTGGAGCACCGGAGTAGTAATGGTTGATATAAATAATGATGGCTGGCTCGATATTTACATCTGTAATTCAGGCCACATAGACGATGGCAATCGCATCAATAAATTGTACATCAATAATCATGATCTTACATTCACTGAATCTGCAAAAATGTATGGGTTGGATATTTCCGGCTTTTGTACACAGGCATCTTTTTTTGATTATGATATGGATGGCGACCTGGATTGTTTTCTTATCAACAACAGCCCCTTGCCTTTCAGCGCACTTAATTATGGCGAAATGCGGGATAAAGATATTTCAAAATGGGATGTTGATGTAAAACTAAAAGCAGGTGGCAATCATCTGTATAAAAATGAGGATGGATATTTTAAAGAAGTAACTGCAGCAGCCGGATTGCACACCGGTTTAATCAGCTTTGGACTTGGCGTTGTAACCGGCGATTTTAATAATGACAACTACCCTGATATTTATGTAGGAAATGATTTTATTGAAAAAGATTATTTATACATCAATCAACGCAATGGTACTTTTAAGGACCAGCTTGAAGACAATGTGCAGAAAATAAGTATGTCATCCATGAGTGTTGACATGGCTGATATCAACAACGATGGCTATCCTGAAATTTTCACAACAGATATGATTCCAGATGATGACTACCGCTTAAAAACAACAGGTACTTTTGATAATGTTGATTTGTATAACAGCAAACAAAAAGCAGGCTTATATCACCAATATGTCAAAAACTGTTTACAGTTAAATAACAGGAATGGGACTTTTTCGGAGATTGGCGATTTTAGTGGCGTATCAGGAACAGACTGGAGTTGGGGTGCTATTTTTTTTGATGCAGACAATGATGGCTACAATGATATTTTTATTTGCAACGGCATAAACAGGGACTTGGGAGATCTTGATTTCCTGGACTTCTTTTCAAATGATGTTTACAAAAAAATAGAGCAAACCGGCAAGAAAGAGGAGTTGGAAGACTTACTAAAACGAATACCGGTAACACCATTGGCTAACAGAGTTTTTAAGAATAATGGTAACCTTAGTTTTTCAGATGCTGCTACTCAATGGGGGCTTGCTAAGCCTTCCTTTTCAAACAGTGTTACCTATGCAGATCTGGACAATGACGGCGATCTTGACCTAATCGTAAACAACGAAAATCAACCAGCCTTTATATATCGCAACAATGCACGGGAGCAGAATAAAAATAATTACATCGGCTTTACTTTAAAAGGAACTGATAAAAACAGGTTTGCTGTAGGTAGTAAAATAAAAGTGTTTAAAGATGATAAGGTCTTTTCACGTGAACTGATCCCCAGCCGTGGCTTTCAATCCTCCATGGATTATAAACAAATCATTGGGTTAGGCAATAACAGCCAGGTAGATTCAATGATCATCATCTGGCCCGATCTAACCTTTAGCAAATATGACCATCCCGAAATTAATAAGGTACATGTATTGCAACAACCTGCTGCATCATCTCAGAAATACCAGCAACCATCTCCTGCAAATATCCCTGCATTATTAAAGCAGGTAAGTACTACCATGGATAAACACCAGGAAGATGATTACATTGATTTTTATACCGAACGCAACCTCCCCGAAATGCTTTCACGTGAAGGGCCTAAAATTGCAAAAGCAGATGTAAACGGTGATGGGTTAGAAGATATTTATATCGGTGGCGCAAAAGGACAGGCTGGTCAGTTATACCTACAGGATGCTTCTGGAAAATTTATTAAAAAAGAAGAACCCGTATTTACAAAATTTGCCGCTTTTGAAGATGTGGCTGTGTTGTTTTTTGATGCAGATAAAGATGGCGATGCCGATCTTTTTATAGGTGCCGGTGGTAACAATACACAACCGCGGACGCTCGAGATTGAACACAGGCTTTACCTCAATGATGGTAAAGGAAACTTTAGTTTAGATGCCGGTGCCTTTGCTCAAAACTCAATGAATATTGCTGTAGCCACTGCCAATGATTTTGACGGTGATGGTGACCTTGACTTATTTGTTGGTAGCCGAAGTGTGCCCTATGAATATGGTGTAACACCACAAAGTTATTTGTATGTAAATGATGGAACCGGGCATTTTAAAGATGAAACGGTCAGGCTCAATCCCGCTATCGGAAAACTGGGTATGGTTACCGGTGCTTTATGGGCCGATCTGGATGGTGATAATAGTAAAGAACTGGTAATTACCGGTGAATGGATGGCTACCAAAATTTTCAGTTATAACAAGACTAAAAAAATATTTGAAGAGCAACAACATACTAACCTATCTGACCTGTACGGTTGGTGGCAAACTGTTGCTGCAGCGGATGTAAATGGAGATGGAAAAACTGATCTTATACTGGGTAATATCGGTGAGAATTTTTACTTGCGTCCCAATAAAACCAACCCGGTAAAATTATGGCTAAATGATTTTGACCAGAGTGGCACACAGGAGGCCTTTTTAACAAGAACCATTGAAGGCAGGGATATGCCCGTATTTTTAAAGCGGGAAATCACCGATCAGTTTCCGGCATTGAAAAAGCAAAACCTGCGACATGCTGAATATGCAACCAAGTCTGTACAAGATCTGTTTGGAAAAGAACTTGTCAATAAATCAGGTATCAAATTGTTTAACTACTGTAAATCGATCGTAGCTATCAATGATGGTAAAGGCGGATTTACCATACAGCCATTACCGGTAATGGTGCAGCTATCCAGTGTAAACGCCATCAGTTGTACCGATGTAAATGCAGATGGCAAACCCGATCTTGTTTTGGGTGGAAACATGTTTAGCTTTCAACCCCAGTTTGGCAGGTTGGATGGCAGTTACGGACATGTGTTATTAAATAATGGACAAGGTGCTTTTAACTGGCAATATCCCAATCAGTCTGGTATTAATTTAAAGGGGGCAATCAAAGAAATTTGTGAACTAAAGATAAAAGGTAAACGATGCTTATTGGTGGTGCAGAATGATTTGCTACCCGCCTTATTTGAAATTGTAAAATAAATGAATTGTAATTGCTACAAAAAATGAAGCGTAAATATTCTTATAATATAATAACACTCACAAGTATCGGTTTACTGGCTTTTATTTTGAATGCATGTAATTCAAAAACAGCAGTAAAGGATCCAATGTTTAAGGTACTTGACAGTAAAACGACCGGACTTAATTTTAGCAATGATCTATCTTATGATACTGCCTTTAACCTTTTTAAGTACATGTACTTTTACAATGGCAGTGGTGTTGGTGCAGGCGATTTTAATAACGATGGATTAATTGACCTTTTCTTCGGATCCAATCAACATGATAATAAATTATTTATCAATACAGGCAATCTGCATTTTAAAGAAGTTACCAAAGAAGCCAACATCCCGGAGAACAATGGCTGGACCACGGGTATCTCTGTTATTGATATCAACAACGATGGCCTGCTGGATATTTATGTATGCCAGGTAGGTAATTATGAAATACTGCATAGTAAAAATCAGTTGCTCATCAACCAGGGATTGAATAAAGACAGCATTCCCGTGTTTAAGGACGAAGCTGCCGCCTATGGTTTGGATTTCTCCGGGTTTAGTACACAGGCTGCATTCTTTGATTATGATAATGATGGAGACCTTGATATGTATCTGCTCAATCATTCTGTACATGAAAATGGCACTTTTCATCCACGTAAAGTTTTTGAAGGCACACACAATGATTTATCAGGCGACCGCATCTATCGCAATGATGGAAATAAGTTTACTGATGTAAGTATGCAGACTGGTATCAACACTACAGCCATTGGTTACGGCCTGGGTATCAGCATTGCTGACATCAACCTGGATGGTTACCCGGATATATATATTGGCAACGATTTTCACGAAGATGATTATTTATACATCAATCAAAAAAACGGAACCTTTAAAGAAGAAAATGAAAAACATTTAATGCACACCAGCCAGTTTACGATGGGCGTAGATGTAGCGGATATTAATAACGATGCAAGCCTCGAAATTTTTTCGGTCGACATGTTACCATCGGACCCCTATATTTTAAAACGATCCCTGGGCGAGGATACTTACGATATTTTTAAATTCAAAATTGATGCTGGTTACTCTTATCAGTACACAAGAAATAATTTTCAGTACAACAGGCGGAATGGTCAGTTTAGCGAAATTGGTTTATATAGTGGCGTTGGCGCTTCCGACTGGTCATGGGCACCACTTTGGGTAGACTTTGATAATGATGGATTAAAAGATCTGTTCATTAGCAATGGCATTCCTAAAAGAATGAATGATATTGATTACATCAATTTTATTTCAAATGGTGCGGTGCAACAAATGATACGTGACAACAACCTGAAGGGAAAAGATCTTGCATTGATCGATAAATTTCCAGAGATAAAATTGCCTAACAAATTTTATAAAAATAACGGTGACCTTACTTTTACAGACGAAGCACAAAAGGTAGAAGGAAGTATCCCTACTTTTTCAAATGGCGCAGTTTATGCAGACCTTGATAATGATGGTGATCTTGATATTGTGGTCAATAACATTGATGCACAAGCGCTGGTATATGAAAATACAAATGCTCAACCAGGTAAGATTGTATCACAACAAGTAATATTGCAAGGTGCGCCCAACAACATTCATGGTACAGGATCAAAAGTTATTCTCTTTGCCAATAGTGGAATTCGTACCTATGATAAATTTCCTGTCAAAGGTTTTCTATCAAGTATGGAAGTGCCTTTTACAATTGGATTGGAAAATACTAAGATAGATTCTGCTGTGTTGATATGGCCCGACAATACCTACCAGCCACTTAAGTTTGAACAAGGCAAAAAGTCCATTAAATGCACCTACCAAAAGGGGCTGCCATTATTTGACTACAGTATTCTTACAAGTTTTCGCCCCAACACAACCCGGCCAATGGAAGATATTACTGCCCCGGTAAACCTTAAATACCTACACCAGGAAAATCATTTCAGCGAGTTTGACAGGGAGCCGTTGTTACCAAATATGCTTTCTACTGAAAGCCCGGCATTGGCCGTTGCCGATATAAATCATGATGGATTGCAGGATGTATTTTTTGGATCTTCGAGAGATAAAACAAGTGCCGTTTTTATTCAACAAGCCACAGGAGCTTTTACAAAATTCATAGAACCAGCTTTAGCAAATGATAGCATTTATGAAGACGTGGCTGCATGTTGGACAGATATTAATAATGACGGAAATATTGACCTTGTTGTTGCATGTGGTGGTAATGAATTTTATGGAAACGATGCTCACAACACACCCAGGATTTATTTGAATGATGGCAAGGGCAACCTTTCAAAACAGGAAAATTCTTTCGATACACTTTACCTGACAGCATCTTCCATAGCAGCCAATGATTTTAATGGTGATGGATACATGGACCTGTTTATTGGGGCCCGTACTGTTCCATGGGAATATGGACAGGTGCCACAATCTTATTTGCTGATGAATGATAAAACCGGTCATTTTAAAGACGTTACCAGTTTATGGAATAAAGAACTGGCGCATATTGGTTTTGTTACCAGCGCTCAATGGTTGGATATGGATAAGGATGGCGACCAGGATTTATTGCTATCGCTGGAATGGGGCGGTATCATTGCATTTATCAAAGACCAAAATGGATTTACCCGCAAAGACATCACAAACGCAAAAGGCTGGTGGAACAATGTGCTGCCTTGCGATATTGACAATGATGGCGACATCGATTTTATTGCCGGCAACCTTGGATTAAACAGCAGGTTGAAGACTTCACCGGGCCAACCTGTAAGAATGTATTTCAATGACTTTGATGCCAATGGCAAGAAGGAACAAATACTTACTTACTATCTTGAAAACAAAGAAATTCCTTTTGCCAATAAAATGGAGCTTGAAAAACAAATGCCTGTTTTGAAAAAGAAATATTTGTATGCAGAAGATTTTGCCAGGGCCAGCCTGCAGGAATTATTTACTTCATCTTATCTTGATAATTCAAAAATATTAACTGCGGATTATTTCCCCAATTCAGTTTTAATCAATAATGGAGACGGTAGTTTTGAAACAAAAGCTTTACCGGCCGAAGCGCAGTTTTCACCATTTAAAGATGCGGTAGTTGTAAATGCAAATGATGATAATTTACCCGATATTTTACTGGTTGGAAACTTCTACGATAACAACATAGAAATGGGCAGATACGATGCAGACTTTGGCACATTGCTGATCAATAGAGGCAAAGGTAATTTTGATGCACAATCTATCAATGGTTTACAAATTAAGGGACAGGTTCGCCACATAAGCCCAATAACTATTAACAATAAACAAGCGTTTATACTTGCCCGCAACAACGACAGTGCAATGGTGATTCGCTTTCGTTGATAAATTATTTCCCTGATAACAGGTTTGGGGAATTACATAATCGGGTAGTAAACACGGGTGATCCATTTGTTGGAATCTTTTTGTTGCAATCGGTCCGTCACCAACGAAACAAAAGGAATAGCGGGTGCCACATAACCATGGTCCTTTACAAATAATTCCATAGCACTCACCGCACTGTCTACTTTATTCAAGCCTCCCTCAACCTCTGCAACTAAAATTTTGCCGCCACCCAGCATGCCTTTGTAGCTGATATTACCCTGGTTGCTCAGTTTTTTATTAACCGGTATAGCCACTTTTGTAATGTAAGTAATACTATCGTTGGTAAAAATATTCAACATTGGAAAACCGGTTTCCTTAACCTGGTTTTTAGCTATATAACTTTTTAGCTCATCAACCAGGTGATAAATATATTCCTGTGTAGGATATCCCTTTGCACTTTCAAAGGTTGATACCAGGATTGAATCAACAACGGGTTCCTGGTAAATTTTTATCCCGTAAATTTTTTCATCATCGTTCATATATGCTGAAATGCCGGTAAGTATTTTTTGTACATCCTGCTCAATTTTTTTGGCATCATTGTATTGCTGAATTCTTTTAACGGGATTAAGCGAGGTAGGCATAGAACCCACCCAGTTTAATTTTACAGAATCATTTGAGTAAGGAAAAATATTTATGATTGAACTTTCATTGTATTCTTTCGAAGTAATTTTAATATTGAAAGAATAGATCATTTTATCAGCAATACTGTACTCGTTTCCATTAAAATAAAAAATACGGGATGGCTCATTTGGCTGTATTCTGCTGCTATCTCCCGGCCACCATTTTACCCAACTTTTTTCATCCGATAAATTGCGATACAGCACATCTGTCTTCATACGAACAAACACATTTTCATTCATTTTTATTTTACCGGGTATAATAAAAATGGTGCATAAAGCAACAACAATCAGTACACTAAAACAGGCAATCAATACTTTCATTTTCAGGCAATTTTTTTCATTAATTCTTGGCAAATAAAGTTAAATTCACTCAATCTAATTCACTTCATTAAATATTTCTTATGCGTTGCGTTGCTATACTATCACTATGCATATTTTCTTCTGTATTCTCCTTCTCCCAGGATCCATGGAAAATTACAGCATCCAATATTAATCCGGCAAATTATTATGGTATTACGGTGGCCAATGGTATGCTCGGTATTGTAAGTAGCCCCGAAGCTTTTAAGGTAAAAGATGTAGTGCTGGCAGGTGCCTATGATTTGTACGGCAGGGGCCGCGTTAGTAATTTTATCCGCAGCTTCAACCTGTTGAATATGTATATGGAGATTGATGGAAAAAGATTGTCCAATGCAGATGTTAGCAACATGAAGCAATCGCTCGATATGCAACATGCCAACTTTACAACTTCATTCGATTATAAAGATATTGCCACCGTTAATTATACTTACTATTCGTTGCGGCAGTTGCCCTACTCTGTTTTAATTACCATAAATATTACGGCAAAGAAAAATTTTAACCTGGGTAATGCCAGCATTATGGAAGCACCCGATGCCTTAAAAGATGTGCAGAATTATTACAATGAAATAGACAGGCCGCATACTACTATCAGCCTGCTTACTTCTACTGCGAAAAGCCCCACAGGAAAATTGCTCATGTGTGCCTCCAATGCTTTTATTTTTAATGAGGCGCATGGCAGTGAGCCAAGGGTAATTCACGAAATGTGGGATAACAATATGCACCTGATGAAGTTTTCAAAATCGATGAAAGCAGGCGAAAGCTACAGTTACTCAATTGTGGGTTCATCCATCACATCTGCCCATCATGATGATCCGCTGAATGAAGCGGAGCGCTTAACCATTTTTGCAAAATTACAGGGTCGTGAAAGATTGATAGAAATGCATAACAAAGCCTGGGATGAATTATGGAAAAGTGATATTGTAATTGAGGCCGCAGGTCCCGATGTGTCGGGAGAGGTTGCACAAAGCCAACAGGATGTGCATAGCATGTTGTATCACTTGTATTCATTTGTAAGAGAAGGATCAGCCAATAGCCCCTCTCCTATGGGATTAAGTGGATTGGGATATAATGGCCATGTGTTTTGGGATACTGAATTGTGGATGTATCCTGCCATTTTACAAATGCATCCGGAGCTCGCTAAAAGTATGATGGAATATCGCTTTCAACGATTGGATGCTGCCAAACGGAATGCTTTTGGAAAAGGATATAAAGGGGCTATGTATCCCTGGGAAAGTGCTGCTACCGGTGTAGAAGAAACGCCGGTATGGGCATTGAGCGGCCCGTTTGAACATCACATTACTGCCTGCGTGGGATTTGCAGCCTGGAACTATTATGCTGTAACGCAGGATAAAAACTGGCTGAGAGAAAAAGGCTGGCCCATCCTGCAAAACACGGCTGATTTTTGGGCAAGCAGGGTTGAAAGAAATGGCCCTGGCCACTACGATATAAAGAATGTAGTTGCTGCTGATGAGTGGGCCGAAAATGTAGACAATGACGCCTTTACCAATGCGGCTGCTAAAGCCAATTTAAACTATGCGACTGAAGCCGCAAAATTGTTAGGCATTACACCCGATCCTGACTGGGTGAATGTGGCCAACAATATTCCAATTTTAAAAATGCCGGATGGCGTTACAAGTGAACATTCAAGCTATAAAGGCGAAGGCATTAAACAGGCGGATGTAAATTTATTGGCTTACCCGTTAAAAGAAATCACCGATCCTAAACAAATAAAAAAGGACCTGGATTATTACTCAGTTCGGGTTCCCAATGAAGGCACACCAGCAATGACTCAGGCAATTTTTGCACTGCTCTATGCCCGTATAGGCGATGGTGAAAAAGCATATCATTTTTTCAAAGATGCTTATGTACCCAACCTGTTGCCCCCGTTTAATGTGATCGCTGAAACAAAAGGCGGCACCAACCCGTATTTTGCCACCGGTGCCGGTGGTATTTTGCAAGCCGTGCTAAATGGTTTTGGTGGATTAGACATTACGCCTGCTGGAATTATACAACTTAAATCAACGCTACCGAAACAGTGGAAGAGTCTCAAAATCACTGGTGTAGGGCCCGACAAGAAAACTTATAAGGTAAATTAACTGATAGCTTGTAAGGTTAGTAACTTAAAATACCTGTTTGTTTTTAATGGGATTGCCTGAAAAAAACATTATTTTGTGCTTCGATTGATGAAAAAAATAACTGCTATATTACTACTGGGCATATTTGCTTTTAACCTTTTTGGTTATCGGCTCATCGCATCCTACCTGGAAAACCAGGAAAATAATAAGATAGAAATTGCTTTAGATGAAAACAACTATTTGAATGAAGCATTGCTTTCTATCAGGCAACCAACTAACCTTCCTTATTATAAGAATTCAACAGCCTTTCAGCGTGTTGATGGTGAAATAGAAATTGAAGGCGTACTATACAAATTTGTAAAGTGTCGTATTTACAATGATTCGCTTGAATTACTTTGTATTCCTAACACCGGCAAAATGAAAATACAGGCTGCAAAAGCTGATTTTTCAAAACTGGCTTCAGACTTTCAGCAGTCGAACGACACTAAAAAATCGCCTTCCCATTCCAAATCATTTCAAAAAGTACTGAGCGACTATGAAGCCATTGGGCAGGTTACTTGCGATAAAACGTACAACACTTTTACCTTAAACTACGCTACTGAAAATAGCAGTTTCATAAATACCTGCTTCATTAAAACTGCAGAACAACCTCCGGATTTTTTGCTATTTAATTCCTGATTTATCTGCTGCTAATATCGGGTGCATTTAAAATTGTCACTGCCTAAAAATAGAGGTGTCATCTTTTTTAATTCACTTCAAACTTTAAAGCTTTGGCTAAAAGATGACACCTCTTGCGACAATTATAAATGCACCCCTAATATCAGCCAGATAACCGCATCAACAATTGTGCAGTACATTTGCAAGGGTATCATTTCTTATTTGAAGTGATACAATATGTTGAAAGCGTTCTTTCATTTACAAACTTCTTTATTTATTATGAAAAAAATTATGATAGCCATTGCAGGCATGATGTTACTTTATTCCTGCAATCAAAAACCAGATAAACAAACTTATTTTCCCGATGCTTTTTCTTTTAGTAAAACTGTAAAAGAACTCAACGAAGTAGTAAAGTCAAACAATTTTACCCCTATTGTTGCCTGTAGAAATTATACCTATGCAAACATTGCGGCGTATGAATGTATTGCTGCAGCATATCCGGATAAATACTATTCATTAGCGGGCCAGATCAACGGCTTAAGCACCATGCCGAAATTGGATACCACTAAAAAAACAGATGTAAACTTAGCTGCCTTACTGGCTTTCTGCAAAGTGGGCGAAGCGGTAACCTTTCCTGAGGGCAGTATGAAATCTTATGTGGACAGTTTAAAAAACATGGCGAAAAAAGATGGCATGTCAGATGAAATGTTTAATAACACCATTGCATTTGCTGATACTATTTCAAATGCAATTTTAGACTGGACAAAAAAGGACAATTACCTGCAAACAAGGAGTTCATCCAAATACACGGTAACTGACCAACCGGGCCGCTGGGTGCCGACACCTCCTATGTATGCAAGCGCCATTGAACCGCATTGGACCGAAATAAGAACCATCGTATTGGATAGTTCTACCCAGTTCAGAACACCGCCGCCTATTCCGTTTAACATGACTGATAAAAACAGTTTGTATTACAAGCAAATCATGGAATCAAAAAATACCATTGATAGCTTGTCGGATGAGCAAAAACATATTGCCATGTTCTGGAACGATTTGCCCAATGAATTACATGTGAGTGGACACGTGCAGTTTATGACAAAAAAGTTTTCGCCTCCCGGTCATTGGATGAATATTGTTGGCATTGCTTCACAAAAAGCCAACGCCGATTTTTCAAAAACCATTGCAGCTTATACGCTAACCGCCATCTGCATGTTCGATTCTTTTATTCAATGTTGGGATGAAAAATTCCGCAGTAATATGATAAGGCCCGAATCAGTCATTAATAAATATATTGATCCTGAGTGGAGGCCTTATTTGCAATCGCCACCCTTCCCGGAATATACATGTGGACATACCACGGTATCTGCCGCTGCAGGTGAAGCGCTTACAAAAATGTATGGCGACAACTTCGCCTACACCGATACCAGCGAACTTGAATTTGGTATACCCAATCGTTCCTTTACCTCATTCAGGCAGGCCGCCTATGAAAATGTATGGGCAAGGTTTTATGGTGGTATTCACTTTCATCCAAGCTGTATTGTAAGCAACACCTTTGGAATAAAAGTGGGCGACTATATTGTAAATAAAATAAAACTGGAGAAAGACGATGTTGCGGAAGCTGCTAAAAAAATGCACGCTAAAAACTAACAATTATTAAGAAAAAAATTATAAAAACTAACTAATAATGAAAAAGGTTCTAGCTATAATTATCATCATTGCCATTGCTCAATTAAACACATACGGGCAGGGTTGTATTGCCATAAAAGGGAGCGGTGCAAGTTGCATGATGCCACATGCAGACAGTTCCAATGCACATCATGCCAGTTGGCAGTTTACAACCAGTGCCCGCTACTTTAAATCGTTCCGGCATTTTTCGGGTACAGAGGAAAACAAAGACAGGCTGGTTCAAAATACAGAAGTAATTAATCATAGTGCTATCATTGATCTTACGCTAACCCGAATTTTAAATGATCGCTGGTCTGTTATGATAGATGTACCAATAGTATCCAATGCCCGTTCATCATTGTACGAACATGGTTTGGTAAATGGTGTGTATGTTAAAAAAGAAAGGCGCTCTACCCATTCATTTGGTTTAGCTGACATCCGCTTTGCAGCGTATCGTTGGATGTTAGATCCGGCAAAAAACAAGAAAGGAAATGTGCAGTTAGGATTGGGTATTAAATTAGCAACCGGCGATTACAATTACAAGGATTACTGGTACAATGTTGGGCCAGGCGGATCAAAAGAATTAAGAACCGTTGATCAATCCATACAATTAGGCGATGGCGGAACAGGCTTAACGGTGGAAGCAAATACCTACTACAATTTCAGGCCAAACTTTGGCATGTATGCTAACTTTTATTACCTCATCAATCCAAGAGAACAAAATGGCACCCGCACTTACAGGGAAACATTGTCGCCTGCCCTGGCCAATGAAGCAATTATGAGTGTACCAGATCAATACATGGTAAGAGGTGGATTTAATTATTCTTTTAATCAAATTAAAGGTTTATCCGCCGCAGCAGGGGTTAGGCTTGAAGGCATCCCGGTAAATGATTTAATTGGCGGTAGTGGCGATTTTCGCAGGCCCGGATACATCTGGTCTTTGGAGCCCTCCGTTAGCTATGCAATGAAACATATCAATCTTTTTGCTTCGGTACCGGTAGCAATTGTACGCAATCGTACCCAAAGTAATACAGACAAGGAGAACAGTATCAAGCGTGGTGTATATGTGAGAGGTGATGCAGCATTTGCTAATTATACCCTCAACGCAGGAATGACGATTAAGTTTTAATTAAATACATAGTTGGTTTTTCTCTTGTGGCCGGTGTTATTACCGGCCACTCTTGGATCAGGATTTTTAGGCTTTTCTCATAATCCCAAATCCTGATCAATACCCCAGCTCAATAATAAATTCAGCAAATTCACCAGCTACAGAGTTTACTTTTATTTCGCCCTGGTGGGCTTTAATTATATCGTAACTCATAGAAAGCCCAAGGCCGGTTCCTTCGCCGGTGGGCTTGGTAGTAAAAAAGGGTTGGTATATTTTATCAATGATACCCTGCGAAATGCCAATACCATTATCCTTAACAGACACTAATACTTTATTGCCCATTTTTTGAGTTGATAATAAAATGGCTGGCTGAAAATCACTACCAGCAATTCTTATTTTTTCCTTCATAGAGTAAAAGGCATTATTGAAAAGGTTAATCAGTATTCTGCCAATATCTTCTTTAATCAGGTTTATCATACCCGTATTTTCATCAAACGAGGTAGTCGTATTGCAGCTAAACGTTTTGTTTTTGCTCCTGAAACTCTGGTAACTTATCCTCAGGTATTCTTCGGCTAAGGCATTCAGGTCCGTAAATTCTATTTCGCCACTAAGTTTTTGGGAATGTTGCAACATATTCTTCACAATATTATCTGCACGCTTTCCATGCTGCATAATTTTTTGCAGGTTAGTGGTAATATCAGCCACCAGTGGATCAATTTCTTTGGTTACATTTTCAGGTAATGAGGCATTAGCCAAACTTTCAATTACCTCCGCTAACAAGTCTGCATTTATTTCTGCAAAATTGTTTACAAAGTTTAACGGGTTTTGAATTTCATGTGCAATACCTGCCGTCAGTTCTCCCAGCGATGCCATTTTTTCTTTTTGTATTAATTGTAGCTGGCTTGCCTTTAGTTGCGTCAGCGTCTCCTGAAGTTTAATAGCTTTTTCCTGTAGTTCCACAGTTCTTTCATCTACCTTTTGTTCCAGCAATTTGTTTTGCTCAACAAGCGAGTTTTTTTGTTCTTCATGCAAGGCCTGCAGGTCTTTATGGTATTGTAGTTTCTTTCGCTGGTTAGCAATAAACGTTACCAGGAAACTGCAAAACAGCAGCACCATTGCCGAGATGCCAATGGCAACCCTAACCTGTAAACTTATTTCTAAAAGTTCCATAAAGTGCTTTGGTGATAAATATGCAAAAAATGATGAACGCAATATTGTGTACATTCCAAATGTTGGTAGCAAGTGAAATGTCAACTTTCAACATAGGAATGTAAAATAGAAATACAAAAAAGTTGACAACCACATAAATTCCCAGCCCGGTCACAATCCAAAAATCCGGGCCTTTAAATAAGTTGTCATCATCGCTTCGCAACACCGCTAAATAATACTGCAAACAATAGATCAATAACAGGTAGGCTTCTGTTACCAGCAGTGTACCACTAAAATGATCATAGTTAAAAAAGTCTTCAAAAAATAAAAAATCAATGAACATAAACAGCACCGAGAATAGGACAATGAACCACTTAAGTTTAACAAACGCAGGTTGAGGTAGCTTAATAAAATAGTAACTAAAACAAGCGAACCGAAGTACCGAATGCACATTGTAATAAGGGTTATTGCTCAATGCCGAGCCTGGCACATAAATATTGATAGCCATAACTACATCTATTACTGCATTAATGAGCAAGGCAAGCCACAGATACACAATAACAGGCCTTATATAAACAGGCTGCCTGCGCCTCAATAACAGTACCACCAGTGGTATCAGCAATGCCCATACTTCACTCCAGTCCAATACTATTAATAAATATCTGCCCATTATTCAGGTGTTCATGTAACTAAGTAAAACACTTCCCGCTAAAAGCAATTCCAATAAATGTGTTATGATATTAGAAAATTACACATTATCTTTCTAATGCATCTCTTTTAATCAATTTCACCATCCGCCTTAAATTAAAATCATGTTACAGCAAACTGTATTAACCAGGTACTTGCTGTAATTCCAACCGGTATAGAGGCCAACCCTTCGCCGCCAAAATCTTTTTAGAGTTATCAATATGCTGATGCATTTACAGGTTTTTTAGCATTGCAATTTCCATAAGGTGCATCCCAAAGCAGCGATTTGGGATGCACCCAATTCCATATACTAATAAAGCTATTATTAATTGAATGCCGCCTTTACAGGCTAATTAATATTTTGATGTACGGAAGGAGTTATACTTCCCGCTGCATCAAAATTTGTTATGAATATTGTTGATTAATGCAGCAT
>JBDUEK010000053.1:0-43866 GCA_040002495.1 Ferruginibacter sp.
ATAAGAAATTATCGAAACACTATGTTTCATAACTAAATTGTCAATACACTAGGAGTTATATACAAAGAGCAGGGCGATTATGAAAAGGCCATTTCACTATACAAAGCAGCAATAAAATTTGAACCAGAGAAAGGTCTTTATAAAAATAATTTAAAAATAGTGACCGAATCGCTTGAAAAGAAGATTAAGAAAGAAAAGCAAAAAAATATTCCTACTAACTGGAATGTGACTATAAAAAATATCAATGTAGAAGCTTTAGAAAATTTCGACTATTTCAAGATTATAGCAAGGGTTGGTAAGGTAAACCAAAAGTATAGAACTTTAATTGAAAGAGATTTTAATGAGTTGAGCTTTAATTATCTGGTTGGAAATTATAAATCAACAATTGTAATGTCAGGTTCATTAGTTGAAATGATCTTAACTTATTTCTGTGAAAAGAAGAATCATAAAATAATTAATGTTAAAAATGTTAGAGGTGGATTTGACTCAAAAAAGCTTTATGATGCAGTGTTAAATGATTTAATAAGCTTTGTTGAGGATAAAAAGCTCTTTGGGAATGACTTTCAGCATTTGGGAAACTTAGCCCGTGTATATAGAAATTTTATTCATCCCGGACTTGAACTAAAAAGCAAAGCAATTATAAAACCTAAAGCAGAATTATGTTTTATTAGCTCTTTAGAAATCCTAAAGAAAATTCTCAATTAGAAACACATTATTTTATTTAGGATGTTGCCCATAATTATTACGGATAAGACTATATGATTCTTTTACAGAATAGCCCTTGCTTCCATTTGCTTCAAACTCTTTGGTACGCTGGTAAAAAGAATTTAATTCATCCTGGGAATATCTTGATGAAGAAGGTTGCAATACTTCAAGTACTGCCTTCAGTTGGCTTTCATTAGCCTGCTGTAAAAGCTTATAAATCTCTTCAAGGATTTCGGAATTGAGCATGAGTGTATTTTTTAAAAGTACAAATCTTTTTACAATTTAAGATTTAAGCCACATAAACTAATGGCTAAACGTTAATAAAACCAGAATAAATAATTAGTAATAATAAAAGGAGGTATGTTATGAAACATGAAGAATTATACCCGGAACTTTCAGTTTATATCTGGAACTACTGTCGTCGCTTAACCGAGGATGAGATTGCAGCATGTCGGCATAAACAAGCTGAAGACAGGCTAGCGCATGGTAATAGGATAGGCTTTCATAAATATCAAAACCAGGAACAGGAATTGTCGAAAGATGAAAATGTGTTAAAGCTGCTGGAAAATGGCTATGAGCATTTTAAAAATTCTGTGGTAATAAGAATATGGAATGAACATAAAGATGAATTGAAATTAAATCTTTGTCCAAAATGTAACAAAATAGCACGAACACCATGGGCAGAGCAGTGCAGATTTTGTCTTCATAGCTGGCGGGAAAAGGTCAATGAAGAATCCGTTAGTACAAGTGAGTGACACAACGATGATGCCATAAAAAACAAATGCTGGATTAACGAAAATTAAACAAAATGAGCAAGTTAAAAATAAACGGAAAAGAGTTAAGGGCTATCGGCTTTCCGGAAGGACCGGTAATAAGCGTAGCCATGACGGTGATGGAGAAGCATTACAAACATCATACAAAAGAAGAGGCTTTTGATATATTAAAAGAAATAATGAAAGCACCGGAAAATTTCATAAACGATGAAGTGTTAGGTACGGTAGCAAAACAATTCCTGCCAAAAGTCTCCCCCTTTGGGGGAGATTTAGAGGGGGCCGCTGTTTCCCTAAATGAACACGGCATCCACTTCAACGTATTTGGTCAAGAACATATTGAAGAAGTGGCCATGCACCAGATGTACCAGGCAGCGAAGTTACCGATTAGTGTGGCCGGGGCTTTAATGCCGGATGCTCACAGCGGCTATGGGTTGCCGATAGGTGGTGTGCTGGCGACAGACAATGCAGTGATTCCGTATGGTGTGGGTGTTGACATTGGCTGCAGAATGTGCCTGAGCATTTTTGACATTGATCCAAAAGAATTGCAGAACAAGGAAAGTTATTTTGCAAGAGAGATTAATGAAGCAACCTTGTTTGGCAGCGGCCAACAGTTTGATCATGCAAGCAATCATGAAGTGATGGAGAATGAATTGTTTTACCAGATACCATTACTAAAAAATTTGCATGGCAGGGCCTGGAAGCAATTGGGTTCGTCTGGAAGCGGTAACCACTTTGTAGAATTTGGTGTGATTACCATTACAGAAAAAGATGCAACGCTGGGTGTGGAAGCAGGCAATTATGTTGGCTTGTTAAGTCATTCCGGGTCAAGAGCATTGGGCGCAAATATTGCCAATCATTATACAAGAATTGCCATCAGCAAAAGACGGTTGCCGCATGATGCAAAGAACCTTGCCTGGCTAACACTGGATGAAGAAGCAGGCATTGAATACTGGAACGCCATGAACCTGGCCGGTGATTATGCACAGGCTTGTCACCACATCATTCACCAAAAAATTGCGAAGCAGTTGGGAAGAAAACCAATGACAATGGTAGAGAACCACCACAACTTTGCCTGGAAAGAAATGTGGGAAGGCAGGGAAGTAATTGTACACCGAAAAGGTGCAACACCGGCAGGTAAAAATGTGTTGGGTATTATCCCGGGTTCTATGACAGCCGATGGCTTTATTGTAAAAGGTAAAGGCGAAGAATCGTCAGTTAATTCTGCAAGTCACGGTGCAGGTAGAAAGATGAGCCGGACAAGAGCCATTGCATCTGTAACTGATAAACAGTTTAAAGATGAGCTGAAAAAGTTTGGCATTAAACTGCTCGGTGGTGGTTTGGATGAATCGCCATTTGCCTACAAGAACATTGAAGAAGTGATGCAAAGTCAAAAAGGATTGGTGGATGTACTCGGCAGGTTTACGCCAAAAATTGTAAAGATGGATGGCGCTAAGCATAAAATCTGGAAGAAGAAAGATAAAGAGGAATTGTTAGGAGAATAAGATTCAAAACAAAATCAAAAAGGCCAACGATATTCGTTAGCCTTTTTGATAAAATATTATAAGTTAATCTCAATACCTGCATTCGCAGATAAGTTAATCCCATTAGGACGCTGATATGGATATTGATAAACCGTGTAGTCGTTCTTAATATATTGCATACCCAGACTGCAGGTAAATCTTGTTCGGTAACTGATGAAATAATTTGCGGTTGCAGTTAGATTTACAATCGCATAAAAATTATTGTTGACTACAAAATTTTGATAACCCGATTCGGCGTTCAGGTTAACATTGATGGTTGTCCTGGTATTTGGATAAATAGCATGTTCATAAAATGCCTGCACTCCGGCTTGTTTCATTTCAGATTTAGTTTTCATTTCATCCGTTACTACATCATTTGTTAGATATTTATCTGATAGATCGGAATGCAGGTAAGAGAGTTTTATATTAGCGCCATAGTTGTTTTGATGCGTGAGTGAAATAGGAACATATTTTGAAATACCGGATGTTAGTACAAATGATTGTGTGTTGCGACGATGTTTGAATTTATTGATATCATTGCTGTATTTATAATCCCTTTTATCTAAAGCAATGGCAGGTGTAAATCGCAGGTATTTTTCTGTTCCGGCGAGCCTGGGATTATTGATGGCAAAAAACAGGATGTCATTCAGGTTACTGAAATAATCGATATCAGTTTTTTTAATAAGTCCTTGTTGCTGTAAGTAGTCGTCTACTGTTTTTAGTATAAACTGTATTCTTTTCCTGCTATCCAATACACGTGTGTTATTTCCTTTTGTAATACTACGGCCAAGTCCATTTAATTCTGCCGGGGTTAAAGTTCTTGATAAACTATTGACTTCAGTTAATACTTTATTTAACCACAATGCATTTTGCATATCTGTTATATTTTCTAATCTTCCCTGGCCAATTCCGGTGTTGATGGCCAATGAATAAAATCCGTTTTTTTGCCTGCCAGAAACTGGTTGATTAGATAATTTACTATTGTAGTTATAATAATTTCCGGAAATGTTTGCCCCCAGTTCAGTAAAATATTTTTTTGAATACCATTTATTTAAAATACTGCTGGAAGGCATAAGTTCAAAACTTTTATATCTATTGATGTTCGTTAAATCGTCTGACTTTCCATGAGAATATCCAACTGACAGGCTATTGTTTGAAGTCAGTAATATTCGGTCGGTACTTTTTGTGGTATAATAGGTGACACCAATGCCTGCACTAATTACGCTGTTTTTCTGGGTATCAACTGCACGTTCAATGTTGCTATAATTGCTGGCAGCATAACTGCCAAGGGATATGGCCCGGTAAGTATCAATCCTGTACTTAAATGTTTTTAACAAAGAGTCCTGTTGACAAAAAGCGGAAATAGTAGGGACAATAAGTCCAAGGGTGATTAGAATTTTTCTCATAATGGTAGGTTTGTTTTATCAAACCTAATGAGCTTATTTTAAACAGCATGTTAAAACCCACAATATTACTGTTAACAAAAGCCAAACATTATTTTACCTTCGCCACATGAAAACAATTGGCTTTATCGGTGGACTCACCTGGCTTTCTTCGATGGATTATTATCGGTTACTGAATCAGTTAACCAATGAAAAACTGGGCGGCGTAAGCTCCTGCAAATTGCTGATGTACTCAGTAAATTTTGAGGAAATAAAAACCTTAACTGTTGCCGGTGATTGGGATGCCATTGCTGCAACCATGTCGGCTATTGCACAACGACTTGAAAACGCCGGGGCCGATTGTATTTTATTGGGAGCAAACACCATGCATCATATTGCGGATAAAGTACAGGCTGCTATCAATGTTCCGCTTATTCATATCGCAGCAGTAACAGCAACGGCTATTGCAAACAAGGGACTAAATAAGGTAGCCTTGCTGGGTACAAAATATACGATGCTGTTCGATTTTTATAAAGATAAACTGGCTGAAAAAAGCATCGAAACAATCATTCCCAATGCAGCCGACATTGAATATATCAACACCACTATTTATGAAGAAATGGGCAAAGGCATTTTTCTTCCCGAGAGAAAAGGACGTTTCATCGAAATCATAAATGACTTGGCGCAACAGGGAGCACAAGCAGTCGTATTGGGATGCACTGAAATACCGATTCTGATAAAACAAGCAGATATTTCAATTCCGGTATTTGATACCACGCTGTTACATGCATCAGCCGCGGTGGCCTTTGCGCTGCAATAACTACGGGCCAAATATTCTATTTTTACCAACATTAAATTAAACGAATGCAAACACTTGCCGATAAAGTAACAGCACTATTTACCGAATATTCCAGTGATCCAATTGTAGAACTTGATAAGCTTCCCCAGTCGGGTAGTGAGCGGCATTACTTTAGGATACACACCGATAAGCAAACCTATATCGCTACCTACGGAGCCAACTTGCAGGAGAATGATACCTTCATTTATTTTTCAAAGCATTTCAAAAAAAGCAACCTGGCTACTCCCGAAATATTGTGTGTGAATGAGGAAGGCAGCGTTTATATACAGGAAGATTTTGGCCCTGTTTCCTTGTTGAATAAATTGGAGCAGCATGGTTTTACAGATGATGTATACCAGTTATTTAAAAAGAGTATTGAGCAACTTGCCTTGTTGCAAATAAAGGGGCACGAGGGAATGGATTATACAAAATGCCTTACCAATGCCACATTCGGAAAAGCAGCAATCATGGCCGATTTGCTTTATTTTAAATATTATTTTTTAGATGCATTGCGCAGGCCGTACGATAAGCAAAAGCTCATCAACGATTTTGAAGCGCTTAGCAACTACCTGGCTCATACGGAGTACAAATATTTTATGTTTCGTGATTTTCAGAGCCGGAATATTTATGTAAAGGAAGATAACACCGTACATTTTATAGATTACCAGGGTGGAATGAAAGGCGCACCTCAATATGATGTAGCCTCCTTGCTTTGGCAGGCAAGAGCCAACTTACCCGATGAATGGAAAAACCAATTGCTGGAAGATTACATGGATGCTTTTGAAAAGGTTATTGAGGAAGAAATGAACAAGGATGTGTTTCGCAGCCAGTATCATGGTTATGTACTCATACGTTTATTGCAAGTATTAGGTGCTTATGGTTTCCGCGGTTTGTTTGAACGCAAGGCACAATTTCTAACAAGCATACCATTAGCCTTGCAAAATTTAAAATGGTTTGTCAACAACCAAAGTATGGGCATTGCAGTACCCGAGTTTAAAAAGGTGTTGGACATGTGCATTAGTGATGAATTAATAGGGGAATTTACACCATTGCAAGCCACGGCTGAAACGCCTCTGGTAGTGAAGATCAAAAGTTTTTCATTTATCAAAACCGGTTATCCGAAAGACGAAACCAACAATGGTGGCGGCTTTGTTTTCGATTGCAGGGGCATTTTAAACCCAGGCAGAATCAATGAATATAAATCCCAAAGCGGACTGGATAAACCAGTTAAAGATTACCTGGAACAACAAACAAAAATGCCGGAGTTTTTGAACAGCATTTATACAGTGGTTGATATATCTGTTGAGGATTATATCAAACGTGGATTTGAAAGCCTGGTAATAAACTTCGGCTGCACCGGCGGACAACACCGAAGCGTGTACGCCGCAGAAGCAGTTGCCCGCCATTTAAGAAATAAATTTAAAGTAAAGATTGAATTGGAGCATGGGAATAGGAAGGAATGGGTTGTTGGTTCATAGTTGATGGTATTTGGTTCATAGTTCATGGATCATGGTTCATGGAAGAGTAGCAGTATTTGGATTGTGATCTTGAAATTTGTAGGGATGTGATGATTTTATTTTAGATGTTTGATCCATTTATAATTTGTATACCCTTTAAAAATTAATTTTATGCCATTTAGATTTGAAAATTTAACTGTTTGGCAAAATGCATTGACTTATTCAAATGAAATTGATTTAATGACAAAGCGTTTTCCTAAAGAGGAACTTTATAGTTTGTCATCACAAGTAAAAAGAGCGGCTGATTCCGTTGTTTTAAATATTGCAGAAGGAAGTACCGGACAATCTATTCCTGAATTTAAAAGATTTTTGAACATTTCACTACGGTCTGCAATTGAGGTTGTAGCGTGTTTGTTTATTGCTCAAACAAGAAATTATATAAAAGAAGATGTTTTCAAAAACCATTATCAATCATATGAAGTTTTGTGTAAAATGATAACGAAATTGAGAGATTCGATGTAATAATTAACTAACAAATTGAAAAGAGCTGTACTACTATGAACCATCAACTATAAACCATGAACATTTATAAGATCAACAAATTGAAAAGAGCCTGCATTACTATGAACTATCAACCATGAACCATGAACATTGTAAGATCAACAAATTGAAAAGAGCCGTATTACTATGAACCATGAACATTCTAAGATCAACAAATTGAAAAGCACCTGCACTTCTATGAACCATCAACTATGAACCATGAACAAACAAGAGCACACAAATAACACCAACCCCACCCAAGCCATGATCTTCGCCGCTGGCCTTGGCAGCCGTTTTAAACCATGGACCGATAAGCATCCTAAAGCATTGGCATTGGTGAATGGCAAAAGTTTACTGCAGCGCAATATTGAATACCTGCAGCAATATGACATTTTTAATGTGGTGGTGAATGTGCATCATTTTGCAGACCAGGTGATTGAAGCAGTTGAAAAAAGTAAAGGCTGGGGGAGTAATGTAATGATCAGCGATGAGAGAGACGAGGTATTGGAAACAGGTGGCGGATTATTAAAGGCCCGGCATTTATTAGATAACGGTCAACCCTTTGTAACGCTGAATGTAGATATTCTTACTGACCTGGATTTAAATAAACTCTCAACGTTTCATCAGCAACAGAAGCCGCTAATATCTTTTGGGGTTACTGACAGAAAAACTTCCCGCTATTTTTTATTTGACGAGCAAAGCCGTTTACGTGGCTGGAGAAATGTGTTGACTGGTGAAGAAAAAGGCCCGTTTTTATTAAATCCACCGGCACATCCATTGGTACAGAAAGCATATAGTTGTGTAGTGATTTTTGAACCTGAAATATTTGAGTTGATACGCCAGCGTGGAAAATTTTCACTCACCGAACCCTACCTTGATTTGGCTGCGGATTACCCAATTATGGGCTACGATCATACCGGTGATAAACTGGTGGATGTAGGCAAACCTGAAAGCGTGGCTGTTGCGGAAAAATTGTTCCCATAGCCATAAAGCCCCAAACCCCTAAAGGGGCTTAGCCTTAGGATTGAATAGAAACTTAACTATTGCACGAACCTAAATTTTAGACTGAAGTTTTTTAAGCATATACCTGCGGAGCGATTGGGAATTAATAGAAATAAATAAGTCGAAGAAATAAATGTGCAATGGAATAAATAACGCCTAAAGTATTAGACACCAAAGCTCCCCTTCAGGGGCTGGGGGCTACGTGGGGGGCCGCTCTAATGCACCACCAACACTTTCTGCGTACTAACGTCTTCATTATGGGTTAGTTTCAACACATAACTTCCATCGGGCAGTGACGCTGTATTAATTTCTTCGGTTCCATTCACCATTTGTTTGCTAATTAATTTTCTGCCGATGGCATCAAATAATTCAATGGTTGTTTTGCCGCTGCTATTATAAGGAGCGCTGATTTGTAAAATTGTATTGGCGGGGTTTGGAAAAATTACAAAACCCGGTTCATTGGTTTTATTGTGTAGCAACACAATTCTGCTGTAGGTGTAGGATCCATCATTGTCAATTTCTTTGATCCTGTAATATAAATTTCCCTGCGGAATCTGCAGGTGATCAAACTGGTAACCTGCCTTTGCGGCACTGGTAATCATTACCGTTCCCAACGCCGCCCATGTAGTGCCGTTACTGCTAAATTCGATTTCAAATTTTTCAGCATTAACTGTGGGTGTGGCCACGGTCCATTTTACAATGGCCCCATTCCTGGAAGTAAGGGATGCATTTACATTGATAAACCTAACCGGCAAGGTTCCGAAATTAAAAGGCGTTGGAACATTCTCACCAGGCTCGCCGGCATTGCCATTGTTGTTGGGGTCTACTACCGTTTCGTTACCATTGTTAGATGAATCGGCGATGCTGATAAAACTTGCATTGGCAAAGCTGCCAACAGAACCTTTACCAATAGCGCTGTTTAAATAAGTAGTAGCGCCATTCAAATTAGTGACCCTGCATTTAACCAGTATTTTAAAATAGTAATCGTTGGTAGTATTGGTTTGGTTAACCAGGTTTTGGCCGCCATTTAATAGATTGGAAAAACTGCCACCATTAAAAAATGGATTTAAAATAAGTCCGGGTGCATTGGTGCCGGGAACAAAACTGGTGCTAACATTTGACACATTTCCTGCGCCAAATACTGCCACCAGGTTGTCTGTAACATTGATATTATTGATGATGGTATTACCGAGGTTTCTTACAAAAATTTCGTAGGTAAGATCGGCTGTATTGGTATTTACTTTTACTGCATTTACTAATTGTTTGGTCGTGCCAACCGATGGCGTAAAACTTGAATTGTCAATGGGCGCTTCGCCAATCTGAAATGGTTTTTGTATGCCAAGTGTATTAGTGCTGATATCGTAATCGAAATAATAGCAACTTGCCTGGAAATCGATTCCCGTAAGTTCAAGTTGTCCATTCAGGTAGGCAATACCATAGCAATCGCTTGGTAAGGTTTGTAAATAATTGGCTGAAGCATTGCCGGTTGTACTACTGTAATCAATTATTTCGTACAGGCGGGATGGTGAGCTGCCAAGTGTGGCAAACATGCGGCCATTGGGTAGAATGGTAAGGTCGCCACTTGATATAGCCGTAGGGAAATTTCCCACGGGAAACTGTAAAATCCGGCTATTGATTACAGTGCCATTGTTTACATCAAATTTGTCCATATTGCACTGGCCTGTATTTACATCATAATTTGAAAATGACCATAAATCACCATTGTTATCAAACTCAAAATTATTGGAAACATAGCTGTAAGAATAAGTTGGTGCAACCGGTATAGTTGCCGGACATGCAATATTCTGCGGCAGTCCCATATCTAGTACCCAAATTTTTGTATCCACATTACTACGAACATCGGCAACATACACTTTATTATTTTTAGGATTGTAGGCGATAAATACACTGAAAAAATTGGGCAATTGAGCCGCCATATTGCAACCGGTTAGTATTGAAGGGGCGCCACTCAACGGATTGTTGATGAGTGAAAATGCAGGGTCCGTGCTATTGTAACAGGTATTGCTGCCAAAGTTTAGCAGCACTGAATTTTGTGCCCTTACTCCCGGCCCGGTTAGCAGGCAGGTAATTATTCCTGCACATAGTATGGTATAAAAAAGTTTCATCCTGCAAAATATTAAAAGCGTTGACGGTGAGGGGGGTAGGCTTACTGCAGGAAAATTGGATTATTATTCTTGTAAATACGGTATAAGTAACAACAGGTTCAGCAACAATGGTTCTATAAATATAAGTGTTTTTTGAATTGAAAAATTAGCGGTGTTTCTATCGGGTGCATTTAAAATTGTTGTTGCCTAAAAATAGAGGTGTCATCTTTTTTAATTCACTTCAAACTTTAAAGTTTTGGCTAAAAGATGACACCTCTTGCGACAATTGTAAATGCACCCTTTCTATAAGTAACAGCAACCTCCCGTTTTATAGGGTTGCCAACCTTAAATGATATCCTTAAAAAATTTATCCCTACAAAAAGGTTGGCAACCCTTAACGACAATTTAAAATGAAACTCCAAACGAACGATGTCGCCATAAACTAAAACAACTTTCCGGTTAATGGAAAGTCGTTTTTAAAGTCGGTTAATGTATCTATTCGGCAGGTTTCTCGTAAAGGTCTTTTTTATCAACCACCAGCACCTTGTCCTTATCTTTTAGTAGTTTACTTACCACATCATACGGACCGGTTATTACTTCGTCGCCTGGTTTCAAACCTTCTGTTACCTCTATATAATTTATATCCTGAATACTGGTTTTAACCGGTATTTTTTTCACAACGCCTTCAGCATTTAATAAAAAAACTACCACATCCAGATCATCGATATTTGTGGTGGCTTTTTCGGTTTCATCGGTCTTTTGTTTTTTACCCATGTTGGTGCTGTCGTTTTTATCCCTGGTTGTAACGGCGTTAATTGGTACACTGATCACATCAACATCTGTACGGGTTTGAATGTCTGCACTGGCACTCATCCCCGGCCTGAAAGGGAAACTACTTTTGTTTAGCAGGTCCGTATAACTGGAAGGCAATAACCTGATGTATACTTTATAATTGGTAACATCTGTACTGGTATTTGCAAGTGCAGCCTGCGTTGAAGCACCATTGTTGCTGCTGGCAATCTGGGTTACAATACCTTTAAATTTACGATCGTTGTAAGCGTCCACTGTTACCAGTGCGCTGTCATTCAAATGCACTTTGGGAATATCGCTCTCACTCACATCCACCCTTATTTCAATTTTATCCATATCCGCAATACGCAGCATTTCGGTGCCTGACATTAAATTACTTCCTACCACACGCTCTCCTTTTTTTACACTCAGCAAGCTTACCACACCATCCATCGGTGCCAGCACTGCGGTACGGCTAAGATCTTTATTGGCTTTTGCCAGGTTAGCCTGCGCACTTTGTACTGCTGCCTGTCCGCCACGGATGCCTTGTTTGGCCGCGTTGTAATTTGCCTGTGCACTTTGAAAATTAGCATCTGCCAAATTGAATTCATTGCGACTGATCACCTTGCCATCAAACAATTTCTTTTGCATGTCGAAGGTTTTTTTCGACTGGTCAAGCTGCGCCTTTAAGGCGTTTAATCCTGCTTCTGAGTTGGCCACCTGTGCCTGGCTTTGTACAACTCCACTGGCAGCCTGGTTGGCCTGAATGCTGTAAATATCCGCATAAATACGGGCCAGCACTTGTCCCTTTTTCACGCTATCGCCTTCCTGCACCGTTAGCTCAGTTATTTCACCGCTTATATCCGGACTAACCTTTACTTCAATTTCAGGGTATATTTTACCACTTGCATTTACAATTTCAATAATGTTGCGCTTCTGAGCTTTTTCTGCAGTAACCTTTGTTCCAACCTTTGTTCCAATTACCCCGGTAGCTTTTAATACAACCAGGCCAAGTACAAGTACCAGCACTGATATTAAAATCCATTTTACATTTTTACTCATGTTAGCTATTTAATAAATTCAAATATTTTTTTGGGTTACCGGCATTTTTTCATCCTTCAGCATCGTTGCGTCGCACGCTGGTACTTCAAATCATTGGGCAACTTTTATCAACATAATTTGCAAACACTTAGCACACATCAATCCAGTGTAACAGTTAGCAACAATCACAATTACAGTTTTAAACCCTGGCCCCTGTAAAACTCCAGCACTTTCATTTTAAATACAAAATCATACTGGTTCAATACATATTGCAATTTTGCCCTGAATAAATTATTCTGATTGGTGATCAGTTCAAACGTGCCCATCATACCTACATCGTAACGCTTTTGTGCAAAATCGACTGTGCGCTGTGAAGCATCCACACTTTTTTTACTGGAGTTAAATTTCTCCAATGCAACAAGGGCCGAATTATAGGCCTGGTAAATATCCTGCTTCGTAGTTTGATTATCTATTTCCTGTTGCAGTTCTACAGTTCTGATGTTTAGTTTGCTTCGCTGCCAGTTGGTACGCAGGTTACTGCCATTAAAAATCGGTACGCTAATACCTATCCCAATGGACTGCCTGAAATTTTGATTAAACTGACGAAACAACGCAGTCTTGTCGTAAGTATAAGTAGTAAAAGGTTGGTTTGAAAAAACATTGTAATCAACCCCGTTTACATTTACACTTCCAATGGGCGCAATCACTTGTTTTGTTCCGGTAATTTCATTGGCCCTGCTATTAAAGCCGGTTCCTAAACTTCCAAAAGCCGAAATCGTTGGATACATATAACCTTTTGCCGCCGCCGCGGTACTTTGTGCAGCTTTTAATTTAAATGTATTTACCCGTTGTTGTGGAAGATTGGCAAGTGCCAAAGCGTATACGGCATCGGGTTGTAAATCGGCAATATTTTCAACCGGTATTAACTCAACCGGGGGAACCGCTACTTCAAAAGGTTCAGCAGCATCAATATTCATGTATGCTTTTAACACCAGTTTGGCTTGTGCTACACTACCCCTTGCACCAATATAAGTTGCACTGTCCAACGCTTCCTGTGCTTCCAGCTCAACTGCGTTTAATTCAGGTAATGAACCGGCATCTACCAGTTTACGGGTATTGCTCAACTGTGCCTGGGTTTGATGCAATTGTACCTGCGCAATATTTTCCTGCTCCTTAGCCAGCAATATCTGCAGGTACGAGTTGGCAACCGTTAATGCAATATCATTCTTCAGTTTATCAGTAGTTGCTTTGGCAGCTTCCAGGTCCCATTGATTGGCGAGTATGGTGTTTTTTTTGCTGAACCAGTTAAATATATCTGCACTCGTTTGCAATTGCAAACCAGCACTTAAATAGCTCTGTGTAATAAGATTAAAAGAAGTAGGATCCTGGTTGCGGCCACTATTATAGCTGGAATTGCCACTAAATGAAGCACTGGGATATAAAGCCAGTTTACTCTGTTTGTACACCAATTCCGATATGCTACTCTGAACCTCTGTTTGTTTTACGGTAAGGTTATTGGCCATGGCATAGTCAACAATACTACGGAGATCCCACAATTTTTGAGCATTTACAGTATTAAATGCAGCAATAAAACATATTACAAAACAACTAACAATTCGCATGGCGCAAAAATAAAACATCCGGCGTGAATGCATGATTAACAATTGTATAAACGGCAAAAGAAATCTAAAATTAAGAGGTATGAAAATGGCAGCTAAGAATAATATGTTAACTTTTTTTAAACTGAAAGGCTTCAGAACAACTTATTTAAGCATCAACGACTTGAAAAAGCGATTAGAAAAAGTAATACCCCAAACGAAAAAGACGGTGAATTTCTTTGAAATTGTTGACTAAACAATTTCAACTTTACATGCAATGTTAAACAGCATCAAAAGCCTGCTCCAAATCACTAATAATATACTCCGCTGTCTCCTGCCCAACATATAACCTCAACATGCGATGTTCCTGATTAAGCAGATCAAAATGTTCCCGTTCTATTCCCGAGCACTTAGGAATAATCAGGCTTTCATGTCCGCCCCAGCTTACAGCCATCATAATATGTTTTAACTGTTCGCAGAATTTTTCGATGGTTTCAATGGTGTCTGCTTTCATGATAAAAGTTAACAGGCCACAGGCGCCACTCATTTGTTTTTTTGCCAGTTCATATTGTGGGAAATCTTCATCAAATGGAAAAATGACGGATTCTACCTGTTCATGCTGTTTTAAAAATTCAACTACTTCAAGGGTGGTTTTACTGATCTGCTCCAGCCGCATCGGTAGTGTTCGCAATCCACGTATCAGCAACCATGCATTAAAAGGAGAAATGCCGCTGCCGATGGTCATAAACTCACTGTTGAAAATACGTTGCATCATTTCTGCACTACCACTCAATACACCAGCCACGGTATCGCTGTGCCCACCGATATATTTAGTACCCGATTGCAATACAAGGTCAATCCCAAATTCAATGGGCCGCTGGTAAATCGGCGAACAATAACTATTATCAATGATGGTAATAATATTTTCAGCCTTTGCCAGTTCCGCAACAGCTGCCAGATCTTGAATATGATAGGTCCAGCTATTGGGACTTTCAAGGTAAATGACTGTTGTGTTTGGTAAAATGGCCCGTTCAAAATTTTCGATATCACGGCCATCAATGTACGAGGTAGTTACACCAAAGCGGGGTAATATTTCATTAAACATTTTTTGCGCCCAGGTATAAGGTTTATTTACCGAAACAATATGATCACCCGATTTTACATTGGCCAGTACCGAAGCAAAAATGGCTGCAGCGCCACTGCTAAAAACAAGGCAATCTTCTGCACTGTCAAGGGCCGCCAGTTTTTTTCGCAGAATATCAACCGTGGGATTTAAACCCCGACTGTATAAATAAGTTGAATATTCATCTGCAAATGCCTTACGCATTTCGTCAACCGTTTCAAAAACAAAATTGCTGCTTTGAACAATCGGTGGAGCCACGGCATTAAAATAGTTTTGCCTTTCTTCTGCCAGCTCATTGATGATATAAGAGATGTCCATTTTTATTCGGATGTTTTTTTAAATAATCTGCCTATAAAATAAAGTGCAATAAATGCAGCCAGCACACTCAATCCAACTACCGCAGCATTTTTATTATTTTCGTAATCCATGGCAATACTAATAGCTACAAAAATATATGCCACTATAAATATGGCCGGAAGAAAAGGGTAGGCCTTCATTTTGTAAATGCCGGTTCCATCCAGGTGCCTGGTTTTTTCCCGTAAAATAAAAATGGTAGCGGCGGATAAAATCATACCAAAGGAGTCAAGGAAAATGGTGAAACTAAGAATGGTATCAAAGTCCTTCGACCAAAAAATAATAAGGATACAAGTGGCAGCAAAAACAGTCAGCGACACCGTAAGCACACCAGTTTTTGGATTGGTTTTTTGAAATGCCGGGGGTAATATTTTGTCCTCACTCATGGCATACATCACCCGTGGATTGCTCATCAATAACACATTTACGTAAGCAAGCACACTTAAAAATAAAAAGCCCGACAAAACCCTTTCGGCATTAACACCAAAAATTTTAGAAGCCATAATTGCCGCAATATTTTTAGCTCCTTTCAACTCTTCAAACCCGATTACTTTCACATAAGCGTAATTAATAGCCAGGTAAAGCACAATGATGAGGAAGATGCCCATAAAAATACCACGGGGAATATTTTTTGAAGGCTGCTCTACTTCCGAGCCGAAATTGATGGTTTGCTGGTAACCGCCATAAGTAAAACTTACTGCCACCAATCCAATTCCAAAAGCCTTAATGTATTCTCTTAATGCAGGGCTTACATGTTCAACAGTTGAAGGCGCTGCCGCGGTGCCGGCAAAAAATATGGGCGCTATTAACAGCAATACCAATATGATTTTTGCAATCATCAGTATGTTGAGTGTTTTAGCACTCATTTTTAAGCCAAGCAGGTTTACGCCATAAAACAACACAATGGCGACGATAGCTATGCTCATCTGTACAGTCTGTATAAATGCAGCATTGGCGGGGATTTTCAAAAATTCCGGGTCCTTGGTGGCGGGATTAAAGATGGCTGTGATGTATTCTCCACCCACCAATGCCACGGCTGTAAGCGATGCCGCATTGGATACAAGAATTACGCAATTAATGGCAAAAGCTATGGACGGATGATAAGCATACGAGAAGATTTTATAATAGCCGCCCATCACCGGCAACCGGCTACCAATTTCTGCATAAGTAAGAGCGCCGCACAATGCAATCAAGCCGCCGACAATCCAGGCTGCAAAAAATAAAAATGTATCGGGGGTTTCTTTTGCTACGTTAGCTGGGGTACGAAAAATGCCCATACCAATTACCAGGCTTACTACAATCATGGTAAAGTCAAACAGGCTGAGTTTGGGTTTGGAATGCATAACGAAAAGATACTGAAAGCTTTTAAAAAAAAATCAACAGATGCACCTGCAGCAAAAAAATATCCGGAGAATTTATAAATGGATGAATTAGTAATAAGATCAACGGAATGGTACACCATACTTTTTCCATGTAATTGTTTTTCACATTTTGTGTATTGAATAATTTGGCAGGTAAAAAGCAAACGCCCTACATTTGCACTGAATTTGGTTCCCGGTTAAACCCGGGATTAAAAGGGAAGCCGGTGTAATTCTGGCGCTATCCCCGTAGCTGTAAAGGCCCAGGTGATGTTGAATGGCAGTTTTGAAGTAGGATTAATTTTTGTCAGCCATTCATTTTTCACATTGTTGAATCTTCATACCACTGTTGTATTATCAATGGGAAGGTGTTTAACAATAGCCAAGCCAGAAGACCTGCCAGGTATCATATTTAATCATTCACGGCTTTCGGGTGAAAGGCATGGAGTGTAAGCGCCGCAGGGCATTTATATTTCTTTCTTTTTTTAATTTCCTGGAAGCAGTCACAAAAAAATTTTTTCATAAAAATGAAAAACAAAATTTTATTGCTGGCTGCTGTAGTTTTCAGTAGTCATTTATCTGCGCAGCAAGACAGTACACAAAAAACATTGGACGAAGTAGTATTTACAGCTACTAAAACACCTATCAAGCAATCTCAAACCGGCAAGGTGGTAACGGTAATTGACCAGGCAACTTTGCAGAGAAGTGCCGGCAGAACCCTGTCAGAAATATTGAACTACCAGGCTGGTATGTACGTAAACGGTGCTAACAATACACTGGGTACCAACCAGGATAATTACCTGCGTGGATCAGCTTCTGGCAACACATTGATTTTAATAGATGGCATACCGGTTGGCGATCCTTCGCAAATCAATAATTCCTTCGACCTCAATAACATTAACACGGCCCAAATTGAACGTATAGAAATTTTAAAAGGCGCACAAAGCACTCTTTGGGGCAGCGACGCTGTTGCCGGTGTTATCAACATTATTACAAAAAAAGGCGGTGCAGGAAAACTGAGCCCGGTTGTTGGTCTTTCTTATGGCAGCTACAATACATTTAAAGCAAATGCAGGCATCAACGGCAAACTGGATAAGTTTACCTACAACCTTAATTATAACCATACCAACAGCAAAGGTTTTTCTTCTGCCTATGACAGCGCAGGAAACAAAAATTTTGACAAAGATGGCTTTGTACAAAACAATTTCCAGGCAAATCTTGGTTATGCAATAACCCCCGGGTTGTCTGTATCAGCTATGTCTACTTACGGCAAGTACAAAACAGATCTTGATGCAGGTGCTTTTACGGATGATAAAGATTTTACCGGTACCAACACTAGTTTCATTAACTCAATCGGGCTTGTTTATAAAACAGGTAAAAGCAACATCAGCTTTACCAACACACTTATCAAAGCAAAGCGTTTACTGGATGATGATAGTGCAGACGTTGGAGGCTTTGCAAAATTTGCAAGGGGTGTGTATAACGGAACTTCCTTTGTTTCTGAGTTATTTGGAAATACAAAATTTAGCGATAAGTTGTCACTGGTAGGTGGCGTACAACGCATTGCTCAAAATACCGATCAGTCATATTTAAGTATCAGCAGCTATGGCCCGTTTGAAACCGGCCTGGGAAAAGATATTGCTAAAACAACTAACTATTCCGTGTATGCTTCTTTGTTGCTGGTTAATCTAAATGGTTTTAATGCAGAAGCAGGTATCCGGTATAATAACCACAACATTTATGGAAGTAACGCTACTTATTCATTCAACCCATCTTACAATATTGATGAAAACACAAGGGTATTTGTAAATATTTCTTCGGCCTATAAAGTGCCCTCACTATACCAGTTGTACAGTGAGTATGGCAATAAAGAGTTGAAGCCGGAGGAAAGCAATAATTATGAAGCAGGCGTACAAAGTTTCAGCAACAACAAAAGAAATTCATTGCGCTTTGTTGGGTTTAAAAGAGATATCCGCCAGTTGATTATTTTTTATACAGATCCAACAACCTATGATAGTAAGTATATCAACCGCGATCAACAACATGACTATGGCTTTGAAGTAGAAAGCAATATTGCAATCGGTAAGTCGGGCAACTGGATAAATAATATTACATATATAGATGGACAAGGTGTTACCGGGGATGTAAAAATTAAGAACTTTTACCGTAGGCCTAATTTTACCTTTAATAGCATACTCACAGTTCATCCGGTTGAAGCACTTACACTGGCACCGGCATTCAGGTTTGTAGGAAGCCGGTTAAAAGGAACCTACGATGCAGGGCCCAATGCAATGCCTCAATACTACACGGTCGATTTTTATGCAGGTTACAATTTCACCAAACAGGTTCGTGCATTTATTGATTACAGAAACATCACCAATCAACAGTATTTTGATATTGTAGGATACAATAGCCGCAAGGCAAACTTAACAATTGGTGTAGCTGCAAATTTCTAAACATGCCGTGCATCTAAAAATTTCATAATTCATATTTCATAATTCATATTTTGTAACTCATATTTCATAATTCATATTTAAAAAAGTGTCTACACAAAAAATTAATCCACGAATCGCAGTGCTGCTGATCATCATGATTGCAGTTGCGGCTATGCGCATACCCAATGCAGCGCAACTTATGCCCTGGGCAAACTTTTCACCAATTGGCGCCATGGGATTATTTGGCGGTGCATATTTCGCCAACAAATGGAAGGCATTTTTATTTCCATTGCTTACTTTATTTGTAAGCGACCTTATCATTAACAATATTGTTTTACAGGGTAAGTATGGTGTCATGTCTGGTAGCTGGTATATTATCTACGGCATATTTATTTTGATTGTTTTAATTGGTAAATGGCTATTACAAAATGTGTCTGTTAAAAATATAATACTGGCGTCTGTAGTAGCAGCATTAAGTCATTGGCTTATTGCCGATTTTACAGTTTGGATTGGTGGCGGTACAGATCTAAGAACCATGACTCCGTTAACAAAAGATTGGGCGGGTTTAATACAATGTTATGCACAAGGCTTTCCTTTTATGAAAAATTTTCTGTTAGGAAATCTTGTTTACAGCGGTATTATGTTTGGCAGCTTCTCTTTAGCTCAGCAACGCTTCCCGGTTTTGAAATTTCAATTGGGGTAAATAATAATACGGGATGAAGCATTTGTTTCATCCCTTTATTTTTTTTCGTTGATAATTAAAAGGTGACCATGACAAATTTCAATAAAAACAGGGGGATAAAAGTCTGTTCTTTTTTGCCGGCTGCCACCCAAATGATTTATGATATGGGCCTGCAGCATTTGTTGCATGGCGTAACTTTTGAATGCCCCAAACAGGCATTGGAAGAAAAGCAAATATGTGTGCGATATGTACTGGAAGGCAATACTTATTCAAGTATAGAAATTGATAAAATATTTTCTGCATCCAAAGCCCAAGGCAAAAGTTTGTATTATGTGGATGACCGGGTGTTGCGACAAATACAACCCGATATCATTTTTACGCAAGACGTCTGCGAAGTGTGCCAGATTGATACCGCCTGTACCGCAGCCGCTGTCGCAAAACTGGATAAGCAACCCACACTGGTGCCGTTATCTCCCAATAATTTAACCGATGTATTTAATACTGCGATTACAATCGCCACTGCAATGGGGAAGGAAGAAGCGGCTTATGCTTATTTAGCAAAACTTCGGAGCCAAATCGATTTTATTATTGATGAATTGAGGCGCACGAAGGCATTGCCTAAAAGAGTGCTGCTGATGGAATGGATAGCGCCTATTTATAATTGCGGACATTGGATACCACATCAAATTGCTTATGCAGGCGGTATAGACATGTTGGGTAATCCTGGTGGGGATAGTATTGTAACATCCTGGGAAAAAATAAAAAAGTATGATCCCGAAGTATTGGTAATAGCACCTTGTGGATTTGATATAAAACGTACCAGGCAGGAAATTGATTTACTGATAGAGCTAAATGGGTGGAGCGATTTATCAGCCGTAAAAAATGGTGCTGTATTTATTGCGGATTACGATCTTTTTACACAACCCTCTGCCGGTACTTTAGTAGATGGTATTGCGCTATTAGCTGCATTATTTCATCCTGAAATATTTAGTGTGCCTGTACATCTCCGGAACAAATATGCGCCGTTGCTAAATGAAAAAGTGTATGGGTAAACACGAAGAAAAATATTGTCCGCATTGCAATGGAAGTTTCGAATGTAAGGTGGGGGATATTACACATTGCCAATGTTTTGGAATAAAGTTTACAGAAGCAGAGAAACGTTTTATTGCTGCAAAATATTCAGATTGTTTGTGTGCATCTTGTATGCTGGCGCTGCAATCCGAATATAATATTGCCCAAAGGCAATTGCAGCTAAAGGTATTTTTTAACGACAGGTAAATAACAAAACACACAGATGCACAAAGCTTATATGAACTGGAGTGGAGGCAAAGATTCTGCCCTTGCCTTGTATTACATTTTACAGGAAGGAAAGTATGCTGTTGAACAGTTGCTCACCAGCGTAAATAGTGTACACGATCGTGTTTCAATGCATGGTGTTAGAAAATCGTTGCTGGAGCAACAAGCTATTGCTTTGGGATTACCACTTACCACGCTTGAAATGCCCGAACAGCCTACCATGCAGGAATATGAAAACCTCTTAAAACATAAAGTAACTCATCTCAAAAATACCGGATTTGATTACAGCATTTTTGGTGATATTTTTTTGGAAGACCTGCGCAAATACCGGGAAGATAAATTAAAGCAGGAAGGTATAGAAGCAATTTTTCCATTATGGAAAATCGATACAAAGGAACTGGTAAAACAATTTCTGGATCTTGGTTTTAAAACGATTGTAGTTTGTGTTAATGAAAAATATTTGGATAAAAGTTTTTGCGGAAGAATCATTGATGAGCAATTTATAAATGATCTTCCCGCCAATGTAGACCCTTGTGGCGAAAATGGCGAGTTTCACAGTTTTGTATTTGATGGCCCCATATTTAAAACACCCATTGCCGTTACCAAAGGCGAACTGGTTTATAAAAAATATGCTGCTCCAAAAAGCACCGCTGATAACTGTCATCAACAAATTGATGAAGCAAATCAGCAATATGGTTTTTGGTTCTGCGACTTATACTAAGGGGAATTACTTGGTGCATTTTCATGCTTGGATGGATGTAAATCTGTATTATTTTAGATACTTGTTTTCGCATGGGTAGTATCAATACATGCACCAGTATGGCATAGTTTCTACCTGGCATTTGCCCAATAAATTTTAATTAGTTACCGACAGTATTTTCACCCCAAATTAAAACGCTTTTATATGAAAATCGTTTCATCGGAACAACTACAACATAAAATTGATCAAAAAACCAAACCCCGGGGATCCTTGGGTATGTTGGAATGCCTGGCTGTAAAAGTGGGCCTGATACAAAACAACCTTGTACCTGCAATCATCAATCCTCATATATTGATTATAGCGGCAGATCATGGAATCGCAACTGCAAATCTTGTTAACAATTATCCGCAGGAAGTAACCGCTCAAATGGTAAACAACTTTGTAAAAGGTGGGGGAGCAATCAATATTATTTGCCGTCATAGTACGATTGCACTGGCCATTGTAGATGCAGGTGTGAATGCAGATTTTGAGGAAAATATGCCTATTATACATGCGAAAATCAGGAAAGGGACAACTGACTACCGCCAGGATAATGCAATGAGCATTGAAGAAGTAAACCAGGCAATGGAATTGGGTAAAGCTATACTAAATGATATTGTGGATACGGGTTGCAATACTATCGGGTTTGGTGAAATGGGTATTGGCAATACATCTTCAGCGGCACTTATTATGCATCATATTTTAAAGCTACCGGTTGCTGATTGTGCTGGCAGAGGCGCCGGTGCAAATGATGAACAATTACAGTTAAAAATAAATATACTTCAACAAGTGAGTGAATTTCATGAGCTCGCTTTGAAAGATTTTAATGCAGTTGAATTACTAAGTAAAATTGGTGGCTTCGAAATAGCAATGATGACAGGCACTTACCTGGAAGCGTACCAGCAAAACATGGTAATTGTAGTAGATGGGTTTATTGCAACAGCTGCATTATTGTTGGCAATGCAGATAAATAGTAAGGTATTAGACAATTGTATTTTTGCACATACTAGTAAAGAAAACGGGCACACAAAAATGCTGGAGTATTTAAATGCATCGCCATTGCTGGAACTGAATATGCGATTGGGTGAAGGTACAGGCGCAGCATTGGCCATTCCAATCATTCAATCTTCAGTTCACCTGTTAAATGAAATGGCAAGTTTTGAATCTGCACATGTAACTGAGATGACGAGCGCATAAGCATGTTTTTAAAATTATCAAGTCTGCAAACAATAAAACAATAGCTCAGTATGTTTTAAACCTGGCTTTATCTGTTATACAAGCCTTTCTATATTTTGTTAATTCACTAATAGATAAATACGCTCATCTTTGTTTAAAATCAAAACAATATGCCAACAATGCGTCTCCTGCTTTCAGTTTTATTTGTTGCTTTTATTTCACTCAAGTCTGTTGGTCAATATATCGTTAAAGGAAAGGTAATCGGTGGCGAAGGCAGTACGCCATTAAGCGGGGTAACTATTTCACTTGATAGCAAAGCTGTTTCAATGACTGATTCAAATGGAATATTTGAGTTAAATACTTCGGAACAAAAGCCATTGCTACAATTTTCGCACATTGGTTTTCAAACGCAATCCTACAAGTTTGGTTCCGCATCTGATTCTGTAATTATGATGTATCGTTCCAATGCATTTTTAGCAGAAACAGTAGTAAAGGCTTTTGAAAGCAATACTTCTATAAAAAATATACCGGTAACAATTGCTGTGTTGGGTAAAAAAGAATTGGAACGTTATGGTGATGTATCCATCCTTCCCGCAATTAATACAGTGCCCGGTGTAAAGATGGACGAGCGCAGTCCAGGAAGTTACCGGCTATCCATCAGGGGAAATTTATTGCGTTCACCCTTTGGCGTTCGTAATGTAAAAGTTTATTGGAATGGCATTCCTTTTACAGATGCCAACGGAACTACTTACCTGAACGAGGTTGGGTTTTCAAACGTTGGTAAAATGGAAATTATTAAAGGCCCGGGAGGAAGTATGTATGGTGCCGGAACAGGTGGTGTGTTATTATTAAACAGCCGTGTTGCTGGTCCCGATGAAAATAGTATTGCCATTAATACACTGGCAGGAAGTTATGGCCTTGTAGAATCTAACATTACTTATCGCCGGGATACGGAGCATGCCAATTATTCATTGCAGTACGCACATCAGCAAAGTGATGGATGGCGGGATCATACTAACACAAGGCGTGACGTAGCCAATTATACCGGCACTTTCGAAGTCAGTAAAAAGCAAACCATCAGCACCAATATATTTTACAGCGATTTGTATTATCAAACACCCGGAGGTTTAACTTCGGCACAGTTAATGGTAAATCCCCGCCAGGCAAGGCAGGCAGGCGGCCCCTTCCGAAGTGCCGCACAACAACAGGCAGCATTATTTGTAAAAACATTGTATGCAGGCTTTGCACAGGATTACCAATTTAATGCAGACTGGAGCAACACTACCAGCATTTACACAGCGCACACACGCTTCCGCAATCCAAGTATTTTAAATTATCAGCGCAAAACAGAACAGGGCATTGGCGGACGTTCCGTTACCCAATACCATCACAATTATTTAACCATACATTTTGGTGGCGAATATCAATACGCATTTACCAGCTCCCGTACTTTTGGCAACCAGTCCGGGGTATCAGATACGTTGCAATTTGATGATGAAATAGGTGCAACGCAGTACAATATTTTCCTGCAAACAGATATTGATCTGGGCAAAAATTTTATCATCAATGGCGGCCTCAGTTATAACAATTATCATTATGGATTTACAAGGCTGAATGCCCTTCCCTTATCATCCATTAATAAAACCTTTGATCCTGTATTGATACCAAGAATTTCATTACTAAAAAAGATCAGCAACCGGTACATTTTATATGCAACAGTTAGTAAAGGTTATTCACCACCAACCATTGATGAAATTGTTCCATCAACCGGTGTGTTCAGCAGCACACTTGAAGCGGAGAAGGCAACGAACTACGAAATTGGTTTTAGAACAGAACCCATTAAAAGCAAATTGTTTATTGATGTAGCCGCCTACTATTTTAATTTAAACAACACCATTGTTACCCGACGGGATGCATCGGGTGCCGATTATTTTGTAAACACCGGAAAGACAGAACAGAAGGGTTATGAGTTGTCGGCAACCTATTATGCAGTAAGAAATATGCATAGTGTTTTACGGGAACTAAAGTTCTGGAGTAATTATACCCATATCAATGCAACATTCAAAACTTACAAACAAGGCAGCAATGATTATTCGGGCAAGCAACTAACCGGCACACCACCCAATGTTTTTGTATTGGGTGCAGATGTGGTAACTAAACCTGGTTTTTATGCAAACATCACTTACAGTTACACCGATATGATTCCACTAAATGATGCCAATTTATTTTACGGAACGCAGTACAATCTGCTGTTTGCAAGGGTTGGCTATAAAAAGGATTTTAGTAAATTATTGCAGGGCGAAATTTATTGCACCTACGATAAATCATTCAACACACCCTATGGTTTGGGGAATGATTTGAATGCTGCCGGTAACCGTTTTTACAATCCATCGGCTCCTGAAAATTTTGTTGGAGGTATTAAATTAAAATTCAACCTGTAGCACTTACTTGAGTTATTTATATTAGCCAGTTTTTTTTTCTGGAATACCAGCGATCGTTTTTCATGGCATCATCGTTGTGTCACAATCCGTTCATCTGTATATTTTCATGGCAGCGACTAACGCATAGTGAATATTTTTGGATTGACTCAAATAGATTCTTAATTTTTAATCACTGTTGTCCGACTAAAAATATACAATATCGCTACAACTCTTACTGGTTCAATGTTCTAGCCCTCTCCTTTGGAGAGGGGTTGGGGTGAGGTCATTCAGGCGCAGCAACGGTTACAGGAGTTTAGTCGGACAACACTAATTTTTAATCTAAAAACACAACATCAATTGAATGGAAATATATCTTGTAAGACATACCAAACCCGATGTGGCAAAAGGCATTTGCTACGGACAGGCTGATATTGATATTACCGAAACGTTTTATGAAGAAGCCGCAATCATCAAACAGCATTTGCCTGGATTTGTATCTACCATTTACTGCAGCCCATTACAACGATGCAGCAAACTTGCACAGCATTTATATCCCCGGCATACTATACAATATCATGATGAGTTAATGGAAATTGACTGCGGTCAATGGGAACTGCAGCCCTGGGACAATATCGATAAAACGGCGTTACAACCCTGGATGAACGATTTAATAAATGTACCGATTGCCGATGGCGAAAGCTATTCAGACCTATATGAAAGAGTGAACCGGAAATTTAACCAGATACAACAACAGGAATTACCAGCGGTTATTGTGGCGCATGGCGGCGTAATACGAAGCATTTTATCTTACATCACCAGCACGCCGTTGATTGATTCGTTTAAAGTATTTTCATTGAGTTATGGTTGTGTAATAAAGTTATCGAAACAGGAAGATGGCTGGAAGCACCAGGTACTATCAAATGTGGCCAGCGAAAAGGAAACGCATAAACCCACTGGTTTTTAGTGCATTCCTGTTATTGCATGTATCTTCGCCAAAATATCCATTATGGATCTTAGTAATATAACCATTAAGGAAGTACTCACGGTAACATTTACGCTTTTTGCCGTAATTGATATGGTTGGTAATATCCCGGTTTTGGCTTCACTGCGGATGAAGATGGGTGGCGAAATAAAGTCTACACAAGCTACACTTGCTTCAGGAGCATTGATGATCCTATTCTTATTTCTGGGCCAGCAATTTTTGTCTATATTAGGGTTAGATGTAGGATCATTTGCTGTAGCAGGCAGTATTGTAATATTTATTATTGGTCTCGAAATGGTACTGGGTCATGAGTTTTTTAAATCGGAAGGCGATTCTAAAACCGGTAGTGTGGTACCCATTGCATTCCCGCTGATAGCAGGCTCAGGAACGCTTACAACCATCATGAGTTTAAAAGCAAACTACCACGATGTGAACATATTTTTGGGAATCATGATCAACTGTGTAGTGATTTACCTGATACTGAAATCGTTGAAATGGATAGAATTATTTCTGGGGCCAAATGGCATGACGGTGATAAGAAAATTTTTCGGTGTAATATTGCTCGCAATTGCAGTTAAAATATTTGGTAGCAATATCAGTCAATTTGGAAAATGATGTTGATATTTGCAGGCCGGTAAAAAAATGGTCTCGTCGTACAATGGATAGTATAAGAGTTTCCGAAGCTCCAGATCCAGGTTCGATTCCTGGCGAGACCACCAGTTAAAGTACAAAAAGCCTTGTAAACATTGGGTTGAAGTGTTTTTCTTTTGGATATTTAAATGAAAAGTCAATTTAAGAAATAGTTATGCTTACTATACCGAAACAGCAAATCTTTTTATTAGATATAAATAGGCTAATTAAATATAATTTTAGATAGTTTACTGTTGTGTTTAACTCTTAATTCTAAAATTCCCAAATTTTTTAGGAAATTATTCAAAACATTCTCTTTGAAAGTTCTTGCAAAATTTCATGAGTTCTAATATCAAAATGGGTTTTCTATAATCCTTCGAAAGTCTTGCCAGATGTAGGAAAGTTCTCTTAAAGTTCTTGGAAAGTTCTTGGAAAGTTCTTTGGAAAGTTCTTGGAAAGTTCTTGGAAAGTTCTTGGAAAGTACTTTAGAAGAGATATTCTAAAGTACTGAAATATTTACAAGAAAAGAATAAAGCAAATGCATTACTTAATCTGCCAACAAGGTTTAGAATCACTGCCAATATTTTCAATTTTCCCTCTCTTTCTTAAATCACTTAGTAAATCAGATAACTTATTTTCTTTCTGGGTTATTGAGAGGATATCCGGGAGTTTTTCCCATAATAAATATCGAATATCTTTTTTTGATGCACCCTCACTACTTTTTTTAATAAATTCAATTATTAATTTCTGATACCATTCCTTGTTAAATCCTCTATTTTTAAGATACATGCCAACCTGCTTTGTTTTTACTGCTACACGTTCGGATATAATTAAATTTGGGTATTTCCCTTCGATTAAACCTTTATGTCTTAACCCTGCGATTTCTAATTTTGAAAATTCATTAGATTTCTTTTTTTGAACCTTATCCAATAAAATAATTTCATATAAGTTTAAATCAGGATTTAAACTTAAAACCTTTGCATAATCAATATCTAAAACCTTCCCAATTATTGTCAGTTCCACTTTATTATTTGAAAAATTATAATCGGGCATTGGGAAAAATTTTTGCCTTTGGATATTGAAAATTTTTCTGATACCACTACCAATTGTATCTACCATTTTTAAGTTTAGCATTGCATTTGCCAAGAATGGATTTCTATATTGTTCTTCTGGAGAATCATTATTGATTACGGCATCAATTGAACCTGGTATAAATGAACCTACATTTGAAAATATAAGCATATCGTCGAATTCAACAACGTTAATTCGTGCAGCCATTTCATAATCCTGATGAGCGATGCAGTTATTTAAAGCTTCCCTTATAGAATAAGGTTCATATTTAGAAACCTCTTCTGGAAATAAATTATCAGCCTTGATATATCTGTATTTCAAGATTCTGATTTTCTTATATAAATTGTTTACAGCAGTTAAAAAAGGAATAGTGAAAATTTGATAATCAATTTCAGTTCCAGTTCTATCTTTTAAAACCCATCTGATTTTTGCATCTGATCTTCCTAATAAATATTCAGATTCAGATTTTCCCAATAATAAAATTGCCGATCGGGTTATTTTACCTTTTATAGTTATTTTAGACTTATTCAAAAAGGTTATATTACTCCAACTTTCTATTTCAATTTTCTTCTCAGGAAATTTACTTTTATAATTTTCTTTAGCAATTTTTATAGCATCTTCATCTAAATCATCTATGGTTGCTTCATGAGATATAGTTGCACTCCAATCATCAACTTTATGTAATGGCTCACTCAAAATTTGAACTTCGCGTTCAGCCGTTAATTTGGTTAAACTATCCCCAATTCGTTGCCATCCAATTTTGTGCGCTAATACTGGCCTTCTGGGCGAATGTTTAGGAATATGTACTATCCAAACTACCTTATTAGAATCAGAACAAATTAATTCTTCAACGCTTAGTAATACATCACTTAAATTTGAACACTGCTTTATTAATGTTAAAGGTAGATTTTCGGGAGTGTAGTTATTTTTATCAATAATTCCCGTTATGTTAGTTAAAAGATCTTTCACCCCAATTATCAAACATCCTCCATCTCTATTAGATATTGCTGATACATAAGAAATGATATCATCACCCTGATGTGAAGAAACAGCATGTTTTAATGACGAAAATTCCTTCCATTCGCACCTTTCATTCTCTTTGGCATAATTTTGCTTTAGATATGCTAGTAAATCTGCTTCTTTCATTTTTATCGGTTTAGTATTTTCGAAGTTCTATTTTCATTAAAATTAACCTATGAAAAATTAATCTATCAAGTGACGAATTCAATAAGTTTTATCTTGATCTCATAAACCTATTTTCTTTTCAATCTTTGCTAAAGATGTATTTAATTTATCAGGAAAAGTAATTTCCAGGATATTTGATAAACATTGAATCTTAAAGTTAAATAGGGTTTAAATTATGATAGCCCAATTGACTCCATTATTTTTGCTTTCAAGATTATGGGCTAAATTTTGACAACCATTTTTAAAGAAAATGCAATCAGGAGATATCTTTTCTTCTTTTGTAATTCTCTATCCTGTTCATAACCTTTTCTCCCAAAGCGCTTTATATGAAGGAAATAACATAGGCACTTATATTTCTGATTTGGAAAAATTCTATTTCATTAAAATTGTTTTTTAAGAGTTATCAAAGATCGAACGGAAATAACGTAGCACTCACCCACATCTTACCCTGAATTTTTAAATCAAATCAGTAATGCAGTCAATTGATTAAAAATGGTTTTGTGTTTTATTTTACTATTGCAAATAAGTCGGTTAAGTTAGTTTTGCTACTTTAGTAAACTGCAATAACATTCATTCATTCATCATAAAAGAAATATATGATACGGGCAGGTAAAATGAAATTAGTTTTAGCCTTGGTTTTATTATTGATAACAGGTAGTGGATTTGCTCAAAGTCCCGCCAAAACTATCCCGGCATTTACATTTTTCAAACTTGATAAAACGGCATTTACTGATAAAAATCTTGCAAAAGACAAACTTATATTTTTTTGCTTTTTTGACATTACCTGCGAGCATTGCCAGCATGAAATGACACAAATAAATGAGCACATCAACGAGTTTAAAAGAACAGCCGTTTATTTAATTACGCTCAACGACCAGGTTGGGATAGACTATTTTATGAATAAATACGGTAAAAATTTGCCGGCTGATAAAAAGGTGACTATCCTGCGGGATACAAAGAATGAGTTCATCAAAAAGTTCGGTCCAAAAATGTACCCGTCTGTTTTCTTGTATGGAAAAAATAAAAAGATCCTGTTGTATGATGATAACCCTGAAAGTTTCCCCCGGTTTTTAAAATTAATCAAATCAAACGCAAAATGATGCTCAGCATTGCTCCTGATAGGTTATGACAGGATTTTTGCAATTGCTTGTATGCTATCAGTTGACAAAGGACTTTACTATTTTTTAGTTAATTACTGCGATGCATCATTTCAATTGATTATTTTTATTCAATCGATTATGCTCAATTTAATTTCCAGTTATATGAAACGGTTAGTAATTTCTATTTTAGCAATCACCTCTTTCAATTTTTGTTTTACTACAAGTGTATTTTCGGAAGATCATAAAACATTGGAAATTGGAAGCCCGGCCCCGGATTTTAAATTGTCCGGCATCGATGGAAAAACCTACTCACTTGCAAATTTCAAGTCTTCCAAAATATTGGTAATGGTTTTTACCTGCAATCATTGTCCTACTGCACAGGCTTATGAAGAACGGCTAATCAACCTCACAAATAAATATGCAGCACAAGGTGTTGCAGTGGTTGCCATTATGCCTAATGATCCTAAATCGCTTCAATTAAATGAGTTGGGTTATGCAGATGTGGGCGATTCTTTTGAGGAGATGAAATTACATGCAAGAAATAAGCATTTCAATTTCCCTTACCTGTTTGATGGCGAAACTGAATCGATGTCAAAAGCATATGGACCGGTTGCAACTCCCCATATTTTTATCTTTGATGCGGATCGCAAACTCAGATACCAGGGTAGAATTGATGACATTGAAAACCCTGCCGGAACACCTAAAAACCTGGATACTCAAAATGCCATTGAAGACCTACTGGCAGGCAGGGACGTAGCCGTAAAAACAACAAAAGTATTTGGCTGTTCTGTTAAATGGGCAGAGAAGGAAGACCTTGTTGCTAAAAGTGATATCGAATGGGCCAAACAACCCGTATCGCTTGAAAAAATTGATGAAGCAGGCATAAAAGACTTGTTGAAAAATAATACGGATAAATTAAGATTAATAAATGTTTGGGCAACCTGGTGTGGCCCCTGTGTAAATGAACTTCCGGACTTTGTTACCATTAATCGCATGTACAGGCGCAGAGATTTTGAGTTCCTCACCATCAGTGCCGACAACCCTGGTAAGGAAAAAAATGTTTTAAAAGCCTTGACCAATCTACAACTTTCAAACACCAATTATTTATTTAATTCGGATGATAAATACAAATTAATTGAAGCCGTGGATCCTAAATGGACGGGTGCACTTCCCTATACAATTTTGGTGGAGCCGGGTGGCAAAATTGTTTACGCAAAGCAAGGAGGCATTAATCCCATGCAAATGAAAACGTTGATCGTTGAAAATAAATTAATCGGTAGATTTTACTAATTCTTAAGGCAAATTATTTTATAAAAATCCAAATTCAATCAATTAAAAAATAAAGAAAATGACAACACGACGCTCATTTATTAAAACATCTTCGCTGCTATCTGCCGGTTTATTATTGGCCCCACATGATCTTAGTGCAAAATCTTCGTTAATAGGCGTGCAACTCTACACAGTAAGGGATGCTATGCAAAAAGATCCTGCGGAAGCAATTGCACAAATTGCAAAAATTGGTTTTACTTCTGTTGAAGGCGCAACCTACACTGGTACACAGAAATTTTATGGAATGACACCGGCGGAGTTTGCGGCTTTACTGAAAAGCAATGGCCTTATTATGCCAAGTGCGCATTACAGGTTAGGCGAAGAAATGGACAAAGGAGCAATTGTAAAAGGAACCATTTTACACGAATGGGATAAGGCAGTGGATGATGCGGCTGCTGTAGGATTGAAATACATGGTTTGTGCTTATTTATCGGATGTGGAAAGAGGCAATCTTGATCATTATAAGAAAGTAGCTGATCAATTAAACGTTGCGGGTGAACGCTGCAAAAAAGCTGGTATACAGCTATGCTATCACAACCACGATTTTGAATTTGTAAAACAGGATGATGTGTACCCTTATGATATTTTATTAGGTACAGATGCAGACCTGGTGAAAATGGAGGCAGATCTTTACTGGGTTTCAAAAGCAGGCCAAAACCCGGTTGAACTATTTAAAAAACATCCTGGCCGTTTCCCATTATGGCATCTAAAAGACATGGATGATTCTGCCAACAAAGCATTTACAGAAGTTGGAAACGGTGTAATTGATTTCAAAGAAATATTTAAACATAAAAAAGAAGCAGGCTTAAAATATTCTTTTGTTGAACAGGATAAATGCCCCGGTTCACCGTTTGATAGTCTTACAAAAAGCATCAGCTACATTAAAAAAACTGGATTAAAATCATAGGAAATAGTATTACAAATCTGTACACTTCTTTTTATTAAGAAGTGTACATTATATTTTTAAATGGACTTTAAAAAAGCGGCTGCTGAAAAAGCAGTCTCATTCATTCAAACCAACACTGTTATTGGTTTAGGTGCCGGTTCTACTATGGCACATATTGCCGCATTATTAAATGAAAAAATTAACAAGGGATTAAAAATTGAGATATTAACTTCTTCGTATGCTACCCGAAAGTTATTAGAGGGGTTTGGTATCAATTTAGTTGAAGCCAACAGGGTATCTTCTATCGATATTTATTTTGATGGTTGCGACCAGGTTGATAAAAATTTGAATGCGTTGAAAAGCGGTGGCGGTATTCATACCCAGGAAAAAATACTGGCGTCGATGGCAAAAGAATTTATGATTGTAGGTGACGAGGGTAAATACGTAAATAGTTTCGACATCAGGTATCCACTTGTAATTGAAATATTACCCCAGGCAATCCGGTATGTGACTTCAATTATTGAAAAAGAATATCCTGGTGTGGCAACATCGCTTCGCATCAATGATAAAAGGGATGGTGCAGTACTTTCAGATAATGGGAATTATTTATTGGATGTATTCTTTAAAGAGTGGCCCGAACTTTCAGTAGTAAACAATACCGTTAAATATATTACAGGTGTAGTTGAAACATCCCTGTTTTACAACATTGCCAGTTCATTTATTATGGGTGGTAAAGATGGTGTGCGGATTTTAAGTAAAAGGAAAGTCAGCAGTAGAGGCATTGTATAGCTGCAATTGAAGTAAATGTTTGCGTGGTTAAGTAAGAAGGTAATGTATTATTTTTTGAATTTAATATTTTATACAGTCACCAATAGGAAGATTTAATTTCCAAATAAGATTAGGCGGCGGAACAATTGATCAATTATTTTTAGAGCTGGCTGATGAACTTGAGTTGAATAAAAAATAAGTCCCAATAGTAACAGTTATGAGAATACATTCCTTAATAATATTCATCTTAATTGCCACCACTGCCAATGCTCAAAAAGCAGTATTGGCAGGGAATAATGAAGAGCGCTTTCACTTAGCAACCGCCCTGGAACATTCATTGAGAACCGAGTTATTAGATAAATGGTATCCTCAATCGATCGATAGTTTGTATGGTGGATTTTTAAGCACATTTACCTATGATTTTAAACCAACAGGCCCACAAGATAAATTTATTGTAACACAGGCCCGTCATACCTGGACCAATGCCATGGCTGCAAAATTGTACCCGGAGAAAGCATACTACCTGGCCGCTGCAGAGCATGGATTTAATTTCTTAAGGGATGTAATGTGGGATAAAACTTATGGCGGTTTTTATGGATTGGTTACCAGGCAAGGTGTAGATAAAAGTAATCCTGTTTCTCCCAAGGAAGCTTATGGAAATGCATTTGCAATTTATGCATTGGCGGCATATTACTCAGCTACCGGCGATACCGCAGCACTTGGTCTTGCAAAGCAAACATTTATGTGGTTAGAAACACATAGTCACGATCCCCTACACAAAGGTTATTTCCAGCATTTGCAAAGAGACGGCACACCGGTGGTAAGAGGTTTAAACGTTTCATCAAATGCTGAAACCGGTTATAAAGACCAAAACTCTTCCATTCATTTATTGGAAGCATTTACAGATTTATATAAAGTGTGGCCCGATAAATTGGTACGGGAAAGGTTACAGGAAATGCTGTTATTGATCCGGGATAAAATCACAACACCAAAAGGCTACCTGGTACTTTTCTTTCAGCCCGATTGGACGCCGGTTTCTTTTCGTGATTCATCCCAGGCATTTATTTTAAAGCACAAAAACCTGGATCATGTATCCTTTGGACATGATATTGAAACTGCTTACCTGATGCTTGAAGCTTCTCATGCACTCGGTATAAAGCATGATGAAAAAACCAATGCGGTGGAAAAAAAAATGGTTGACCATGTATTAAAAAATGGATGGGATAAAAGCGTGGGAGGTATTTATGACGAAGGCTATTATTTTAAAAACAAGCCGGCAATAACGATCGTATTGAATACTAAAAACTGGTGGGCACAGGCCGAAGCAATGAACACCTTGTTATTGATGGCAGACAAATATCCAAATGATCCGATGCATTATTATGAAAAGTTTAAACAGCAATGGAGCTATATTCAAACATACCTGATTGATCATGTAAACGGCGGCTGGTACGATTCCGGACTTGATAAAGACCCGTCCAGGAAAACTGCATTAAAAGGACAGATATGGAAAGGCGCTTATCATAATTTCCGATCGCTTGCTAATTGTGTAAAGCAATTAAAAGATGGGGGCAATGAATCATCACAATAATCGTAACCGGTATCTTTACACCGGTAATATAAAGATCATTCGTAAAAATATTAAGAGCAATGGACAAAGTAATAAAGGTTGGATTAATTGGTTTTGGCATCGGCGGGCAAATCTTTCATGCACCGGTTTTAACAACGGTTAAAGGGTTATCGCTTGTGAAAATAAGGGCGGTAAAACCAGAGCAGGTTGTAGTTGCAAAAAGCAAGTACCCTGGTGCAACAGTTGTAGCAACCCCTGAAGAAATTTTTAACGATAAAAATATTGACCTGGTAATTATTACCACTCCCAATACATCACATCATTCGCTTGCCACACAAGCTTTGCTGGCAGGCAAACATGTGGTGGTGGATAAACCATTTACCATTACATCTGCAGAAGCAGATGATTTGATTGCTTTGGCCGAAAAGCAGGGAGTAGTTTTATCTGTTTATCACAGCCGAAGATTTGACAGTGATTTTTACACCATTCAACAAATCGTCCATAAACGATTATTGGGAGAAATTGTTGAGTTGGAAAGCCGGTATGACCGTTTCCGTAATTTTTTAAAACCAACTGCCTGGCGTGAAGAAGATGCGCCGGGAACGGGCATTTTGTACGATTTAGGATCTCACCTGATTGACCAGGTGCAGGTATTGTTCGGTTTGCCGGATGCCATCACGGCTGATTTACGTACTCAAAGAAAAGGAGGAAAAGCCATCGATAATTTTGAAGTCATCCTGCATTATCCTGGCATTAAAGCATCTGTTAAAGCAGGGATGTTGGTTAAAGAATCATTGGCTCGATTTATACTTTTAGGTAAAGATGGATCCTTTGTAAAATATGGTATGGATGTACAGGAAGAAGCATTAAAAGCCGGATTTACTTCGCAGACTAAAGAAAATTGGGGTGTTGAGCCGGCCGATATATGGGGCACACTTAATACAGAATTAAACGGGCAACATTTTGTCGGGAAAATTGAAAGTGAAAAGGGTAATTACCCGGCATTTTATCAAAATATTTATAATGCTATTGTTGGTAAAGAACAGTTAGCTGTAACAGCGTTACAGGCTCGCAACAATATTCGTATAATTGAACTGGCTATGCAAAGTCAGCTTGAGAAAAGAACCATTAACTACTCCTTTGATTAATATTTTATCCGATATTTAAAGGCATTCAAAATAATCATTATGGTCATTAAATTAAACAGTTGGGTTATAATAATCACTGTATGCCTGTTTGGCTGCAATGCTTCCAGATTGAGTACGAATGGTGTAGATGAATTGCCTGCAACATCGTTAAATCCCTATGGCAGGTTTGTAGTTGATAGCCAACAAAATCTTGAATTAATTAGTTCTGCCGCACATGTTGGATTTAGTTTTGAAGGAACGGAATGTCGGTTATTTGTTTCATTACCGGCGGAAAACATACACAGTTATTTTCAGTACGAGCTGGATGGCGTTTATCAACAAAGAATAAAAATTGAAGGAAATGTAAGTCACTCGGTTGTACTAACTGCACCGGGTGCAGGCAAACATACAATCTGGATTTATAAAACCACGGAAGCGCATACCGGGCCCATACTGATTCAAAAAGTTAGCGGTAAAAATATAAGGCCGCTCAAAGTTTCCGATGCGCCATTGATAGAATTTATTGGCAACAGTATTACCTGTGGTGCTGCGGCAGATCCTTCAGAAGTGGCTTGCGGAACCGGTGAATACCACGACCAGCACAATGCATATTTTGCTTACGGTCCTCGTGTGGCAAGAACACTGGGAGTGAATTATATTTTAAGTAGTGTGAGTGGGATCGGTATTTATCGTAACTGGAATAGTGATGGCCCCACAATGCCGCAGGTATTTGATAAACCCGATTTTCAATATGCCAATTCAGCTAAATGGAACTTCCATTTATTTACTCCAAAAATTGTAAGCATTGCGTTGGGCACCAACGATTTTAGTAACGGCGATGGTAAGCGTGCAAGGCTGCCATTTGATAGTGCTGCTTTTGTTGGCAACTATGTTCAGTTTGTGGAAGTGGTAAAAGCAACATACCCGGAAGCACAGATAGCTTTATTAAGCAGTGCCATGGTAAATGGAAATAACAGGCAGTTATTGCAAAATTGTTTAACGGCAGTAAAAATAACAATTGACGCAATGTACGTGTCAGGTAAAAGGGTGGCAGTTTATTTCTTTCAACCTATGCAGGCACACGGTTGCGGTGGACATCCTGATGTAGCCGATCATGCAATTTTAGCCAACGAACTTGCTCCGTTTTTTAAACAATTATTGCAATAAAGTTTAGTGGAAATATTGAGTCAAGGAAAAAGTAGCAAAATTGATAACCGCTTTATAAAGTGCAAATAAGCCCCTGAATATTTTCTTTCAATTCAATAAAATCATAGGGCTTTGTCATAAATGCAGTTGCACCCCGTTCCAAAGCAATTTTACCTTCCCGCTGATACGATGAGGTAGAATACATTATAACAGGTATTTCTTTTAAAGTGTCATGTTTTTTTAATTCTTTTAAACATTCCCAGCCACTTATCGAAGGCATATTTATATCAAGAAAAATCATGTCGGGTAACTGAATATGTAGTTGAGTTAGTTGATCCAGTGCTTCTCTTGGGTTATCCATATAAACAAAACTAGCCGTTTTATCAACTTCACCGAGGGCATCTTCAAAAAGTTCTGCATCCTCTTTATCATCATCAATTAATAAAATTCTTTTAACCATGGGGTTATTGTTTTGCTGTTTCTGGGTTTGGGTGAAAGTTAAGTTTAAAGAGTTTTAAAAATTGACTGCGAAGGTATATTGAATTTTATATCATTTTTTTCGTGTTTCAGAATATTTTTTGCAGTATACCAAATATATAAACCGTCCCATATAGTTATTCATCATTTATCTGAATAAATAATAAACGCATGAATAGTTGAAAAGTTGTAACCCATTTTTTATTCTGCCGGTGGTAAATTACCTGATAGCCGTCGACACTAACAAGTAAAAGACTGAATTGCAGGCTTGGATTACATTTATAGTAACGGATACGATGACTGGACATCGTGGAGGCGACTTGATTATCCAATATTACCCATACAAATTGGTTCAGGTTTTAATTTTGCAGATCTTAAAACACAGGCATTCTCAACCCGGCTTGGCCATCCATTAGTAAATCAAAACTTAGATAAAAATGAGGATAATACCGCCGCTATGGCAATTATAAAAGAATAGAAAAATCAAAAAATTATCGCTCAATAAATTCTGATTATTAAACTTTTATTTTAAAAAAACGTGCCTGGCATATTTCGGGCACTTTTTTTTTGCGAAACGTAAAAAATTAGTTTAGAGCTTTAAAACTTCATTTTTTTTAGTTTATTGTTACTTTTTTGTAGATTTTTTAAAATGTGTAGTTTCTACGCATCTTATTGCAAATATTTCACTCAACATTATCATTTATTTTAAAAATTAGTGAATACAACCCAATTCGTTAACTTTTTACAAATATCACTTTTTACAATATTTTGCATTTTGAACCCATTTTATTGAAAGGATACTAATTTTTTTTAACTTTTTTTTTGATATTCACGCAGCAAAAACGTTCAGTAACGCATCTTTCTTTAAGATATTGTTAACACAGTAATACTTTTCGGTTATGCTTTAACAAAGCGTTTCAATTTTTTTAATTATCTAAAATAAAAAAACAACATGAGAAAATTTATGACTATAATGATAGTTATATTACTATCAATTGGAGTCGCCTCAGCTCAGACTCGGGTAATTACCGGAAAAGTTACAGACTCAAAAGGTGCTGCTGTTCCCGGTGCAACCGTGAAAACAAAAAGCGGTGCGGCAGTAGCTGCTGATGAAAACGGTAATTTCAAAATCAAAGCAGAAACCGGAGATGTATTAACGGTAACTTCAATTGACTATGAAACGTCGACAATAAAAGTAGGAAGTAAATCTTCTTTTGACATTGTAATGACTTCCAGCGAAAACAAACTAGCTGAAGTGGTGATTACAGCTCTTGGTTTTTCTACCCGTAAAGATAAATTAGCGTCCAGCCAAAGCACTATAAAAGGTGATGCAATAATAAGTTCTGGTGAAACAAGTGTTTTACAGGGACTTGCCGGTAAATCTTCGGGTATTCAGGTGCAGCGTTCAAGTGGCGATCCCGGAGCTGGTGCTTATATCCAGATCCGTGGGCAAAGTACCATTACCGGTAATACACAGCCATTAATAATAATTGATGGTAATCCCATATTTAACAGCAATATTAATAGTGACCCCCTTTCTCCCACCAATAGTATAGATGGAGTAGTGGAACAATCCCGTTTAGGTGATCTCAATCCAAATGATATTGCTTCTGTAGAGGTTTTAAAAAGCGCTGCTGCAGCCGGTTTGTGGGGTACAGCCGCTGCAAACGGGGTAATATTAATCACTACTAAAAAAGGACGCAGAAGCGATAAGGTAAATATAGCTTTCTCTTCTACTTTATCACTTGATAAACTGAATAAATCAGTTCCTCTGCAAACCAATTACGGCCAGGGAACCGGTGGCAGGTACAATGGTACCAGTTCTTCCAGTTGGGGGGATAAAATTGCAGATAGGGCTGGCACGCCAGATGTAGGTACTACTACAGGCGAATATGTTTTATTGTCTGATGGCACCAAGCGTTACCCGCTTGCAAATGGTACAGCGGCAAACGTACATGGAGGTAAAACATCTAAGCAGGTGTATGATCATGGAAGGGATCTTTTCCGAACTGGCGCTTATTATGATAATAATATCTCTTTTAGTGGGGGTGATGATAAATCTACATTTTATGCAAGCATTGCCAATTTAACCCAAAAGGGTATTGCCAAGGCAGGCTCTGATTATGACAGGTGGGCTTTCAGGTTAAATGTTGACAGGCGTTTCGGCGATAAATTCAAATTAACTGCAGGCCTTGCTTATTCGAATGTAAATTCTAACCGTTTACAGCAAGGGTCAAACCTGAATGGCCTATTCCTGGGTGGTTTGCGTACTTCTCCTGATTTTAATGGTGAAATTTACGAAGGAACTTATGTTAACGCAGCAGGTGTAGCATTTGCTAATCGCCAGGTTTCTTACCGTAACCCAATTGGTAAGGGTACCACCTCGGGATATGACAATCCCTTCTGGATAATGAACCGTATAAAGAGTAATTCTATAGTTGACCGGTTTACTCCAAACATGGAGGCATCATTAAATCTTACTAAAAACCTTGCGCTTATTGAAAGGGCTGGTATTGACTATTATCTTGATGGCAGAACAGATTTTTTCCCTGCATTATCTTCAGGAGGCAATAACGGTGGTAAATATACCAACCAAACCATTACTGAGCGCCAGTTTACCAATTCTGTTCTTTTACGTTTTAACTCGGATCTGTCAAAAGACCTCAGTTTAGACCTGGTAGTGGGGCATAATTACAATAGTCAGTATTATTCAAATATCGGAACTACAGTAAGGAATTTTATTTTGCCGGATGCACCAGCTAACCTGGCCAATTCCCCCTCAACTTCAAGGGTGCCATTTAATGAATTTACAAGAACCCGTAAATCTGCATTTTTAGCACAGGCAAGTTTTGCTTATGCCGGCATGTTGTTTTTAGACCTCACTGGACGTAATGAAGAGGCTACTACTTATGCTGGTACAAATTTCTTTCCATCCGCATCACTTGCCTGGCAGTTTACCAAACTGGGGGGGCTTGAAAATTCCAAATTTTTAACTTTTGGTAAATTAAGAGGCTCCTATGGTAAAGTGGGTGTTGAGCCCGGAGCTTACCTCTCTCAAACTTATTTTCTTCCTTTAACTGAGGTTGAAGGCTGGGGCGGCGGTCTGGATGCAGCTTCTGATACCTATGGTGGTGGTTATTCACGCAGTTTCAGGCAGGGTAGCCCTACTATAAAGCCTGAAATTAAAACAGAATATGAAGTGGGAACAGACCTTAGATTTGGCGGCAATAAAGTAAGTCTCGGATTTACTTATTACCAAAATAAAACTACAGGAGCTATTTTCTCTGTACAGGTACCAAGTTCTACAGGTTTTGATAATACCTGGGCAAATGCAGGGGAGTTGCAAAATAAAGGTGTGGAAGCTGATTTAGGCTTGCAGTTGTACAAAAAGAATGATTTTACAGTAAGTACAAATTTTATATTTTCAAAAAACACCAATAAGGTGATTAGCCTGAATGGCACAAAATCAATTTTCTTAAATGGTTTTACAGGCTCTAGTTCACGTGCAGTGGAAGGATACAGTGTAGGTACATTGTGGGGTGAAGATTTTGAGCGTGACAGCAAAGGTGCATTGGTACTGAATGCAGATGGCTTTCCAACTGGTAAAGCTGCCAATGAACTAGTAATTGGTAATTCAAATCCTGAATGGACAGGTTCTGCCGGTATTAATATAGGATACAAAGGAATTTCAGTTAGCGCATTATTTGAACATGTGCAGGGTGGTGATATTTGGAATGGTACCAGGGGAGCATTGAATGTGTTTGGCAAGCCAGCCGCTATCGGAAATGAAACAGTTTATACCACAGATTTAAAAACTGCTACTGGCTCTACGATTACTGCAGGAACCCCTTTCCGTGGCAATATTGGTGATTTTGGTGCTGGTCCGGTGGCTTTAACAGAAACCTGGTATAATAATTTAGGTGGTGGTTTTAACGGGCCCGGTAAGCAATTTATTGAAGAAGGTACTCGTACCCGTTTACGTGAGGTAGCAATTGGTTATAGTTTAAATGGCGACAGGTTCAAAGCAAAAACACATTTGCAATCAATAGATTTTTCCATAAGTGGACGTAATCTTGCTTTGTGGACAAAATATAGCGGAATTGATCCGGAGACAAACTTATCTGGTCCTACTAATGGACGGGGATTGGATTATTTCAATAATCCAAGTACCAGGTCTTATTTCTTCACAATCAGGATCAACTATTAATCACCTAAAAAGGGAAAAATGAAAAAGATACTTTCAATAATTTTATTTACAGGTGCCACATTTAGTATGTTGAGTTGTAAAAAATCGTTTGAGAAAATAAATATTAGTCCCAATTCAGCTGCAGATGCCACCACAAATTTATTGCTGAATGGAGCGCAGGTTTCCAGCATTGTGTTTTATGAAGGCGATATAGTAAGAAATGCTGGTATGTGGGCAGGATCATTTACAGGTAACGACCGCCAATACCTGGGCGTATGGCAATATGTAACTGCGGCTGGTGACTTTGATAATACCTGGAGTGTAGCTTACCGTGGCGTTATTGGCGAGACGGAAGTTATTCGAAACCAAGCTGCTTTGATCAACAATAAAATTGTTGCAGGTATTGCCCAGGTTATGAAGGCACAGGCCGGTGGAACCGCGGCTGATTTATGGGGCGATGTCCCCTTTTCAGAAGCAGGTGATGCTGCAGCTTTCCCACAGCCTAAATTCGATCCCCAGGCAACTGTATATACAGCTGTACAAAAGCTGTTGGATGATGCTATTGTAAACCTGAAGAGTGGTGTTGGTATCAACCCGGGTTCAAAGGATATTTTTTATGGGGGAAATCTTACTAAATGGGTTAAGGCCGCCTATACTTTAAAAGCAAGATTTTATTTGCATACAAAAGAATATCAAAAAGCGTATGACAATGCATTATTGGGTATAGATGATCCTTCATCTGATATGATTGCAAAACATGGCAATGCTTACCTGACCGATTTTAACTTGTTCTATTCCTTCCTGGTTTATGACAGGGACACCTACATGAGTGCAGACAAGGCTTTGGCACCACGTATGCTTGACCCAACCGATGCCAAATACAGGGGAGATGCAAAAACAGATGAATCTGCCCGGTTTTGGTATTATTATTTGCCGGGATATAATTATTTCAACACGTATGAATGTAATATTAATGGCGGAGATTGGGGATTTTTCGCAGATAATGGTCAACCAGGTCCGGATGGTAACGGTGCTTTTGGTTCTGATGAAAGCTATCCTATTTTGACATACAAGGAAGCCAGGTTAATTGAAGCAGAAGCAGCCATACGTTTGGGAAACTTTACACCTGCCTTAACAGCATTAAATACACACAGGTCAATGATTACTTCCTACCTGCCGGCAAGTTATGTAACTTTTTACGGAGCAAAGTACGATCCCTATACTGCTGCTGATTTTGCTGCCGGAGGCTTAAAAAACCCGGGTACTTTGGCAGCAAATGATGCGTTGCTGAAACAAATAATTGAAGAAAGATTTATTTCTTTTATTGGTCATTTTGAGCAGTTCAACGATATCCGCAGAACTAAAAATGCAATTGGTTTAGCACCCAATGTAACAGGTGCACAAATCCCTCAAAGGATGTTATATCCTCAAAGCGAAGCCAATACAAACCCCAACACACCAAAACAGGTACAAGCGGATTTGTTTAAACCTACTCCGGTCAATTTATAATATATTTATTATAGTTATGGTTTTAAAACTCCTGGGAAATCCCGGGAGTTTTTTGTGTGCGTCAGGCATGTACATAAGTTATAGGGGGCAAGACCCGAATGAGCGTTGTAGTACGTATCATTAGCCAATGGCAAGGGTGTCCATCGTAAGGTGGAATCTGAAGGAAGCAGGCGATCCAGATGGCTATCAGGAAGCCTACGAACAGAAACTGCATATAAGGCGGGGTATTGTGGGTGATGTTGCAAAAGAAACAAAAGCCCATTACTGTACGGAATATTACTGTGTAAATGCAGAGGCTACATGAACCGAAAGTTTATAAACTTACCTAAAGGTCTGCCAATCAATCTTGGTTATGGAGTAGAAGTCAGCAGAGGTCATATTAATCTGGCAACGAGCCGCCATCCCGTACAATAGGGTAATGAGGGAGGACTCACGCAAGATGAAGGACTGAATGTTAGAATGGTGAATTAAACAGGAAGTTTATGACAACAGGTAATAACAACCGAAACGCACTAGTGTCATGTCAAGTTGATATTGTCGGATAGAGTCTTTTTAATTTAATTCTGG
>JBDUEK010000054.1:0-41850 GCA_040002495.1 Ferruginibacter sp.
CGCCGGCATTACAGATGATGCAAAAGTGGCGCCTGAAGCAGTATAAAGTGTAATATTACCTCCGGCATCCGTAATAGTTTTGTTGCCGTTAAAAGTTCCAGCGGGTGAAGCCGTGGCACCAATAATCGATGTTAAAGTAAACTCTATATTGGCCGGGTCGCCCAAGGGAGCCCCCAGGCCGGTATTCAACTGGACAATTGTTCTTACCTGGGGAGTTATTACTTTTCCAGTTGCTATTGCGGCTGGCGCTACAGTTCCAAAGGGAGTTTTAATTTCTAATGAACCCTTGTAATTGATTAACGAGTCATCAGTAACGTCAATGATAACTGAATCGCCCAAACTGTAATTAAGTGTACCTCCAAAATAAACCTGTATACCAGAATTTCCTTCCTGGATTACGACATTGCCGTTTGAAACATTTTTGTTGGCACCATCTGATATTACAACACCACCTATTTTATAAGATCCCAGCTTAATATCGCCAGTGGTGTACATTGCCCGTAAAGCTGCAATAGTTATTCTTGCACCGGTACCACCACCACCGCCTGTACTTCCACAACGTGTACCATAAAATTTAACATCACTTGTATCTCTTACAATTAGTTGTTTGGTTGTACCAAAAGTTGTGTAAATAGCAAACAAACTACCATTACCATTGGGGGCATTAATGCCGGCAAAATTTGCATATCCACTGGTACGAACAATTACAGTGGAAGAACCTGTACAGGTTTTTACATTTAAATTGAGGGACAAGCTATTTACAGCATCTGCAAATGTTTTACTGGTATCTCCTGTTACAAATTCAGCATTATCAATTTGAATTAACATACTTTGTAATGAGCTGTTAAGATCAGCAAATGTTACCAGTTTTGCAGGAACAGGGTTATCTATACTTCCCTTTATTATATAAGTATCAAACAGGTTACTTGCCAATGGATTTACATTTAGAAAACCTCCACTCAAGCCAGAACTTCCACCAATCTGGATAAGGCCATTGTAATCACCCATAAACAAACCTTTTAGCTTAATATAAATTTTACGGCCAACCGGGTAAGTGCTATATAAATTAGTTCCGTCCAAACGTATGGTGATACCACCGGTTGCATCTTGTATGCTGATTTGTTTGTAATAGTTACCGCTTCTGTCGTCTGCGTTTACAATGCCCTCTATAATTAAATCATCTGTAAGGGACTCAACCTGGCCGTTTACGTGCGCTGCTTTTAAAGCTGCAATGGTTTTATTGGCAGTAATATTTGGCGCCTGAAATATTGGTGGTTCATCAAACTTCTTGCTACAGGAAGAGATGAATAATACGGACGTTAAAATGGCTACAAAACAGCCCAGCCAAAAGGACATTTTTTTAGGTTGCATATTGATGAAATTTCTTGTTAACATGTTTGATTTTTTTTAAACAATTACTTTTAAATACTAAAACCTCAGCGTTGCACTTATGAAGTAATTCAACCCGTAGGCATAGTATAATTTTGGTGGAAATTTATTGATGTCTTTATTGTCACTATCAAAACGTAATTGCTCATAACCACCCGTAACGATGGATTTATTGTTTAGTAAATTATTGATACCGGCATTAAATACCAGGAAGGTTGATTTTTTATCGATGTTATAATGCTTTGGTAATTTCCAGGAATATCCGCCAAAGAAGTCCAGCGTAAATTGACTGTCAAATTTTGACTGGTCGATGATTGCATCCCAGGTAGTACTTTTATAATCTACCCCATCCGTAGCTTCAAATGTGCGACGGATTGGATTAAAACTTAGCCAGGCCTGGTCAAAATAATTTCCTGTAAGGCTAACAAACCAGAATTTAGGAGAACGGTAAGTTGTACCTAAACTGAAAGCCTGTTGCGGTGTAGAAGGAATTCTGAAGTTTTGAGAATAAATAGTTTGCTCTGCTAATATTGCTGTACTATTATCTACAGTTATTGTTGCATGCTGCCTGCTATCATAATAATAGCGGCCTACTGCTGCTGCACCATTTACAGAAAGAGAAGGTGTAATTTTTGCCTCAACCCCAAACTCACCACCAAAGTGTAATTTATCAATTCCGTTTAGTGCATAGTTTACCAGGTTTTGATAACCATCATGGTAAAAAGTCATTACATCCATTTGGTTTTGAAACTTAGTATAGTAACCACTTAAATGAATTTTTAAATTAGGGGCATTCATTACATAGCCGACTTCTGCAGACTGGATGGTTTCGCTGGTAATATTATCCTGCTCCGTACTACGTGAGCGTGGGGAGATATAAACGTTTTCGAAAAAAGGTGCTTTAGTTCCATACGAACCATTTACAAAGAAATAATTACGCCCGTTCAGTTTATACGTAACACCACCCTTTACACTATAATTGGTAAAGTTGTTTACTGTGCCTTTACCATAAGAATCATTTAGAAAAAGGCCGCTTCTGACATTACCTGTTCTCCAGAATTGTGTTTGAGAAATTTCAGATGAAATATTAAAATCAACTTTGTTGTATTTAAATACTCCCTGTGCCCATGCGGCAGCTTTGTTAATACTCAAATCATAATCATAGCCATATTTATCACCTTTATGTAATATTCCATTTGGATGATCTGCATCGTATTGATTGGCTACATTATTTGATGGAAAATCTCTTTCAGCAAACTGGTTAAGATTTACATAAAAATCACCACCCAATAAATCATCAATCTCTTTATAATAATGATTTTTTTGAATTTGGTAAGATGCGCCTGCAGTAAAATCTGTATGCTTGCCGAAGCGACTATTAATTACAGTATTCAGGTTAAGGCGCTTTGTATTGATAATGCGATTTTCTATCACATACAAAGATCTTTTTCCCGTAACATCGTTTCCGGAAATGCCATCAGCGTCTTTAATAGTTCTAACATTGGTTCTGTTTACATCATATAGCCGGGCCCAATTTATTTGTCTTGCATTTTCATCCGTACTTAATAAATTTTGTAACTGGTTGTATTGGTAAGTATCCTGGTTTACAACACTGTTATAATAACTAGGCAGGTAACGATAATAATCAGGTCGGGGATCGGGTGCATTGTACCAATCAAGTGCAGTAACACTTCTGTCTCCGAAAGAATATCCGGCTGCCGTTACAAGATTTGTTTTTGACCCCAGGCGCCAATCGTGTGTTAAAATTATTACCGGTTGGTTGGTTTTGCCAACACTTGCATTTCTCTTTTTTCCATTTTGATAACCCCAGTTAGGATTGTAATAGTTGGTGCCAGCCAGCGTAAGCATCTCCTGTACAGCCGCACCTTGTCTTCCGCTTTCTGTTGGTGCACCAAAAACAGTTAAAGACAGCAATTGATTTTGTCCCAGTTTTTTATCTACTGCGGCAAAATAACTCCAGCCATCATAATAAGTGCCGGGTACATAGCCTTCATCTGCCCACCGTCTGCTTCCGCTAAATGAAAATGCCCAGCCTTTTTTACCCATCCCTGTTGAATGCGTTAATATCCACCTGTGATTATAATTGCGATTGGAATTGGCATAGCTAAAACTGGTTTGTTTTCTTTGTTTACTTGCACGGGAATCAATGCTGGTACTACTACCGATATCGCCGTAGGCAAATGTATTATAATGCAACCCATAGGATACATCCCTGTTACGCATTACATCATTTAATCCACCCCATAATCCATAGGGAGTAAATCCATTATCAAGATTATCCATTGGAATGCCATTCATGTAAGTGCTGAAAAGATCATTGTCGTACCCACGAATTTTAAATCTTACTGCGCTGAAGTTAAAGGCAGCAGCAGAAAAATAAGGATCACGGCCGGCAGTTAGCAGGGAAGAAATATTCTGGCTTCCCCCATCTCCAAGATCATTATCGTCTAAAGAAATTGTTGGTGTGTTATCTAACAAACCTTCTTTCAATTCTTCAATAATGGAATTTTCCTTTTTTGCTGCGGTATCAACCACGGGCTTTTCCTGCCCAAAAGTGAGCGTACTGGTAATTAGGAATACCAGTAGTAGTTTTAGTTTTGGCATATATTAATTAAAGTTTTTCCCAGGCTCAAAGGTATATGCCCGGCAGTTATTTGAATACTAATTTGTAAACATCATTTATTTTTTAATACCCCAAACCAAAAAGGTTTGATTTACTATCATTGCGTATGTTTGCGTTCATTATTCAAAAGCAATCTATGCAAAAACTGCTAATTACGGTTATATTAATTTCTTTCTCATTTGTTAGTTATTCTCAGCAACATCAGTACAAGTCGGCCTTAATAGGTTTCTATAACCTCGAGAATTTTTACGATACCGTCAACAATCCCTTGGTTGATGATGAAGAATTTTTACCCTCAAGTGAAAAGCAATATAATTCCCATGTTTACCTTGATAAAATCAGCAGGCTATCCTCAGTAATATATCAAATTGGAACTGATATTAATCCCGATGGACTTGCTTTGTGCGGTGTAGCCGAAATTGAAAACGATACTGTTTTAAATGACCTCATTAATCTTTCCCAATTAAAAAGCAGGGGTATAAAATTTGAACATTACGATTCTCCTGATAAACGGGGAGTTGATGTTGGCTTATTGTACAATCCAAAATATTTCAAAGTATTATTTAGCGCCCCCTTATTTGTAAAACTGCCAGGTGGATCAAAAGATTCCTATTTTACCAGGGATGTATTATATGTAAAAGGAATTTTAGGGTCAGACACTATCCATGTGTTTGTGAACCATTGGCCTTCAAGATCAGGTGGAGAAGAACGCTCTATTCCTGCCCGTGCAGCAGCAGCAACTGTTTGTAAAATTCGGGTAGATTCATTGATGGCCATCAATCCTAAAACCAAGATTGTTATTATGGGAGATTTAAATGATGATCCTGTAAGCCCAAGTCTTGTAAAAGTGCTCAAAGCAAAAAGTAAAATTTCGGGTGTTTCATCTACAGATATTTATAATCCGTGGGTCGATTTTTACAAACAAGGCATTGGCACATTGGCCTACCAGGATGCATGGGGTTTGTTTGACCAGATATTATTATCCGGTAGCTGGCTGGATAAAAATCAAAAAGAGTTATTTTATTATAAGGCAACTATTTTTAATAAGGAATTTTTAACGCAAACAACCGGCAGATACAAGGGTTATACCAAAAGAACCTGGGACGGAAATACGTACAACTACGGATATAGCGATCATTTTCCCGTTTTTGTTACATTATTAAAAAAAATAGACTAGGCAGATCGAATATTCGAAGATTTAATTAACTTCAAGTCAACCACTATCCCATTTTATATTTATGTTAAGTGCATAAGTATAAGCTCTATTGAAGCAGCCCCAGGTTAAATAATATTAATTTACAATCCCTTTACATTTCAGACTAAAATCAAACACATGAAAAAAAAATTTACTAAAAAAATTTGTTTATTCTCTTGTCTCTTACTGGCTGCTGGCCTGTTAAATGCACAATCGTTACTCACAGAAGATTTTAATTTTAGCGACACACTTTCGGCCCAGGGATGGACGGCCCATAGTGGACAATACACAAGGCCAATTGGAACTACAACCGGATTAACCTATGCAGGCTTACCGGGAAGTGGAGTTGGAAATGCTGCCCTAATAAAAAATGCTGGTGGTGAGGATGACAATAGGATGTTTACTGCTCAAAATACACCGGGCCAGGATATTTATTATTCATTTCTTGTAAATGTAACAGAAGCTGCAGCTAATAAAAATGGCGATTATTTTTTCCACCTGGGAACTGGTACCGGAACCAGTTTTTCAATGTTTGCAGCACGTGTATTTGTAAAAGTAACGGCTAATGTTGTAAACTTTGGCATAAGTAATTCGTCAGTAGCGGGAACAGTTGCCTACGGCACAACCAGCCTGGCCAAAAACACAACTTATCTGATAATTGTGAAACATACTTTAAGTGTTGTGCCTACTGACAGTGACACCACAAACATGTGGGTGTTATCCTCGGGAGTACCTGCTACAGAAGCTTTAGCAGGTACACCGGAAGCATTCACCGATACCACAATTGGTCAAACAACACTTAACTCAATAGGGTTAAGGCAAGGGTCATCTTCAAATTCAGTAGAGACGGTCGTTGACGCTGTTAAAATAGGATTAACCTGGGCAGACGTAACTACCGGAGGTACGCTGCCTATTAAACTGGAATATATTAAAGGACAAAAATCCAACCATGGTATCGCATTAAACTGGAAAGTAACCTGCCTGTCTACCAATATTCAAATGGAGATTGAAAGATCATCTACAACAAGGAGCTTTTCTTCCATTAATGCAATTGGGGCTACCCAGGCAAGATGTGCTCAACCATTTGATTTTGTAGATCCGGCTCCTTTAAAAGGCAGAAATTATTACAGGCTTAAAATGATTGATATTGATGGAAAAGTATCTTACTCTCCAATCGTTGCAATCAATGGAAGCAAGGGCCTGGATTTTGTGGGACTGTATCCGTCACTCGTAACTACTAAAACTTCATTGAGTATTTCGGCTGACAAAAATGGCATCATTGAAACCCTTATTACCGATATGAATGGCAGAATTGTAAAGAGCGCAAAAAGCCCCATCAGTGCCGGAGCAAGCCTGGTAGAAATAGATTGCACTAACCTGGCTCCGGGCATTTACACCCTTACAGGAATTACTGATGACGCTTCAACTTCCAGCGTTCGGTTTATAAAGCAATAAAAAAGTAATTATCATAGTTATAAAAAACCCCGGATTGTCCGGGGTTTTTTATTGATCATACATCAATTCTTTACTAAGTGCCGCTAAGAATAATTTGAATTAATCTTCCTTTTTTATGGTGGAAGCACCGCTGGAATGCTCTTCAACCTTTGCCCCACCTTTGTAATAAACATTGCCTGCTCCACTTGCATTAATCTTTAATAACACACTGGCATGCACCCACGCACTTCCGGCGCCAGACACTCTTACTTCCGTATTTTCGCTCATCAAATCAGCTGTTTTAAGATCGCCACTACCACTCACTTTGCCAGTATAATCTTTGGTTCTGCCACTTAAAGTCATGTTGCCGGCTCCACTAATTTCTGCATCAACTTCCGGTGCATCTACTTCACCTTTAATACTTCCGGCACCGGAAACATCAAATGAAACTTTACCGGTATTTTTTACAACATCTAAAATTTTCACATCGGATGCACCTGAACTTTTAATGGAGTTAAGCTGAGGAACAGTTATGTAAACTTTCATGTGCGTATTGCTAAAACTAAATTCGCCCCGGTTGCTGATCTTTAACACGCCTCCACTCACTTCTGTTTCTATATCTTTAATAACATTATCATCTGCCTCAACTTTTACCTCAGTTGTAGCCCCTAAGTGAATTTCCACTTCAAATGCGCCTCCTACGGAAACCCCCTTAAAATCGCCGGTTTGCCTGTTTTCCGTAATAATGTTTCCACTTCCAACAATACCCATCTCATTACACGAACAAACAGAAATGATGGAAATACAATAAAATAATAGTCGTTTCATAATTAACTTTTTTTTGTAAAGATTTGAATTTAAAATCTGCTTTGCAAACCATTGGTAATATTTTTCTTTGCTATGAACAAGAAATGTTCACAAAATAATAATAATATCACATTACAATTTTTCCCGCCCTCAAATTGTGATGGGTATTATTTAACTTCGCCGCACTATGACGGAAAAAATACTGATCCTCGATTTTGGGTCTCAATACACACAGCTAATTGCAAGAGTAGTTAGAGAAGCCAACGTATTTTGCGAAATAATTCCCTTCCATAAATCAATAGAAATTACTCCTGAACTGAAAGGAATTATTCTTTCGGGTTCTCCCTTTTCAGTAAATGAGGAAGGTGCACCAGTCATTGATATTGCGGCACTTTCGGCCCAACTGCCTGTATTGGGCGTTTGTTACGGAGCTCAGCTAACTGCCAAAGTGTTTGGAGGAAAAGTAGAAAAAAGTGACAAAAGAGAGTACGGACGGGCAAAACTCGAAAAACTTAAAGAGGATATTTTATTACAAAATGTACCCGCCAACTCGCAGGTATGGATGAGCCATAGTGATACCATTAAAACATTACCAGCAGGTTTTGAAATATTGGGGACCACAGAAAGTATTCCGGTAGCTGCCTTTAAGCGAACCGATGAAGCTGCTTTCGCTTTGTATGGTTTGCAATTTCATCCGGAAGTATATCATTCTACCGATGGTAAAATGATCATTCATAATTTCCTTGTGGAAATCTGTAAATGCTCACAGGACTGGACCCCGGCTCATTTTATAAGTGATACGGTTGCTGCCCTAAAAGAAAAAATTGGCAACAAGAGAGTCATCATGGCATTGAGTGGCGGCGTTGACAGTACAGTGGCTGCAACTTTAATACACAAAGCCTGCGGGGAAAACCTGTTTGGCATTTTTGTAGATAACGGTGTGTTAAGAAAAGATGAATTTGAACAGGTGATAGCAATGTATGATAAACTTGGATTGAATGTGAAAGGGGTAGATGCCAAAGAACATTTTTATACAAAGCTTGCCGGCAAAACGGATCCTGAAGAAAAAAGAAAAGTCATCGGTGGATGTTTTATAGAAATTTTTGACCAGGAAGCACATAGGATAGAAAATATCGATTTCCTTGGACAAGGAACCATTTACCCCGATGTAATTGAATCTGCGTCTGTACATGGTCCATCAGCCACCATAAAATCTCATCACAATGTTGGCGGATTGCCCGATGTAATGAAAATGTCGTTGGTAGAACCACTTCGTTCGCTCTTTAAAGACGAGGTAAGAAAGGTGGGATTGGAACTTGGCATCCCGTACGATATGCTCTACCGGCATCCATTCCCCGGACCCGGCCTTGGTATACGAATTTTAGGAGAAGTGACTGAAGAAAAGGTACGGTTATTGCAAGAAGCAGATGCCATCTATACGAACGGATTAAAAAAGGCAAATTTATATTCCAGTGTGTGGCAGGCAGGCACTATTTTACTACCGGTAAAAAGTGTTGGCGTAATGGGAGATGAAAGAACTTATGAATTTACGGTGGCTTTGAGAGCCGTAACGTCTGTTGATGGCATGACAGCAGATTGGGCACATTTACCCTATGATTTTTTAGCAGATATTTCAAACGAAATTATCAATAATGTTAGGGGAATTAACAGGGTAGTGTATGACATCAGCAGTAAGCCACCGGCAACAATTGAGTGGGAATAAGTAAAAATGAATTGATTAAATATTTAAAAGGCAACCCGTTAATTACAGAAGCAAAAATTATGAAGAATCGTTATCTCAGGTTAGTATGTATTGTTATAGCATTTACTTCATTTCAACATGCTTCCTTTGCGCAGGCCACCGCTTCACCTGTAGCCAAAACATTTCGGGTAGGTATTTTTGCCCCTCTTTACCTTGATTCTGTTTTTTCAGTAGAAGGTAAATTCAAATACAAGGGTATCCCCCACTTTATTTCACCAGCGGTAGATTTTATTAATGGAGTAGAATTAGCACTAGATTCTTTACGAACAGATACCAGTAAAATTGAAGCCTACATCTACGACACCAAATCTTACATTTCACCCGTTGATAAATTAATCAATGCCCGCAAACTTGATAAGCTCGACCTGATTATTGGATCGGTAAAAGACCAGGAATACAAACAACTCGCAGCTTTTGCTTTGAAGCGTAATATCCCTTTTATTTCTGCAACTTATCCAAACGATGGTGGCATTACAGCCAACCCATTCCTGGTGTTGGTAAACTCAACACTCAAAGCGCATTGTGAAGCCATCTATAGTTTTGTATTACAAAATCATGGTACAGACAAAGTTTTTCTGGTAAGAAAAAAAGGATTCCAAGAAGACAAGGTGGCGGAATATTTCAACATGATCAACAAGCCCGATGGCAAACCTTTATTGAATATTGAAACCATCAATGTTGATAATACAATCACAGCTGATATACTTGCAAAAAAACTGGACAGCAACTATCAGTGTATAATAATCGGTGGTTCGCTGGATGAAAGTTTTGCAAAAGACCTCACCACTGCATGTTATGATTTAAGTGAGCATTATACAACCACGCTTGTTGGAATGCCCAATTGGGATGGCTTTAAAAGTCTAACCAAGAAAGATGCATTTGAAAACTTTCCTATTTATTTTACAACGCCTTACTTCAATAATAAAACGGATGATTTTAGCAGAACTGTTACAGATGGTTATGCGACAAAATATAAAGGAATAGCAGGCGATATGGTGTTCAAAGGTTTTGAATGTACCTACTTATTTACAAAGTTGCTGATAGCACATCCTTATGATTTCATGAGCCAGCTGAACGACCCTAATTACAAAGTTTTCTCAGACTATAATTTCAGGCCGGTGATGTTAAACAAAGACGATAGCATTCCAGACTATTTCGAAAACAAACACCTCTATTTTATCCGCATCATTAACGGCGGTGTTAGTAAGGCCTGGTAAAAAACTACGCTTCTTATTTTGTGTTATTGTAATTAAAATCATTCCATACAAATGGAATAAAATCATCTGCGGTTTGATGAACCTTTAGGCTATTCATTTGTAGTATTGACAGTCAACTCTTAAAAAAAGAATCACATTTATTATTTCAGATAAATATTAATTTGGGGCAATTCAGGAACATAATTTTTTAACTTTTGATTACCCCTCTTTTAACTTTTATCACCCCCTGTTTTAACTAAATTGTAATCATGAAAAAGTTAGTCATTTTATTTTTCATCGTCACCATATGTTTTGCCTTTGTACAAATTACAGAAAAGTTTCACGACGAAGATGAACCTGTATTTATCCCACCAAGTATACAACGCACCGGCGATGCTGCTACAGGCTATGCTTATTTAACTACAGGCAATTATCTCAAGAGCGGCATTCCTTATCAGCTCTTTTTATTGGCAACACCAAAAGACACCAACAACTACCTTCAGCGAACCGGCAATAATGCAAAACTGCCGCATAATTTCACCGCAGTAAATACTCCCAATGGGGAGCTAATAGTTGCACCAAATTGTTTACAGTGCCATGCACAGGTTTTTGACGGTAAATTAATTGTTGGCCTTGGCAATTCATTGAGTGATTACAGTATTAACATGGAAGGAACAGCAGTATTTGCCGAAAAGTTTTTACAACAACTAAAAGGCGAACAGGCAAAAAAATATGATGCTGCTAAAAATTTTATAACCTCCGTTAAAACTATTGCGCCCAATTTAATTTCACCGGTTAAAGGTGTAAATCTTGCAGACGGATTGGCTTACCTGTTAGTATCGCACAGAGACCCTCAAACGCTAAAATGGAGCGATCAACCTTTACTCAGTTTACCAGACGATATCATTCCAACAGATGTACCTGCGTGGTGGTTACTCAAAAAAAAGAACGCCATGTTTTACAATGGATTTGGCCGTGGTGATTTTGGCAGGTTCTTAATGGCATCCAATTTATTAACAGTTGCCGACACCACGGAAGCCAAAGAGGTGGATAGCCACTTCAACGATGTATTGGCTTATATCAATTCAATACAACCGCCCAAATACCCCAAACCAATCAACAAAGAAAAAGCAACGGCCGGTAAAGAAGTATTTGAAACTTATTGCGCCTCTTGTCATGGCAATTATGGTGATGATGCGGATTATCCTAACCTCTTAATTCCTGCCAGTATTATTAAAACGGATTCCATGTTGTACACGGCCAACTACTCCAATCCGCAGTTTATAAACTGGTTTAATACAAGTTGGTTTACTAGCGGCGACCACCCCGCAAAGCTGGTTCCATTTAAAGGTTATGTTGCGCCACCACTGGATGGCGTTTGGGTAACGGCACCGTACATGCACAACGGATCAATCCCTAACCTGGAGGCAATGTTAAACAGTAAAATCAGGCCAACCTATTGGCAAAGAAGTTTTACCAATCCATCCTATAATTATGATATTCCCGGCTGGAACTATGAAGAAAAAGATGCAGGCGGCAATCCCGAAATATACAACACAACATTAAAGGGCTATGGAAATTATGGACATTACTTCGGTGATAAATTAACCGACACGGAAAGAAAAGCAGTGATAGAATATTTGAAAACTTTATAAAATAATTTGGTACCCGGCCAATATCCCTGATTAAGCTTCGGTGGCGTCGCACGTTTGAACAGTGGTGCTGCTATTTAGCTTTCAATTGCTAAAAAATAGCCTGTCATTTTTAAACACAAGACTTCCAATTTTAATATCAACCGCTTCCGTTGCAATCATTTAGGATACACTCAAAAGCGAGTTGTAAACTGTTACGCAAAATATCCCTTTATTAGGCTGATTAATATTTTGATGTGTTACAGAATTTGTTGGTTCGCCTGTTTGCATTGCCCCGTCCTTTAGGGCGGGGATTAATTGCAATATTATACATGGCTTTAGCCAAATTAGTTTTGGCTAAAGCCACGAAGGATAGTTGATTCATTTATCACCGCCCTAAAGGGCAGTGCAATTAAGGGGCTGGGAACTTACATTATCTCTGGGTTTTGAATAGTATTGAATACTATACAATCCCATACCGTACCAAGTATATTATACACATTAAATCCCGTTGGGATTTTAAAAATAAAAGTCATCAGTATAATAGCATTTCAATATTGCAGTTTAAATTTTGCTCTTGATTTCACAGAGCACATCAAAATATTAATTAGCCCATTACTATTAAATTGCGCACCATTAGATTGTATCTTTAAATACATAAAGTCAACACATCAATTCATTGAAACTCACAAGCACACCGGGATATAAAATCATCAATAAATGGCTGTCTGAAAATGGCAATCATCCCTTTCTGTTTCAACAACAAACCTGGCAACATATCATCAACCAGGAAAGTGGATTGGTAAACGCACCAACAGGTTGTGGCAAAACATTCTCCGTTTTCCTGGGTGCCATTATTGATTTCATCAATCAACATCCTCTAAAATATCAAAACAAAAATAATAGTGGATTACAGCTAATATGGATAACGCCATTACGTGCTTTGGCCAAAGATATCGGCAGGGCAATGGAAACAGTGATTACTGAATTAGGTATACAATGGAAAGTAGGCATCCGCAATGGCGATACAACCATCAGTGACCGGCAAAAGCAAAAAAGACAAATGCCCGAGGTACTCATCATTACCCCGGAGAGTTTGCATTTATTGCTGGCTCAAAAAAATTACCCGGATGTTTTTAAACACCTCAAAATAATAGCAGTAGATGAGTGGCATGAGTTAATGGGAGGCAAAAGAGGCGTACAGGTTGAACTTGCTATATCAAGAATAGCAGGCTGCAGGCAGCAGTTGATGAATTCTTTTGAAGCAGATCAGTTGGCAACTACAGGTCCAACAGTTAAAATAAAAACCAATAAAAAAAACCAACCCAATGCACTTTCTATTTGGGGCATTTCTGCAACCATTGGCAACCTGGAACAGGCAAAAGAAGTGTTACTGGCCCCATTAAAACTGGAAGGCATCATCGTAAGGGCAGACATTAGAAAAGATATCCAGATAGAATCAATCTATCCCGATGAAATTGAAAAATATCCATGGGCGGGCCACCTTGGTATTAAGCTGGTGAATAAAGTAATCCCGATTATTAATGCCAATCGTACCACACTAATTTTCATAAATACAAGGGGCATGAGCGAAAGGTGGTACCAGGCATTGTTAGATGCTGCACCCGATTTATCCGGAGCTATTGCATTACATCATGGCAGTATAGAACAGGAACTACGGCTTTGGGTTGAAGAAAATTTACACACCGGAAAATTAAAAGCTGTTGTATGTACCGCAAGCCTCGACCTTGGTGTAGATTTTCGGCCAGTCGATACTGTTATACAAGTTGGATCACCCAAGGGTGTTGCACGTTTTTTACAAAGAGCCGGCCGCAGCGGCCATCAACCAGATGCTGTTAGCAGAATATATTTTTTACCTACGCACTCACTCGAGTTGGTAGAAGCAGCAGCATTAAAAAAAGGTATCGCTGAAAATTATATTGAAAGTAAAGAACCAATGCTTTTATGCTTTGATGTGTTGCTGCAATACCTGTGTACCATTGCTATTTCTGATGGATTTAAGCCCGGTGAAATTTTTGAAGAAATTAAATCCACTTATTGTTTTAGTGATATCACTGAAGACGAATGGCAGGAGGTTTTATTCTTTTTAACGCAGGGTGGCAAAGCACTGCAGCAGTATGATGAATATAGAAAAATTGAAATTATTGATGGCGTTTATAAAATACAAAATCGCCGTATTGCTATGCGGCATCGCATGCACATAGGCACCATCGTAAGCGATGCCATGTTGAAAGTAAAATTTTTAAGTGGCGGGTATGTTGGCGTTATAGAAGAGTATTTTATTTCAAGGTTAAAACCGGGCGATGTATTTACGCTTGCAGGCAGAAACCTTGAATTACTGATGATAAAAGATTTAACGGTGCTCGTAAGAAAATCATCTGCAAAAAAATCAATCGTGCCCAGTTGGATGGGCGGCCGCATGTCGTTATCTGCCAACCTTGGTCAAAAATTACGGGAAGTACTGGCACCGGTTGAAGGTTCAAATAAAAGAGAATCGTATGAAGAAATTGCAGCTCTTGAACCACTTTTACTGTTACAGGAAAAACTATCCAGCATTCCTAATGATCATGAGTTATTAATAGAACATCATGAAACAAAAGAGGGCTTTCATGTATTTGTATTTCCATTTGAAGGAAGGCTTGTTAACGAAGCCATGGCAGCAATCCTGGCTTATCGCATCAGCACTATTACGCCCATTACTTTTTCAATTGCCATCAATGATTACGGATTTGAATTATTAAGCGATCAACCCATACCAATTGATGATACAAATGTGTACGAACTTTTTACTGCGGAAAATTTATTGGAAGATATACAACGAAGTGTAAATTCAACTGAGATGGCCCGTAGAAAATTCAGGGATATTGCAGTTATTGGAGGACTTATTTTCCAGGGAATGCCAGGTGAAAAAGTAAAGGCAAGGCATTTGCAAAGCAGCGCCGGCCTGTTGTTCAACGTATTCGCTGAATATGAGCCGAATAACATTTTATTAAAGCAGGCATATCGTGAAGTGCTTGACCAGCAAATGGAAGAAGTCCGTTTAAGAAATGCATTACATCGCATTGCCAACAGCAGCATCATCATTAATTTCCCCAAAAAATTAACCCCCTTTTGTTTCCCGATTATTGTAGATGGACTTAGTCGAAATAATCTTTCATCAGAAAGACTCGAAGATCGCATTCAAAAAATGCAGTCGCAACTGGAAAAATAAATATTGAAATGATTAATCCGGCAGTTTAATTTTATGCCAGGTGAAGCAAACCTATCTTGATAAAAATTTAAGTTGCATAGAATACAGGCCGATGAACAATAAAGGAACTCCGACTCCCATTACTATACTTATAATACCGGTAAACTGTTCTGTTCCCAAAAAAATAAAGTTGCCTATTACGGGAAGTAGTTCTCCGGCAATATAAAGCCAGTAACCATCTTTCTTCAATTTACGCATCCAAATGGCGCCAACTACGCATAAAATAACACTTATTAACCCTATAGCCATGATAGGCACAATATTGGCCTGCGTTAATTCAATTAATGTTTTACCTCTTTCAATTTCTGCCAACTTACTTGCAGAAAGATCATCACCGGATTCAGTTGCCTTCTCCATAAATCCCATCATTAGCTTATTTAAAGCAGGCATAAATACGATATACAGAAATGCAATACCACTTCCAATAAATGTTAGAATAGTAAGTGTATTAATTGACGAAGGTAATGGCGGCTTGGTGTCATTTTCGAAGTTGTCTTTATTAGGACGAATTTTTGTGGTAGTCATATAACGAAGTTTTAGAGAATGTTAAAACTAACTAAATTTTTCAATAACAAACATCAATCGCTTTATATTTTTGCAATCTATCTTTGCAGCCCATGCAAAATATTATTGAGCATATTTTATTAAAAAATACATTTTTATTATCCGCAGAACGCTGTATTTTCTGGCAGGAAAAGAAAATATTAATTCTTTCTGATTTACACCTTGGTAAGACCGGGCATTTTAGAAAAGCAGGTATTGCAGTACCACAGGCAATATTTAAAGAAGACCTGCAAAGACTGATCACTCAAATACAAATTTTTAAGCCAGACCAGGTTTTAGTGATTGGTGATATGTTTCATAGCGTTACTAATAAGGAACATGATCTTTTTTTTAAGTGGCGAAAAGATTTTCATCAATTGTCATTTCACCTGGTAAAAGGCAATCACGATATATTACCAGAGAGCTGGTACAATGACGCAGCTATTGAAGTAAGTAATTGTGAAACAAGCATCGACAACTTTTCATTTGTACATGATTTTGCCGATTGTGAAATAACTGAGAACGGTTATATTTTCAGCGGACATATTCATCCCGGCATCAGCATACACGGGCCGGGCAAGCAATCGCTGCGTTTCCCGTGTTTTTATTTTGGAAAGCAATATGCAGTGCTGCCAGCATTTAGCCGGTTTACGGGTACACAGGGTATTAAACCAAAAGCCGGTGAAACTGTTTATGCGTTGATAGCTCCCAACACTTTGAAAAATGAATTGGGTGGCATATTAAAAGTCTAAGGTATTATGAGTGAGTTGATACAAATTGCATTTGCACCCATCTATGCTCATCCCCTTCCCGAAGGCCATCGCTTTCCAATGCTTAAATACGAGCTTATACCCGGACAATTATTACATGAGGGAAGCATAACACATGAAAATATTTTTTCACCACAGCCATGCAACGATGAAATTATTTTATGGACACATGATGCCATATATCTTAACAAATTAAAGGCCCAACAACTCAGCGCAAGAGAACAAAGACGAATAGGATTTCCACAATCGCCTGAACTTACTTTACGAGAATTAATCATTACGCAAGGCACCATTGATTGTTGCCTGTCTGCCATGCAAACGGGTGTTTCATTAAATGTTGCCGGAGGAACACATCACGCCTTTACAGATCGTGGTGAAGGGTTTTGCCTGCTAAACGATATGGCTGTTGCTGCCAATTACCTGCTTCATAAAAAACTATCAAAAAAAATATTAATTATTGATCTGGATGTTCATCAGGGTAATGGAACTGCGGCTATTTTTAGCAATGAAGAAAGGGTATTTACTTTTAGTATGCATGGGGAACATAATTACCCGTTTCACAAAGAAATCAGTGACCTTGACGTCCCGTTAAAAGATGGCACATCAGATGAAGTTTATCTTTCATTGTTACAAAAAAATTTACCCAAACTCCTTGAAAATGTAAAGCCTGATTTTGCATTTTATTTATCGGGTGTTGATATTTTAGCTACTGATAAATTTGGCAAACTAAATGTTTGTATTGAGGGCTGTAAACGCAGAGATGAAATCGTTTTTGAATTATTGAAAGCTAAACGAATACCGGTTACAGTTGCAATGGGTGGCGGCTATAGTGCGGATGTAAAAATAATCACAGAAGCACATTGCAATACATTCAGATTAGCTAAAGAAATGTATGATACATGGTAATCTATTTTTTTTCAACGATTTTTTTTGGAATTGATGAACTAAATAAGGTAATCCGAAATTTCTGTATAGATATCAAAAAAATCGTTTGATAATTTATACTTATTTATAAAATAAAAATACGTGACCTGCGTTTTTAATTATATAAATATCTATCCAATGAAATTAATTTATCCGGTTTACGACGAAGACTATTGTTGTTACTACAACGATGAATTTATAGGTATTGCAACTTACACCAATAACCAACTTATTGGAGACAGTTTTATCAGAATGGTTGTGAATAAAACAGGTGGGCTGGAAGAAGAAGTATTGATGCCAGACTTTTGGGAAGTTATAAGTTCGTTCTGATGCAATTAATTAGTAATTGCATTCGATTTGCACCTACGCAATTTCATTAGTTTTTTAATCTTCTCTGTAATTCTTTATTGATCAGGCTTAGCTCTCTGCCTGTTTGTCCACCAACCGAACTATTCTCCTGTGCCCTGCGCATTAAATAAGGTATCACATCTTTTATAGGCCCAAAAGGTAAATACTTACTAACTGAACAACCTGCTCTTGCAAGGTTAAAAGTAATATTATCACTCATACCATATAGTTGCGAAAAATGCACATGCGGATGATTGTGTGACAAATCTTTTTCATCCAGTAATTGCGTAGTGTATAAGTTGCTATACTCGTTATGAGATGCGATAATAGTTGCTACCTGATCCAGGTGATCGATACAAAATTTTACTGCAGCATTAAAATCACGGTCACAACTTTCTTTATCCGGTTGTATTGGCGATGGATAATTTAATTCTGCTGCTCTTTTTCTTTCTTTATCCATGTAAGCGCCTCTCACCAATTTTGCTCCCAAAATAAAATTTCTTTCTGATGCAGCCTCATACATATCTTTAAGAAAACTGAGGCGATCTGTTCTATATAATTGAAGCGTATTGTAAACAACTAACTTGCCTTTATTAAAAGTATCCATCATCAGAATGGTCAATGCATCTACCGGGTCCTGTATCCAGGTTTCCTCTGCATCAACCAGTACACCTATACTTTTCTCATTGGCTGCTTCACATATTTTCGTCATACGCACCCTAACCCGATGCCATTCTTCTTTTTCATTTTCTGGCAAAAGATCAATTGCTTTCAAATATTTTTTCATCAAAGTCCCATCCGACTTGTGCATCAGCTCATCAATTTTCTCTAGCAAACCAAAGCGGGAAAAACCAGTTACCTTAATACTCATAAACGGAATATTAGGTTGTGTGGCAGCGTAGTTGATGACCCTTACAAATTCACTCGTTGAATGATCAAATCCAGTCTCACCGTCATCGCCTCCTTCTACTCCATAATCCAGGATCGCCTTTACATTATATTCGCCAAGTTTTTTTGCTACGGTAGAAGTTTCTTCCAGCGTTTCGCCACCTACAAACTGGCCAAATATTGTTTGTCGTATCGCAGCATTTACAAATGGCAGTTTCCATTTTATCGCCAATGGAGTAATTGTTAATCCCAATTTTGCTAGCCATGGTTTACCCATTACTGTAAAAAGTAAATGAGCTTTTTTAAGGTCTGCGTTTTTCTTATATGCAAAAGCATATTCTGTATTATCGAAGGAAATAACAGGTTTTGTAGCCATATAAAATTGAAAAATATCGTCAAAGATAAGTACACGTAAATTAAAGATGCATACCATCTTTTTATATTATCAGGAGGTCAGGTAAACATGGTCAGCTACCAAATATACCCACTTAAATAGCCGGGTGATTAACCGGCTGAAGTGCCATTTCACCTGCCGCCCCACCTGCCGGCTGTTGCAATTGCTACCGGCGATATCATAATCAATTTAAGCAGGTTGGTTTTATGAACTCTTTAAACATTATCTTCGGCGCATATTTGTACCAAACCTAACATTATGAAAACAACTATTTCAATCCTCGCCATCTCTCTATACCTGTTCACCTCCTGTAAAAAAGACAAAAACAACTGTAATGCCAACATGGCTTCTATTGCCGGCACTTACAGTTTTGTAAAATTTGAAGTTGGCTCTAATGGAGTTTATCAGGATATTACCAACCAGTTTGAATCATGCCAGTTAGATGATAAATTAATTTTAGATGCCAATGGCATCAGCACTTACCAGGATCTTGGCGTTGTTTGTAACCCCAATGGCACTGAAACCGGCACCTGGAGCATTTCGGCTGATGGTAAAATGACGGTTCAAACCGGCACAGATACTGATGTGTCTTCCGCAGATGTAAGTTTTGATTGTACTACATTAATCCTTACTGCAGATGGGCCTTTAAGCGGCTATAAATTCAGGAGCACCATCAAAAAGAATTAAGTTTTCTAAGTGAAGTTATTTGCTGATCGTTGCAGTGTTTTATTTACGGCTGATTAATATTTCGTTGTACATTTGATTTGTACCAACAACCCATTTTAATGAAAACAAACTTACTTGTAACTTTGATATCTTTCCTTTTATTTGCCCAAATAAATGCTCAAAAAAAGGTAGTTATTAATGCTAATGTTGGCTTGAATAATTCAATTGGAAAAGATGCATTACAAACCCACTATACCGGTTACTCTTATTTCTCGAAAAAAAAATACCAACATCCTTTTTAAAATATTACAGGCAACGTCTCATACCCATTGACTAATAATATTTCAGTAGGATTTTTGACGGGAATGTATATAAATCTATTGGAGGAATTTACAAGTTCCGCCCAAAGGACAACCGTTTCGATCCCGTTACAATTAACCGGTCAGTACAGCCTTTTGAGTTCAAAACAAAATTCTTTTGGTATATACGCCGCATACGGATTTAACTTCTTTAAAATAGATGATCGTATAGAAAGATATGGGAATGGTAAAATTTTGAATTCTTCACTTTTCTATTTAATAAACCATAAGCATCTACTTAAAATAGGCGTCGAAAATCAAACAGATAACGTGAAATTCTATGTCTATAAATTTGAGATCTATAATCACCCAAATGAAATATTTAATTATAAAATTAACAGATTGTCCCTCGCTTTATCCTATGGCATTGAATTCTAATTCATCATCTTAAAACATTCAAATAACTGGTTTCCTTCGCCGATGTTCCGACTACAAGTTTGCTCTACAAGAACTGGTTGCGGTGGACGTGGCTGGATGAAGCTTATGGTTTCACCCAATCCCAGCACTAACTCAACGATGGTTGAAGTACAAGAAACATTTTCATTTACTCAATCAGAGTCTTCGATAAATTCGGTGCGATGCGAAAACAATTGATAAGCTTTTCCCCATTCTAACATTCCTTTATCTTTGCCCGAAATATTTTACATGGAAAAGAAAGCAAGCGAATCATTAGTAGTAATGACGGAACTAGTATTACCGAATGATACCAACACTTTCGGAAACCTGATGGGAGGCCGTTTAATGTACTGGATGGATATCGCCTCGGCACTGGCTGCAATGAAACATAGCGGGGCCCCGGTTGTTACTGCTTCAGTAGACAATATCTCTTTCGAAAATTCAATCAAACTAGGCAATGTAGTACATATAGAAGCGAAAGTAACCAGGTCGTTCAACAGCAGCATGGAAGTACACATGAAAGTATGGGGAGAAGATGCCATACATCAACACCGATATAAAAGCAATGAAGCATATTACACTTTTGTAGCGCTTGACCCTAATGGTAAACCAAAGCAGGTTAATCAACTGATTGCTGAAACTGATGAAGAAAAAGAGTTGTTTGCCGGTGCCTTAAGAAGGAGACAATTAAGATTGGTATTGGGTGGAAAAATGAAAGCGACGGATGCACAGGAATTGAAAGCACTATTTAATAAATAACCCTTGAGTTTGCGCTAATGCCATTGCGACTTATCATAATTATTATAACAACTCTCATTTTTATAAGCGGTTGCTTTGACGGCAGTCCAAAACATATTCAATATAAAAAGGGTGACTTTTGGATTGCTAGTTTTAGAAACAATAGCTTCCCTTCAAAAGCATATAAAGATGACAGAATTTACTGTAGTTCCCTAGAAATTGGTAAAAACAAGTCCAACTTTTTTTATTGCTTAAATCTAAGAACTGGCAAAGTTGATTGGGTAAATCAAGTAAACAATTGGGCTTCCCAGCCGCCAATTATTTGTGACAGTTTTATTTACTATTGTAGTTATGTGGGAGATATCTATAAGTTTGACAAGGACGGTAATCAAATTTGGTTCTCAAAATTCAATACAACTTATGGTGGACATTGCATTAATCCATTAAATAATAATTTACTTGTCGGCACGGTAGTATACGGACTTAGAGAATTAGATGGCGAAACGGGCGAAATTGTAGATAGTATCGGGTATGGAAAATTAAATGTCCCGTTTCCGGTCTTTCAAAATGACACAAATTTTCAAGTAATTGATGATACATTAACCTGCCGCAACAGTTCGAAAAATTCAATTCTTTGGCAAAAGAAAACGGGAGATAATATTGACAAATTATTCTTAAATGATCAACGGTTATATTATTTTGATGAAACTCAATGTCTAAATTGTTTAGACTGTTTTACTGGAAAAGTTCTTTGGCAATCCGATTCGATTTTTCCAAAACAACCTTTTAACCCTCACTTAGAATTTGAAAATGGCAAAATCCTAAGTTACTTCTCAAACTTAAATGAAATTGTAGTACTTGATATTTCTAATGGGAATGTTCAAAAAAAAATAAGCTATCAGGATGTGCAAAAGCAAGGTTTCTTACTACCTTCAAAAGTAAAGTATAAGGTTAGTCATGCCGACAAAAATTATAAGATTCAGGTCATGACTACATTATTTGGTACCGGTGATTTTCGAAATCAGTTTGACATTTTGATTGACGAAAGGCAAAACCGCTAACAGGTATTGTGTAACTTTGGCTCGACTGATGAATAATCGGCATCATTAATTCTAATACGCTCTAGTTCAGTGCTGCTCGAATAAATTCCAAATTTAGTCTCAATATTTTAAATTAATCGAAAACGAAGCATCATTACCGACAGGCTAAATTAATTCCACATTTGCACAAACAACCAGTCATTATTTTAATTAATCTGCGAAAGCTATTTGTCCATTGTGCTAATTAAATGATGCCTTCCTTTGATCATATATTTTTTGCTTTGCTCAATGGCATCCATTACCTGTTCCAGGATATTTTCGCAGCTATCTTCATAATCAATCACCATTGGGTCTTTAAATGTTACCGATAATAGCGTGCCTCTCTTTTTTAATTTAAGCCCCTTTTTATTAAAGGCTCTCCAAAACCCTGTGATCACCACTGGTATTACAACCGGACGGTGCTGCTTAATGATAAAAGCTGTTCCCTTACGGCCCGGAGCAAAAGGCTTTGTGGTTCCCTGGGGAAATGTGATCACCCAGTTTTTCGCCAATGCATTTTCAATTTTACGCACATCGCTGGTATCAAGGCTTCTTCTTATTTCCTGGCCGTCTTCACGCCAGGTACGCCTTACCGTTACAGCGCCTGCAACACAAAACAACCTGCTGATCCATGTACTTTTCATTGTTTCTTCGGCAGCTACATATTTAATCCTGGTAAAAGGCCAAAGCAGGTAATAGGGAATGCCCAGCTTATGTTTTTTACGCCAGTACACGGCACAAAAAATATGAATAAATGTAATTACATCTGCAAAATATGTTTGGTGATTACTTACAAACAGTACATTCTGTTTAGGCAGATTTTTGAGTTTTTCCATGCCATTAATCTCGAGCTTATTAATGATGTTGAGCCCCGGGTACGAGCATGCCCCAACAATTGCATAAATCAATCCTTTTGCAAATCTACTCTCCTTAAATTTTTGAAAAACGCCTGGCATTCAATATTGTTTTTTCTACAATCGTATATGCAATATACAGAATTATGTAGTTAATATTTTTTGGTTTCGATGTATTAAAATACACAATCAACCGCATTTCTAGTAATATATTTGCAGCTATGCAACTGGATACTGTAATTTTTGATATGGATGGCTTACTGATAGATTCTGAACCGCTTTGGTACGAAGCCGCTAACGAAACCTTCCTACAATTTGGTGTGCAAGTTACGCCGAAGCAATATGCAACAACCACGGGGTTACGTACACAGGAATTTATAGAAAGCTGGTTTAAACAATTCAATATTTCAATGGATCATGCCCTTTCTGCCGACCAGGAAATAACCGCATTGGTAATTGATAAAATCCGCAACAAAGGAAAAGCTATGCCTGGTGTGGCGCATGTATTCAATTATTTTATAAATCGAAAATTTAAGATTGGATTGGCCTCTTCGTCCGACATGTCAATTATAGATGTAGTGATTGAAAAATTAGGCATCCGCCAATACCTGAACGCAATTGAATCTGCAGAAAAACTTCCTTACGGCAAGCCACACCCGCAGGTATTTTTAAATTGTGCCGCATCAATGGATAGCCATCCAACTGCATGTATATGTTTTGAAGATTCATTTAACGGTATGATTGCGGCCAAAGCAGCAAAGATGAAATGCGTAGTAGTGCCTGCACCACAGGATAGCCGTAATATAAAATTTAATGCGGCAGATTTAAAGTTGTCTTCTCTTCAGAATTTTAATGAATTGCTGTTGCAGACTTTGTAAAATATTCTAATAAAAAGTTAAGACAAATTCGTATGGACAAATTGAGTGAAATTGTAAATGAATGTCATATTTTATTCCCACAGGTTTACAGAGACTTTTACGAATTATGTTCTTTTTCTATTCCGGATAGCTTCGTTGGAACAGATCTTATAAATAATCACTCGTACTCTGACTTAAATAACGGAGCTGTTGAACTTTTAAAAGAAAATGGAATATACAATTTTCTAGAAAGTGACCATTTTGTTTTTATGATGCATCAAGGATATATGTTTTGGTATTTTAAAGCAAACGGTGATTCTGACCCTATCGTTTATGGTTATTATGAAGGCAAATTTAAGCCAGACACTTTCGGACATTTTTCTGACTTTGTAAAACAACACACGAAGTAGATGACAACAATTTACAACTGAGGATTACGGACAGAAAATACAAACGCATAATCATTGATCTCAACGAAAACATACAGTTAACTAAAGGCGGAAAATAACATATAACAAGTGCATTCTGCAATACATGGTTGGGCATTATAAATTTTCTTTACAAATCGTATATCAGCTTTTGTTCCAGCAAACATTACACTGTTTTGCAATTGTTTAATATCTTCAACTTTGGTATTTTCAATTAAGCATTTGTTCCGGTTGAGATTTAACTAATATCATTCCATCGCAAATGCTTCACCGGTAAAAATTTAATAACAGCAATCAAATTCATAAACTAAAAACAATTGTATGTATCGGAACTCCGTATTTTTTTTGTTGATTATTTTAATGGCCGTTTCGGCCTGCAATCAAAAAGGCGAAGCTGTAAGCAATGATGATGGAATGGAAGCTTTTAGTGCAGACAGCCTGCGGCAGCACATTGCAACACTTTCTTCCGACTCCTTCCAGGGACGTAAACCATTTACCGAAGGTGAAAAAATAACTGTTAATTACCTGCAGCAACAGTTTAAAGCAGTTGGTCTTGAACCGGGCAACGGCGATAGTTATCTACAGGAAGTTCCATTGGTGAATATTTTAGCCACTGCTGCCCCTTCCATGCAGGTGCAATCTCCCAAAGGGAATTTTACCTTAAAGGCTTTTGACGATTACATTATCTGGACCGATAAACCAACGGAAAACATAAGTCTTGATACAGCAGATCTTGTATTTGCAGGTTATGGTGTGGTAGCACCGGAATACAACTGGAACGATTATGAAGGGCTGGATGTAAAGGGAAAAGTAGTACTGGTAATGGTGAATGATCCGGGCTTTGCGTCGGGAGATACTACCATGTTTAAAGGAAAAACAATGACTTATTATGGACGCTGGACCTACAAATTTGAAGAAGCTGCAAGGCAGGGAGCCAAAGGTTGCCTGATCATTCACAATACAGAAGCTGCCAGCTACCCGTTTAGTGTTCAACAAAACAGTTTCAATACATCAAGACTACAATTGGATAACCGTGGTAAAGACGTGAAAAATTGTGATGTAATAGGATGGGTCCCGGAAAATATAGCGCATAAATTATTGACTGCTGCCGGTATGGATAGCAGCCTGCTAACTAAAGCAGGCCAGCGTGGATTTAAGCCGGTTGATTTAAACCTGAAATTGTCGACCACCATGAAAGTGGAAGCAACTTATAACAAATCATATAATGTAATTGGAAAGATCACCGGCACCAAACACCCGGATGAAGTAATTATTTACACAGCTCATTGGGATCATTTAGGCATTGGTAAACCCGATGAAACCGGCGATAGCATTTACAATGGCGCATTGGATAACGCCACCGGAACCGCAGGCCTATTGGAACTTGCAAGGGCATTTAAAAGTTTAAAAACAAAACCTGAACGCACTATCATCATTCTTTCTGTAACTGCCGAGGAACAGGGTCTGCTGGGTTCTGCTTTTTACTCAACCAACCCTATTTACCCGGTTGATAAAACAGTTGCTAATATAAATATGGACGGCCTTAACCGCTTTGGTAAAACAAAAGATATCGTAGTAGTTGGACAGGGGCAGTCGGACCTGGAAGATTACCTGAAGGAAATTATTACAAAAGACAGTGGATATATATCCTTTGAAACACATCCTGAAGCCGGTTATTATTACCGTTCAGATCATTTTAATTTTGCTAAAGTTGGTATACCAGCTTTATACGTTGAAAGCGGTGCCGACTATATCGGCAAGGGAAAAGAATATGGCATGCAACTGGAAGATGAGTACAGGTTAAAAAATTATCATCGTCCTTCGGATGAATTTGATGCAGCTACCTGGACAATGGAAGGTGGAATTGCTGAATTAAAATGGTTGTTCCAGGTTGGGAAGCGGTTGGCGTTTGAGGATGTTTTTCCTAAGTGGAAAACAGGTTCGGAATTTAAGGCAATTAGGGAGAAGAAATAGCTTAAGAATTATGTTGAATTTTGAATGATGAATGTTGAATGATAACCAATTAATGAAGAGTTATAAGTGTAGAATTTCTTGAATTTTTATTTTTGACTTTTGACTTTCAATGTTGCCTAAAAGCTCCCCATTGGTATGTCTTTGAACCGAGCGTGGCAACGATGATGCTATGAAAACCTACTGTTGGTAACCAAAATTTAAAAGACATAGCTTTTATTGTCGAGAAATCTGCTGCAACCCTTGAAAAACCTGCATTTTACGCTGTTTTTCTGAGCATAATTGCTTAGTTTTGCACTCCCCTTAAAAAAACCGGGGATTTATATTATGTCATTTAACAATATTAAACACCTAAACGCAGATGCACAGGAAGGATCGGCTACCAACGATGGTGCTGAGACTGCTGCGACACCAAATGTGCCTGTTGAGGCTACTGCAGAGGAAACTGTTCCGGCACCAACTGTGCCTGTTGAAGCTACTCCAGAGGAAACTGTTCCTACAGAAGATCATTTTGAAAATGCAAGTCCTGTAGTTGTTGATCCTCCAATTGAAGAAACATTGGCTACGCCGCATGATGATTTTGACTGGAGCGTTGACAAGCGCAACGTATCAAGCTATAACAAAGCTGAAAAAGAAAAGTATGATGCTGTTTACGACAACACGTTTAAGCAGATCAACGACGGCGAAATGATTGAGGCTACTGTAGAAGCTATTACTAAAACTGATGCTGTTGTAAACATTGGTTTTAAAAGTGATGGCCTTATTTCTTTGAATGAATTCAGGGATGTAGTAGGCGGATTAAAAGTAGGCGACATCATTGAAGTAATGGTGGTTGAAAAAGAAGACCGTGCAGGTAATCTGCATTTGAGTCGCAAGCAAGCCCGTACCAGCAGAGCCTGGGAAAGAATTGTGGAGCTTCACAAAACCGGCGAAATTGTTACCGGTATTGTTACCAGCAAAACCAAAGGTGGACTTATTGTGGATGTATTTGGTATGGAAACATTCTTACCAGGTAGCCAGATTGATGTGAAACCTGTTACAGATTACGATCAGTTTGTTGGTAAAACAATGGAATTTAAAGTGGTGAAGATCAACGAAACCATTAAGAATGCGGTTGTATCTCATAAGGCACTTATTGAAAGCGATATTGAAGCACAACGTGCTGAAATTATCGGCAAACTTGAAAAAGGCCAGGTATTGGAAGGAACGATCAAAAACATCACTGATTTTGGAGCATTCCTTGATCTTGGTGGCTTAGATGGTTTATTATACATCACCGATATTTCATGGGGACGTATTAACCATCCAACAGAAGTGTTGAAGATGGATCAGAAACTGAACGTAGTGGTATTGGATTTTGATGATGATAAAAAACGTATCAGCTTAGGTTTAAAACAATTAACTCCGCATCCTTGGGATACATTGAGCGAATCAATTAAAGAAGGCGAAGTAGTGAAAGGTAAAGTAGTAAACATAGAAGATTACGGTGCTTTCCTTGAAATTATGCCGGGTGTTGAAGGTTTGGTACACGTAAGTGAAATTACATGGGCTAACACGCCAATCAACGCTAAAGAATTCTTTAAACTGAATGATGAGTACGAAGCTAAAATTGTAACATTGGATAAAGACACTCGTAAGATGAGTCTTTCAATTAAGCAAATGGCCAACGATCCATGGAGCGAAATTGACGTTAAATTCCCTGAACACAGCAAGCACAGTGGTGTGGTTAAAAACATTACCCCTTACGGCGTATTTGTTGAATTGGCTACTGGTATTGGTGGTATGATTCATATCAGCGATTTAAGCTGGCTGAAACGCTTTAACAATCCTAACGAGTACACTAAAGTGGGCGAAACAATCGATGTAATCATTATGAACATTGATAAAGATGGCCGCAAGTTACAACTGGGTCATAAGCAAATTGAAGAAGATCCATGGAATTCACTTGAAAGCACATTCCCTGTAGGTAGTGTTCACGAAGGTACCGTTACCAAAAAAGATGATAAAGGCGCTGTAGTACAATTACCTTACGGACTTGAAGGATTTGCTCCAAACCGTTTACTTACAAAAGAAGATGGTAAAAGCATTGGTGCTGATGAAATTGCAAAATTCATGGTTATTGAATTTGACCGCAACGACAAACGCATCGTTTTAAGTCATACACGTTTGTGGGAGCAAGTGATTGAAGAAGAGAAGCAAGCGGTAATGAAAGAGAAAAGAGCAGATGCTGAAGTAACCAAAAAAGCTGTAAAAACGCTACAAACAAAAGTAGAAAAATCAACTTTAGGTGACCTTGGTGTTTTAGCTGGTTTGAAAGCAAAAATGGATAGCGCTGCTGCCGACCAGGCTGCTGCGGATCAACCTGCTACTGAAAAGCCTGCTGTTGAAAAACCAGTTGTTGAAAAGCCAGTTGCTGAGAAACCAGTTGCTGAAAAACCTGTTGCTGAAAAAGCAGCAGTTGCAAAAGCGCCTGCTGCCGATCAACCAGTTGCTGAAACGCCTGCAGCTGATGCAACGGAAGAACCAACAGCTTAATAATCTTTCAAGATTAATTTATACAATCCCATTGCTTCGGCAATGGGATTTTTTTATCCCCGTGGTATAAATATTTTTTATTTGCCCGGCTACATATCCTTGGTTAAGCTTCGGTGGCGTCGCACGTTTGAAAATTTGTTTTTCAATTAGGCGTTGCTAATAAGCCTGGTGAAACAATTTAATAACCTGTGTGTTTTAACTAAAATTCACAACCAGGTATTTACAATTCAGAAAAAACTTAGCTGCGTATAATTTACCTTTGCAACATGGATAATTTTCAAAAGTACTCCCGGTTAATGCTGATGATGGTAGGAGGAATAATTGCCTTTATATTGCTGGTGGCATTGGTGTTTTTTGCATTGCGTTTATTCTCTATTGCAGTATTTCACATTCCTGGATTCGACTTCCTTTATCAACTTATTATAGTACTGATACCCTATTTTGTATTTTTTGCTGCCTACTATTATTTGTTTGGAAAAATCAAACTTTCAAAGTCAAAAACTTCACGCATTACAGCCAGGATTTTTCTTTTTTCAGGAGCCATTTTCTGTACATTGGCTATGATATTATCACTTGTAGCTTTTCTAAGTGCAACCAAAGAATGGACCATGACATTTAGAGAAAATGAACATTACGCCTACATCATTCAGTTAATTGTGCTATTAGTAATTGCGGCGACATTAGCTGCCGGAGATTCTAAAGAAAAAGACTGGATGGAGAGGGGGGAGTAGTTTTCTGGGTTCAAGAGGAGTTGAAGTTCATAGTTGATGGTTCATAGTTTATAGTAATACAGGCGTATTTGAAAGGCTGTAGTTAGTAATTTAGTTAACAGTTGCAATTGAAAGATGAACAAGTCCCAAAATTTATTCTATGCATTTTCTATGAACTATGATCTATCAACTATGAACTAATTCTATGCATCTCCCATGAACTATGAACCATCAACTATGAACTAAACAAGCCCTCCAACTAAGCACCACCAGCAATTGCCTTCGCTGCAATCCACCCGGTAGTCCATGCATTTTGAAAATTAAAGCCCCCCGTTACACCATCGATATTTAAAACTTCACCGGCAAAATATAAGCCGGGCATTATTTTACTTTGCATGGTATTGTGATCTACTTCTTCCAGGTTAATTCCGCCGGAGGTGACAAATTCTTCTTTGAAAGTAGTTTTACCAGTAACAAGAAATTGTTGAGCGCAAATATTTTTGATGAGTTTGTTTTGTTCTTTGGAAGGCAAATCTGCCCAGCGCATATCTTCATTTACACCTGACTGTTGTAACAAGTATTGCCATAACCGCTGAGGCAAAGAAAAAGGATTTCTGTTCACTATCTTTTGTGCAGCAATTTCAAATCTTACCTGCTGAAATTTATCTTTCAATGTTTGCTCATTGTATGCAGGCAGCCAGTTTACCATCAACTCAAATTTCCAGTTTAGCCTGGCAAGTTCCCTTGCACCCCATGCAGATAATTTTAAAATGGCCGGTCCGCTCATGCCCCAATGTGTTATCAGCAATGGACCTGTTTCTGCCAATTTAGTTCCGGCAATTTTTACTGCCACCTGCTCCACCGCAATTCCCATCAAGGAGGTAATGTCATTGCCCGGCATATTAAAAGTAAACAAGGATGGTACGGGTGCAGCAGTAGTGTGACCAATGTTTTGGAGCCATTCAAATTGGGCCAATTTGGGATATCCCCCACTCGCTATACACAAATAATCTGCAATAATATTTTCACCATTTTTAAAAGTAAGTACCAGTTGTTCATTTATTGCTTTTACCTCCGCTACTTCCTTATTCATTATTATTTCCACACCATATTTGTCTACCTCACTCATCAGGCAATCAATAATAGTTTGCGATGAATTAGAAACGGGAAACATTCTGCCATCGGCTTCTGTTTTTAACTCTACTCCTCTTTCTTTAAACCATTGAATGGTATCTGTAGTAAAAAAATGATGGAATGATTTCTTTAAAAAACTTCCTCCCCTCGGATATTTTTTTATCATATCAGCTATGCTGAAACAGCTATGCGTAACATTGCAACGTCCGCCTCCACTGATCCTTACTTTGCTTAATAGTTTGCTGGTTTTTTCAATAATCACCACCCTTAAACCGGGATTCATTTTGGCCGCATTAACTGCACAAAAAAAGCCGGCGGCACCCCCGCCTATTACTACTAATTTTTTACTACCCATTAAATGTTACTGAAGCTTTAAGATTCAAAGTTATAGGGATTGCCAATGCAACAAATAGATTATTTGGAATTGAGTTTAAAGCCAATGTGTGGATATATTTCATAACAACTATACAATGAAATTGTACCGATTATACCGTTATTTAGTCCAATACGATTTGTAATCGGTATAATACCATCTAAGATTTCAACGTAGTCCTTTGGACTCCTTATTAAATCAAGATGGTATTATGTTGCATGAAACTGCAGCAGGATAAAAATATCCTTAGATAAAATAATTAATTAAAAACGAGTTGAATATTATTTAGTTGAAGGAGCTGCCGGCACTTCGGCCCAGTTTACACCATTTTTAATCCTGGATATCTGCGTTTCTGTCACTTTAAATTGCTTTGCTAGCTGGCTTATTAACTTGCCTTCATTTAGCAATTTTTTAAGCAGCATCACTTTTGTAACCGAGAGTTTTGTAGCACCAGAACTTTCTTTACGCCTGCCATCCGCATACGTTTTACTGGCAATTACATTGGGGCTAAAACGCTGATGTTTGTAATTCTCCTCAGGTGTCATCCACTTTAGATTATTTCTTCTATTATTGAGTTTATCATAATCCATATGAGCCACAACTGTATGACCATCTGAAGGACGATTGATAAAATACTCTGCAACTAACCGATGAAATAACCCGTGGTAATGAATGGTGCGATCCTTTAGATCCTGCTTAAATTTTTTGCTAAGACTGAGCTGTTCCTTTTTCCAAAAGGCTGTTTTTTCTTCCAATGATTTTTTTAGTTCTTTGTAGCCTGCATCCCTGGGATTGGTTTTAAGTAAACTGGCTTTTAGCTCTTTTACTTTATTACGACTTTTCGCTACCTCTGCCTGCAACTTTAAAAACCTTCGACTAACTTTCTCGTCACGGGGGTTAAAAAATTTTAGGCGAATAATTTTATAGCCATTAATAAGTGAGCCCTTCAAAATTTTCCCCTTGGAAATTTTGTTAAAGGTCTTTACTCGTCCATAATTTGAAACCTCTATTCGGGTTTCATTTACGAACTCAAAATCAAATACGAGGGGCTTCCATTGTTCGCCCGGATAATTTTTCTCCATACAATAAGTGGTTTCGTCACATAAATATGTAAACATTAATTTATTGGTACGGAGTAAACAAGGAAGTATTTATAGGGAAGCCGAGGTTAAGTTTATGTTTGCTTTTTCAGCAGCTTCTATTTCTTTAAATGAAGATAATATATCTGCCTTACCGCGTTGTATACAAATGGTATGTTCAAAATGTGCTGCTGGTTTGCCATCTTCTGTACGAATGGTCCAGCCATCTTTATCATGATACACATTTTTTGTACCCAAATTTATCATTGGTTCAATTGCAATTACCATGCCCTCCTTTAGCTTGGCACCGGTGCCTCTTTTTCCATAATTCGGCACCTGTGGTTCTTCGTGTAAATGCCTGCCAATACCATGGCCAACCAGTTCTCTTACCACACCATATCCATGTTCTTTCTCTGTGTAATTCTGTATAGCAAAAGCAATATCTCCCACACGATTACCGTGGGTTGCTTTTTCAATTCCTTTAAGAAGAGATTCTTTGGTAACATTCATCAACTGCCTTACTTCCGGAGCAATTTCGCCTACTGCAAAGGTATATGCACTGTCACCATGAAAACCATTTTTGAAAGCTCCAACATCAACAGTCACTATATCACCTTCCTTTAAATAATCCTTTGTTGGGAATCCATGTACCACCGCATCATTCACCGAAATGCAACAGGCAAATGGAAAATCCTGGTATCCCTTAAATGATGGCTTGGCTCCATTATCCATTATAAACTCATCAGCAATCTTATCCAATTCCAGGGTTGAAATTCCAGGCCGCACCAGCTTTGCTACTTCGGCAAGTGTTTTACTTACCAGCAAACAGCTTTCCCGCATTAACTCAATCTCTGCTTTTGTTTTATAATGAATCATCTCTATTCTCTATTAAAAATAAAACCCCGACAAAGGTAGTCAGGGTTTTAGAAATATAATTTTTATTTTAACCTGGCAGTTTAAAATCAACCAGTAGGAAATTACATGCCTGAAGCTACCGTCTGTCTTCCCTGAATTCTTCCTGTATTCATCAAACCATCATATTGACGCATCAACAACTGTGTTTCTATTTGTTGCAAAGTATCAAGGATAACCCCAACCATAATGAGTAAAGATGTACCACCATAGAAACTTGCAAAGCCCTGTTGAGTCTTAAACACCAGTTGAAAAATACCCGGCAGTATACCAACAAATGCAAGTAAAATTGCACCTGGTAAAGTAATTCTATCCATGATAGTTCCAATATAATCAGCAGTAGGCTGACCAGGCTTAACACCCGGAATAAATCCGTTGTTACGTTTAAGATCTTCAGCCATTTGCTTAGGATTAAATATCAACGCTGTATAAAGAAATGTAAAACCGATAACGCAAACCGAATACACAATCATATAAACAACGTTTGTATGATCAGTAAAATATTTAGCCCATCCACCGCCGGTGAAACCAGAGAATATAGTTGGCAAAAATAAAATAGCCTGTGCAAATATGATTGGCATTACACCGGATGCATTCACTTTTAAAGGAAGGAAATTTCTTGCTCCACCAAATTGCCTGTTACCAACAATTTGCTTTGCATAATTTACAGGAACCCTTCTTGTACCTTGTATCAACATTACTAGTCCCATAATGATAGCAACTAAAAATCCAATCTCTACCAGGAAGATCAACAAGCCACGGGCACCCGTTACAGATCTTGAAGACCACTCTTGTAAGAATGATTCAGGAAGCCTGGCAAGGATACCCATCATGATAATAATAGAAGTACCGTTACCTAAACCTTTATCAGTAATTTTCTCGCCCAACCACATTACAAACAATGTACCTACGGTAAGAATAACAACTGTAGAAACTACAAAATACGCTTGAAAAGAAGGAATTAATGCATCAGCATTTCCCGGACTTTTTAGATAACCGATATACGCTGCTGCCTGGAAAGCAGTAACAATAACAGTTAGATAACGTGTCCATTGATTAATTTTCTTTCTACCACTTTCTCCTTCTTTCTGTACCTTCTGCATTTGCGGAACCAGAATGGTCATCAACTGCATAAAGATAGAAGCAGATATATAAGGCATAATACCTAAAGCCAGAATAGATGCTTTAGAAAATGCGCCTCCAACGAAAGCATCCAACAAACCCAGCATACCAGACTTGGCACTTGCGGTTAAATTGGCTAATTTATTAGGATCAATTCCCGGAAGTACGATAAAAGAACCAATACGATAAATAAAAATCAACAATAGGGTGAATAATATTTTATTACGTAGCTCCTCTATGCTCCAGATATTTTTGAGTGTTTGAATGAACTTCTTCACAGACTTGACAAGATTTAATTGTTTGCGTTAAACTAAAAAGACGCTTTTCGCACTAGCCAAATTGCGGCAAGCAGGAATGCGTCTGTAAATATCGGAAATTTATTTAACTATCTCTACGGAACCTCCGGCAGCTTCAATGGCTGTTTTTGCATTTGCACTAACAGCATTTACTTTAAAAGTAAATTTCCCTTTTACTTCTCCTACACCTAGAATTTTTACATTATCATTCTGGCTGATTAAACCATTGATATATAAGTTTTCTAAAGTGAATTCGCTGATGCTGTATTTCTCAGCATAATGATCAATCTGACCCAGGTTAATCACTTTATATTCTACACGATTAATATTCTTAAATCCACGTTTTGGAACACGACGCTGAATTGGCATCTGGCCACCTTCAAATCCCATTTTACTTTTGTAACCTGCACGGCTTTGACCACCTTTGTTACCTTTTGTAGAAGTTCCACCTTTACCACTTGCTTCACCACGACCAATACGCTTTTCTTTATGTACTGCGCCTTTAGCTGGTCTTAATGTATGTAGTTTCATATTATCTTTTTGATTTTGTACTTACGGGGTATCACCCCTCGCTTGTTGTTTATTATAAATGATAAATTTTGTATGTTGAATTAAGTGCATTGCATTCAAAATCCAATATACATAACTTAGAATATCTCTTATGCCAGCTCTTCAACAGCAACCAGGTGGTTAACTTTTGCAACCATTCCTAAAATCTGCGGAGTTGCCTCCACTTCTACTGAAGCGTTCATTTTCTTTAAGCCAAGCGCTATCATTGTCCTTTTCTGACGCTCAGACCTATCAATTACGCTTTTTACCTGTGTTACTTTTATCTTTTTCATGACCCTTAGACCCCTGGAAGGGGATTTTGGTTTATTTGATTAAAGATTCAGCCTTACCATTACTCCCCTTTAGGGGATGGGGGCATTTATCCGTTAAATACTCTTTTTAGAGAAATGTTTCTTGTTTTTGCAACTGCAATTGGCTCACGTAAAGTAGCTAAAGCTTTAACTGTTGCTTTTACCACGTTATGAGGATTTGCAGAACCAAGACTTTTTGCCAATACATCGGTAATACCAGCAGCTTCCAACACAGCTCTCATACTTCCTCCTGCTATTACACCAGTACCATGAGCAGCTGGTTTAATAAATACTTTTGCCGCACCTTCTTTTGAAAGTTGATCGTGAGGTATAGTGCCGTGCATAATAGGAACTTTAATCAGGTTCTTTTTTGCATCTTCAATTCCTTTGGTAATTGCTTCCTGTACTTCTTTAGCTTTTCCCAAACCTTGTCCTACAACTCCTGCTCCGTTACCTACTACCACCAAGGCAGAAAAACTAAATGCACGGCCACCTTTGGTTGTTTTAACAACACGGTTGATAGAAACTACTTTCTCTTTCAACTCCAGGTCACCGGCTTTTACTCTGTTATCGTTTGCTTTTAACATGTATAGTTCTTATTAGAAAATTTAAAATTAAAATTGCAACCCACCTTCTCTTGCACCTTCCGCTACTGCTTTTACACGGCCATGATAAATATAACCACCACGATCAAAAACCACTGTTGTTATACCTAATTCAGAAGCTTTTCTTGCAATGGCACCACCTACTAATTTGCTCTTTTCAGTCTTGTTAACTTTTTGAGCAAGGATGTCTTTATCTTTTGAAGAAACTGAAGTAATGGTAACCCCGTTTTCATCATTGATCAATTGTGCATAAATTTCAGCGTTACTTCTGAAAACACTTAATCTTGGCTTTGCTGCAACACCATTGATTTTTTTGCGAATGCGAAACTTGATCTTTTGTCTTGCACTTGATTTGTTATTCATGTTCGTATATTTTGCCCCAAACCCCTGAAGGGGCTAAGGAGTACTAAAATTATTATTCTATTCGAGTCTTTGTCCCCCTTACGGGTTAGGGGCTACTTATTTACCAGCAGACTTACCAGCTTTTCTTCTCAATACTTCACCCTTGAATTTAACACCCTTTCCTTTGTATGGTTCAGGCTTACGCAATCCACGGATCTTAGCGCATACCTGTCCAAGTAATTGCTTATCTACGCTTGTAAGTGTGATGATAGGATTTTGTCCTTTCTCCTGTGCAGTTGCAACAGTCAATTCTTTCGGAATTTCAAAAATAATATTGTGAGAATAACCTAACGCAAGATCCAATATGTTACCCTGGCTTGCCGCTTTATAACCCACACCCACCAACTCAAGTTGTTTTGTAAATCCGTCAGTAACACCTTTTACCATGTTATTTACCAATGAACGATATAAACCGTGCATTGCTTTGTGACGGATCTGGTCTGTAGGACGAACCAGTTCAAGTGTACCATCTTTTACTTCTAATTTGATATCTCTATCAACCGCTTGCTTTAATTCTCCCTTCGGGCCTTTAACTGTAACCACGTTATCTTTTCCAAGGCTGATTGTAACTCCTGCCGGAAATTCAACTGGTTTTTTTCCTATTCTTGACATAGTCGATTTTTTATTTTTGTTATTAAATTTCGATTCGTGTTCAGCCACGACTTAGGCTTAATTGTCAAATCATTGATTATACTTAAATCTCATTAAGAGACCTGGAACCTAGTAAATATTACACAACACTTCACCACCTACATTCTGAGCTCTTGCTTCTTTATCAGTCATTACACCTTTTGATGTAGATACAATTGCAATACCTAAACCATTCTTCACTCTTTTGAACTCATCTGGTTTTGCGTAGGTACGCAAACCCGGACGTGAAACCCTTTCCAGGCTTTGAATTACAGGCAATTTTGTAGACGCATCATATTTCAAAGCGATCTTAATTAAACCTTGCTTATTATCATCTTCAAACTTGTACTTAAGGATATAACCTTTATCATACAAGATCTCAGTCATGCGCTTTTTTAAATTAGATGCAGGAATTTCCACAATACGATGATTCGCCATTTGTGCATTACGAATTCTTGTAAGAAAATCTGCTATCGGATCAGTAACCATTGTTATTTCAATTATTTGATTAATAAATTTTCAATGCGATATCCAATGATATCAATTGTTTGAAACCTTCGTTATATATCTTATTATCGATACAAATAAGGTGTCATTCTACCAGCTCGCCTTGGTAACTCCGGGAATTTTTCCTTCCAAAGCCATATCTCTGAACATGTTCCTGGATAAAGCAAAATGCCTCATATATCCTCTTGGACGTCCAGTTAACTGGCAACGGTTTTTTAATCTTACCGGTGATGCGTTTTTTGGTAACAGGTCTAAAGCTGCATAATCGCCGGCTGCTTTTAGGGCGGCCCTTCTTTCAGCATATTTAGCGACCATTACTTCACGCTTTCTCTGCCTGGCTTCAATTGATTTTTTTGCCATGTTATATTTACTTTTTAACGTTTTTAAAAGGCATTCCTAATTCTTTCAACAATTCAAATGCTTCTTCGTTGGTACTTGCTGTTGTAACGAAAGTGATATCCATTCCGGTAATTTTATTAACCTTGTCAATATCAATTTCAGGAAAGATGATTTGCTCAGTAATTCCTAATGTGTAATTACCACGGCCATCAAACGACTTGTCATTGATACCTTTGAAATCACGTACACGAGGTAAGGAAACAGAAACGAATCTGTCCAAAAATTCAAACATCTTAACTCCACGAAGCGTAACCCTTGCACCAATTGGCATGTTCTTACGCAGCTTAAAGTTGGAGATATCTTTTTTACTCATGGTAGCTACTGCTTTTTGACCCGTGATCGTTGATAATTCTTCAACGGCAATGTCAACCAGTTTTTTATCAGCTACGGCACCATTCACACCACGATTCAAACAAATCTTGGTAAGCTTTGGCGCTTGCATGATGGTTTTGTAACCAAATTTTTTCATTAAAGCAGGTACAACTTCTTTAGTGTACTTATCTGCTAACCTTGGAGTGTAAGTTGCTGTGCTCATTATTTGATGGCCTCCCCTGATTTTTTAGATACTCTGATTAATTTTCCGTTTTCCCTGCTACGTTTTACTTTAGTAGGTGCGCCGGCTTTTGCGTCCCAAAGCATCACATTAGATATGGCGATAGGAGCTTCCACTTTAACAATACCACCTTTAGTGTTTTGTGAAGTTGGTTTGGTATGCTTGGTAACGATGTTAACACCTTCTACCAATACTCGGCCCTTTTCCAAAATCACTTCCATCACTTTACGTGGCTTTTTAAGGTCCTTGTCTTCACCGGTAATAACTACTACGTTATCGCCTTTTTTAATGTTGAACTTAGGTTTAAATCTTGTACTCATTTTATTAATGCGCCTTTCGGCTTTTTTTCTTTTTTGTAACTGGCCTTTCAGCCTTAATCAACATCGTTGTGTCACTCACTTGTACTTTTATAGCTCTGAGCAACACGCTTCCCTGCCAACAACACTACAATACTTCCGGAGCAAGAGAGATAATCTTCATGTATCCTTTATCTCTTAATTCCCTGGCAACCGGCCCAAAAATACGGGTACCTCTTGGCTCGTCTGAATTGTTTAATAACACCACCGCATTATCATCAAAGCGAATGTATGAACCATCTTTACGACGCAATTTGTTTACTGTTCTTACAATAACAGCCTTGCTCACAGTACCTTTTTTAATACCTCCGTTTGGTGTTGCATCTTTAACAGTAACAACTATTTTATCACCGATTTTAGCGTAATCCTGACCAGAGTTGCCCAACACACGAATACACAATACTTCTTTAGCCCCACTGTTGTCCGCTACGTTCAATCTGCTTTCTTGCTGAATCATTTTATTTAAGTTTTTTAAGGCAACCTCAATCTACCGATCAGTACACCCTACTTTTATATTATATCAACCATTGTATTAAAAAAAACATCCCTAAAATAATAACAGGCTTTCCGTTATTCCCCTTAAGGGGTTAGGGGCCTATTTTACTTTTTCAATTACTTCTACCAGTCTCCAGCGCTTAGTTTTGCTCATCGGACGTGTTTCCATGATCTTAACAGTATCTCCAATGCTGCACTCATTCTTTTCATCATGTGCATGAAACTTGGTAGATTTTTTTACGAACTTTCCGTAAAGCGGATGCTTTACTTTTCTTTCTACTTTCACAGAAATGGATTTGTCCATTTTATTACTGGTTACTACGCCAACCTTTACTTTACGTAAATTTCTGTCTATCGGAGTTGCTTCAGTAGTTGTTGTTACTTCGGTCATTGTTACTAAAATTTAAGGTTTATGATAAACCGAGTTCTTTGCTTCTTAATGCTGTTTTTAAACGGGCGATATCTTTACGTAGTAAACGCATGCTTACCGGATTCTCCAGGGGAGAAATGCTATGAGCAAACGCTACTTTTTTCAAACGTAGTTCGTCTTCAGTAATCTTTGCCTTCAGGTCTTCAACTCCCAGGCTTTTAATGCTCGTTACAAAATCTGACTTCTTTGACATTTTTATTTAATTTGAAATTTGAAAATTTGAAAATTTGAAAATCATTTGCTGCTATTCATCCGCACATTTTCGCATTTTCTAATTTGCTAATTGTTTATGCTTGGTAATCTCTTCTTACTACAAACTTTACTGCTATTGGTAATTTTTGTGCTGCCAGTTCAAATGCTTCTTTCGCAACCTGCAGAGAAACACCATCAGCTTCAAATAAGATACGACCTGGTTCTACTACTGCTGCCCAATATTCAGGGTTACCTTTACCTTTACCCATCCTTACTTCAGCGGGCTTTTTAGTAATTGGCTTATCCGGAAAAATTCTGATCCACACGTTTCCTTCACGCTTCATGTGACGCGTCATTGCCTGACGGGCACTTTCAATCTGCCTGTTGGTTAACCAAATTGGCTCCATTGCTTTTAAACCAAATGTACCAAAGGAAATAGTTGCGCCTCTTTTGGCTGTTTCCCTGATACGGCCCTTTTGTGCCTTTCTATGTTTTGCTCTTTTTGGTTGTAACATTTCTAATAATTTGAGAATTTCTCAATTTCGCATTTGCTCAATTGAGCCAGTACGATATTTTCACTTTGTTAATTAATTATCTTCTTCCGCCGCCACCTTGTCCACCACCACGGTTTCCACCCTGGCCACCGCCTCTTCTGTCTCCACCACCACGTCTGTCATCTCTTCTATCGCCACCACGGTTATCAAATCCTCTTTCTGGTCCACCTTCTTTACCGCCGCCGGCTAATATATTTGGATTAAGATCTCTTTTGGCTAATACTTCACCTTTACAGATCCATACTTTAATACCTATTTTACCATAAACCGTTTGTGCAAATACGTTGGCATAATCAATATCCATACGCAATGTGTGCAACGGTGTTCTTCCTTGTTTGATTTCTTCGCTACGGGCAATTTCAGCACCACCTAAACGTCCACCAACTCTCACTTTAATTCCTTCTGCACCCATTCTTAATGCTGAGGCAATAGACATTTTAACTGCACGTTTAAAATTGATTCTTCCTTCAAGCTGACGGGCAATTGTATCCGCAACAATCTGAGCATCCAATTCAGGACGACGGATTTCAAGGATGTTAATTTGAACATCATCTTTACCGGTTAATTTTTTCAATTCTTCTTTAATCCGGTCAACCTCACCACCACCTTTACCGATGATGATACCTGGCTTGGAAGTATGAATGGTAACAATCAATTTATTAAGCGTACGCTCAATAACGATTTTAGATATACCACCTTTATTGATACGGGCATTCAGGTAAGTTCTGATCTTATGATCTTCAATTAACTTGTTACCGAAATCTTTTTTGTGTGCATACCAATTACTGTCCCATCCACGGATGATTCCTAGTCTGATACCAATCGGATTTGTTTTCTGACCCATATTGTTGGTTAATTCGTTTTAATTAATTTTATTAACTTTTGCTATCTACTATTAATGTAACATGGTTGCTACGTTTGCGAACCCTATAGCCACGACCTTGTGGAGCAGGACGCATACGCTTGATCACTCTTCCACCATCAACCATCACAGTTTTTACAACCAGCTTTGCATCTTCAGGTTTAACGCCTTCATTCTTTTGCTCCCAGTTATTGATAGCACTCTTCAATAACTTGTATAAAGGAACAGCCGGATGTTTGGTATTAAATTGTAAAACGCCTAAAGCCTTTTCTACTTCCATTCCACGTATCAGATCTACCA
>JBDUEK010000055.1:0-40346 GCA_040002495.1 Ferruginibacter sp.
ACCTAAAACCTTCTGATCCGTAGTCAGATGCTCTATTCAATTGAGCTACGCAGCCTTTTTGCGCCAATTTAACCATTGTTTTCTACTGGCGGAGGGCAAAAATAGAGATTAATTTTATTCTACCCAACTCTTTCCTCATTTTTGCCCAATAAATTGATTATGAAAATTCAGTTTCGATCTGTGGGCAAGGCACACGAAAATTATGTAAAAGAAGGCATTACATTATTTACCAAACGTATTTCCAATTATTATCCTGTTGAATGGATGATTATTCCCATGCCCAAAAATGCCGCTAGCTTGGATGAAACAAGCCTGAAAAAAAAGGAAGGCGAAATCATTTTACAAAACATTCATAAAGATGACTGGTTGGTGTTGCTGGATGAAACGGGTAAAGAACTTTCCAGTGAAGGAATTGCCGCCTATATACAATCAAGGGCTGATGAAGGCGTAAAAAACTTAATCTTTTTAATTGGAGGTGCTTACGGGGTAAGCGCTGAGGTAATGGCAAGAGCCAACTTTAAATGGAGCCTTTCGCAATTAGTTTTTCCGCATCAATTGGTTCGGCTTATCTTAGCCGAGCAAATTTACCGTGCCTGCAGCATCAACCGCAATGAAAAATATCACCACCAGTAAATAAGATTTTAATGAGTATTACTATCATGATTATAGCAGTTACCTGCATCGTTTCCTTTATTAGTTTTAGCAATCGCAACATGATGGATAAACTGATATTTTATCCACCCGCTGTGACCAATGACAACGAATGGTACCGTTTTTTTAGTTGTGGCCTTTTGCATAAAGACTTTGCTCACCTTGGGTTTAATATGTATGCGCTTTATCTTTTTGGAGAGGGGCAAAATAAAAGTGGTGTAGAATATCAATTCATAGAAATGTTCCAGGGAACCGGCAGAATATTGTACTTAATTATGTACGTGGCAGCCTTAGGCGTTTGTCTTATTCCAACTTATATCAAGCATAAAAACGATTATTATTACCGGAGCCTTGGTGCGTCAGGAGCGGTGTCTGCAGTGGTATTTGCTTCTATACTATTCAGGCCCTTGGGATATATGGGGCTCATCTTTATTCCGGTTTATATGGTTTCGTTTTTGTTTGGATTTATTTACCTGGCCATTACTTATTTTTTAGATAAATCAGGCAAAGGTAATATCAATCATTCGGCGCATTTATGGGGAAGCCTTTTTGGGATGGTATTTGTATTTCTTTGTTGCAGGTTTATTGCCAACTATCCAATCCTTTCCATTTTTGTTGATGAAATAAAAGATTTAAGTTTAAGCAATATTATTCGGACCCGTTAGCGTTAGCTTCAATACCTTTTGGGTGTTTGAAGAAATTTTAAATCGATCGTCAATACGCATACCTGCAATCCAGATTATTTTTTTGTTCATTTCTACCACCCAGGTATTTTCTTTTTGGGTGAGCGATAATTTGTTGTCGATAAAAAAGCGGCTTAGCTTTTTCTTTTTTTGCATGCCTAACGGATAAAAATAATCGCCTTGTTTCCACTTACGCAACAATAGTGGAAACTGAATGGTGGCCGCATCCAGCATGGCAGTATTATTATCAACAGACAGTTTAATTTGGTCGTTGTTGAGTTCCTGAATTTTTATGATGCCTTTTTCAAATGCAACTTCACACTCAACTGTTTCTATTAAAATATTGGCAGCCTCAGTTGTTTGTTTTGGGGAGATGATGAGCCAGTTCCTGTTTTTGATAATTCTGTACAAGGCTGACTCTGTGTACTTCCCCGATTCGCTTTTTAATAAAGCGATCACTTCGCTGGTTTGATGTGCTGTAAACCCATAAGGTTTAATGATTTCAAACAGGATGGATGCAAGTGGTGTTGTCTTTAATAATTTAAGAACCGGAATGTGTACTTCATTTCCCTTTATCTCTAATAATTTTTTGAGATGAAGTTGCACCGATTGCTGGTATAATATTTCCGTTTCTTTAAAGCGTTGAATATTTTTAAGCACATTGGATGAAGTTTCGGGAAAGCTTTCATTTACTAAAGGAATAATGGTGTTGCGAAAATAATTCCTGGTGTAGTCATTTTCAAAGTTGGTATGGTCTGTTACAAATTGTAATTCGTTTTCTTTTATATATTGCTCCAATTCGGTACGGCGAGCAAATAACAGCGGACGAATTATCTTTCCCTGCTTTGGTAAAATGCCCCGTAAGCCGCTGATGCCCGTACCCCTGAAAAAATTCATGATTACTGTTTCAATATTATCATCGGCATGATGCGCCGTTAAAACATAGTTGAATGCATGCTCAGCACGAATTGCCTCAAACCATTGATAGCGCAGGTTCCTGGCGGTTTCTTCAATAGAGGTTTTATTGGCTTTTGCTTCCGCTACTGTATCAAAATGTTGCAGATAAAATGGGACTTTATATTGTTTTGAAAGTTGCTCAACAAAGTTTTCATCGGCATCACTGGCATCGCCCCTCAAATGAAAATTACAATGTGCAATAGCAAAATTAAAGTTTGCCTGCTGGCACAAATGGCACAACACAACTGAATCAATACCTCCACTAACGGCAACTAACAAGCGATCTTTGAGTTGAAAAAGATTTTCTGCTGCGATGAATTGTTGTAGCTTTTTTAATAGAAGCATTGAGAGGCGATATGTTGAATGTTGAATACTTGATTTCGAAATATGAAATATGAGTTATGAATTATGAATTATGAAATTTGTACGTCCCTGAGCTTCTAAACGGACACTTTACTTTGTTGAATGATTGTGACATAAAATTTATGATGCCCATTGGTATGTCTTTGAACCGAGCGTGGCAACGATGTTGCTATGAAACACAATCGCTGGTTACCAAATTAATCTTACTATTTAATAAACCGTTGCTATTCTTCAATATCTTCCAATGCTCCCATTAACTCGCTATACGAATGCATATCTTTTGCTTTTTTGGCTTCTTCCATACCCCTGTTATAAATTCGAATGGCCTTATCAAAATCGCCTACCCGTTCCAGTAATTTGCCCAAGTGATAGTAAGATCCTACATAAGTTGGTTCCCTCAGCAACAACTCGTTAAAGAGATTTCTTGCTTCCTCATCCTTACCAATTTTTATATATTCCAATGCCAGCGCATGTTGCAGGAAACTGTCTTTACCGTTTTTTTCTATATACTCTAATAATTTTTCTATCCTTTCCATTCAGTCAATATTTTTTTGAGTTTTACTCAATTTTAAAAGTACAAATGGTATATTTGCATTTAGTTGCATAAACAACTTTATTTTTTGATACTAAATTTTACTATATGAAAATTCTGGTTTGTATCAGCAAAACCCCCGATACCACAGCAAAAATAGCCTTCACAGATAACAATACGAAATTCGCTTCGGATGGCGTACAGTGGATCATTAACCCATACGATGAATGGTATGCCCTTGTTAGAGCCATTGAATTGAAAGAAGCGGATCCATCTACTGTAATTCACCTGGTAACTGTTGGCCTTGCCGATACAGACCCTATTATTCGTAAAGCACTGGCGCTTGGAGGTGAAGAAGCGATCCGTGTAAACGCTGATAGCCACGACAGTTACTTTATTGCCAGCCAACTTGCAGCAATTGCAAAAGAAAGTAGCTATGATTTGATTTTTACCGGTAAAGAAACGATTGACTACAATGGCTCATCCATTGGCGGCATGGTGGCCGAATTGCTTGAATTGCCCTATGTTTCCCTGGCCATAAAATTTGACCTGGAAGGTACTGATGCAGTGATAGTGCGTGAGATTGACGGTGGCGAAGAAACCAATAAAGTGCCCCTACCCCTGGTAGTGAGTTGTCAAAAAGGAATGGCCGAACAACGCATACCAAATATGAAAGGCATTATGGGTGCCCGTAGCAAACCACTAAAAGTAATAGAACCAACGGCTGTGGAAGCATTTACTTCTATCGTAGCATTTGAATTGCCGCCTGCAAAAGCTGGTGTAAAATTGGTAGCGGCAGACAATCCTGAAGAACTGGTGAGGCTGCTGCATGAGGAAGCGAAAGTTTTTTAATATCATTTTTACAAAGGCAAAACCGGCCTTTCAACTTATTCATTTAATAAATTATTTATACTATGAGCGTATTAATTTTTTTAGACCAGGCAGATGGGCAAATCAGGAAATCATCACTGGAAGCGGCATGTTATGGTGTTAAAATAGCGGAACAAACCGGTACTGTTGCGGAAGCAGTTGTATTGGGAACGGTTACTGAGGATTTAGCAGCGCTTGGTATTTATGGAATTAAAAAAGTGCACACTGTGAGTGATGCATCACTCGATAATTTTGATGCAGAGGTATTTACCAAAGTTATTGCCGAAGTGGCAACTGCTGCTGGTGCTGCTGTAATTGTATTTTCCAATAACCTGAGCGGCAAGTCAGTTGCGCCGCGGTTGAGTGTAAGATTAAAAGCAGGACTTGTATCAGGAGCGGTTGCTTTACCAGATACATCGAACGGTTTTGTGGTGAAGAAAAGTGTATTTAGCGGTAAGGCATTTGCGCATGTTGCAATTAATACCCCCATCAAAATAATATCGCTGAATGCCAATGCATTTGCAATAACAACTACGGAAGGGGTGGCTGAAGTAGCAGCTTTTGCAGCCAATATACAACCGGGTAAAGTAACTGTTACCAATGTAAATAAAGTGGTAGGGGAAGTGCCATTAACAGAAGCCGAAATAGTAATAAGTGGAGGACGTGGATTAAAAGGACCGGAAAACTGGGCATTGGTTACAGACCTTGCCAAATTACTGGGCGCAGCAACAGCATGCAGTCGCCCTGTGGCGGATATCAACTGGCGTCCACATCATGAGCATGTAGGGCAAACGGGCATTGCCATTGCACCTAACTTGTATTTTGCCATTGGTATTTCCGGAGCTATTCAGCACCTGGCTGGTGTAAACCGCAGTAAAACCATTGTAGTAATTAATAAAGATCCTGAAGCACCGTTTTTTAAAGCGGCTGATTATGGCATTGTAGGCGATGCTTTTGAAGTAATGCCTAAAATTATAGATGCTGTAAAAAAACTTAAAGGGGTTGCCTAAAATTTACTTGTAATTATATTTAAAGCCTTTCAATACCAATTTGAAAGGTTTTGTTTTTATATTTGCAGATCGCTTAAATAATATGCCTTGCTGGCGGCGGAATTAGAATATGAAGAAAATTGAACTGGAAATAGTAGCACTCTCTCACAGTATTACTCAAACTCATTCATACGCTGTGGTTTTGGGAGAAATAAACGGATTAAGACGATTACCGATTGTTATTGGAGGATTTGAGGCGCAAGCTATTGCAGTTGCGTTGGAGCGGATGAACCCAAGCCGTCCACTTACCCACGATTTGATGAAAAATTTCATGATGGCCTTTAATGTAGAATTGCATGAAGTGGTGATCAATGACCTGCAGGAAGGGATTTTTTATAGTAAACTGGTTTGCAGCAGCGAGAATGATACGGTAGAAATAGATTCAAGAACGTCTGATGCACTGGCGCTGGCTGTTCGTTTTGGCTGCCCTATTTTCACATACGATAATATACTTGACAGTGCAGGCATTTTAATGGAAAGCGATGCTAAAAAGAAAACCCTTTCACCTGTTACCAGCGAAACGGGTGGCAGAGACGACCTGAAAGGCTTGTCGCTTGAAGAGCTGGACAACCTGTTGAGTGAAGTATTAGAGCAGGAAGATTATATACGTGCCATTGCAATCCGCGATGAAATAAAGGCAAGGAAGAAATAAATTATTATCCGCCTGAAATGATCATTTTCCCAAATTGTAAAATAAACCTGGGATTAACTATTACCGGTAAAAGAGCAGATGGCTATCATGATATAGAAACTGTTTTTTACCCCGTTCCGGTAAAAGATGCACTCGAAATTATTCCCAATAAGAAAACTGACTTTCCAAAAAACAATACCGGCGTTGGGCTTGAAATTGATCTTACCACAACGGGTATAACCGTAGATGGCAAGCCCGAAGACAATTTATGTGCGAAGGCATATTTGCTGTTAAAAAAAGATTTCCCTTCTTTACCGTCAATAAAGGTTCATTTACATAAAACAATTCCCCTGGGAGCAGGCCTGGGTGGTGGGTCCGCCAACGGTGCATTTATGCTAAAGGCACTGAACGATCAATTTGATCTTGGCTTATCTGTTGAACAACTATTGGGTTATGCTTTACAATTGGGTAGCGACTGCCCCTTTTTTATCATCAACAGTCCTTGTATTGGCAGTGGCAGAGGAGAAAAGCTATTACCTATCTTATTGGATCTTTCCCCGTATCAACTTGTTTTGGTAAATCCGGGTATTCATGTAAATACTAGTTGGGCTTTTTCACAAATCAACCAATCAACTACAAAAGCTACTGAAATTCCGCTTCAACAAATCATTGCCGATCCCATCGAAACCTGGAAGGCTATGTTGGTGAATGCATTTGAAAAACCGGTTTTTGAAAAATATCCAGAAGTAAAAGCCATCAAAGAATCCCTTTATGGTATGGGTGCCGTATATACTTCTATGAGTGGCAGTGGCAGCAGTGTTTATGGACTATTTGACAAAAACCAACCTGTGAGGAACAATTTCCCTGATAATTACCTTTTTAAAAACATATACCTGTAAGTAGATGTTAATATTCGCCGGGATAGCCAAAACTTTTATGAGTGGTATCCCATTTGCAAGCTTTTGTAATAAATTACATCTTCACAAAAAATTTCAAATGAAAAAAATAGTTATTTTTTTTACTGCGGTCGTACTATCAACAACCACGTTGTTTGCCCAAACCTCAAAAACCGTTTTACCTAAGAACTGGTATTTACAGGATAAAGAAAAAACCGAGATCTACGGAATTAGTCTTGATAAAGCGTATGATTTTGTAAAATCGAAAAACCTGAAAAGTAAGCAAGTTGTAGTAGCTGTTATTGACAGCGGCATAGATACGCTTCATGAGGACCTGAAACCAATTTTATGGACAAACTCCAAAGAAATTCCGGGCAATGGTATTGATGATGATAAAAACGGCTACATAGATGATGTACATGGCTGGAATTTCCTGGGTGGAAAAGATGGCAGAAATGTAAAAAAGGACAGCTATGAAGCTGCACGTGTTTATAATAAATTGAAGATTAAATATGGCAGTTTGATTCCGGATGAAAGTTCACTTAATGAGGAAGAAAAATTGGAAGTGGAAATGTATAAGAAAGCACAGGAAAAAATAGCAGGTGATGTAAACCCTGCTGAATTGGCTCTTATGAAAAAACTATTACCGGGCTTTTTGAAAGGAGACTCAGTAATTGCAAAAGAACTTGGTAAGGAAGAATACAATTGCACAGACCTGGAAAAATATATGCCAACTGATGCAGATGCAAAAAAAACGAAGGCCTTCCTGGTACAGTTGTGCAAGGGAAATGGCAGCGACGAAATCAGCAACAAACAAATTATTGATGAGATAGACGGACAGATCAGAAAAGCGGATGCTGCCAATAATGCACCGGAAGAATACCGTAAAGAAATTGTAAAGGATAATGAGGCAGATATCAACGACCGTTATTATGGTAATAATGATATAATGGCATCTACCCCATTTCATGGAACGCATTGCTCTGGCATTATTGCAGCTGTTAGAAATAACAACAAAGGCATTGAAGGGATTGCTGACAATGTACGCATTATGATGATTAGAGCGGTACCTGATGGAGATGAGCATGACAAGGACATTGCACTGGCAATCCGTTATGCAGTTGATAACGGCGCACAAATTATTAGTATGAGTTTTGGTAAAGAATTTTCACCAGAAAAAAAGTGGGTTGATGATGCAGTAAAGTATGCTGAAACTAAAGGCGTATTGCTAGTACACGCTGCAGGAAATGATTCCAAAAATATTGATAGCACGGACAATTTTCCAACAGCGAATTATTTAGACAATAAAGGAAAAGCAACTAATTGGATAACTGTTGGGGCAAGTGGCGATCCTAAAAATGGTGGCATTACTGCAAAATTTAGTAACTACGGAAAAGCAGATGTAGATGTATTTGCACCTGGTGTACAGATATACTCTACAATTCCCGGAGGTAATACTTACGGTAATGCTTCAGGTACTAGCATGGCTTGCCCGGTAGTTGCCGGTACTGCTGCATTTCTGTTGGAGTATTATCCAAACTTAACCGCACAGCAATTAAAATATGCTATTGAAAAATCAGCAACAATTCCTGATGTAGATGTTGATGTTCCCGGTACTGACGAGAAGGTTAAATTAAGTGACATATCAAAAACCGGAGGTTTATTAAATGCATACGAAGCAATAAAATTAGCAAGTACGTTAACAACAGCTAAAACAGCTCCCAAGTCTAAATTGCCTAAGTCAAAAATGAAAAAAGCGAAGAGAGGATAATATCATTTCGAAAACATGTTTTAGCCGCGGATTTGTTTATTTTTATTAGACAATTCCGCGGCTTTTATTTTAAATAACTATTTATGTCTTCTACATCCCCAACCAATGTTCCCGGCTATTTTAAGATTTATACCAGCCAGGTTGCTGAAAAAGATCTTGTAACTGCATTTAGCAATCAATCACAATTGATTAAAGAATTGCTTCCATCAATCAATGAAGAAAAATCTGTCTATGCGTATGCGCCTGGTAAATGGACGCTCAAAGAAGTCCTTCAGCACTTGATTGATGCGGAAAGAGTATTTAGTTACCGGGCCATGTGTTTTGCCCGTAAAGAAGCTGCTATATTACCCTCATTCGATGAAAATGAATATGCAGTTAATTCTTTAGCCAACAACCGAACATGGCAAAGTATTTTGGATGAATTTGTTGCCGTACGTCGAGCTACGCTTTTCCTTTTTGACAGCTTTAGCCCGGAAATGCTGGCCACTGTTGGCAGGGCTGGTAGTAATAGTTTATCAGTGGAGGAAATTGGGTTTATTACACTTGGCCATTTTACACATCATTGTAAAATAATTAAAGAAAGATATTTATAGATTTGCAATTGCTCTTATTTTTTCTAAACTTGCCTTTATTTCAAAAAATTAAACCGATTGATACATTGGCAAAAGATGAACAACAAGCTTTATTGAAAATGATTGATATGGCTTTGTCCAACAAGCGAATGAAAGATAATTTACAAACCTTAATTGCTCAATAATATGTACACATACAAAATACATTTACACAAAGAAGCCGATGGCGGTTTTACCGTTTCCGTTCCTGTATTACCTGGTTGTATAACTTATGGTGAGGATGTGGACGAAGCCATAACAATGGCTAAAGAAGCTATTGAACTGTATATTGAAGAATTACACGAAAGAGGCGAAGCCATTCCCGATGATAGTAACACACTGGAATACTCTTTAAACCTTGAAGTTGTATGAACCTAAGCCCAAAGCACCTCATTAAATTTTTAGAAGAAAACGGTTTTATTTTCAAACGCTCCAAAGGTTCGCACCAATTGTATCTACTACTAATAAAACGGTTATTGTGCCTGTACACGGTGGAAAGGATATGAAAATAGGCACTTTACTTGCCGTGATTAAACAAGCTGGACTTGATAAAAATGACTTGACCTAAATTTATTTTTAGCGATTTGGGAACCTAAAAGCGCAAACTTGGTTTTACGCCCTTTATGCAGGAAACTAAATAAAAATTAAAGCCCGCAACAATTAAGTTACGGGCTTTAAAAATAAATTCAAAATTCTACTTTAACTGGCTGTTAATTCTTAGTTTGCCTGGGTAGTTTTTCCCTGATGATTTAAAGCAATATTACTTTGTACAATCATTTTATTGGTTACTTTAACTGCTTCATCAATATAAATATCTCCTTTAATTGAGTTTAAGAAACGCTTGTTTTTCTCTATTTTTTCCTTGTCGGCTGTAACCTTGCTTTCGTCTGCAGCTATGTTTTTTACATTTAACTGGTTGTTTAATTTCATTAAATCTTCCAGTACTTTGTAGTTAGCTTTCAATTCCTTTTGAGCAGCTTTATACTTAACAAGGTTAAGTGAATAAGCACGATCATTTTCCTTATCAATCGAATCAATTTTCGCCCTCATACGGGTAAATGTATTATTGGAATTTACCTGCTCGTTTGCAAAAGCAGCAATGGCATCGGTGCTGTAAGAACTTGTCCAAGGTTTGTAATCCACTTTGGCAATTTCATCCCAACTCAATGATGAAGCATTATCTTTTTCCCTGGCTTTTGCAAGTTCCATTCTATCAGGAATTACAACATCCGGAACTACGCCTCTCAATTGGGTAGCGCCTCCGTTGATACGATAAAACTTCTGTAAAGTTAATTTTACCGTACCAAGATCTTCTGCCTTTTTATTAAATATTTGATTCTCACTTTCAGGGCTTAAAGGGATGGTGCGTTGTACTGTACCCTTTCCATAAGTAGAGCTACTACCTACAATAATACCACGCTTATAATCTTGTATTGCTGCTGCAAATATCTCCGAAGCAGAGGCACTAAACTCATCTACCATTACAGTTAACGGACCATCATACAAAATAGTTTTGTCTTTATCTTTCCACTGATAAGGCTGCCTTTCATCTCTTCCTTTAACCTGGCAAATAGGGCCATCTTCAATAAACAAACCAGCCATTTTCACCACTTCCGGAAGCGATCCGCCACCGTTTCCACGTAAATCTATTACAATACCTTCTACATTTTCTGCTTTCAACTTCACTAATTCTCTTGCTACATCATCTGAACATTTGGCACCCTGCGGATCTTCAAAATCTACATAAAATTCAGGTAAATAAATGTACCCGATTTTATGCTCTCCTTTTATAATTGCACTCTTTACAAATGTGTCATCCAATTTTATTTCGTCTCTTTTTAGCGCTACTACTTTCAAACTTCCATCAGGCTTACGCAATGTAATTCTTACTTCCGTTCCTTTTTCAGCACCGCGAATTAATTTTACTGCGTCTGTTACAGCATAACCTGTTACATCAACCGGTTCAGCAGTACCTTGTCCTATTTTCACAATTTCATCATCTACACCAATCTCCGCACTTTTCCATGCCGGTCCACCCGTAATCAAACTCGCTATTTTAATTTTGCTTTGATCTTCCTTAAGTTGAGCACCAATTCCGTAAAATTTTCCACTCATCATTTCTGTAAAACTGCGGCTATCTACAGGAGCAAAATAATTGGTATGCGGATCCATTGTACCAGTAACTGCATTCACAAATGAACTAAATAATTCGTCTGTAGTATTATGATTTTTTAACGTAGTAAAGTAGCGGTCAATTTGTTTACGAACCTGGTCTCTTGCTTCTCTTTCCAGGGTGCTGTCAGCTTTATAAACAAACTTTATTTTTTTAGCACTGTCAGGACTCAATTTCTTTTCCACCATTCTTTCCCTGTCATCCAGCATATCAGAATACTTGGTTAATACCAGGTATTTCAACCGCTTGCGCCAAACCTCCATCCTTGCATCCGGCGTTGTAGGGAAATCTACCTTTTTTCCATCCAACATAATATTTTCATCTTTTGTATAATCAAAAGGTTTACTCAAAATGCCTGTATAATATTCTGAAACCTCATTTAACCTGCGGGTATATGATTCACTGATTGAATAAAATGACTCAAGCTTTTCGCCGTGGATCTCATCATCAATCTTAGTTTGAAACCTGTGAAAACTATCTATATCCACTTGCAGAAATATAGTTTTATCATCATCCAGATCGTCAATAAAGGTTTTCAGCACTGTTTTCGAAAAATCATCATCTATTTTTTTAGGACTATAATGACCCTGTTCCAACAACATACCTACGTTGCGAAGTATCTTTTCATTTTTTGATTTAGGATTATCGTCGTTTCCAGCCTGCGTTTGAAAAGCAAAGAACAGAATGGCGCCTGTTAGTATTAAAAATACCGGGAAGAATTTTTTGCTCATAATTATTTGCTGAATTTTTAGCATAAAGTAAAATTAACGGAAAAATGATACCATTTATTGGATTAACAGGCGCATTTGAACTAATGTTTTCATAAAATATGATAAGTGGTTAAATTTTCAATTTTCAACCAATTCAATCAAATTTTAACAACACCGTCAAAGTAAATACAATAGCGTTTTAATATTGTTTAAATAAAAGCAGGCCGGAGATGTACTAAAATAAAAAAGGTTCTACAAATGCAGAACCTTTTAATGGGTAATCGAGGGGGCTCGAACCCCCGACCCTCAGAATCACAATCTGATGCTCTAACCAACTGAGCTACGACTACCGTTTTTATTGGGATGCAAAAATAGCAAAAAACAATTCCCGTACAAAATTACATTTCAAATATTTTAAAGCAATAATTTGTTACACTAAATATTTAACTCAAATAATCGATTAGCTGTCTTCAATTGCCAAAATCGACTTGATTATTCTTGACCCATATCTTCGGTTTGCGATAAATAATTAAGAGTTAAAATAATTAGAATAATACCTCCTTTACTCAAGGTAAATTAACCGTTCATCAATTATTCTTACCACTCCTTAAACTTATTGTTGAAACTTTGTTTTAAATATGTCTTCAGGGAAATAAAAAGTAATCAATGAAAAATGTCTTACCTAAACTATTAATTCTTTTGTTGTCGACATGCAGCTATTCGAGCTATGCTCAGTTTCCAGCTGGCGGCGGAATGCGAGCCGGTGGCGGACAAAATATGAATGTTGGCCATTTTTATGGCAAAGTGGTTGATGAAGTCTCAAATAAACCGATTGAAGCTGCATCAATTCAATTAGTTCAAAACAAATTTGATTCAGCCACTAAAAAGAGAATTGACGTAGTGGTTTCAGGAATGTTGACCGATAAAAGAGGTGAATTTAGCCTGGAGAATCTGATGGTGATGGCGCAATACAAATTAAAAATTACCGCCATTGGTTTCAAACCTATTGAGCAAAAAGCGGCTTTTCAAATTAATATGGCCGCTGCAAAGCAAGGTGATATGAGCAGCGTATTGAGTTCGGTAGATAAAGACTTAGGAAATATAAAAATGGCAGCTGATGCTATTCAACTGGAAGGAGTAACGGTAACTGCAGATAAGCCACAGCTTACCATGAACATTGACCGTAAAGTGTTTAATGTAGAAAAAAACCTGACAAGTACCGGAGGAACAGCAATTGACGTAATGAAAAATGTACCGAGCGTAAATGTTGATATAGATGGTAATGTAACGATGCGAAATGCCAGTCCGCAAATATTTGTTGATGGCAGGCCCACAACAATGACGCTGGAGCAAATACCGGCGGATGAAATTTCAAGCATTGAAATAATAACGAATCCTTCAGCAAAATTTGATGCTTCAGGCGGTGGAGCGGGTATCCTAAACATAGTACTAAAGAAAAACAAGAAACCTGGTTATAATGGTGGACTTCGTGCAAGCATTGATAGCCGTGGCAAGCCGGGTTTTGGTGGTGATATCAATATCAAACAAAATAAAATAAACTTTTTTGCCAATACTCAAATGGGATTTCGTAAAAGCATTTCCACGGTAACGACCGACAGGACCGACTATTACAATGGTACCGTTGCAAAACTTAGTCAGAGAAACGGGCCAATTGGTAGAGGATTTTTTGGTTTTGGAAGAATGGGGGTTGATTACTTTATGGATAACCGCAATACCTTAAGTGTTGCAGGTAGTTTTGTAAGCGGCACATTCAAAAATGATGACCTGATTGATATCAACAGAGATACCCTGTACAATACAGGGACTGTTTCAGATTATGGAAACCGATCCAGTAACAGTGAGTTTCATTTTAAAAACTATGGCGGTACCGTAAGTTTTAAACACAATTTTGCCAAGGCAAATAAGTATGTAACTGCTGATGCTAATTACAACCTGAGTAAGAATGACAATATAAACCAGATTTCTACCCAGTATTTTTATCCAAACACAAATCCTAAGACTCCACTCATTAATCAAAGTTCATTGGGCGCAGGAACCACAAAATATTTTACATCGCAGGTTGATTACTCAAATCCTGTAAGCGCCACTATCAAAATAGAAGGGGGTGCCCGGGCAGCGATCAGAAATTATACCAGTTTCAATGATAACTTTATTAAAAATCCTGTAACCGGCAAAGATTCATCACTTGCTCTTTTGAATAATAGTTACAAATTTCAGGACAGGGTGCTTGCTGCATATGCAACCTTTTCACAACAAATAAAAAAATTCAGTTACCAGTTAGGCTTAAGACTTGAAAGCTCTAAATACGATGGCACGCTGATTTCACAAAACAAAACATTCACCAATGAATTTCCGTTTAGCCTTTTCCCCAGTGCATTTGCCACTTATAAGTTAAATGACAAACAGGATATTCAACTTAACTATTCAAGAAAGATTAACCGGCCAAACTTCTTTCAGTTAATACCTTTTATTGACTATACAGATTCGCTTAATTTAAGTAAAGGAAACCCTAACCTGGTACCGGAATTCACCAATTTATTGGAATTCTCCTATCAAAACCAGTTGAGCAAGAACCATAGTATTCTTACAACTATTTATTATAAGAACACAACTGACCTGATTGCCCATTATCAATATCCTGAAAAAAATCCCAATGTTGGCAATAAACCCGATACAGTGCTGTTTACCAGTTATGCCAATGCATCCAGTAGTTCCACTTATGGTTTTGAGCTTACGGGAAGAAACAAATTGGCAAAGTGGTGGGATATCAATACAAGTTTTAACTTGTTTAATGCAACGTTAAAAGCAGGTAATCTGCCCGGCGGAGTGGACAATAGCCAGATAAGCTGGTTTGTTAAGATGAACCAGAATTTTAAATTACCTAAAAACTTCTCAATCCAACTTAGTGGCGATTACCAGGCCAAAACGCTTGTACAGCAAGGCGGAGGTGGAGGCGGTGGCAGAGGAATGTTTGGTGGTGGTAATATTCCATCTGCACAAGGCTATATTAAACCATTTTATGGCGTAGATATCGCCATTAAAAAAGATTTCCTTAAAAACAATGCAGCTTCTTTAACCCTGCAAATGAGTGATGTGTTCCGTACAAGAATCAACAGCACTGTATCTCAGTCAGTTTACTTTATGCAAGAATCTGACCGCCGAAGAGATCCCCAGGTATTGCGACTAAACTTTAACTGGCGTTTTGGTAAGTTTGATGTTTCCTTATTAAAGCGTAAGAACATGAAGGGTGAGCAGGAAAGTATGCAAAATAATATGCAGAGTGTAAGTCAATAATAGACCGGCTGTTTTAAGAATTTGAAAAGCCCCCTTGATTTCAACTGGTTAGAATTATTGTAATTGATACCTAAAAAAGGCAGTACTTAACCGTACTGCTTTTTTGCATTGAATATTTAAGTTAATTTGCCCCCTCATAATTTAAACCGTTGCATGAAGCCTTTTAATTTTAATAAGATCCTTCCACATTTGGTAGCCGTTGCGCTTTTCGTTGTGATTTCTGTAGTTTATTGCCTGCCTGTTTTTCAGGGGATGGTAGTTAGTCAGCATGACATGCTTGGCACACGTGGCATGACTCAACAGTCAATTGAGTTCTTTGAAAAATATGGCACTTACCCTTTGTGGACCAATTCCATGTTTAGCGGTATGCCTACGTTCCAAATTTTATTTGGTGCTAAATATAATATTGGCATCGGTTGGATGCATAGCTTGTTTACATTATTTCTCCCTTCACCAGCCAGTCTGTTTTTTTTATCCTGTATCTGTTTTTACATATTAACACAGGTTTTAAAAGCAAAACCTGTTGTCGGAATTTTAGGGTCCCTGGCTTATGCTTATGCCTCTTATGATGCAATCATCACGGCAGTTGGACACGTTACTAAATTTGCGGCAATGGGTTATGCGCCATTGGTTTTGGCAGGCCTTATACTGTTAATTCAACGCAAATATATCTGGGGATTTGCTGTGACACTCATCGCCTCTACCCTGTTCTTTATGCAAAACCATGTGCAGATTGTATATTATTTCATGTTGCTATTTGTTTGTCTCGGCATTACTTTCCTGATACAAACTTTTAAAACAAAAGATTTTAAACATTTCCTTACAGCAGCGGCTTTGGCCCTTGTTGCGGTGGGTTTAAGTGCAGGTTCTTTTGCAGTGATATTATTGCCAACAAAAGAATATGCCAAAGAAACCATGCGTGGTGGAAGAAGTGAGTTAACGTTAGGTGTAAAAAAAGAAAACCTATCTGAAGGTGGATTAAAAAAAGATTATGCGTTTCAATGGAGTTACGGTAAAGAAGAAACGCTTACGTTTGTTTTACCAAATTATGTAGGCAGCAGTAACGACCCTTCGGAATTTGGAGAAAACAGTAAAGTAATTACTGCATTGCAAGAATCGGGTTTACCCAGTGAGGGCATAAATTATTTCTATCGATATATGTCACCCTATTGGGGCGACCAACCCAATACAGCCGGCCCGGTTTACCTGGGGGCAATTATTTGCTTATTGGTTATTGGCGGACTATTTCTTATCCCTAAAAAATATTTATGCTGGCTTATCCCAGGGACACTTATAGGCATTATGCTGGCCTGGGGAAGTAACTTTTCTGCGGTTAATTATTTCCTTTTTGATCATTTGCCAGGCTTAAATAAATTCAGGGCACCTTCTATGGCGATGGTATTACCGCAATTTACTTTTGCTTTGATGGCGACGCTTTCGCTGCAGCAAATATTTTATGGTAACCTGGAAAAAACCGTGTTGTTCCAAAAACTAAAATACGCAGCTATGGCATGCGGGGCGGTATTGGTTTTACTGGTGGCAGTGTATTTTACTTCTTCTTTCAGCAATGAAAAAACAAGGGAAACAAAAAAGTTAATTACGGAACAGTTAACTCAATCGATGAGCCGTGGACAAGCGCCAACCCCAGAAATATCCAACCAGGCCAGTACATTATCCAGCACATTTACAAATGCATTGGTTGAGGATAGAAAACGATTATTTGGAGACGATCTTTTAAGATTAATTATATTTTTTGGATTGGGAGCCGCATTGGTGTGGTTTGGAAGCAGAAAAAAAATAGGTGCAACTGTCGCAATTGGTTTGTTGGCGCTGCTATCATTTATAGATTTAATTACTGTTGCATCGAGATATTTGAATAAAGAAAAGTATGCCACTCCGGAAGATTACCTCAGTGGATTTACACCTACTGCTGCAGATAAACAGATAAAAGCTGATACCGGTTATTTCCGTGTATTTGATCAATCTGGTGGCGATCCTTTCCAGGATTCCAGGACTTCCTATTTTCATAATTCTGTTGGTGGATATAGCCCTGCAAAACTTGGACTTTACAATGACCTTATTGAACACCAGCTAAGTAAAGGGAATATGGAAGTATTTAATATGCTGAACACCAAATATTTTATTGGTAACGAGCAAGGCAACCAACCAATCGCACAACAAAACCCTAATGCAAACGGACCTGTTTGGTTTATAAAAGCAATTAAATATGTAAACAATGCCGATGAAGAAATGCTGGCTTTGGATAGCCTTCATTCAAAAGATACCGTTGTTATTGATAAAAGGGAACAATCTAAAGTAACCATAAAACCTGTTGCAGACAGTACAGCTTCCATTGTTTTAATTAAAAACATGAATGATGAAATTACTTATCAGAGTAAAGCATTAACTGATCAGTTTGCGGTATTCAGTGAAATATATTATCCCAACGGCTGGAAGGCATATATAGATGAAAAGGAAACGCCCATTGTACGGGTTGACTATGCGTTGCGTGGGCTCAATATTCCCGCAGGAAACCATGCTATCAAATTTGTATTTGCTCCGGCTTCTTATAACACAGGCGATACTGTTAGTTTAATTTCCGGTATCATTTCAGTCGTTGCTTTACTGGTGTGCCTGTTTTTATTATTCAGACATTATAAAAAAACTACCTGATCATTGAATGTTTTAGTAAGCAGTTAAATTGTTTTGAAAATTGATGCGTATGGATCTTTCAATAATCCTGGTAAATTACAAATCACCGCAACTGGTACTGGACTGCATTGAAAGCATCTATAAAGAAACTACTTCCATTTCTTTTGAGATTATTGTAGTTGACAATGATTCAAAAGATAACAGCGAGGCACAGGTGCAAAACAGGTTTCATGATGTGATTTGGCTGCAAATGGGCTACAATAGTGGCTTTGCCAGGGCCAATAATGCAGGCATTGAAATTGCCCGTGGCGAATATGTTTTAATTCTGAATACAGATACAATAATACTGGATGGCGCCATCGAAAAAAGTCTATTTCTTTTAAAACAACATACAGAAGCAATTGGCTGTGGTGTACAATTGTTGAATACAGATGGTACCACACAGATTTCGGGTGCCCATCTTATTAAAGGCGGGTTAAATACGCTTTTGCCACTTCCCTATCTTGGCCGGTTGATTCGTTATCTTGGTTATAAATTTAAATCCACCATACCCAGTGTACAAACTATCGCAGACAATATTGAAGTTGACTGGGTTGTGGGTGCATATATTCTTGTAAGAAAATCTGTGTTACAAAAAAGTGGTTTGTTTGATAATGATTTTTTTATGTATGCAGAAGAAATTGAATGGTGTGGCAGGTTAAGAAAACAAGGCAAACTATTATTATTTGCTGAGCCAAAAGTCATTCATATCGGGGGTGCAACCAGCGGCGACTACTACAATACCGGCGAAAATGAAAATGGCAAAAATCTTTGGGATAAAAAGGGCAGACAAATCATCATCTCTACAATGCTGCGTATACGCAAACAATTCGGCCTGTTATGGTACCTGTTTATTTGTGGGGTTTATGTAGTTGAAATCCCTGTTTTTATTTGTTGTTTATTGATAGACAAAATAATAAATGCAGGCAACACAAAATATCGGTGGCAAAATGTCGTTAATTACGCTGTTAACATGGGTATCTTATTAAGGTACTTTATAAAAATGATTATTAACAAACCCTATTTTTATAAAGTTGCCCGATAATATGCAGTTATCTATCATCATCATCAACTACAACACATTTTCACTTACAGTAAAGTGTATTGAATCTGTTTTGCAAAAATTGATTGATGTTGAATACGAAATAATTTTGGTTGACAATGCATCCACAGAATGTGACCCGCAGTTGTTTTCAACAAAATTCCCAACGATTAAACTTGTTAAAAGCCCGATTAACACAGGGTTTGCAGGAGGCAACAACCTGGGGATTTTGCATGTAACAGGCGAATACATTTTGTTGTTGAACAGCGATACAGAACTAATCAACAATGCGCCAAAAATTTGTCTTGATCATATAACAACGCATCGGGAGGCAGGGATGGTAACCTGCCAGCTTTATTACCCGGATGGCCGCATACAATACAATTGCAGGCGATTTAGAACAATTACATGGGAGCTGCTGGAAATATTTCCAGTGTATAAATTGCTCCCGAAAATTAAGCGTGAAAAATTGATGCTGCATCATTATTTTGACCATCAAAGTTTTAAAAAATGTGATTGGGTTTGGGGAACATTCATGTTATTTCCAAAATCTGTCATTCAATATTTACCACAAAAAAAGTTATCGGAAGATTTCTTTATGTATTGCGAAGATGTGCTTTGGTGTTGGGAATTTAAACAACTGAAATATGAAATACATTTTTTGCCGGAGGCGAAAATCATGCACGTTCATAAAGGAAGCACAAGTAAGGAAAAACTAAGAAAAACAAGACTTACATCGATAAAAAATCATGCAAAATTCATGAAAAAATTTTATCCTGACTTCAGATGGTATATTTTCGCAGCGATTTATTATACAAAACAATATGCTGCTTTCTGGTTAGGAAGCATTTTTAAATAAACTTAAATTTTAATAATAAAGAATGAAAACAGCATTAATTACTGGTATCACAGGACAAGATGGTGCATACCTGGCAGAACTTTTATTGAAGAAAGGATACAATGTACATGGCATTAAGCGTCGCAGTTCATTGATTAATACTGATAGGATCGATCATTTGTTTTTTGACAAAAGTCTTTCAGATCGTTTTCATCTTCATTATGGCGACCTTACAGACGCATCGAGTCTATTGCGTATTATACAACAAACTCAGCCGGATGAAATTTATAACCTGGCGGCGCAGAGCCATGTACAGGTAAGTTTTGAAACGCCTGAATACACTGCCAATTCAGATGGTATCGGAGTACTTAGAATACTGGAAGCCATCCGTATTTTAGGATTGGAGAAGAAAACTAAATTCTACCAGGCATCTACGTCAGAACTATATGGCCTGGTACAGGAAGTGCCACAAAAAGAAACAACTCCTTTTTATCCACGTTCACCTTATGGCGTTGCAAAATTATACGGATATTGGATTACTGTAAACTATCGGGAAGCTTATGACATGTACGCAGTAAACGGCATTTTATTCAATCATGAAAGTCCGTTAAGAGGCGAAACTTTTGTAACAAGAAAAATAACCATGGCGGTTGCAAACATCGTAACAGGTAATGAAGATATTTTGCGCCTGGGAAACCTGGATGCCAAAAGAGACTGGGGGCATGCAAAGGACTATGTAGAAGGTATGTGGATGATGATGCAACAGGAAGTTCCGGAAGATTTTGTACTTGCCACCGGTATAACCACTACCGTTAGAGATTTCGTAAAAATGTCGTTTGCTGAAGCCGGTATAGAACTTGAATTTACAGGTGAAGGAATTGATGAAAAAGCATTTGTAAAAAGCTGTAGCAATGATGCCTACAAATTAGAAATTGGTAAACAGGTAGTTGGTATTCACCCACGTTATTTCCGCCCAACCGAAGTTGATTTATTGATTGGAGACCCAACGAAAGCTAATACAAAACTAGGCTGGTATCCAAAATACGATTTGGCGATGCTGGTAAAGGAAATGATGGAAGTGGATTTGAAGGCGGTGCAGGCGAAATAACTGTACTAAAAAGGAATTTACAATATTGGTTTGGAGTAAATTTTCTTAAACAATAAGAACAGATTCCTTAAAATAAAATTATTGTCTATCCTCATTGCTAATTGCAATGAGGATTTTTTTTCAGGATGATAAGTTGAAGAGGCCCCCAATTTGTATGACAACTCTTTAGTTTTCTCAACCAATGACTTAACTGTTACCCCTTGCCTTTTTTTCAGCGGTGTGCGTAACATTCGATGCGCATAGGCTTTACAATAATGAAGTAAAAAAATGCCTCCATATTTACCAATTATTTCAGCCATTTTCTGATCTCTTGCTTTTAGCGCTGCCAAGTAATCGCCAAAAATGAAAAAAGCTTTTTGTATTTTTTCATCTGCGGATGTTCCTGTTGCACTTTGATGAACTCTAAATGAAAAACAATTTTTTAAGCTTATAGCGGCAAAACTTTTATTGGCAAGCTCTGTCCACAATTCAAAATCAGCAAATAATAGATTGGGGTATTTTTTGGGAATTCCACCAATGTTATCATAGTCTTTTGATCGCATCACATAACCCGTACCCATAGAGTCGATAGAACTGGTTAAAAAAGCCTGCAAAAATTCACTACCGGAGTATAAGCTATTCATAGCTTTCGACTTTCGAATTAAGTTGCCTTTTGCATCAATTAAATTGAAATGTGTATGGTATAAACTTGCTTCAGGATATAGCTGAACCATTTCATCAATGGTCTGCAAAAAATCAGCATTTAATATATCATCATGACCAATAATTGTAATAAATTCATTTTTTTCAACAGTAACAATGCGGCCCCAGTTTTCTTCGATTGAGAGTGGAGATGAGGCGGGAATAATTTTAATTCGTTGATCTTCTATAGATTCTATCCATTGTAATGTGCCGTCTGTACTACAATTATCCAGCACAATAAAATTAAAATCAGTATAGGTTTGAGAAAGGATACTTCTAACACATTCTTTTATATAAACGTCACCATTTTTTACAGGAAGTAGAATGCTGTATTTCATACAAAAGCTTTAATTCATAACACCTAAAACTATTAATGGTCTTTTTAATTTGAAGACCGTTAATTTAAGCAGGTATTTTAATTTTACACCACTCATATATTTAAGATCCAGAATTTTTTTTGACTCAATATTTACTTCTGTAATTTTTGTTTGATCTTTATTTTGGTAAGTGTAGAATTTTCGTAAACTAAATGAATAGGTAATAAACCATCTTTCAAGGTGTTTTATTAATGCATTCTCACCATTCTTAAAATAATACTTCTTTTCTACAGACTTGTTAATTAATTTATAGAATTCGTTACAAGCCACATAATATAAAGCAATATTAGTTTTTGAAAAATTATTTTCATGAGCAGTAAGTTCACTATACATTTTATTGATTAATACTCCACCTGCTTTGTTACCACAGAGCGCAATCATAGCATGATCAGCAAGATGTGGACTTCCATAATCCGGTACCGAACCAATTTCTAATAATATACTTTTTCTAATGATACAACTTGACCATAAAAGATTTGTAGTCAATCTTGGGTTTAATATCTGAAAGGAAAAATCTGACTTATTAAAATGTTCAACTTGCTCTGCACTTTTTCCAGATCGGGAACAACCGCAATAAATTCCTACATCCGGATATTTATTTACAACCTGGTAAAACTTATCCAACATTTCTGGAACAACAGGATCGTCATCGGTAATCATAATGATATAATTACTTTGAGATCTTTCGATGCTCTTGTTGAAACTTTTCATCATTCCCAGGTTCACTTTATTTGGGAAATACTTCAGTCTTTTATCACCAATAATTTTAACTACATCTTCAGCACTTCCCTCAGGATCGTTATCTGAAATAACCACTTCAAAGTTTTTAAAACTTTGTTTTAGTATTGATTCCAATTGCGCTTTTAAAAGTACCGGTCTTTTAAAAGTGGACATGCAAAAACTAACCCAAGGAAAATTTTCGGGTGTTTTAACCATAGTTCATTAATTTACTCTTTTTAAATACCCCCTTGGTGCTACACTGATTAATATCTTATTGTCAATCGAATTATCAATTGTAAAATTTTCATTTTTGGTTATAAATTCATTAACCGCAGTCATCGGGTTATCACCAATTCCCCAAGGCCTTACAAGACCCGGCAAATAATTTTCAGGAAGATTTTCTACTATCGTATCGTAAACTACGATGTATGAATCTACTGAAACAAAAGGTGCATAATACTTCAATTCATTAATAACATGATCATAGGTATGATTTGAATCAAGCGCAACCAACACTACTTTTTTCCCTTCGGCATGTTGTTTTACTTCTTCCACTATTTCGGGGTCAATCGACGAACCTTGTATCATTTTGATCCGCTTAAACATCGGATGCTTTTCAATCTCAGTCCGGTTATGTGCTCTGATGTCAATATCAATACCAAGTACCTCCCCTTTTCCCATTAATTCAAGAATAGATGCATAATAAATGAGTGACCCGCCATGAGCAATTCCTGTTTCAATGATCAAATCCGGCTGTACTCTCCAGATGATTTCCTGCATTGCAATCATGTCCTGTGGATACTGTATAATCGGCCTTCCCATCCAGGAAAAATTATAGGAGTACTGCGATTTATTTGATTCTGTGTTAAAATTTTCAGCTGCCTTTTGTAGATTTTCATTGGAAGCATATCCGGCAACTCTTTGCTGGCATTCTTCCTTAAACTGCTCAATTGGATTACCCATTTATAATTGATTTTAATTTTCTATTATCTCCCCAAAAATGCATCGGCTCGTAATCTGTATACGGATAGTAGCCGAAATTTAGTTGTATGTGTTTGTCAATTGTTGCTACATAATTTTTGACAAAAACTTCAACTGTAATTGGTTGGCCACTACAACAATTTATAATGCCTCTCACTTCATTTTGTAAGGCAATCTTTATTATATTTTTTGCTACTTCGTTTACAGGCAAAAAATCTCTCTGCTGTTGCCCCCCACTCATGTTAAAAACACTATCTCCGCTGGCCAATGCATTATCTAACTGCGAAAGTAATGAATTAGGATTTTGCCCTTTGCCATACATGTAAAATAATCGCACCCATTTTATTATACAGCCATTTTCCTTCTCTAACTCTTCTAAGCTGATGCGTAATTTATCTTTTGCAACTGCATAAGCATTTGAAGGCTTAGTTGGCAAATTTTCTGATAAGCAACCTTCCTCCATTCCATATTCGAGGCAGGTACCTGTTACCGTGATATCTTTTAATCCGTTTATTACAAGGTTCTTAAGCAGCAAATAATGATTCGGTAAATTCTCTTCAAGGTGAAAGGAAGCTTTATAATTTGGCAGTCCCTCCCAGGCTAAATGGATCATTAAATCCGGCTTCTGAAAATATGTATAGTAGTCAATACTGTTATCCAGTCTTTTAAAATCCAGTGGAATATAATTTACCAGATGATACCAACTGGCCCGCTTTGCTTTTTCAATATTAGCTGAAGAAGCTATTACAATGTATTGTTGTTGCAAGAGATTTTCAATTACATAATTGCCGATAAAACCCGTTGCTCCGGTTACCAATACTTTCTTCATACTACACTAAATAATTTGTAAATCAGGTACGGCTGTCACAAACTTACCCTCCCATGCCCTGATATAATCTAACTGCTTTATAATTTCATCTTTAATATTCCACGGAAAAATAATTACGTAATCTGGCTTTTCATCTTTTAAGTGTTGCTCACTAACTACGGGAATATGGCTGGCAGGCAAATATTTATTTTGCTTGTGAGGATTTGCATCAACCACAAAATCGATCAGGTCATTTTTAATACCACAAAAGTTCAACATGGTGTTGCCTTTGGCAGCAGCACCATAGGCTGCTATTCTTTTCCCCGTTCTTTTTTCTTCAACTAAAAATTGTAAAAGATCGAGTTTCACCTTCAATGCTTTTTGTGGAAAATTATCATAGTACTTTAAATCTGCTAATCCTTTTTCGTGCTCTTTTTTTAAAAGATTCGTTACATTTTCTGTTACTGATTGTTCATTGTCTAACTGATGCTTTGCAAAAATTCTTAAAGACCCTCCATGGGTTGAAATCTCCTGCACATCAAATAATTCCAGACCCTGTGATTCAAATATTTGTTTAACCGTATGAAATGATAAATAAGAAAAATGTTCGTGATAGATTGTATCAAACTGGTTGTTATCCACCAACTGCATCAGGTGTGGAAACTCCATTGTTATTACTCCCTGATCCATTAAAATAATTTTCATACCCCCTACAAAATCAAGGATATCCGGAACATGGGCAAGTACATTGTTCCCCAATAATAGATCAGCTTTAATACCTTTGGATACCAATTCATTTGCCAGTCTCTTTCCAAAAAAATCAACAACTGAATCTACCCCTTTTTCTTTCGCAGCTTCCGCAGTATTGGCTGTAGGTTCAATGCCCAATACCGGTATATTATTTTGTTTAAAATATTGAAGCAGGTAACCATCATTTGAGGCTACTTCTATTACTAATGATTTTTCGGTGTAACCAAATCGCTTAGTCATCATGTCGGTATATTCCCTGGCATGTTTCAACCAACTTGTACTATACGAAGAAAAATATACATAGTTGCTGTCGAAAATTGCATCCGACTTTTTGTATTCATCTACCTGCACCAGGAAACATTTATGACAGGTATATACTTTTAATGGATAAAATACTTCGGGCTCCTGCAATTGCTCAGCAGTAAGAAAAGAATTAGACGCCGGAGAATTTACCAGGTCTATGAAAACATTTGTTAAGGGGGTTTTGCAAAATCTGCATTCCATAATTATATTCCTTTAAAATTTTCAACTAACAACGGATGGTCGTTGTCTCTGGATGATATATTAGTAATTGAAAGTGGCCATTGAATTGCCACCAGTAAATCGTTATATCGAATACCTGCCTCTACCCCTGGCGTGTAAAACTGTGAGTGATGGTATATCAATTCACAATCATTCTGTAATGTTTGAAAGCCATGTGCAAAACCACCAGGTATATAAAGCATTTTTTTATTTTCCGCAGACAACTCAATTCCCTCCCATTGTAAAAAAGTTGCTGACTCTTTTCTGAGGTCTACGATTACATCATAAACCGATCCGGCAATACAACGCACCAATTTAATTTCTTCGAATGGTGGATGTTGAAAATGTATACCACGAATCGTACCTTTTTCAGCCGTAAATGAATGATTCATTTGCACCCATTCTTTGGTATGACCAATTGCAGCGAATTCATTTTTACAATAAGTTCGCATAAACCATCCCCGCTCATCTGCACGAACTTGCGGATCAATAATGTAACTACCAATTAACTTTGTCTCTGTAAAGATCATTGGCTTTGGTAGTTTTTTATTTGTTGTATTGTAAATTCAACAGCAGCTTCTGGTGCTTGTTTATACCAGTCGATGGTCCATTGAATAGCTTCTTTGCTTTTTAATTTAGGTTGCCAGTTTAGTTCGCTGATCGCCTTATTAATGTCCAGTTGCAATAACACCGCTTCATGCGGCTGACCAGGGTCTGACATATCTTTCCAACTACCGTTACCCCAACATTCAAGCGAAGTTTCGACTAAATTTTTAACTGGTAAATGGTCATTTTCCATTGGACCAAAATTATAAGCTGAAGAGAATCTAGCTGCATCATTATCAAGCTGCATCGCCAATAACATGTACCCATACAATGGCTCAAGTACAAGTTGCCAGGGCCTTACAGCAGTTGGATTTCTTACTGCAATATCATCACCCGATTGTAAGGATCGAATGATATCAGGAATAATCCGATCCTTACTCCAATCACCACCGCCAATCACATTTCCCGCCCTTGCACTTGCCACTGCTTTGTGATGTTGCAAATAATTTTTGGGATTAAAAAAGGAGTTTCGAAATGAACTTACCACAATTTCTGTAGCAGCTTTACTGGCGCTGTACGGGTCATATCCACCCAACACATCGTCCTCTTTATAGTGATAATTTATTTCCTTATTCTCATAAACCTTATCGGTAGTAATAACGATAACGGTACATTTACCTGGCAGCAAATTTACTGCTTCCAAAACGTTGGCTGTACCGATGGCATTTACCTCAAATGTTTCAGCAGGTATTTCATACGAGCGCCTCACCAGTGCCTGTGCGGCCAAATGAAAAATTATATCCGGGTTAAAATTTAAAATCTCCTGCTGAACTTTAGCTTTATTTCTGATATCATTTTCTACATGTTCAAATGCTATATGAGGAGCAATTGTTGCAAACAAGCTGCGTTCATTTTCAGGCGCCAACGCATATCCTTTTATATTGGCACCTAACAAATGAAGCCATGTTATAAGCCAGGCACCCTTAAAGCCTGTATGACCGGTCACTAAAACTTTTTTTCCCTGGTAAAATTTCCCAAGGGAATTATTTACCAAACTTTCCATTTTGCATTATTTGTTTTCCAAAGTTCTTCCAATTCTATTTTATCTCTCAATGCATCCATGCATTTCCAGAAACCTTTATGTTGGTAAGCAACTAACTGCCTATCTTCTGTAAGTTGTTCCAATGGTTCTTCTTCCCACATCATATTTGTCATATCATCCTGAAAATATTTAAACACTTCGGGCTTTAACACAAAATAACCACCATTGATCCATTTACTTTCGTCTTTGGCTTTTTCCTTAAAAGAAATCACTTCGCCATTTTTACCCAGGTCCATTCCACCAAAACGTGCATCCATTTGCACTGAAGTTACTGTTGCAATTTTTTTATGCGCATTATGAAAAGCCAGCAAATCGTGCATATTTACATCGCAAACACCATCTCCGTATGTAAGTAAAAAATCTTCATTACCTATATATTTTTGAACCTGTTGCAGGCGACCTGCTGTTTTTGTATTTAATCCTGTTTCAACTAGTGTTACTTTAAAAGCTTCTGCACTGGTGCCGTGAATCGTTGTTTTATTATCACTTAAATCCACTGTAATGTCTGAATTATGCAAAAAATAATTCATGAAGTATTCTTTAATCACATATCCTTTGTAGCCAAGGCAAATAATAAAATCGTTAAATCCATAATGACTGTAACTTTTCATGATGTGCCAAATTATTGGCTTTCCCCCAATTTCCACCATGGGTTTGGGCCTAATATCTGTTTCTTCGGAAATACGCGTTCCCAATCCACCAGCAAACAATACCACTTTCATTTGTTATTTTTTAATTTTTCCAAAAATAGAGTTATTACTTTAAGCTTATCAAATTGAGGTTTAAATTTTATATTTCGGCTATAATATTCTTGTAAATTAAACGCTGAAAAAGGATGATTCGCCAGGATTCTGTCCATATATTGAAAACCTACATCGTTAGCTTGATTAAATTTTTCAATAAAATCCGGCGGAAGATCTTTATTGCTTACCCAGGCTGCAAAAACAAATGGCAGCCCTGTATGGGCTTTCCATGCCTCTCCAAGATCATAAATATAAGGTGACTTTAACCGTTGATCGAAAGCCCTGTCGCCAATTACAAGCCCCGCTGTTATACCATTGATATTTTCTTCGTAACCATTTTTACCATCGATCAATTCAGGAGATATATTCCAATATTCTTTTATAAGAATTTTTAATAGTGCAACGGAAGTCTTGCTTTGGTAATCTAATATGATTGTTTTTATTTCATTAATTGGTACATCGCTAAAAAGGCAAACGCTTGCTACCGGCCCATCACAAGAAATACAATAATCTGAAATAATATGATAATTCGCCATTTCCGGCAAAATAGCAACAGGTACCAAACCTATATCTATTTCATCATTTTTAAGTTGCTTTCCTATGTTTGAAGGATAATCAATTCTTAAGTCAATTTCATCTTTTAACATTCCTTGTTCGAATCCGTAAATCAGGGGTTTTGTATTGAGATAACTAACAGCTCCCACTCTTATTTTTCTGTCCAATTGCTTTAGTATAATTTTGGCTGCAAAATTACAGCTTCATCATGGAATTAAACCAACTAACTGCTATCTCCCCAATTGACGGAAGGTATAGAAAACAATTACATCACCTGGATGAGTATTTCAGTGAATTTTCCCTGATAAAATACAGGGTATTAGTGGAAGTGGAATATTTTCTGTTTTTAGGGGAAAAGAAATTTTTTAAGATCCCACAATCTGTAAGATCTCATCTAAAAAAAGTAGTAGAAAATTTTTCATTGGAAGATGCTGCAACCATCAAGGAAACAGAGAAAATTACCAACCATGATGTAAAAGCAGTTGAATATTTTTTAAAATCTGCACTTGATAAATGCAATGGCGAAGATTTAAAAGAATGGATTCACTTTGGATTAACATCCCAGGATATTAATAATACAGCCATTCCGCTTAGCTGGAAGCATGCAATTGAGCATGAATATTTACCTGCAATTATTAATCTGCAAAAAGTTTTACTGGAAATATCCACTGATTGGAAGGGTATTCCAATGCTTGCTCGTACACACGGCCAAGCCGCTTCGCCAACCCGGTTAGGTAAAGAGATAATGGTGTTTGTAGAAAGACTGGAGAACCAGATACAACTTTTTAGTTATATCCCTTTTACAGCAAAGTTTGGTGGAGCCACTGGAAATTTTAATGCGCATCATGTGGCGTATCCAAAATACAACTGGGTGAAATTTGCCAATGATTTTACTGAAAATAAATTAGGTCTTCAACGTCAGCAATTCACCACCCAGATTGAACATTATGATATTTTAGCAGCTCATTTTGATGCAATCAAAAGAATTAATACCATATTGATAGATTTTTGCCGGGACATCTGGACCTATGTGAGTACAGATTATTTTAAGCAAAAAACTAAGAAAGGCGAAATAGGGTCTTCAGCTATGCCGCATAAAGTAAACCCCATTGATTTTGAAAATGCAGAAGGCAATCTTGGCATAGCAAATGCATTACTGGAACACCTTTCAGCCAAATTACCTATTTCAAGATTACAAAGAGATTTAACCGATAGCACTGTTTTAAGAAACATAGGCATGCCTATGGCACATACAATACTGGCAATAAAATCGATGGAAAAAGGATTAGGTAAATTGGTGTTAAATGAAGGGAAACTAAAAGCAGACCTGGATAATAATTGGGCAGTGGTGGCCGAAGCTATTCAGACTATTTTACGTCGTGAAAATTACCCTCAACCTTATGAAGCATTAAAAGACTTAACCAGGGGTAAAAATGCGATTGATAAAGTTGCAATACATCAATTCATAAACACGCTTAAAGTTTCTGCAACAATCAAAAAAGAATTAAAACAAATTAGTCCGTATAATTATACAGGGATATAAGAATTAGCTTATTTTTATTACTTATATGCCCGTACCTGCTATGAAGAAATTTATTTTGTTTCTACTTTTGGTAGCCTTTTGTGTACATATAAAGGCGCAAAATTGTAATAATTGGCTAAGCACTCCGTCCCAACCTTCCTATGCGGAAATGGGGCAAATAAATGTCACAGGCAATAAAATTACGGTGGAAGCCACTTTTAACAGAACCACACCTTATGTTGGTGGATTATTGTATGCCGGTGACCTGGTTTCCAAACATAATACACCATCGGATTGCAACTATCTTTTAAGACCCAATGACGCTGAAATAACCACTTCAAATGGTTATTTCAGAACTCCCGATATATGCGAAATTGAGTTGAATAAAACTTATCATGTTGCCCTGGTATATGACGGTGCAACTTTAAAGTTTTACAGAAATGGATTTCTGATGAGCCAGATCGCCGCAACCGGTACGCTCCTTCAAAACAACTGGACAACCAGGGTAGGTTTTTATCAACCACAGACTTATAATCAAAACTTTATAGGTTATATAAATGAAGTGAGAATATGGAACGTTGCAAAATCTCAATCTGCTATCCGAGCTTTCATGACTTCATCTTTGCCATCACCAACCACACAAGCGGGACTTGTTGCTTACTATACTTTTGATGATTTAGTAAATAAACAGGGAAATGCCGCATATAATGGCACATTAGGAGGAGCAGCAACAATTAATAAAGTAAATCCCAGTTGTAATATTATTGCAGACTCATGCAAAATTGTTATTAGCGTAGGTATACAGGATATAATCAATACTTACACCCCGGTTATTGGATTAGCGCCTTGTAACAATATAGTTTTGGTGCAGGATGCGTCAACTTTTAAAATCGGAGATACAGTACTTATTATTCAAATGAAAGGCGCCATAATTGATTCTTCAAATACCTCTGCCTTCGGTAACATTACAAATTATCAAAACGCAGGCAATTATGAATTCAACTATGTAAAAGCAAAAACGGGAAATAGTATTGAATTAAAAAACAATTTAACCCGGCAGTACGATATCATAAATGGTAAGGTGCAACTAATCAGCGTGCCTCTTTTCAACGAAGCTAAAGTTACGGCAACCCTTACCTGTCTTCCCTGGGATGGAAATATAGGTGGAGTTTTAGCCTTTAATGTGAACGACACTTTAGAACTGATGGCTAATATTGATGTAACCGGCAAAGGCTTTTCAGGAGGCCAGGTAAATAACCCTAAATCAAATTCATATTATTGCCATGAGAACGAATATTACTACTCCAATGACCCATTGAAAGCAGCTCCCAAAGGAGAAGGAATAACTTCGATATCTGTGTTTAAATCATTTGGAAAAGGATCTCTAGCCAATGGTGGCGGTGGTGGTTCGGAGCACAACTCTGGTGGAGCAGGTGGTAGCAATGCGGCAATGGGAGGTAATGGTGGTAATGAATGGATTACATGTGGGCCGCCTTCAGCAAATGGAGGAATTGGTGGCATCCCTTTAATTTATTCGAATTTAAGTAACAAAGTTTTTCTTGGAGGAGGTGGTGGAGGTGGACATTGTGACAACGTACCTGGTTTTAACCCTGATGGTGGAAACGGAGGCGGTATAGTCATCATTCAAACTAATGCAATAAAGCTAAATTCATTTTCAATTATTGCAAATGGAGGAAATGCAGTTGAATGTGTAAGAGACAACCAGGCATTTAAATGTCATGAAGGCATGGGAGGAGGAGGCGGTGGTGGTGCGGTACTTCTTCAGTCAAACATATTCGTAGATCCCGTCAATATTGAAGTAAAGGGCGGGAAGGGTGCCGACATGAATGGCGAGCTTGCCGGAAAGTTAGGTCCTGGTGGAGGCGGCGGAGGTGGAGTATGTTGGCTTTCTTCAGGTTCTTTACCAACTGGTAATATGCTACTTGATGGTGGAAAAAATGGAGTAAATATTGATTTTTCTAATGACAGTTTTGGTTCAACTTCAGGCCAGGCTGGTATAACATTACTAAAGCTTATCATTCCAATCGACACAACCACCTACACCCCTAATATCGATTCTGTTCGAATCGGGAAAAATATTACGTCTTGCCAGGGAGTGGATTTTAAAGCACTAACCTATACAAAAAATTTCGCCATTAATAAATGGGACTGGGATTTTGGTGACAACAATTTTGCTACCGCACAAAACACCACACATATATACAGTGATACCGGCACCTACCTGGTAAAATTAATCGTAACAGATATCAATGGTTGTAAAGACAGCATCGCTACAAATGTTCTTATTGCCAATGGGCTTTTCTTTGATTTTTCGTACAAACAGGATATTTGCAATCCTTTATCTGTTCAATTTTTTAATATAGGAAGTGTTACAAACAATGCATATTGGTCGTTTGGAGATGGCAGTACCATATCTGGAAATATCTCACCAACACACCTATATTCTACCTCAGGAAATTATGTTGTAAAATTTAGTGTGCAAAGTGGCTCATGTACAGATACTATTTCAAAAACTATTAATATCAACTTATTGGCAGATGATATTATTATTACCAGGGACACTACAGTTTGTTTTAATGGAACAACCCAACTTAATACAAAACCTGCATTAAGTTTTTGCTGGTCACCAACCACCTATTTAAATGATCCTTTTTCTCCCAATCCGGTAACGGCTACGCCAGTGCCTATTACTTATTATTTTACTGCGGAGATGCAAGGCATTAATCTAATATCCAATGGAGATTTCAGCTTAGGAAACACAGGATTTACATCGCAATACAACTATGCAAACCTCAATACTAAAGAAGGGGAATATTTTGTAGGCACAAGTGCCCAGGCATGGAACGGGCTTCTGGGAAATTGCACTGATCACAGAACAGGCAGCGGCAATATGATGCTGGTAAACGGATCCCCTGTTGCTGATGTAAATGTTTGGACCGAAACGGTAACCGTGACACCAAATACCAACTACGCTTTCTCTACCTGGATACAAGCACTGTATCCTCCCAATCCTGCGCAGTTAAGCTTTTCAATCAATGGAGGTACTTTGGGAAATTTGATTACAGCTAGCCTGCCAACTTGTACCTGGACACAATTTTATACAACCTGGAATTCAGGAAATAATACAAGCGCAACTATTTCTATTGTAAATAAAAACACTTTGGTGCAAGGAAATGATTTTGCCTTAGATGATATTACATTTTCAGCCGTACTAATAAAGAGAGATAGTGTAAAAATTACGATTGATACCCCTTCAGTAAAAACGGTAGTCGACACTTCTTTTTGTGTAGGCAATAGCGTAAAGCTTACTTCTTCCGGCGCAGCTATTTATTCCTGGACACCAGCTTCAGGTCTAAGTAGTACAACAATTTCCGACCCGGTTAGTCTACCAACTACCACCACTCAATACATTGTATCAGGTACTAACAGCAATGGATGTATTGCAAAAGATACTGTAGTAATTACTGTAAAAAATAAGCCCATCATCTCAAAATCATCTGACACATCAATTTGCCGAAATACATCTTTACAATTAAGCGCATCTGGTGGCAGTGCATACGCCTGGGCACCATCAACTACATTAAATAACGCTTCAATAGCAACACCTTTAGCATCACCAACTATTAATACAATTTATAAGGTTACTGTAACAGGTGTGAATAGTTGCTATGATTCCGCATATATAAAAGTTAATATTAGAGCAACCCCAACTTTTTCCATTTCCCCGGATAATAAAACATGTACAAATAAAACGGTACAATTAACTGCAAGCGGCGGTACTTCTTATTTATGGAGCCCATCTGCTTTGGTAACTGACCCAACTAGTAATACCCCAACAACAAAAAATAATGTAACAACAACTTTCAGTGTAAAAATAAAAGACAATGCCTGCAACGATTCTGTAACACTAAGTACGGTAGTTAAGATAGTTCCGCCACCATCGGTAAAAATTACCAAATCAAATGATATTGATTGCATTCAATCAAGCTCACAACTGAATGCGTCGGGTGCAAATAATTATACCTGGATACCTGCCACCGGTTTGAGTAGTAGCAATATTTCCAACCCGGTTGCTTCAATAGCAGCACCGCAGCAATATTTAGTAACCGGAACTGATACATCAACTGGCTGTACTGGCAGCGCAACAATTACGGTCAATATTAAACCACCCTTTCAGCCCAAGTTTTTTGTACCGAATGCCTTTTCACCAAATGGCGATGGTTTGAATGATTGTTTTAGAATAAAACATTTCGGAACAGTGGGATCTGCAGAAATTTCAATTTATAACCGATTAGGTAACCTTGTTTTTCATTCAACAAATATTAATGAGTGTTGGGATGGTTATTACAAAGGAGGGAACGCCGAAGCTGGCAATTATGTGTATTACATAAAAACATATAATAACTGTGGAGAGAATACTCAAAAAGGTAATCTCATATTGGTTCGCTAATTACTATTCAAAACACTTAATAACCTATCCTTACAATATCCTTTTAAAACTTTCCAGATTATTAATAATTATAAATTAAGTTAAAATGAGAAAGTTATTTGCATGTGCATTCTTATGCATGTCAGTTGTATTTCTAAAAGCACAAAATTGCACGAATTGGTTAAACACTCCGTCGAAACCTTCGTATGTAAGTGTTGGCAAAATCAATATTACCGGTAACCAAATAACGGTGGAAGCTACTTTTAATAGAACTACACCATATAGTGGCGGACTTTTATATGCAGGCGACCTTGTCACTAAACACAATACTCCATCAGATGCCAATTATTTATTGAGGCCGAATGATGCAGAAATTACCACATCAAATGGCTACTATAGAACACCCGATATTTGTGAGATAAAATTGAATAAAACATATCATGCTGCAATGGTTTATGATGGTACTGTCCTGAAGTTTTATAGAGATGGCTTTTTGATGAGTCAGATTGCAGCCACAGGTAATTTATATCAGAACAACTGGCTAACCAGGTTCGGTTGGTACGAACCACAAGGATTTAATACAAATTTTATTGGATACATTAATGAAGTTAGGATATGGAATATTGCCAGAACACAAACTGATATACAGAATTATATGAACACTCCACTTCCAAGTCCAACAACCCAAGTAGGCCTTGTTGCCTATTATACTTTTGATGACCTGCTGAACAAACAAGGAAATGCAACATATAATGGTGTACTTGGTGGAGCAGCTACAATTAACGCAACTAATTCAAGCTGTTTATATGCAAGAGATTCATGCAATACAACAACACCTGTGATACTGAGTTCCTTTGATGCATTTACTATCAATAAAAAAACAGTGCAAATAAAATGGCATACCGAAGAAGAAAGCAATATCGATCGCTACATAATTGAGCGGTCCACTTCACAAAATAGTTTTGAAAAAATCGGGGAAGTCGCCGCCTCCAATAACTTTTCGGGGAAGGACTATTATTTTGAAGATATCAACCTTCAGTCAAATATTAATTATTATTATCGTTTGTTGATCCTGGAAAAATCAGGTACAAAAAAATATTCAACTACCCGGTTAGTAAAAGTTAAAAAATCATCGTCAATTGATATTTATCCAAATCCAACTGATGGCTTATTTAGTATTACTATTAATGAAATGGAAGGCAGGGCCAATTTGTCCCTGTTAAATACCACTGGGCAAAAAGTATTCAGCAAATCCATAAACATTGTTAAAGGAATTGCCAACCCTTTGGACATTCGGAAGTATGAGAAGGGAAATTATTACCTGATTATACAAACAGATACAGACTATATAATTCAAAAAATTACACATTTATAATTTACATGCTGTTAAACAAAAAAGGAGCATTAAAACCGCTCCTTTTTTGATTATTTTATTTATGTATCTCACTGGTAAAGTGAAATTCTATGTCTGGGTTATTCTGTCTCTCTGTATTTAGAAACCATTCGCTTTGGGCCAGGTATACCAGGTGTCCGTCTTTATCTTCGGCAATATTGGCTTGTTTAAAGCGGGTAAATTCTTCCAGCTTTTTGGGATCTTTGCTGGTTAACCAGCAGGCTTTAAAAAATGGCAAACTATTCATTTGCACCGATGCACCATATTCCTGCAATAGTCTATACTGAATTACTTCAAACTGTAACTCACCTACACATCCAATAATTTTTTTTGTTCCTCCAAACTGGGTAAACAACTGTGCAACTCCCTCGTCTGTTAACTGAAGCAAGCCTTTTTCAAGCTGCTTTGTTTTCATTGGGTCTTTGTTCTGTACTTCTTTAAATATCTCGGGCGAAAAAGATGGGATACCGGTAAAATAAAATTCCTCTCCTTCAGTAAGCGTATCTCCTATTTTAAAATTTCCAGTGTCAAACAAGCCCACTACATCACCGGGATAAGCATCATCAATTACTTCTTTTTGGCGGGCAAGAAAACTATATGGATTACTAAACCTGAAGTCTCTTTCGAGGCGTACATGTTTGTAATATTTATTACGTTCAAATCTGCCACTGCATACTCTTAAGAAGGCGATCCTGTCTCTATGCTTGGGATCAAGGTTAGCATGTATTTTAAAAATAAATCCACTGAATTTGTCTTCTTCAGGCTTGATATCTCTTTCCGTAGTATGTCTCGGCCGGGGCGTTGGGGCAATGCGAATAAATGTATCCAACATTTCCTTCACACCAAAATTATTTACCGCACTTCCAAAAAATACAGGGGCCGTTTGTCCTGTTAAATAGTCGTCCAGATTTAACTCACCGTAAACCCCGTCAATTAATTCTACATCCTCTCTTAGTGTATCAGCATCTTTCTGCCCAATTTTTTTATCCAGTAATTCGGTATTCAAATCATTAATTTCCAACACATCTTCGTCATTGGCTTTGGTACCCGCTGTAAATAACACCAGGCTCTTTTCATGTAGATCGTATACACCTTTAAAATCCTTACCACTGTTAATAGGAACAGTCATCGGATGCAATTGTATCTTCAGCTCGTTTTCTATTTCTTCTAATAAGTCGAAGCGGTTTTTACCATCCCGGTCCATTTTATTTATAAATACAATAACCGGCGTATTACGCATGGCAATTACTTCCATCAACCGCCTGGTTTGTGCCTCTACCCCATTTACACTATCAATTACCAACACCACACTATCTACCGCTGTCAACGTGCGATAGGTATCTTCCGCAAAATCCTTATGACCAGGAGTATCCAACAGGTTAATCAGGTGGCCATCATATTCAAAAGTCATTACACTGGTTGCCACACTGATACCACGCTGCCTTTCAATCTCCATGAAATCGGAAGTAGCATGTTTCTTTATCTTATTGCTTTTTACAGCTCCGGCAGTTTGGATTGCACCTCCGAATAAAAGGAATTTCTCTGTAAGCGTGGTTTTACCGGCATCCGGGTGAGAGATAATAGCAAATGTTTTGCGCTTGTTTATTTCGTTGACGTACTTCATTATTTATTCATTGAACAAATGCTCCGTTATGAAGATTCAACACGAACCTTGCCTGGACCTATGTACCAAATTGGGCGCAAAGGTAAGGTTTGATCGGCTTTAATACAAAGGGATGTAAGAGAAAGGAGTTAACAGGTTTAGCTGCTGCAATCAATAAACACATGCTCAAAACCAGTATGACTATATTGTCTCCAAGTATTGATCCAAATTTTTTACAGGGTAAGTTACGCTGCTGCTCTTTGAAGTATGACTTTGCAGGGAACAATGGAGGTTACACGAACTGAATGGCTTAAGTGAAGTGGAATGGCTAAATAATCTCCGGGATTTAATTGAAACACTTCGTTATTGATGGTTAATTCGCAAGTACCTTCAAGTACAAAAAATTTCTCGTGCTCATCGTGATGCACTTCCTGTGGGGCAATATCTTTTAACCAAACAATTGCAGTTGTTACTTGTGGTGTGTACCCAATAATCTTGGCATAAACATCTTTGAAATCTTCCGGCAATACCATATCGGAGCGGTTTAGCCATTCAGCGAAATCTGCTTTTGTTGTTTTGTCGTGTAAATAGGGAGGAAAAGAAGGTGCTTCGCCATTTTTTAATCTTTCAGAATAATCAATTGAGGCTAGCAAAAAGGGCTTGATGGTTGGTTCCGGCACCACTGCATTTGCCAATGCATATAGTTGCATTGCATCGTAAATTGCTTCTATTTCATCCTTTATAGCGGTATATCTTACAGCCATTTCTGAAACAAGATCTGCTTCTTCAGGTGACGAATCACCTAAGACGTACGCTTCTAATATGCCGGAATCTATAAATGCCTTTAAATTTTCCATAATCACTGTTACTCAGCTAAGTACCCATCAAATAAGTATTTTACACCAAAGTTGGATAAAAAAGTAAAATTAAATAAGATTTTGCAATAAAACATTGATTTTTAATGCCGTCAGCTCAAGGACTGAAAACTGGAATCAAATTTTCAATGCCCCTATACATACTGCTTTGTTAAGCCCTTGGATTGATTATGTATTAGTTTAAATTGATAAGAAGCTTCAATTTGCTGATAATCAGTTAAATTAATTTTGAAAAAAATAACTAAAAATAAAATACTGTCAGCCAATTTACATTGATTCATAAATATCCATGATAGTTTTGCAACATTGAAAACACCACATTTTATACTAACAAAGCTTTCACAAAACAATTAAACTTAGGTGTTGTTTTAAACGTATGTCGATATATAAAACAAATAAACAACTCCTTTAAAACTTTAATCGATACAAAATGATGAAACAATTAGCAGTTATACTTTTATCCACCTTCATTTTTTTTAGTTGCGCCCAGCCACCTAACGGAGCAGGATCTGCCGATGCTGACCAATCAAATCAGGCCGAAGTGCTAATACCAGATACTAGCTGGACTACTAAAGTGGAGAAGACAAATGCAGAATGGAAGAAAATTCTTACGTCGGCTCAATATAATATTACCAGGGAGCAAGGAACAGAAGCGCCATTTTCAAGTAAGTTAAACGACATCCATGATACGGGCATTTTTTACTGTATCAGTTGCAAAAATCCGGTGTTTAGCTCCACAACAAAATTTAATTCAGGTACTGGCTGGCCAAGTTTTTATGCGCCTTATTCCACCAAAAGTGTTTCAGTTTCTATGGATAATTCTGCAGGAATGGAAAGAGATGAAATTTCCTGCCAAAGGTGCGGTGCTCATTTAGGCCATGTATTTAATGATGGGCCAAAACCTACTGGTTTGCGTTATTGCATGGATGGTGTGGCAATGCAGTTTCAAAAAGAGGATTTAAATGCAAAAATTGCCAAAGCAACTTTTGCCTGCGGATGTTTTTGGTGCGAAGAAGCCATTTTTGAAAGTGTGAAAGGTGTAAGACAAGCAGTTTCAGGATATGCCGGCGGGCAAACACAAAACCCGACTTATGAAGAAGTGGGTGGTGAAACAACAGGCCATGCCGAAACAGTGGAAGTATATTACGATTCAACTGTAGTTACTTACCCGCAATTATTAAGGGTTTACTTTGCTTCCGGCGATTTAACACAGGTTAACGGCCAGGGGCCAGATCATGGTTCATCTTACCGGAGTATTATTTTTTACCGCAATGACACAGAGAAAAAAGAAATAGACGATTACATGGCAGAACTTACCATATCAGGTAAGTACTCCAAACCATTATCTGTTGAAGTAACTCCTTATACTAAGTTTTGGAAAGCTGAAAATTATCACCAGGATTATGTTGAACATCATCCGGAAGTACCGTATGTGCAAAATGAATCAATTCCAAGATTAAAAAGAGCCCAGAAAGAAGTGGCTGATTTGATTAAGCCAGAGAAAATGAGAAAGTAGTTGATGCATTATTTTGAATGCTGAATGATGAATGTTGAATGCCATTGCAATAAAACCAGCGCTTATGGTCGACGTTTATTAAGACTGTTTAAAATTATTTTTTGTTCTCCAGCTGTGGTATTCCATGGGATCGACATGGGCGACGCTCCGTTTAAATTTATAATTTCATGGCATCATTTTTCAACATGATTTTTTGAAATAATTAATTTTAAAAAGCTTCTGAGTAATCAACGAAGAAAATATTTTTTATTTTAACTTAATCGAGTAGGAAGGTAGCCATTATTTGGCTACCTGTCCTCTCACACCACCGT
>JBDUEK010000056.1:0-39179 GCA_040002495.1 Ferruginibacter sp.
CAGTTTGTGCATCCGCCATCCAAAGATTGAAAGTAGTTCCAAAAACATTGATGCCACCTACAACAGCTTTTATTGACGGTATCCAAACAAAAGTTTTAGATGGAAATTCTTCCAGGCCTACGATTTCTAATTGCTGACCTTCCAACTCAATGCTGTTACCTTTTAAAACTTGTGGCAAAACAACGTTTGAAGTGATCGCTTTACCTAATCTTCCGCCCCAAATGTCCAGCTTTTTTTGTGCCGTTGCTTTGATAGACTCTACTGTTGCAGGCGAAGCGTAAGCGGTAACTTCCGGAAAATATTTTTTGAATACTTCCAATCCAAAATAAAAATCCGGGTCGGTGTGGGAGATATAAATACTGGTTAACTTTTTACCCGAATTTTTAATTTGCTGTGCTACTTTTTCGGCATCAGCCAGGGTAAATTGTGTATCAATCAAAACGGCATCTGTTTTTCCGGATACGATTACAGATGCCACTCCGAAACTATTTTCTGATGCATTGTAAATTTCTAGTTTTAAATTATTTGCTTCAATAGTTTTGAAGGTTTGTGCTTGTACGTCCATTTTGAATAAAATTAAGATTGTTAATAATACTGTTGAGATAAGTTGCTTCATTATGATTTGTTTTAATTAGATGATGCAAAGGTGCTATCATCCAATGCCTAAAAACATTGAACAAGTTCAATAAATCAATTTTATCTTACCGTTTAGTAGCAATTTTGTTTCTTATTTTACTTAAAAATTCGTGACTGATGCCTAAGTAGGCTGCTATTTGAAGATTAGAAAGCCGCTGATGGAGCTGAGGATATTTTTCGATAAAGTCAAGATAGCGTTGGTCGGCAGTTTTACTCAAATTATCTATCATTCTTCTTTGGAGCGCAACATGTGTTTTTTGGGTCATAACCCTAAAAAGTTTCTCTATTTTAGGCAAATTTGTATAAGCAAACTCCTTATCTTTTTTTGAAATTAACAGCACCTCACTATCTTCCAATGCTTCAATAAAAAGTTGCGATGGTCTTTCATTAGTAAAACTATCAATATCTGTAACCCACCAGTTTTCTATAGCAAAATAAAGTATTTGTTCTGCCCCACTTTTGTCAATATGATACACACGAAAAATTCCTTTGGTAACAAATCCTTCAAACTTGCAAACTTCACCCTCTCTCAATAAAAAATTTTTTCTTTTGATGATTTTCTTTTGAAACAAGTTGCAGAACTCTTCCATTTCTTTGTTGGTGAGAGGAATGTGGTTGCTTATATGTTGTTTGAGGAGTTCTGTCATATCGTGGGTTGTGTCAAAATTACCATTATTGCAAATAAGAAGCAATGATATATTGAGTTACAAAGTAATTGTTGATGGTCTATATTTTGTTGATGTTTAAGATGAAGTTCATAAGAATTCCGTCTGCCAGGTGGTGGGTGGGCTTGGGGCGTTAGCATTTTTAGCTCTTTGCAAGGTTTGGTTTGTGTATGGGTTTTGTGTGCCGTTCATTGTCTCAGTGCATTTAGTATCGTATGCTCTGGTTTTCTTAGTAAACTATCGGTCAACTCCAGGTTTTTGATATGGTCGTCTATACCATACCCAAAACTTAAGTCGCTTTTTAATTTAATATAAATATCTTCTCTGATGGTAAATGGCTTCAGTCGATTTAGGATTTCAATTCTATTTATTAGAAACGTTTTGATTAGCTCTTGAGAATGGGTTTCAATATGTGTATAAAGACTCCTAATATTCTTGTCACCAGTTATTCGTTTGTATAAGTCTGGATTGTGCGTTTTACAATATTGCAAATACCATGAAATAAATAGCTTGAATTGATTCGTTGAATATGTATCGCTTCCGCTGTTTGAAAGATATTTTATCCAAATTCGAGGGTTGTTCCAACCAAAAGAGTCTCGCAAGAAGTTGTAGGAAACAGTATAGGCTTTCAAACTTTGAAAACTGGCAGTGTATTCTTCAAGCAAACCAATAAATCCATTTTGCTGTGTCACATGATTTGAGTCTATAGAGTTAATGTAAGTGTCATAAGCAAATAGTAATTTTTTATCTCTTATTGAAATTGATTTGTCAATCTGTCGTGATGGGATTGATTTGAATTTTCGTACGGCAATTGTCAGTGTATCGTTAAGCCTGTATCTATATAAAGAGTCATTGTCAAATGGTGAATTAATTGTAAAGCCAAAAACATGAAAAGCTTCATGTATAATAGTAGGATAGTTAAGAAAATAATCTTGTAAACTGTCTTCTCTTGCTAAAAAGTCCACGGTTGATGCATCATAATTTTTAAGAACAGAATAATTGTCGGGTAAATATTTCTTCGTGATATCAAGTAGAACATCTTTTTTAGACGGATGTCCCGTCAAAAGTGTGGTTAGAAAAAAGATTATAAAGAGTTGAACTTTCATGGTCTCTTGAATGGCACACAACGTTTGTATTATCGCATAAATAATTTTACTTGTTGCGCTTAATACGCCAAATATAGCTGCATTTAAGCAACAAGTAATCACTTGCCCATGCGATTAAAAAAAACAGGAAAAACCCTGTTCGTGTTTCAAACAGGCGCTGGAATAACGCCTAGGTAACTAACGGTTGCTTTCCCGTCCAGGCCGAATTACCAGTGTATTGTTGTTACAAGTATTAAAACCTATTTGTATTATGCAATTTAAGAAGTTGGTAACTTCCTGGCACAGGAAACCATTGCACTATGCCCGCCCATCATCCCTACGCCTAACGCTTGTCGAAAGCGTGGCCTATATAAACACTCCGATATAATTTAATAATGAATGCGCTTTTGCTGGCTAAGGATACCCATCTTACGACAAAGGATGACCATCATACGACAAAGGATAACCATATAACGGGAAATTATTTCAATACCAGTGGGATACAAATGTGTCAAAGTTGGAAAGCCGGATACCAGGAACTCTCCAAAAAAACTAATATGCTCAGGACGCCATCCGCTTTAGACAAAGGATGGAGTCCTGAGCTTACACTATGATACATTTATTGAGGCTTTTTTAATAGTCGGGGTTGCGCATATGGTTCTTTTAAAATTTGAAAACTCTGCGGCGAAAACCCCGCCTGCACACGGTATGATTTTAGACGGAATACATGAAGCCGTATACACTAAAAATAGCCTGATTTAAATAAAACAGCAGCGATGATAATTTATAAAGCGGTCATACAATAATTTTTCCAAACTTCCACTCCCTGTGTCGGCTGGGGAAAAACTCTACTGCGAAAATCCCGCCTGAACACGGTATAATTTTAGACGGAATACATGGAGCCGTATACGCTAACAATAGCCTGATTTAATTGAGACAGAAGCGATGATAATTTATAAAACGGCAATACCATAATCTTTCCAAACTTCCACTCCCTGTGTCGGCGGGGTTTTCGCAGAACATGCTTACAAACATAAAAGTTGCAACTGCGCAACCCCGACGTGGTGTAAGCTTCCACCTTCAGGTTGCCAAAGCTTTGTAAAGGAGGCCTCTTCATTAAATTCTTATGTATTGGAGTATTATTGTAAATGTGCTTTTAAAACGTCGGGGTTGCGCAGGTGGTTCTTTTAAAATTTGAAAACTCTGCGGCGAAAAGCCCGCCTGCACATTAGGAGATCAAATTGTAAGGCATGATGGCTTTTATAAAAGCTAACAGGAAGTATTTAACAAAGTTTGAGATAGATATTATACCCTCAGCAAACCACGAAAACCCCTTGCCGCATAATAGGATTCGGCGCCATTGTGATATAGAAAGACTGTGTTGTAGCGGCGGTCGCAAAACAGGGCACCACCGAGTTTCCTGATATCCGCAGGGGTTTTTATCCAACTGGAAGTTTTTAAATCAACATTTACCAGTTGCTGCAAGGCACGGTATTCTGATTCGGTTAACAATTCAATACCCATGTCAGATGCCATATCCACCGCAGTGTTGGCCGGTTTAAATTCTTTCCTGCTGTCCAGTGCTGCACGATCGTAACAGATGCTTCTGCGTCCCTTGGGACTTTCAGGTGAGCAATCATAAAAAATATATTCGCCTGCATTTTTATCAACAACTACAATATCCGGTTCGCCGCCGCTTGTTTCCATTTCATTGAGCGACCATAATTTTGCATCAGCGTTATCACCAGGTTTACCTTCCAGCTTTGCCTGCACAATTGCCCATTCAATGCCTTTATGCCGGTTTATGTTTTTTTCAAAACGGGCTTTTAATATGCTGAGTATTTCTTTACGTTGATCTGCTGACAACTTTTTTTTATTGTTGGTGGCCTTGCTCATAGTTTGATATTAATACTGATGATAAGATATTTCAAATATATTAATTCCTGTATTTATTTCAAAAGGGATGGGCTAATTATTATTTTCATGTACTACAGAATTTGTTGGTTCTCCTGATTACATGGCCCTTATTAATTGCTTTATTATACATGGATTTAACCAAATAAATAATTCGGCTTAAGCCGAATTATTTTAAAGTCTATTTTAATCCCCGCCCTAAAGGACGGGGCAATTAAAATCCTTAACTAAATGACATTGCCCTAAAGGGCGGTGACAGCTAATTTTTAGTATCCATTTCCGGCTTTAACCAAATAAATAATTCGGCTTAAGCCGAATTATTTTAATTTCATTTTAATCCCCGCCTTAAAGGACAGGGTAATTAAAATTCTTCACTAAATGACATTGCCCTAAAGGGCGGTGCAATTCAAAAGGCAGCCCCAACCTCGTTACTTAATTGATTGATTGAATTAATTTTTCTGTTAGTTCTACTTTGACATATTTAAAAAAATGTAGCTCACGGTTACGATAGCTTAATTATGGAACGAAAAAGATGCCATGAAAAAATACAGTACAAGTGAGTGACACAACGATGCCGCCATAAAAAACTTCTGCTGGTCAACAAAAAAAAACAAAGGTTTGACTTGTCAAAGTAGAATTAGTCATTTAAACCTTTCCCATCAAGAATTTGAGGGATACTTTTTTTAACTCTTGACTCCCGGGTTTTAGATTGTTTGGGTGCAGCAAAATGAAGCAGGTAGCCTCTTTGCCGTCCGGGTGTTAATGCTTTAAATGCTTTTTTAAGGGCGGGATTTTTATCCAGTTGAATTTTAAACTCTTCTGGCATTGCATATTCGGCAGTCTTCTTTAATTCAACTTTTAAACCGGCTTTTTCTACTTCAATGGCTTCGTAAATATATGCCTTTACTATGGGCGCTAACTTCACAATTTCCTTAACATTGGTAACCCTCATCTGGCGGGCTGCCTGTACATTGGTTGATTGTTGAATCAATATTCCTTTAGCATCTTTTATTAAGGCCCCTTTAAAAAATAACAAAGCGCAGTATTCTTTAAATACATGTATCAACACAATATTAGTTCCCTGCCAGGTATAACAGGGACAGCCCCACTTTAATGTTTCGGTAAGCTGACAGTCGAGCATAATTATTCTTAATTGCGCTATTTCTTTCTGCCAGTTGTTGGCTTTTTTAAAATAAAAATCAACTTTGGGATCCATATTGCTCATTGTTAATTATAATGTTTACTCAACCTTGTATTCAAATATACGATGCTTTGGTAAATATGAAGTTTGCAATATATCAAGGTGCATTTAAAATTGTCGCTGCCTAAAAATAGAGGTGTCATCTTTTTTAATTCATTTCAAACTTTGAAGTTTTGGCTAAAAGATAACACCTCTTGCGACAATTATAAATGTACCCTATATCAGGTTGTTTGGGTAACGGATTTATTGGATTAAAAGATTGCAGGTAATATAAACAATGATTGAAATGGGAATAAGCATTAAAGGCAACATCCGTGTAATTTTAAATCAATTTAAATCCGTGATTCACATTCCCTTTATTCCTTCCTATTGCATATTTGTTATCAATTTAAAACGACTTTGTATGTAAGCATTTAACAATATTCATTGAAACGTTTTCAAATCAATAATGGCAGAATCAGGTCCACATTAATCATGGATTCATTTAGCGGTTTCAATGATCGGTTTTGAAGTATCGTACTAAGTTTTCTAAACTCAAATTTCTCTTTGTACTTTTCGAAAGAATTTCGAATCATCTTCAGCAATTCATTTTTATCTATTACCTCTTCAAGATCTATTACGTAAGAATCTTCACCGATATAATCTAAAATTGTATGGCCTTCAAAAGTAAACCTGCTGGTAAATCTGCAGGCTATTCCTTTTTTTTGACTAGTCCGCTTCCTTTGAACATCTAATGAAGTAGTACTTGCTATGTGCTCTTCTTCCCCGATGGGGCGTGAGCAATCATGGTAATGCCACCTAGTAACTTCAAGCGCTGTTTGTTCAATCATTTTATGCTAAATATAAGTTCGTTTAAAGTCATTAAGTCCTTCTAAAATTATGCAACCAGGTTTGTATTGCGGCTTTAAGAATATTTACCGTTGCGGCAGTGCTTCAAATATAGTTGCATTTTTCTACACAAAAATTAAAGTCCGGCGGCCTGCATTTATTCGGTTCTATTTATACTTAACTGGTCTTTGGTCCATTCAAGATATCGTTTGTTTTTAAAGTCGAACCATTGCTGCCGGTATACTCCTGAATTGTCGATTATAAATTTGAATTGGCTAAATGGCTTTTTTCTATTTAAGGCATTTAAGAGTTCCTGCTGAAGCTTTTCGTTAGCAACTTCTTGTGCAAAGTCCCCCATAACTTTGAAAGAATCATTTGAATCCATTGCATAAATTTCCTGGTAGGAGGAACCATTTTTCTTTAGTTTAGTAAACTCCTCTTTCCAGGCGTCGGTGTCCATATCGAAATATTGATCGGTATCAGGCACAAAAATTAATTCACCGGATTTTTTGTGATATAATGCTCTAAAACCGCAATCGAGTTGTTCTGAAATTTCTTTTATTTGCTCTGATGAAAATGTTACCATAACATACCATTTTACTTTGTCAAAATTATGAAATTGTATGCTGAATGTCAAGTTGAGGATATTTGTTTTCTATTCCTGGCCGGGTTCTTACCGATCACTATTGCTGAATTCTAAATGCCTTTAAATTTAAAATCTTTTGCCGGTATTTTTCCAGGGTAAGATAATGCAATTTGCGACTGGTCGGTGAGACATCGAATTTGGTTACTAAATCACCCTTTTAAAATTGGTTGTATTTTTTGAATAGATAGAATAGTTGCACTGCAGTTTTTATCCGGCATTTTCATACGCAGCCTTAATCCACTCAATTACCTCTTTATCAATTTCTTTAATGTCGGTCACATTTATTTTGTGAGAGCACATGGCGTTGGAGGTTTTTATTGCTTCCAGCTTGCCCTCGGATTCCTGCCCTTTTAGATTAATCCCTATTTCAAAACGTGTTTTTGTTGCTGGTTGAAGTATGGCAAATTGTTTCTTTCTTCTTAAACTTACGTATGCATTTTTTGGTGCGATTTCTATATCCTTACCAAATTTTTGAATTTCGTTCATCAGCTTGTCATAAATCGTTTTTAGCTGTTCTTTGCCTTTATACTGTTTGTAAATGAGCTCATCTTTATTTTCAACTGAGCCTGCATCTGCCGACCTGGATTTAAGCGCTACCAGGTTAGCAAAACCATGCGTAAATGAATGTTGCTCTTTTAAGAACTTCATAATTTCGCCATGCTTTGCAAAGTTCAGCTTACGAACTATTTCAATCCATTGTTCCAGTGTTTTGCCTGTGTTTTTGTGCAGGTTTTCCAACATTGTTTGTTCCGCTTTGTCCATAGTTGAAATATTTTTTTGTTGTAGGCGTGTTTCTGTTTTATCCTGGATAGTTTCCGCAGGTAGTAATTTGAAAATTTTCTGGTGTTAATAAAGTTAATAAAGTTTGTTGATTAGCATATATCGATGAAGGGTGCATTTACAATTGTCGCAAGATGGGGGGGCTTTTTTTAGCCAAAACTTTAAAGTTTGAAGTGACTTAAAAAAGATGACACCTCTTTTTTTAGGCAACGACAATTTTAAATGCACCTTCGATGAGAGTCATTAAATCCATCCCCATCTGCCTGCATTTTGGCAATACCCACCCTATGCTTTTACCATAGCCGGTTTACCATTGCTGAATAACAATACCCAGTTGCTTATCCATTACTGCAAATTCTTTTGCTCCCCAGGGACGAAGTGTAATTTCACTAAGATTTGGGTGCAAAAACTCAGCATGTGATGCACTTATTTTTTTGTATACTTCTTCAATATTATTTGTTACAAGCCGGAATTCAGGATTGTGTTCTTTTGCCAACTCCGCATTTTCAAAGAGATTCACCCGTAGCCCATCTTTTTCGACTACACAAAACGGGGTTTTCGATTTTAATTCGTCATGTTCAATTTTGAACTCAAGACAATCTATAAATAATTTTAAAGCCTCTTTTATATCGATGTAAAAAACGTTTGGAACTAATTTTGTAAAAGTCATAATTGATATAATTTAAATTTAGCCGTACTTATAATTTGTACTGTTTGTAGAACAATCACCGACAGCAATTACATAGCCGCATAAATATTTAAAAATGCAGACTACCTACTTTACTACATAAACAAACTCATACTCCCCTGATCCCACTTCAAACTGCAGATCGTCACCAACCGCTTTTATATTTTTGAAAGCAGCATTTCCCTGAACAGCTTTATTGCTTTCCAATACATCCGATGCAGTTGTTTTGGGTAATGTAACGATAGCGGTAGTGTTGGCAGGTATTGAAACCTTCACCATCATCTTGCCATCCTTTTTTTCCCAGCCGGAAGCAATGGTGCCATAAGCACTTTCAAAGCTGGCTTTGGCAAAACTTAATTTATCCGTTGGTGTTGGTTGTATCAATATTTGTTTATAACCCGGCTCCCCAATTTCTATTCCAGCCACTACCCTGTACATCCAATCGCCGATGGCGCCGTAGGCATAATGGTTAAAAGAGTTCATGCCCACATCCTGGAAAGTACTGTCAGTTTTTTGTCCGTCCCATCTTTCCCAAATGGTGGTGGCGCCCATCTTAACAGGATAAAGCCAGCTTGGAAAACTTTGCTGCATCAACAAATCGTAGGCAACATCTGCACGGCCATTGGCAGATAACACATGGCAGAGGTAAGGCGTACCCAAAAAGCCTGTTGATAGATGATTACCACGGCTCTTAATATCGGCAACCAAATAGCCGGTGGCTTTGGCCCTCATAGCTTCAGGTAGCAGGTTAAATTCCAGCGCCAGTACATAACTTGTCTGCGATTCGGAAGCAATCCTCCCCTCGCCTGTTACGTAGTTTTTCATAAAGGCGTCTTTTATTTTCTCAAACAAATCAGCGTACATTTTTTCGTCGGCGGATTTGCCTAAGGCATGTGCAGTTTTGGCCATCAGGTCTACACTGTATGCATAAAACATAGTAGCAATCATATCCGGACTGGTATAGCCATCGTTCTCCGTTTGACGCATTGATTTATAAAAAAGCCAGTCGCCAAATACGCTGCCGCCCTTCCATAAATAACTATCCCCCGCTTTGTTACGGATATAATTTACATAAGCCTGCATGCTTGGGTACTGCGTTTCCAAAATTTGTTTATCGCCATACACTTTGTAAATCGTCCAGGGAACAATGGTAGATACATCGCCCCAGCCTGCGGAAGTCTCGCTGTTTTTAGACAGCACATTGGGTATCACAAAAGGTACAGCACCATCTTTATATTGATCGGCTGACAGGTCTTTCAACCATTTTGTAAAGAAGGGTGCTACATCCATATTAAATGCTGCTGTGCGACAAAACGCTTGCGCATCCCCCGTCCACCCAAGGCGTTCATCTCTTTGAGGACAATCTGTTGGCACATCTAAAAAATTACCTTTTTGCCCCCAGCGAATGTTGTGTTGCAACTGGTTGATCAATGAATCGGAGCAGGCAAAACTACCGGTTGGCACCATATCAGAATGTACTACCACACCGGTAATATTTTCAGGTGTTAACTCACCGGGAAAGCCATCAATGGCTACATAACGAAAACCATAAAAAGTAAAGTGTGGTTCAAAGGTTTCTTCACCTCCGCCCTTCATGGTGTATTTTGTTGTAGCAGTAGCAGCCCTTAAATTATCGGTATAAAATTCACCAAATTTATCCAGTACTTCTGCGTGCCTGATAGTAATCGTATTACCAGCCGTGCCCTTCACTTTTAGTTTTATCCAACCCACCATGTTTTGCCCCATATCTGCCACCAATGTTCCTTTTGGTGTTTTAAATATTTTTATTGGCGCAATTGTTTCGTGTGTACGTACTGGTATGGTGTTCATGGCTACCAGGTTATCCAACGCATGATTGGCTACTTTTACTGCCTGCCATTTGCTATCATCAAAACCTGCCTTCATCCAACCGGTAGTTTCTTTACGGGCATCATAATCTTCCCCGTAATAAATTCCATCCTTTACAACAGGTCCATCCTGTGTGCTCTTCCAGGTTTCATCACTCGCCACTGTTTCGGTACTACCATCTGTATAAGTAATTGTTAGCTGGCAAAGCAGCCCCAATGTTTTACCATAAATAGCCCAGTTATTATCCCATGCAAGCGAGCCACGGTACCATCCATCACCAACCATGGCGCCTACTGCATTTTTTCCTTGCTGCAATAGTGAAGTAATGTCGTAAACCTGGTATTGAAGGCGGTTTTTATAAGATGTCCAGCCGGGTGTTAATTCATCATTACCAACTTTGTTCCCATTGAGGTATAATTTATACATACCATGACTTGTTACATAAACCCTGGCAGCAGCTATCTTTTTATTGATGGCAAATTCTTTTCTAAGTTCTAATGCTGGTATCATGCGGAGGGTATCCTGCACCGGCTCAATCCATTTTGCTTTCCAGTCTGCTTTATTCAACATACCCATTTCCCAGAATGCAAGCGCACTCCAGGCAGATGCATGGCCCATATTATCCCACACCTTTACCTGCCAATAATATCTTGTGCCAGACCTTAGTGCTGTGCCACTATATTTCTGTAATATACTTTCACCGGACCTTAGTTTTCCTGTTTGCCAAACAAGGTCTTTACCAGACATTTTCATGTTATCAGCAACCCGAATTTCGTAAGCAGTCTGCAGAGTGTTTCTTGCAGCAGCCGCTATCTTCCAGCTAAGGCGGGGTGTTGTTACATCAATGCCAATGGGGTTTACCAAATGTTCGCAGGATAAATTGCTTACCTGTAGCGATTGACTAAAAACAGGTACATATAACAGTGAGCAGGCGAAAATTAAAGCAGAGCGAATCATAGTTTTTTTATATAAAATGAGTGAAAACTTAACGAGGTTGAAATATACATTTTTTTAAATTAGAGACAGGCAAAAATCAGGTAAGATTTAGGAGAGAAAATAAGTTGCAGGCGAGGCCAATACAATCATGCAATTTGATTAGCTGAATAACTAAAAACATTTAAACAAATCCTGTATAATCCCTGCCTGGTGAGCTTTTTTTACTGCCTACTCTTCTGCTCTTTTCTTATCATACTGCTTTTGCAAACTATCAAGTGCTTCATCGTAACCGGCTTTGTCAATAAAGGCGGCAGGATTGTAAGCATCTCCTGGTTGATGTTTCTGGTGCATGTTAAACTGGCTGGCGTGTGAGGCCACCCAAATATCGAAAGAAAGTTTTTTCAAAGCGCCGAGCGTGTATGCATAGTCGCTTGCGATTGTGGGATAAGTTGACACTTCTGAAAACTTACCATCAATAATAATTGAAGGCAAATTCGCAATCAACACCTTATAGGTACGTTGGTTGTCTTTTACATTAAAGATATAACTACAGGAACCCTTTGTATGCCCCGGATGATGCAGCAATACCAGTTGTTGTTCGCCGAGGCTAATGGTATCATTGTTATGCAATAGGCGGTCAGGTTTTACAGGTGCATAACTACGCCCATACTTACCCATTTCATAATCACTCATGCCGCCGTCTGTCAAAACAGATACTTCATTTTCGTCTGCCATTAATTGAGCGCCGGTCATTTTTTTTATGGCAGCCATGGCTCCCATGTGATCGTAGTGCGCCTGCGTGGTAAGCAGTATTTTTATATCTGTAAATTTAAACCCAAGGGTTTCTACATTCTTTTTGATTTGTGCCGCTGATGATGCCAAACCGGTATTAATTAATATATTTCCTTTGGAAGTAGTAACCAGGTAACAGGCCAGGTCGTACGTGCCTACATAGTACAAATTGCCTGCAATTCTGAAAGGCTGATAGGGCCGCTCCCACTCTTCAGTAACTCTTGGTTCTTTAACTACCTGTGCAGTTAATTCAACACAGGAAAATGCACAAAGGATAATCAGTAATATATTTTGAAAAGCATTTTTAAACATGGCGCAATGAAATAAAAAATGAGGAATGTGCAAATGTAAAAGCTGATTGTTGAATTTGGGTTGCCGTTTAAATATTTATATTTTATTGGTGGGGAATTTTTGGATTTCAAGTAATAGATTATATTTAGTTTGCTATAATTTAAATATAAGCTGATAATATGAAGACTCTAATATCATCCGTACTTATCCTTTTCTTGTTTAAGTGTTATGGGCAAACAAAACACCAAACACTCATTGTTGCTGAATTTAGGGTTGACACACCAAGAGCTGGTAATTTCACTTATCTGGTTTCATACAAATTTGAAGATGGCGAACTTAATTCAAAAGACACTATCCTTGGGGCTGAAACATTTAAAAAAGACAAGAACGGTAAATTTAGCAGGTATGTGAAGTTTGAATCCGGAAAAAATTTTATCTATAAAAAAAGGTATGTTATTTCAGGTACAGGAAATGTAATTGATATTCAGAAAAAAAGACTGGTAACAGAAGAAGGCGACGACTTTGTTTCGGCTCAAGGAGATAGTTTAATTTTTCATAGAGCAAATAGTTATACAGGAACCGGATTTCTGCTTTTAGACTTAAATACCGGCAATTATGACTTTATCAACCACGATAAATGGGATAAAGACAAAGCGCAAAGGAGTTCGCCTGACAAAAAGCATTACCTCTCAATAGACGGGGAAAAAATCCCTTATAAAATCTGTCTGCATTCTTTTACCGGAATGAAAGAAACAATTGTATTTGATGTTGGCCATGGACCCAATATAACAAGCGGTGGTGAGCGCCCTACCATAGAAACACATTGGCTAAACAATCATACTTTTTTATATGTGGTTCATAAAATGGGTGATAGTGATAGTAGTCAATTTGATACAGCCAGTCATTTCAATTCCAGATTTTTGCACAATGTAATCATTCGGGAATTTGACATTAATACAAAGTCGGACAAAGTTTTTATTGAATTAACTAATGTATCTCAAGGGGATGTTAATGGCAAATTCTTCAAAGACGAAATAGGACAAACAATTTATAGAACAATTGGCTTTCAATACTACCTGCTGGACACCATTCAAAAAACGCTTGTAGCTTATCCGTTTTATGAATTAGGGAATGGATTTTCTGTGGAAAATTATTACAATCCTGATGGAAATCTTATCCGGTATAACAAAACCGAAATAGGCAATATGAATCCTTCAAAAAAAGTAGTAGGCAATGGGATAATTGCCGTTGAAAAAAACAGAGAACAAATAAAAATCTGGTCCGACAAAACAAAGATTTGGTCGACAATTAAAATCCCCTTTATTAGTAATGTTATCGGCTGGATTGAAAGTGATTAAAATTTGCTAATAGCAGGTCGCTAAATCGAAAAAAGAATTCCCTTAAATACTTTTTGAATAAGAGTCTTCGCTCACCCAATTCTCATTTATTATTTTGTCATTAACTTTAATAACATTCATTCGCACAGCAATTGTGGTGATTATACAAGATAAAATCTTTCTGCTGCGGCTAATCTAAATGTTGCATGACCGCAAATAAAAAACTTACAACTATGATTATTGATGTACACACCCACATAAACAATTATCACAAAGAAAGAGTTGTTTCACTTAAAAATTCGCTTAACCTGCTTACAGAAACCATGGCAGCAAATAAGGTTGATTATTCATTGGTCCCGGAACCAAAGTATATTGTGTATTCGGGTTTGGTGGTATGGGACACGAACGGGTAAGAGTAATGAGCAGGCACCGGAAATCATCCAGGTTGCGTATAGGGTTGCCAACCTTTAAAAGGTTGGCAACCCTTAGAAAAGCGCTTCGATATAGAATTTGAATCCATTCTAAAGTAAAAAATTTCTGTATTTTACATACAATGCCCATCCCAACTAAATATCTGGCCGATTTTGAAGAATGCTCTTTATATCACGTTTATAACAGAACCAACAATAAAGAACTACTCTTTATAAATGACGAAAACAGGCGTTTTTTCTTACAACAATATAAAATTTTTATAGCTCCATTTGCAGATACTATTTGCTGGAGCTTATTGCCTAATCATTTTCATATTTTAATAAAAACAAAGTCTCATGATGCTATCCGGTTATTTCTTTTGGCGCAACCGTATAATAAATTAACTCGTGCAGAAAAAAATTACACAGAAAATAAAATAACCTTCAGTGAATTGATAGAACATGCTTTTAAAAGATTCTTTCAATCTTACGCACTTGCATTTAATAAAACTAATAACCGAAAAGGTAATTTATTTTATAAGCCGTTTAAAAGGATAAGTATAGAAAAAGACACCCAGTTTACGATGACTATCATTTACATTCATGCAAATGCAGCCAAACACGGAATCGTAAAAGATTTCGCATTATACAAATGGAGTTCCTGGCAAACTATAATTTCCAGCAAATCTACTTCGCTACTTAGAGATGAGGTTATTGAATGGTTTGGTAGTTTAGCCGAATGCATAAAAATGCATAGGGATTTGTCTGCTTACTACTATGATTGTGATACTTCTATTGAAGACTAAATTTACAGCACATTATTTACAAAGTCACTTCCCATAGGGTTGCCAACCTTCCAAAGGTTGGCAACCCTTGAAAAAGTGGCAACCTAACAAAAACAACATAACCTCATAAAAACAACAATAAAAGGCAGGACATTTTAATTTGTTTCTTTAGATGAATTTTTCATAAACATAATATAGCCAATATTAACCGTGCTTACTAATTTGTCTACACCAAATAATCAGTGGCTACCAACTTCTAAAACATTGTTCAGCTTCAGTTCCGGCTGTCCACTGCAAAGCCGGCACATGCCCCGTCACAAAGCTTCACCGTGTTTTCCGTTCCCATCCGGCAGCCATTCAACCATATAACTTTATGCAGCTTTGAAATGCGGATTTAAATGGATTACCGGATGACACCGGTTTTTTAAACATTTCGTAGGCACTTATTGGTTAACCTTACAAAGAAAAATTTCTTGAATTTTTAAAATGAAACTACAGGATAGTAATTGCCATTGATGCCGACCTTAAATATATACTATTTGCTCTTTGCGCTACCAAATGGTACAAAGTTAATGTGCATACACATGTAACAGAAAGGGTGCATTCCAAATTGTCGCTTGCTGGTGGAGACACCAGCCAGGGCAGTCAGCCGTGGGCGGTGTCCTCACCGCCCACAGTGATACAAGTAAAGCGACAATTTGAAATGCACCTAACAGAAACAGTGCTATGATTTCTTAATTATTGTTTCTACCTTGTTGCACCAACCCGTTGACGCTCACACATCATCTCCTCAATTTTTTAACCTTTTAAATATCTAAACATGAAAAAAATCTTTCTGTTATTGATGCTTATTCCCATCATTGGAATAAGCCAGCAAAATGTAGTCAGTTCAAGCCGTTATTTTCCCAAAATGGATAAAACAATGGAATTTGAAAAGGCCTTGACGGCGCACGTTCAAAAATTCCACAGTGGCGACTGGAAATGGCGGGTTTACGAAATTCAGACGGGGCCAGATGCAGGCGGTTACCACGTGGTGGAAGGCGCCAAATCCTGGGATGAATTTGACAAGCGGGGAAACCTTGGCGCAGAGCACACAAATGATTGGAATAAAAACGTCTCCATTTATCTTACCGATAAATATTCTTCCACGTATTCAGAATTTCAGGAAGAGCTCAGCACAACACAGTTAGGCAATTTTACCGACAAAATTACCATTACCCATATTTTTCCAAGGCCAGGAATGGGGGGAGCAGTTTCTGCAATTATTAAAAAAGCTAAAAAAGCCTGGGCGGCGGGTAACCAAACAGTAGCAGTTTACCAATCCGTTGCCTCCGGCCCAACTCAATTTGCCTTAGTTTACCGGCTGAAGGACGGCCTGAAAGAACTGGCTGAAGGGTATCGCAAGCCGTTTAAGGAAAGGTATGAGGCTGCTAATGGCGAAGGCACCACGGAAACACTTTATCAATCCATCAATAAAAACACAGACTCATCCTGGTCAGAAATGCTTTTTTTCAGGCCTGATTTAAGTGCAAAATAAATAACCATTTAGGCGCCGTTAAATGGTGAATTAATATATAGCCTGTTGATTTTTCAATGGGCTTTTTTTTTGATTTCATCAATCATAGCTGCTTGCGATGTTGAAGCAATAACTACGCAGCACCTTAAACAAATTACCAACACAAAATTGGTATTAACTTAGTTCTACTTTGACATATTTAAAAAAATGTAGCTCACGGTTACGATAGTTTAATTATGGAACGAAAAAGATGCCATGAAAAAATACAGTACAAGTGAGTGACACAACGATGCCGCCATAAAAAACTTCTGCTGGTCAACAAAAAAACACAAAGGTTTGACTTGTCAAAGTAGAATTAGTAAAGCATAAATCAATAGCAATTCATCTATAACAGCTACCATCATGAAAAATGTCTTTCTGCTGATATTATTAAACCTGGTAATTATACAGGTTGCACACACACAAAATAATATACCATCCAATGAGCAACAAGCGTCAATTACAGCCTTAATCAATCGCTATTCCGAAGCAAGGGAAAACAGGGACACCGCCTTACTGAAAAATATTTTAACAGCAGATATTGATCAACTGGTTTCTTCCGGCGAATGGAGAACCGGCATAGGTGCAGCCCTTGAAGGCATGCAAAAAAGCTCTGCCGGTAACCCCGGTACAAGAACACTTACCGTCAACAGTACACGCATGATAAACGCAACCACCGCCATTGTTGATTGCCGGTACGAGATTGAAAATACAAACCATACAACCAGGAAAATGTGGAGCAGTTTTATTGTGGTTGCTGATAATAATGTTTGGAAAATAACAGCCATCAGGAACATGCTGCCAGCAGGGCAGTAAAATTGGACCATTGAATTAATCAATGGAATAGTTTCCTTTATAATGCCAATGAATCCGCTGCCAGTTTACGCTTTTTCTCTTTTTTATACCGGTTAAAAAGATCAAGTTTAAAACTTACGTTTCCATCATCTCCCGGCCTGCCTCTAAGGAATATACTTGAACCGGCTTTTTTATTTACACCAATATTTTCAGGGTTATAATCTTCATCTCTTTTTTTGAGGTTGCTGAGTGGTACTTGTATACTTAAATCTGTATGACCGGCCATGCTATAAATTCCTTCAATAAAAAAAGAAAATGCTGTTGACTGTATTTCCATGCGATTGATCTTAATTTCACGGTTAGCAATTTCAAAGTGGTCCTTCAATTCAGCGAATTGAATATTTTCAAAATCACGGTTCTTAAATAAAAAGTTTTGCATTTTTTTTACCGGTTCATAATTAACAAGTGCTCCATCTTTTAACGAAAAACTAAGATCACTTTTTACACTTGCCGGATAAACTTTCCCTTCCTCATCCACCCCCATAGTTGCATTTACATCTGCGGAAAGTTTGCCCTCCAGATTATCCGCAGTTATTCCATCCTGTCCAAAATTTTCAAATGCTTTTAAAACGGTGCTTACATCTACATGATTTAAATTGGCTTTTACGGCAGCAGCCAGGTAATTTGTCCGTACATTAATTAAGGAGCCACTCATTTTAATACTACCCCCGGCATGGTTCATATTTACCGTGTTCAAAATATATTTATTTGCCAGCAATTCAACATCCGCATTTACATTGGATGCATTGAATTCATTGTATCTTAATTTGGAGGACGAAAGATTTACATGCAGAATTGCTTTTTCCAACACATCGTCTATTTGTGAGGCAGTAGTTGCCAGGTTATCAGTAACCCGAACATTTGCTGCCGGTTTTAATAAAAATTTAAAGGCGGTTAAATTTAATACGGGTGCATTTATTGACCAATTGATGGTGGCTTTGCCGGGCTCTGTATTCATTAGTTGCAACAGATTCTTCGAATCCCCTTGCATGGTTACTTTATTACCTAACACTTCACATCGCAAATCCTTTATTTCAATATCAGAATTTTTAAAATTAAGCTGGCCATTTACATCGTTCATTGCCACACTACGCGGTGTGTACATTAATGTGCCATTCTTAAACTGTACTGAACCATTAATCAATGAATTGGTATTGTTGTTTCGTATGATGGGGCCCTGGTAAGTAAGGTTTACGATGCCATCGCCGGATTGTAGTTTCAAAGCCTTACTTGCCATTACGCCATTTAATTGTGTAAGCGGAAATTGTGCATGCAGGTCGCAACTAAGTATGGGCACTTCCAGATTTGCAATCGCTATACTACCTGCCGTCAGCGGAAGCCCTCGCCAGGTGGAACTAAAATCACTTACCCGAATGATTGAATTTGGATCAAGCCTTGGCGAATCTTTTATCATTTCATTGGTATAGTATCCCGTAAAAGTTGCGTCTTCAAAATCGAAAAAAGGGGTCTTTAATTTCGTTTTTTTTGCACTGAAATTTACAAGTACCAATGGCTCGCCTCCTCTTAGCGGCCCGGAAAGATTTACATCCACATCCACCGGCTTATCGAGCGCTACAATTGAAAGCACACTATCAAGCCGATGCGGAAGAAATGTTTTCCCCGTATTAAAACTTAATTGTGTGGTATGTGCACGCAGGTAAAATTGTGGGGCAGTTCCCTTTAAATCAAAACTACCACTTAGGTTAAATGGCTGGCCCGACAATTTAATGTTAATACTATCAAATTGCAAACTACCAGAGCTTTTGTTATAGATCAATTGAAATTTTCCGGTAAATTTTTTATTGGCCAAAAATGTTCCCCTTGGTAAGTTAAAAGCCATACTATTAATATTAACCGAAGCATTTGCATGCATTAACAATGCAAGGTCATTGTCGTCATTCATATTTACCTGCAGATCATTTACAAAATAATTATGCAGTTTTTCTTTTTGCCTGTCGTCTATTATTACAGAAAAATCTTTTAAATCAACAAGCTTTAATTCGCTTTTGCCATCGCTTTTTTCAGTAGAAGTTTTGCTTTTATTTTTCTGTTGAATTAAATAAGTATTCGTGTAACCGGTACTGTCTGTGTATAGGTACAGCCCTCCTCTTTCTATGCTGATGCCATTTAACGGCGATTCCTTTCTAATGAGTTTCCAAACACTGATACGGGCAAAAACTTTCTCTGCCATAAAAAAAGGATGTTTATGAAACGAAAACATAGTGTCTGTAACATGTACATCTTTCAACAGCACCGACACCTTAGGAAAGTATTTTGTAAAATTGAGTTCAACGTCTTTTATTGAAACATCCCCTTGTATCAGGTTACCAACTTCGTTGTTTACCTGTGTTAGAATCGCTTGCTTATGGGTACTCACATATACATAAACCAACAGGTAAAGACACAATAAAACCCCCAAAGAAATTTTGAGGGTTTTAATAAAAATCTTTATGAATTTTTTCTTCAACTAAATGAAGTTTCAGTAAAAGAATAATTTGTCATTTTTTAAATATTTGCTTCAGGCAATACTTCGCTTAACTTATTATCAGTTACAAATTTTTCCCGTACTTCCGCAAATTCTTTATTTACGGCCGAAACTTCTTCAAGTGCCTGGTCAACTTTTTCATGAATATCCGGCAATCTTTTATCCAACAACGTATTTCCGAGATTAATGTTATCCGCTTCCAATTGCGAAATCTTTTTTAATAAGGAAGTCTGGCTATTAGTAATGTCATCTAATTCACGAAGCATCTTATCCATCATGTGCATTTTTTCAATCTTTTCCATAATAACTATTTTTTTACAACAGGTTGCCAATACAATGCCATAATGAGCAATTAGTTTAACTATATCGTTTTATCCTGTTTATGGAGTTTAGCCAGGATTTTATTTCCTGCTAAATAAGATTTTATGAGGAAAGTATTTCCCATTAAAGTTGATGTAGGTTTTAATTTTTGATAGACTTCATAAGTGATAAGTTAGTGACTTTATTACTACTTTACCCTTTTCTATTTAGGCTTTTTTTTGGGTGACCAGCAAATGTTTTTTATGGCGGCATCCTTGTGTCACTCTCTTGTACTTGTATATTTTCATAGCATCTTTTCCCATTACCTTGTAAACGTAGCAGTAACTTGCCCAAGAATTACTTAAAAGTACAAATGTGCGTCCCGATGCAGCCCACAAAACCTTACTCGGGATATATAATGCAACGATGCTATATAGTAGCACTATAGCCTGGCTAAAAAAATCCAACTCACTTTTTTGCCCTTTTTAACGATCTTCTTTTATCTGATTACCTGTACATATTGAACCTCTGCATCATTGACACTAAATTGCAAGCTTATATCTCATCACTCAATTTATAGGCTAACCCACCTCGTTCTACTTGAACCACTGCCATCCCGCCGAATCGGGTCAGTAAAATATTATACAAAATCCTTTTGCATTTATTGACACCAACGTAAAATATTTTAGTAAAAATTACTAATTGAAATCACCACCTGCATCAATTTGGCAGATGCTGCCAACCGAAGAGCTCCTATTGCACGGTCATTTGCAAATATTGACACCATCCTGTTTTTATCTGAAAACGTCAATTATGAATCGGCCAAACACCCAATTATTTTTATATCGGAAATAAATTTTATTCCTTTTCATTTCCAGGGCGCTTATACCCTTTTAAACTTTTCATTCATCAACAAATTCCTCATCTCTTAAAACATTCATTATGAAACAGAAATTATGGCTCATGGTATTAGTACTTAGTCAGTTTGCAATGTCATGCAAAAAAAACTTCATCGGCAACAATAATGATGATCCAAAACTAGGTGGTCACGACAATTCAAACGGTAACCCACATCTCAAGATTGCAATTGTGTCCGACATCCATTATATGGATCCATCCTTGCTGGGTGAGGGCGGTGCCGCAGGCCAGGCATTTCAAAATTATTTAAACCAGGATCCCAAAATGGTTCAATTCAGTGATCCGATTTTCAGGCAGGTAATGGCTGAATTAAAATTTGAACATCCCGATATTTTACTGGTTCCCGGCGATATCACCAAAGATGGTGAAAAGGTAGGTCACCAGGCAATGGCAAAATTTTTTGCTAACCTGGAAAAAGCTGGTATCAAGGTTTTTGTAATGCCAGGCAATCATGATATCAACAATGCAAAAGCAAAAGTTTATATCGGCGATAATGACTTTCCTGTAGCCAAAACTTCACCGGAAGAATTCGAAACCGTCTATGCCAATTTTGGTTACAATACGGCTATTGCCAGGGATGCCAGCTCGTTAAGTTATGTTGCCCAACTGCAACCTGGCTTGCGGCTTATTTCAATTGATGCCAGTAAGTATGAAGACTATGGGCCAAGTGGCGATGTTGCAGAGGGCAGAATAAAAGCAACCACCCTTACCTGGATATTGGAGCAACTGGCAAAAGCAAAGCATGACAACGTAACCATTTTTGCCATGATGCATCACAACCTTATTGAACACTATGCAGGGCAAACACAACTGGATCCGGGCTATGTGGTAGACGATTGGCAAAACATAGCCAACAAATTAATGGATGTCGGACTAAAAGTAATTTTCACCGGGCACTATCACGCCAATGATATTTCATCCTACACCAATAACGGGCATACATTGTTTGATATTCAAACCGGTTCGCTGGTAACGGCACCAAGTCCTTACAGGATTGTAACTGTAAAAAAAGATAAGTTGGAAATAAAAACAAATACCGTTCAACGAGTAATGGCAAACCTGCCAAGCGGAGTTGGTTTTGTACCATATTCAACTACCTTCCTGTCGCAACACCTGGATGGCTATTTTAATTATTACCTCGCTAATAATTTAGGTGCGCCAGCGTCGCTTGCAGGCTTTGCAGCCCCATTATTTAGAAATGGAATTATGGCGCATTTTGCAGGCGATGAAAAAATGCCACCCGATCAACGTGCAAAAATAGAAGAACTGGCAGCGTTGTCTCAACAACTGGCCGGCATTGTAACAACACTTTGGACAGATACCGGCGTAAAAGATAATAACACGAATGTTGATTACTAGAGATGAAGGTTTTCAACCGTGGGTTTCTACAGAAGCCCACGGTACTGAAAACCTGATTTATCTGCCTTAAGAAAATGTATGTTATCTGCTTTAATAAATGCCGGAATTTTAATTCAGGCATTTATTGTTTTTCATGTAAGTAGGCCAATACTTTTGCAGCCTCATCTTATTAATCGTTCTATTTATTTTAATTTGCAGCACTTATATTATTAATCTTACATAACAAATGGATTTAAACAAACTTTATTCTGCAAACCGGCTTGGCTATAACAATACTTCCACCTCCGACCCAAGGACTGTTTTTCAACGTGATTTTGACAGAATTATTTTCTCATCCAGTTTCAGGCGGTTACAAAATAAAACCCAGGTGTTCCCTTTGCCGGGAAGTGTATTTGTGCATAATCGTTTAACGCATTCTTTGGAAGTAGCTTCTGTAGGCCGTTCACTTGGATCAATGGCGGGAGAATTTATTGCTGACAAATTTCAACATGAACTGAGTGCAGAAAGCCGGGAGTTTTACAAATACAGTTTGAATAATGTGATAGCCGCTGCAAGTTTGTGTCATGATATTGGCAACCCGGCATTTGGCCATTCCGGCGAAGATGCCATTGCCAGTTATTTTATTGACAACGAAAAAATATTGAGCCCGCAGTTCGCAGAAAAAGAATGGGCCGACTTTATCAATTTTGAAGGCAATGCAAATGCTATCCGCATTTTAACGCAGCAACAAAATGGCAAATCGGGTGGAAGTTTTAATCTTACAACTTCTACCCTTTCGGCTATTGCCAAATACCCATGTGAAGCTGCAGGCAAGGCTAAAAAAGCAGGCATTCACCGAAAAAAATTTGGCTTCTTTCAAGGTGAAACAAATGCCTTTAAGGAGATGGCTGAAAGTACTTCCATGATCCTTGAAAATGAGTCACCCGTTATTTATAAACGGCATCCATTTGTATGGCTGGTAGAAGCGGCGGATGATATCTGTTATAATATTATTGACCTGGAAGATGCACACAGGTTATCTATTATTGAACATGGTGCCTGCATTGAATTATTGATTCATTTATTGAGCTATATAGGAACCAGCGATATCAATAAAACAAAAGACCAGGTGCAGAACATCAGTGATAAAAATGAGAAAATCGGCTTTCTACGAGCCAAGTCAATTCATGCATTGATTATGAAAGCCAATGAAATTTACACCAACGATTTTGAACAAATTATTACCGGAGATTATCAACGCTCAATATTTGACAGCATTGCATTAACCTGTCCCGCAATCAGCGAAATCAATGCCTATTCAGTAAAATATATTTATAATCATCGCTCGGTTGTTGAGATTGAAAATGCTGGTTACAATGTAATGTCGGAACTACTTTCTCACTTTATTCCTCCTGTACTTGCAACCGAAGAAGCCATCACAAAGTCGCAGGAAAAAGCGGCTAAATTGATACCCGAACAATTCAGATACAAGCAAGGAAGCAATTACGAAAAAGTAATGGGCGTGATAGATTATGTTTCGGGCATGACAGATAATTACGCAACTGATTTATACAGAAAAATAAAAGGCATCGAAATTGGAATGACGGTGTAAGTTTTCACCGGATATCCATTACCGTGTAGATTAAATTATCTTTTACAGATTAAGTGATTTTGGGTGAATGGAAAGTAGTGTTGCGTCAACCATAAATTGACGCATTAATTGTCGGTGTGGCTGGGTGATATGGACAATTACTATTTAAACAACGCTGTGTACACTGCCGAAGATATGATGAAGCAATTAACCAACCCGGCCTGCAATTGTGAAGTGGCTTATGGCGACCGTGCAGAACATTGCCGGAATGGTGATCCCACCACCAGATGCATATAAAAAAATGGGCGAAGAAGTAAAGAACCCGGCACCGAAAGAAGCCGATCTAAAGAGCTGGAGATATTAGTAAAACTCACCGGTGCATCAAAATGTGTTATGAATATGATTGATTAATGCAGAACCCAATGTGATGGTTTGCACTGCCCCGTCTTTTAGGTTGATTGCTCCGGACGCACAATGTCATTTAGTTCTGGATTTTAGCCACATAGTGGCTGCCTGTTTATAGAAAATAATAACAACAAAATGCGATAGACTCCATAGGAGTCTCCTGTTTTCAAAGGTGGCTCCTATGGAGCCGGTTGCTTTATTTCTTCTTACTATAAACAGGATGCTCCTGCCGGAGTTTAACTAAATGACATTGTCCTGACGCACCCACCCACAAAGCATAAAACCTAATGTGATGGGTTGTTTGCATTGCCCGTCCTTTAGGGCGGGGATTAATTTCAATATAATAGAAGGCTTTAGCCAAATTTATTTTGGCTAAAGCCTTCAAGGATTATTGTTTCATTTGTCACCGTCCTAAGGGCAATGCAATTCAAAAGGCAGTGCAATGGTGGTCGCAGCTTACATTCTCTATAGTCCCGAAATAATATTGATTATTACCCCTATCGTGTGAACTAAAGATTAGTAATTTCGAACCAGAATTTGTTAACATTCATCTTCGCCGCTTTTATTAATTCAATAAATGCTACTTTTATACCATAACGCAGATACATGTATAAATTACTTTTAATAGCTTTTACTTTGTTTGTAACGGAAGCAAAAGCACAAACAGCATTCCCCTCAATTTATCCTGGTTATATCCAACACGGAAGCTTTACAAATAATTTAAGTACCGGCGACAGCATCTCAGCAAAAAAATGGTCCTTTAATAAATTCAGCGGGCTCTCCACAAGTTTTACATTTTTCAAGGGTGGCAGTGCAACTGTGTTTGCTGCACCAATTGGCTTGCAGGTTAACCGCAGATTAACCAATAATTTATATGCCTTTGCCAATGTAGCCATTGCACCGGCTTATGTTAGATTTAACCAGCAGTTTTTAAATACCAATGTTAACAAATTTGGCCAGAGTAATAGTTATAAATCCAATGGCCTCAATGTTTATTCAAGTGCTTCGCTTGGACTAATGTACATCAATGATGCTAAAACATTTTCCATCTCAGGAAGCATTAGTGTAGAAAAAAGCAGTTATCCTTCCATGCCATTTTATCCGGCAACCATTACAAGACCAGCGAGTATTGCACCAGCAACTTACAGGTAGCTGAAAATTTTAACTCCAGCGCACATTGATTTTTGCAGCGGCTTGCCTTGAAGCGTTATGGCTGCTCAGACTTGCTCCAGCATAAATATTTTTTTTGTCCGGGCTATGGAATAAATGGCAGCATTGTTGCGTCGCCCTCTTTTACTTTTTCAGCAATGTTGAGCACTAATTAACTGTGCAGCAGTTTTTCCTAAACTGCAGCGCTTGCTCCATGCCAGCGCAAACTGTTTTGCAGCAACTCGCCTTGAAAACATTATGGTTGATTTAGACTTGCCTCAGAATGAATACGCTTGATGAGGTTTGTGTTTAGTTTTCATCGTTAAGCTATATTTTGTATTTTTATTTTAGATTTTATTCCGCCCGGGATCAGCACCCCTAAATTTTATACATGCATATTATTATCCGTAATGAAAAAGTTGTTAAATCGACAAACTTGCATTTTCATTTAAGAAATTTAATTATCATTTTTCTGTTAGCAATTCCTATTCTATCATTTTGTCAATACGAGCCAGGCTTCCTACCTGAATTCTTTTTTGATAGGCAACCAAGTGCCCGTGCAGAAGCAATGGGAAAGGCATACGCTTCTATGGATGGAGATTTAACATCTGTTTATTACAATCCTGCAGGAATAGCAACGATTAAAGGTTTGGCAATTAACAGTTCATATACGCCGCCAGATTACTACTTAATAAAAGGATATTATACATTTAACGCGGTTGGATTTGAAATAAGTAAAAAAATACAAGTTGCTCTTTCCAGGTACCAATTTAACATGGGCAAAACCTTCGTTATAAATGCGAACAAAACTCCTTACACAGAAAATAATACTTTGACAATATCTTCTGAACCAGTTAAAAATCTATTTATTGGTATAAATGGAAACTATTTTGTTTGGCAGCCAGGTCAAGATAAATTAAGCACATCAGTTTATCTTGATTTTGGGGTAATTAAGAAAATCAAATTATCCTCAGGAAAAAATTATCAACATACCATCAATATAGGGTCAAGCATAAGCAACGTTAATTACGGGGAAACTAAGGTGACTGTTAGCGGAATAACCACAGAGTATAAGTTACCAGTTATTACAAGATATGGTGTTAATTATCTTTTAAGCTTTAGCAAACCTTATATAATTGATAGTTTGAAGACATTGACAATATTGGTAGAAAGCGAATATCAAATGCTTTTAAACTCTGTCTATCGATCCGCTATAAAGGTAGGAGGCGAAGTAATCTTATTTGAATTGCTTTCCTTTAGAGTTGGGTATTATAAAGAAAAAGTTTATGATTTCGGGTTCCCTGATCATAATAAAAGAGAAATAAAAAGCATTACCTATGGATTGGGTATTCAAATTCCTTTATATCGACTAACAAAAATGCCATTTAATATAAATTTCGATTACACCTCTTTGCCTCAACCAACTTATTCGAACGACAGAAGTAATTGGGATGATTTCAAAACTTATACCCTCAGACTTAAGATTTTCCTAAAGAACAAAAATTACCACCTGTAATAAATCATTTTATTAAATACAGATTTTCATATACCTGAATGAAGTCATTTTACAGCAATTTATAAACTGGAAAACAATCAGCTCACCGTTTGCTACAATTTAATTGGTGATGGATATCCAACATCTTTTGAAACAAAATCCAAACCTATCCTGTTTCTTTCTGTATTTACAAAAGACTAAAAATAAATTGTGATGGTAAAAAATAAAACAACCGAAACCTCCAACAGTGTTGCAGAATATATTCAAACAATAAAAGATGAAAAAAAGCGCACCGACTGTTTTACTCTTGCAGAAATTATCAGCAAACAAACTGGCCTTGAGCCCAAAAAGTGGGGGCCATCAATTGTAGGCTTTGGAAGTTATCACTATAAATATGAAAGCGGGCGTGAGGGCGATGCTCCGCTGATTGGTTTTTCACCAAGAGCCGCGGCAATATCATTGTATGTTTCCAGCAAGTTTGAAAAGCGGGACGAGCTGCTTGGAAAATTAGGCAAGCACAAAGCAGACAAAGCTTGTATTCACATAAAAAAACTGGAAGACATTGATATTAAAATTCTACAGAAAATAATATCAAACCAGGTACAACATGTGCTGAAATTATACCCGGCAACGTAACAACATGCCACTTATAATTCAACCCAGCAAATGAAAAGTAATTGACCTGTGATGTTAGTTTGGGAAAATAAATTATTTATTTCCAGTGCTAATATACCTCACCACAATTGTATAAATGCCTTAAACCAAAGGCAAAAAATGTAGCTCACTTCTCCATGCTTAAACCTTTACAGATAATCCTTATTTTCCATCACCCTGATTATAACCGGTTGTTTATTTTTTAATCTCGAAAGGCCGATACCTTTTTCATTTACGAGATCGTTTAATGTGATACTGTGTCCATACCCCATGTCTATCATTGCCCTGTCATCAATAATCCATGCCCGGCCTTGTATGATACTTCCTTTTGCGGTAAACCTGTTTTGAACCTGCAGATCATTATCCAGTTTAAATGATACAATGTCTCCGTCCTTTATATTATTGTAATTGCCTTTTATTTTAGCTGGTATGAATTTTATTTTTATCACACCATTTAGGTTAGTGGTATTTATTTTTTCTTTCAAATCAACCGGGTGTTGACCATCGCTTTCATTAACGTCAACCTTCATTGAATTGAAGATTGATACATCTGTGTCTGCAGGATCATTTGATATTTTTGTTTGTGCAGGGGGCTTTTCATTAAAAACGTTGTAACCGAAATCTTTCATATATAATTCGGGGAATTCAAACAATTCTTTTACTGCTATTATCTTGTAAACATAGGCCGCTGTTTCAGGATTTAATTTCATTGTGAAATAGTTATGTCCCTGCAGGCTGATAGCATTTTTAATTCTTCCAAGACCTACGTTATAAGCGGCTGCGGCCAACACCCAGGATGAAATACCATAGGTTTTCCTTATGGATAAATAATTACGGGCCAGTTCCTGGCAGGCAGCATAGGTCGATTTATCAAAATCAATTCGCTCATCCACATATTCATTTACTACCAGGTTTCTTTCCCTTGCTGTTTCCGGCATCAGTTGCCAAAATCCACGTGCCCCGGCTCCTGAAGTAATGTCTTTTTTAAACCCACTCTCCACTATTGCTAAATACTTAAAATCCTGCGGTAAATTGGTAGCACGTAGCCATTTTTCTACCTGCGGCATATAAGGGCTTTTGCGTAGTGCAACAATATCCACGTACCTTATTTGACTCTTGATAATATTCATCAATTTGTCCGTAATTGTTTTATCATCAATAGGTATTTTTTCTCCACAGAAATAAATGTCGTGAGCAAAAGTATTAGCATACATACACAACAAAATGAGGCAAACCAAAATGCGATTGATGATCAGTTTTAACTTCATAGCAAATTAATTTATTATTTTGTAGAAAGCATTCATTACTGAACAAGCTCTTTTGTAAAGAGAGCGTTATCTAAATTTAATTCAAATCCTATGCTTTTGGTACGATCTGTCAAATTGAAAATAAATTTATCTTCATTGGAAATATTATATGCTTTGCATACATAAATTAGGGTTAGTTCATTTTTTGATTTTACAACCGGAGGAACAGATGGATAGATAAATACAGGACTTAATTTAATACGGCTACCAATATTTTTTATCCAGGTTAACATCATGACTCCAGTAAGGAAATCATCTTTATTGGAATTGTTTTGTATCAACAATTTAATATAAATGTTTTTATTTTTAACCCTGATATCTTCGCAGATAAGCTTCATTTTATTTTCTTTATCAGAAATATTTAATCTGGGTTTGTCATCTTTTAATCCGAGTATGAAATCTGCATTTTCTTTAACATTAAATGTGTATTCGTTAAAGAAGTTTTCTTTTAATGGCGTGGCAAAATCAATGGATGGATATTTTATTTTCAATTCGTTAGTAGTATATGGTATAGCCTCTTCCTGGTACCAAAAATTACTACCTTCCTTTTTAAACGGCTTTTCACTCTTTGGTTTTTCAGGAAATGCAGGCTTTCTGACTTCAATCTGGTACTTAACTATTTTTAATCTGTCTGTCACATACTGGTTACCCGGCTGTAGCTGTAGTGCTTCTGTATAATACTGGCTGGCCAATTCAAAATTTTCTTCCTTCACTGCTTTGTCAGCCAAACTGATGAGGCTTTTTGACCGGTTAAAAGCATCTATCTTATCCTGTTGATCCTTTTTCCTTTGTTGAATGACAATTTCAGCTTTAAGATATTTGACCTGTTTAGTGGGATAAGGGTCGGTTGGTTTTAAAGTGTGAGCATCATTAAAAGCAACAACAGCCAGTTCATACTCCCTTGCAGCCATAAGGCTGTCAGCATCACCAAGTTTACTTTCATATTTTTCGGTTAATTCCTGCTCTTTGCGAATTTCTTCCAGTTTGTCACTTGTTTTAGCCAGTTGTAGTAGCAGTTCTGTTGTGCCAGGTTTTAATGAAATCGCTTCTTCAAACGCTTCTTTGGCATTTTCATAATCTGCTTTTAAATAAAAAGATTTTCCCTTAGACAATGCCAGATTATATTTTGCATTTGTTATTTCTACTGCTGCAATGCTGTCTTTACGTTCCTTTTCAAGTTTAGCTATTAAATCCAAGGCGGTTTGAATGGCTTCTATCCTTTCCTGCGGATATTGTTCCATTGGCTTTAGCAAATTTGCTGAAGAATATAATTTTCTTGCAGCCTGGTAATTGCTCTTGTCAAAAGCGGCATCAGCTTTTTGAATCAGAGAATTGTATTGGGCTGTAGTTTTTGCTTCCTGGGCCAAACGTTCTTTTTCTGCCTTTTCTGCTACAATTTGCTCCTTAATTAACCGTTCGATATTTTCTAATTGTTCCTTCGGCCAAGGCCTGGCAAAATAAACTTTAGCTTGTAAATAGGCCGCTTTTGCATTACTATAATCAGCAGACCTAAAATAATTATCGGCTGATGCAATAGCTACGGCATACTTTTCTTCAAGTTCCCGTGCTTCTTTTTCCTGTTTTTCTGTGATAGCCCTTTGTGATTGCTCCCGCAAAATATTGTCTATTTTTATGATTTGGTCTTTTGGCCAGGGCCGGTCTATAACATGCAACGCCATATTATACCCGGTTTTTGCCTCTTCATAATTTCCGGCTTGAAAGAGTTTGTCCGATTCATTTACAAAACCGTAGTATTTGGTTTCGAGCTCCTGTAACTGCTGTTTCCTTTTTTGCTCTTCAGCCTCTCTCACCTGCTTTTGTTCTTCGGCAATTTTGTTTTCAGCGATGTCTGATTTTATTTTTTTAATATTGGCTAACTGCTCTTGTGGCCATGGGCGTTTGAATATCACCAGGGCTTTATTGTAATCATCCTTTGCTCCTTCGTAGTCCCCTTTTGTAAATAGTTTATCCGCATTTTGAATGATATCATTATAATTATTTTCACGATCCAGCGCTTCTTTAACTACCTTTTCCTTTTCTGTGATTATTTTAATTTTATTTATTGCTAAAGGATCATCTGGTTTGATAACAAGTGCCTGCTCAAAAGCAATACGGGCTTCGCTAAGCAGATTTTTACCTAGCGATTTTTCGCCGGTATTGATGTAGCCATTATATAATTCTTTCAGTCTTTGTTCTTCTTGTTTTCCCTTGTTGCCGTTAATGATTTTATCGATTTTTTCAAGCTGGTTTGTGGCATATAAGTCGTTCGGTCTTAGGTTAAGCGCTTTCTTGTACAGGTCTCTTGATTCAGCATATTTTTTTAAATCAAAAAAAGCCTTCGCCTGGCCTGTAAGTGTTGTATATTGATTTATTTTTTCCTGTTCATTAAGTTGATTTTTATCTGCCTGTTTTGTTTTTATTTCTTCCAGCCTTTGCTGTGGTATTGGGTCTTCGGGGCGTAATTTTGATGCTTCTTCAAAATTTTCTTTTGCTTTGTCGTAGTGATAAATTCTTATATTTTTATCTCCTTCTTCCAATAATGCATAATAGCTGGCGCTTTGTTTATCAGTGACTGAAGAAGTGCCAGATGTTGCATTTTCGGTTTCAGTATTTAATTTGTCATTTGCAATTGCCGGTGCGTTTTGTAAAATTCTGGCAGCAGTTTCCTTTAAATGTTGGCTTAATTTTTTCTCCGTTGAATAATCATAAAAAAGTTCTGCTTCGATATCATAATTAATAATTTTTTTATAAGCCAAAAAGAAACTATGTGTTCTCTTATTTTCGGTAATGGACAATATGGCCGTCTTGGTATTTTCAGATTTAGCTGTAATAGTTAACCCATTGTTAAGTGATCTGAGATCATAGGGAGCATTTTTTGGATTTGTGTAAAAGCTGGTGGGTCTCGACGGAAATTGCAGGTTAATCTCTGCCTCTGTATTTACAAAAATGGTGTCGCCTGATATTCCCTGTGCATAAGCGCTACAAAAAAAAATCCCCGATAGGTAAAAAATATTAAAAGGCAGGAATATCTTTATTAACCGTTTCATTGTTTTATTTTTTGAGTGTTACCTTAGTAAGTCATCTTTAATAATCAACTTCAATTTTAATCACGCAATTTGCTTCATCCCTGGTTAATTTTGCAGATTCAATCTTTATGGTTTTTTTTAATACAACCCATTTTGCTTGTTTTTTGCCTCGTATTTCTCCGCAAAGCCAACTAAATGTTTTTATCTTTTTTTTATTTCCGTTTACAATAACTGGTGTAGTGCCTTTGCCGCATAAGTATCTATAAAAATCTCCTTCAGACATTTGTTCGTCAACCAAAGCTTGCAGGTAGCTCTTAAATGTATCGTCAGCAAGACGAATTGTTTTAGGAGTTGTTTCGATTTCAGTTATAGGGGTAGGTGGTTCAGGTATAGGTTTACCCGGATCAATTGTCGGGCCAGGCACTTTTTTAGGGATTTCTGGTAACTTATCAGGTATAAGTGGTGCTACATCCTCAGGCTTTTTTCTCGTCGACCTGCCGGGATCATCTACGTTTATTTGCTTTACATAACTTTTAATTCGATTGTGATCTAATGTTAACTGTAAAGTGTAGTCCCCTTCATTGGGAAATTGAAAAGTTGCATTGTTACCATTTTTCACACCTAGTTCGGGATGATACAATACAGACCATTCATAATAATCTGCCAGCACCGGAGAAATAAACTCTTCTGTTTTATTAACGATAGTAGCTGGGTTACCAATAATTTCCTTAGCAAGCACAACAAGGTTATCTGAATTGATGACAGGTCTGTTTCTTACAGTAATAAGTCTGCCGGTTTCGCAATTACCACCGATACTTGCCGACACATAATATTTACCCACCGTAAAAAATTTGTGTGTTGCCGAAACTCCCTTAACAGTACTGGAAGTATAATCATTAAAATTCCAGGTGATATCTTTATTTGAGATAGAGGCAATAACAGGAATATTTTCATTGGTGTAAAAAAAACTGTCAGCCTTCTGGGCTTTACTACCAATATCAATTGTAAAAGCAACACATTTGTCTTTAGTTATCACCGAATAACTTAAAAGAGCAGTTGAAAGAAATGCCAGAATTATCATTACACGCCAAACCCGGTTATCGAGCCCCATTGTGCTGCGACTAAATATTTTATAACTGTCCATAATGAAATCATTTATAGATAACTATGCTATTTCTGTTTAAGACACTCAATATATTTCTTATATAATTCCTGCGCTTTTTCATTGGCTTTATCTAATTGTTCTTTGTAACTATTTATGTCGAGATCTTTATCGGATTTACTTCTTATTTCTTTAAGATACAGTTGAAGATCGCCCAGGTTATGCACGGCGTTAATATATAAATCTTTGTTGTAAGTGGTATCTGATACCATCGCATCTAATTTACTTATTGCCGATTCAACTCTTCCTTCCAGTCTCACCTGTTCCTGAGGAGATGTTCTGTTGATGGTGTCCAGCATCCTGGATACATTGATAAACTGCGTGGTGAACAAAGCAGCAAATTCTCTTTCTTTATCAATAACCTCCATTTTTTTTCGCATACTGTCATTTTCACTAAATGGCACTCTTACACTAAAGAAAACCATCGTAATTAGTACAGCAATACACGCTACAAACAGGAGCAAAAAATTAATGAAGGTTTTTTTTCGCTCTTCTTTATTTTTAGGTTCCATATTGATGAGTTTAAAAATTTTGCTTTAAGAGAAATATGTATTAAAAACTATCCAAAGAAGCGACGCCGGGGTTTCGCCTGTTCGTTACTGATATTTGTTGATTCTTCTTTCACAAATATTCCACTCTCTTTCTTCTTGCCGATAAATTCGAGTTTGCTAAGTGTTTCAAACAGCCTTAATGTTGTTTTTACAAACAGTATCGCCCTTTGTATATTCTTATTAATATCGTTATTGTCGAATGGCGTATTGGCAAGGTTTGCCAGCATACTTTCTAATTCACCTTGTTTTAGTTCGCACCATTCCGTAAGGTAATTCATCAATTCATCCTTACCAGAGCCTATCCGCATATCAATAGAATTTTTCATCACCCTTGCAAGCGTGGATATATTTGCAAACATATTTACCGGTGGTTGGTAAAGTAGTTGCCAGCGCATATCCGTTATTGCTTGAGCTAAAAAAAGCATGATTCTGTCGCAAAGAAACATTACCAACTCAGAAATTTCATTTTGCTGGTTGCGCTTAAATATCTTTTGAACAATCTGAGAGCAATACAACTCCAGGTCTGCAAAAAATTTATCAAGTTCACCATGTAATGCTGCAAGATCGGTATTGGCGTTAACCGAAAAACAGGGAGGAATATAATCGTCCTCAATTTTCATAACGCCACCTTTTACAGCAATTTTTCCTATTGCCAGTGCATAGGGATGGTGGGCATATTGCCGGTAGTTAATATCGCTTACCAGTTCTAATGTATAGGTAGGTAATAAAAAAGGCATCCTGGGAGGATTCTCTGCACGATCGGGGCTACCGGAAGCCTGTTTTTGAAATGGATGAATAAATAAAAATATCCAAAAAGTTGAGTCACCATCAGCAGTATTTAATGAAAAAATATTTGAGAGGTTATTACCGGTTGCGGCCATACCAACGGGTGATACCGGAGGCAATGAAATTATTACGCCTCCCGATGTAACTGCATTACAGGATATAACGGTTACCCTCACCGACTGTTGATTATCTAAAGAAATCTTTACATTAAATCCATCTTCGCCGGCAACAGACGGAGGCAGCACACCATACAATAAAGGAGATAAATGAAGAGAAACTACTTCCTGCAGCGCATCTGTATAAGCATTATCCTGGTCAATAAAATGGCTTTTATTAATCTTCATTCCATCAATCCAGTTTACAGGAAAATGTTTTTTTATATCTCTCATATTAAAATGAACTAATTAATGCGTTCGCAAATAATAATACTATTCTCTTTGATGTTGTTGTCGCGTATAGTTAAATCAGGATCAAGTATCATTTCAAACTCGTACCACTTTTTTTTAAGCCTGAACCACCATTTTTCTGGTATTTTTTTATTCTCCATAAACTCGATAGTTGTTTCACTTTGAAATTCATTATAGTCATTAATAAAATGATAATAAAGATCACCAAGTGTCATTGTATCAGGAGTCTTTGCCCTGAAATTCGTTTTAACAGCATCTTCTTTTTTTTTGAGAATTTCAAAGGCTATCACCAATATTTTTTCGTTAGGAACCTCCGGAGGTAATTCTATGGTATGGTCCACCGGATATTGCCAGATAGAAAATACGGGAGCAGGTATTTTGTATGCCGCTTCAAAAGTGGATTTTACCAGCATTGGTATAAAAAAGGCAATGCCACTCATCAACATCGGATAAAACAAGAAAGATTTTTCTCCCTTAATAAAATATTGAAGGGCAGAAAAGATTACAATCATGAAAAAAATCAGGGAAAAGCAAAACAACAATTCTCCGATGAGTGCCTTTTCTTTATTTACCGGGTTTGATGTAAAGTATTTTTTTTGAAAATATAAAATATGAACAAGTCCAAACATCAAAAAGATTGCGGCCAGAAACCAAAACACCGTAAACAGGTGATCAGTAATATAGGTTGATAACCAGGCCACAGCAGATACTCCCAAAGATGTAAGACCTCCTGAAATAACTGGTTTTTTTCCACCAATGGAAAGACCTTCAGTAAATTTTTTTGCAATTGAAATAAAAGCAATAGAACATACTAAAAAACTGCCGATATATATAAGAAAAAATTTAATAGCCATTATCGTTTCTTTACGTTTTCATGGTTAAAATTTACACTATAAAAAATGTACAAGCTGATACTTATGACTGTAAAATAAATACAGCAGGACTGCAATTATTTACTTTCAATATGATTAAAACTTTCTATCGAGGAAATTATGTGGCTTTCAACGAGCTATTGGAATTTTTACAGATAATAAACGCAACTTAAATTAGTTATTATAATTGTTAATGTAAAAAATTCAGACCACTTATTTTACTTTAGTAGCTGCCATTGTTACTTGCTTTGTTTAAACTGGGCCTTCCATTCTTCGCCATCATCTCCCTTGTATCCATCCAGTTTCACTAAAAAGCTTTTTGCAGGAAAGAAAGGCGTTATGTGTACGTCAAGGAAAATATGATCTTTTTGATTTTCATCCCGTTCAAAACGAATGATCTGAAACTTTTCTATTAGTTTATCTGCTCCCTGTATCCCGTCCAGGAACTTCACAATTTGCTTTCTAAGATTGCCTTCCATTTTAGTATTCCATAATTCAAAAGCACGCCTGTTTAAGAAGTCAGACATTACCTTAGCGATAAAATCAAAAACCCTTACTACAGAATAAGTCTGCATGCCAAGATTATCACCTGTAAACAGTGTTTTGGCAGAAAATGGCATCACCTTACCCCATTCGCCCACCAACGGTACCAAACCTACATTTTCAAGTTCTGAAATTTCAGCCTTTTTAAGATCAAAGCGTACCGCATCGATTTCATCGATTGTTCCATAAGTTTTTCCTGCAACAGGTTGAGACATTTTTGTGCAGTACAGTTTGCCGGCAAGCGCTGCAGATCCGGGAACATATACATCTTCTTCTTCTCCAACCTCTTTATTTTTCCCCCTGCCAACAACATAGTTACAGGTCATCATCATATTGGCTTTGTGCGGATCGCCACCGGTTAAGTTGGCGTCAGTAAACAGATCCAACACATCATCAGGAGTTTCTACATTTTCAAAATCCGTAACGAGCATCACTTTATTATTATACGCAATTTTACCCCATTTATCCAAAACAGTACCTGATTTAAGATATCCTGGAACAACCAACAATGAATAGTTTTGCCGAAGGTCTAACCGGTCATATTTGTCTTTTAATTCTTCTGCTATATGGTCGATAAATCTTGGTTCATCAAGGTCCGTCAACTGACTCATAGCAGCATTCATCACAGCAAGATTTTTTATTTTTGATGATTCACTATTTTTATAAAACAAGTTAATGGAACGATAAGATTGTTCAAGCTCACGGGAAGTATCCAGCGCTTTTTTTAGATTACCCTTCAATAAAGTTTCAGTTATTTCAGCCCTTTCTACACTTTTGTCAACCATTGCAGATACTGAATCAGCATTCAAAAGGTCGAGCCACATTTCTATTTTCTTTTTTAACCCTGCCCGCTGTGGTTTTTTACTATCATCTGTAAGAAAAATGTTCTTCTTTGCTTTCCTTAAAGGATTAAGGTTATCCGCTCCGTCCACTACAGCTTCCATAAAATCGTACCCGCCAACTTTTGCAAGCACTTTCAGCGATTCGTTAATGGATGGTAACTGACTGCCCTGCTGCTTTTCATCTTCTTTAAAAGACGCTCCTGCACTTGTTTTTAAGTCTTCGTTTGCCATGTTATTATTTTGAAAGGATTAGAAAAGGTTGAGAATAAGTCTATACGTTTTCTTCTAATTCAGTTAAAAGCGATTTAAGTGAATTAACAAATGCTGCTTTTGTTTCTGGATTTTCAATTACATTCTTAAGTGACTTATTTGATTTGAGTTGCTTGATTATTTTTAAAAAAGCATCGTTTTCTATACTAAGGTTCTTGAGATACCCGCTTTGATTGGTAAGATTTTTCACATCAAAATCGCCCAATCCGCCAAAGGAAAAATTTTCTTTTATAGTAGAGCCATCTTCCTTATCCATCTCTACATCGCAGGAAGGTTTAAAATGTTCAAAGACATCTTCTATTTTTTGGAGATCTTCTATAATCTCCGGCTTAATTGGGTCGTCGTATGTAAGCTTTTGAACAAACAGGGTTTTGTTAGGAGATATTTCCACAAAACCTTCGCCAACGGCATCTGGTGCAAGAATCGTGGTTGCAATACCAGGTTTTACTTGAGGCATAATTTTTTATTTTACGATTATAAGGAAATAAAAAAATAAGTATTTATTCTTATATAAATATATTGTTTTTTTTATTTTAATAAAATTATTAATCAATCTTCCATACCAGTTCATCTTCACTAATATTTACTTTAACATGATTGCCCTTTTTTACCTCACCGGAAATAATGTATTTTGAAATCGGTCGGCGAAGTTGGCTTCGTATTACACTTGAAATTTGTCTTGCACCATATTTTGGTGTAAAGCCGTTTAAGGCAAGGTATTTTTTTGCATCCTCAGAAACTGTAAGACCAATGCCTTGTTTGTCAAGCGCTTCCAGCAATCCTCTCATTTGAATTTCAAAAATACGGACTATACTTTTTTCAGTGATTGGAGCAAACGGAACAATCTCGGTAAGCCTGGCCAAAAACTCAGGACGAAAGTATTTTGTCATTATCTCCATCAGTTTATTAGAAGTGGGCATTTCGCTTTTTGCGAATTGCTCTGCTATCCATTCGCTGCCAATGTTAGAAGTAAAAATGATCAAAGCATTTGAAAAATCGCCTTCTTTACCAAGCCGGTCGTGCATTTGGCCTTCATCTAAAATTTGCAGAAAAGTGTCGAACACGGAAGGATGCGCCTTTTCAATTTCATCAAATAATAAAACTGAATACGGCTTTTGCCGGATTTTATTTACCAGCACCCCCCCTTCTTCATATCCCACATATCCCGGAGGCGCTCCGTATAATAATGCGGCAGAGTGTTCTTCCTTAAATTCAGACATATCAAAACGGATCATTGCTTTTTCGTCATTAAAAAGAAATTCGGCCAGCGATTTTGCAAGTTCTGTTTTACCAGTACCTGTAGGACCAAGGAGAAAAAATGATCCTATTGGCTGTCCTTTTTTGTTAAGCCCACTTCTCGATTCTAAGATTGATTCTGACAAAGCCTTCACTGCATGATCCTGCCCCACAACTCTTTTCTTTAAATAACTTTCCATATTGAGCAACCGCTCTTTTTCCTGGGCCTGTATATTTCCAAGTGGTATCCCGGTTTTATAAGAGATTACTGCAGCAATATCTTCTTTGTTTACATCTTCTTTTTTTTCTTCAGCAAGCAAAATGAGTTTGTCGAGCCCGGCGCATAAATAAGTTTCAAATTCAAGGGAAGTTTCAAATTTATCGGCTTGTGACGCATCTTCCAGCTTCCCCAGTAATACCGGGCTCAACTTACTCTTCATCAAACCGTTCAGCCATTTATATTCAATAAATAATTCATTTTCTGAAAGTTTCTTATTTTGCTGTAACCCTTCCAATTGTTGTTTCAAATCGTCCAGTACTTTTTTATTGGTATCTACCATTAATTTAATGGCAGCCATAGTTCGGTCAAG
>JBDUEK010000057.1:0-39107 GCA_040002495.1 Ferruginibacter sp.
CACCTCAAAGATAATATGGGCTATTTACTTTTTTGACTTTCGGATGGTAGTGATCGGCTATTAAATAAAAAATATTAATTCAACGAATAATCATATCTTCCCACGGTCTCTTTAAAACACTCAATCTACTTAGGCATTGCCGGTTTTCTGATAGGGTAATATTTAAGCACTACCAATATCAATATCAGATTAACAATAATAATTATTAAAAATGCCCATTGCTTGCACTAAAAAATGCCTCAACATTTTACTGGTACTTAGTAAGCAACATTGTTTTTTTGCAATGAAGGGATACACTTCATAAATTTACCATATGCCTTTTATTGACCACGTATTACAAGTTCCTTCCTATGGATGGAAGGATGACAAGGGAATTCTAATAAAACCAACTGCCAGCCAAATTTTCAAAGAGTTTTTTTCGAGATTAAATGTATTCAGTGATCGCAAAAACTGGTTACCTTTTTTTAGCTGGTTTAAAGTATTGTGCCTGGCTCCATGCTTTTTAATTTTCATATTTTATTTCTTTACATGGTGGACGGCCCTGGCTGTTTTTGTATATAGTATGATTTTTATGGGTACGCATGGTACCATCTGGCATCATCGATATTGCACCCACGGTGCCTACACGTTCCGAAATAAATTCTGGCGTTTCTTCACACAAAATCTTACTATAAATGTAATTCCGGAAGAAATTTATGTGATATCACACCACGTACATCATGCCAAATCAGATCAACCTGGTGATCCTTACAATGCAAACGCAGGCTTTTTATATTGTTTTCTTGCCGATGTAAATCATCAGCCAATTGCAAAAAATTTGAGTGAGGCATGTTACAATCGGGTTGGATTATTGATGAAACATACTGGTATAAAGGGAAATACCTATGCAGAGTACCAACGTTGGGGGTCTTATGTAAAACCATCAGGCGCTATTCTTTCCTGGATCCTTAACTGGGCTTTCTGGTACCTTGCTTTTTACCTTATTGGCGGCCATGCATTGGCAGTTAGTTTATTTGGTGCGGCAGGTTTTTGGGCCGTTGGTGTACGTACTTTTAATTACGAAGGGCACGGAAAAGGTGAGGACAAACAGCGTGAGGGGATTGATCATAATCAAAAAGATAATTCTGTAAACCAGCTATGGCCTGGTTTCGTAGCCGGCGAATGGCACAACAATCATCACCTTTATCCTAAAAGTGCAAGAAGCGGTTTTAAACCACATCAAATAGATTTTGCCTGGTATTATATAAAATTTATGAGCCGTTTAGGTGCCGTAAGTCATTATAAAGATTACAAAAAGCAATTTTACGAACAGCATTATCTACCTTATCTAAAAAATAAAGCGTCAAAAGAAACAGCAACACCCAAAGCGTTGGTAACTGATAATGTTCGTGCAGAAACTATTAGTTGATGTAACGACAGTTTATTAAGAATGCCGGCTATTCATCATTTCAACCGGGTAGGTAATCGAATGCTTTTTTTTCATAGTAAGAGATTGTGAAGTGTATTGCTCAGGATCAGTTGTATCAACTATAATTGCTTTTGCCCAAATATCTCCAAGGCGTTGGTGAAACTCAGAGTTTTTTATTACCACTATTGCAGGAACCCCATATAGTAAAATATCAATCGGGTCAAGCAGATGACGTTTCAGTGCCTGGCTAAAATTTATTTCACTGCGATTGTCAATTGTTACAACTTTCAGTTTAAATAACATATGACCGGGTGTGGCCCCGCTGAGTGCTTCAATCAAAACAAAATAGATGAACCATAGCATTGGAATGGGTAGCGTCATTAAGCCGTGTACAGCTTTTTCACCATCGCTATCAATATCTCCAAACGCAGAAATGTATAAAAAGGTAAATCCAAAAATCAATCCGTAATCGATCAAACAGGCAGCAATACGTTTTTTTAAATTCGGCTTAAAAAGATATTTTGAATAAGTTGATGTTGGTTTCATTTTAGATACGTTTATTTTATTCTTGCCTCATACAATGAGATAAATAATGGTAAGCCTAAATGGTAATAGTCAGCAACTTTACTAGCAATAGCGATGCAAACCTATATTCAATATTACATTACAAAGCCAATTCAAAAAAGGAGGTTTCTCCTGTATTTTGTTAGCTATTTTAAGTTTGGCCTTTTTTTAAAAATATGCCTACAAACCTTTTTAGCTGCTTTCTTTTACTATTATTTAATTGAGGGGAGATGTAATAAATACTAATGGGTAATGTTAAACATTCATTGGCAGTTTTGTGGTTTATTATTTAAATCAATAATTGTTATTATTGACCAGGCGCCTGTAAAGATAAGTTACCATACACATCAAATTAGATTCATGTACTATTTCTCAACTTCTATTTATTATCTGTGCATTTTGAGGGATAACTGTGTAAAAGTGTGTTACTAAATCCTATTATTTTGCAAACATCTAAAGCAAATCAAACCCTGATTGCTGTTTTTAGCTGACCAAAAAAAATTACTTTTGCAACCTTAAACATACAAAATGAACAAAGGACCCGTTTCAAATTTTATTGAACATCATTACCGGCACTTCAATGCTGCGGCTTTGATGGATGCTGCTAAAGGATATGTAACACACATGGACGAAGGTGGTAAAATGATGGTAACCCTTGCCGGAGCCATGAGTACAGCAGAATTAGGCTTAAGCCTTGCAGAAATGATTCGACAGGATAAGATTGCAATCATCAGTTGTACCGGTGCCAATCTCGAAGAAGATATTATGAACCTGGTAGCACACAGTCATTATAAGCGGGTGCCGAACTACCGCGATTTGAGCCCTCAGGAAGAGTGGGATTTACTGGAAAATCATTACAACCGTGTTACAGATACCTGCATTCCTGAAGAGGAAGCTTTCAGAAGATTGCAGCAACATATTCATAAAATATGGAAAGATGCAGATGATAAGGGAGAGCGTTATTTCCCACACGAATACATGTACAAAATGCTGCTAAGCGGTGTGCTGGAACAGTATTACGAAATTGATCCTAAAAACAGTTGGATGCTTGCGGCTGCGGAAAAAAATATTCCTATTGTAGTTCCAGGTTGGGAAGATAGTACCATGGGAAACATTTTTGCATCTTACATTATTAAGAATGAATTGAAAGCTACCACCATGAAAAGTGGTATCGAATATATGGTATGGCTGGCCGATTGGTATCGCAATAATTCATCTGGTAAAGGAGTTGGGTTTTTCCAGATTGGTGGCGGTATTGCAGGCGATTTTCCTATTTGCGTAGTGCCAATGATGTACCAGGATCTTGAATGGCACGACGTTCCGTTCTGGAGTTATTTCTGCCAGATCAGCGACAGTACAACTTCCTACGGTTCTTATTCCGGAGCAGTTCCCAATGAAAAAATTACCTGGGGAAAGTTAGACATCAGCACACCAAAATTTATTGTAGAAAGTGATGCAACCATTGTGGCTCCGTTGATTTTTGCATGGATACTTGGCTGGTAAAATAATTTTTGTCCGGGCATTTGCGCCCTGGTTAAGCTTCGGTTGCGTCGCACACTTGTACACTTGTACATTTTGCATCAATTAAAATAACATTTCGAAATAATAAAAATGCCGGTCAGCAATACAGACCGGCATTTTTAATAAACAAGTTGACAACAATAACGTTGTTTTAATTCCCGAATAATATCGGTGTGTGCAGGTATTTATTGTAACGGAATATCTCTTTTCAACATATCATCCCTGTTGGCAATTTCCCAGGCTGTATGAAAAATCATGCGTACTCTTTTCTCATAAATATCCCAATAAATTTTGTCTACGGTATCGGTTGGTTTATGGTAATCTGCCTGCAACATACCATCATAAAAAAACAAGATAGGAACACCTTTGCGTGCAAAATTATAATGATCACTTCTGTAATAAATTCTGTTTTGGTCATTGGGGTCATCATACTTGTAATCAAATACCAGGTTTGTATATTTTTTATTAACCCCTTCATTAATTACGGGCAAGTCGCTGCTTAGTTTGTCGTGGCCAATTACATACACATAGTTCAATGTGTCATCTGTTTTGCGTTCAGTATCTAATCTGCCAACCATGTCGGTGTTTAAATCAACAGAAGTTTTATCAAGCGGATAAACCGGATGATCGCTATAATACTCACTACCCCATAAACCTTTTTCCTCACCACTAACAGTCATAAATACAATTGTTCTTCTTGGTCCTTTGCCTGCAGCTTTTGCTTTCGAGAATGCCTCTGCCATTTCAAGTACTGCGCAGGTGCCGCTTCCATCATCATCCGCACCATAATAAATTTTGCCATCGTGTTTACCCAGGTGATCGTAGTGGCCGGTTAAAAAAACGTACTCGTCTTTTTTATCGGTTCCTTCAATAATACCTATTACATTACTTGCATTCACAACATTCCTGTTTTTATTGAATACAAAGGAGATTTTTGCACCTTTAACAGGTGGGTTAATTCCGGCGATCGGTTCCGATGCTTTTGCTTTTTTTAACAAACTGTCAAAGAGGTTTCCAATAACCATTTTTCCATAATTGTGAGATAGCATTGCAAAATCAATCGATTTATCAGTTGAAGACAAACTGGTGAAAATAACACCCGTCTTTTTGCTTGCATCAACGGTGTATTTTGAAAAATTTTCCATTAAAGGATTTATTACCAACGCACCAACTGCACCAAGTGCTTTAGCAGCAGCAAGTTTTTTCGGAATGCCTGGATAACTCCATGCACTTCCACGTTTCTTTCCGGAAATCAGGTAAACACCGTCTTTTTTTGGTTCACCTAAAAAGAACACAACAATTTTGCCTTTTACATTCATACCAGCATAATCATTGTACTTTTCATCATCAATACCATATCCTACAAACACCAGGTTTTTACCTTTAAAAGTCCCTGTTTCATTTAGATTTGCCGGGCTGATAAAATCAGTGCCATAAACCAGGTTCGTTTTATTGATAGTTAAGCTACTACTAACTAAACTATCCTGGAAAAGCGGGTAATACTGCTGGTAACCTTTCATACCTTGCGCTGTTTTTAATCCAAAAGCTTCAAACTGTGTGGAAATGTAGTCGGCGGCTTTTCGTTGGCCTTCGGTGCCAGTTTCCCTGCCTTCCATTTCATCGCTGGCGATAATGGTTAATTGTTTTTTAAGGTCTGCCGCAGTAATGGTACCGGCAAATTTAGCGGCGTCATCGGTTTGGGCAAAAAGAATATTGAAGCATAATAATGCAGTGGTAAACAGGGTAATTTTCTTCATACGAATATAATAGCCGACTGATTTTCACAGTCGGCGTAATTGTTATTTTTTAAGTAGAATTGTTTTAGAATATTTTTCGAAGTTTAAATCATGAAAGATAAAAACAGGTAATAGCTACTATTAACAGGCTATTTTATCAACACGGGTTTGATGGCGCCCTCCTTCAAATGCCGTATTCATAAATACGTCCAACATTTTTTCAGCATCACCATCTCTTACAAAGCGGGCGGGAATGCAAATAACATTTGCATCATTATGCTTACGGGCAAGTTCTGCCAGTTCTTCGCCCCAGCAAATTGCGGCCCTAATTCCCTGGTGCTTGTTAGCACTTATGGCTACACCATTTGCGCTGCCACATAATAAAATGCCAAACGCTGCTTCGCCTTTTTCTACAGCTGATGCCACAGGGTGGGCAAAATCCGGATAGTCCACTGAATCTTTCGTGTAGGTTCCGAAGTCTTTAAATACAAGGCCTTCTGCTTCCAATAAGGAAATAAGGTCTTCTTTGCAATCAAAGCCAGCGTGATCGCATCCAATTGCTATCGGTAGATTAAGGTTAAAGGTTGTCATGACACACAAGGTTATTTAATAAAGAATAATTGACAGGTAAAATTAAAACTTAATGATGTTTTTACCTCAAAAGAATAAGCACTTTATGAACAAGGAAGTTAAAAATTAACTCCATTCTTCCTGTTCTTCCTTGAGCCGTTTTTTATCTACACGGGTAGCTAAAATGATACTGATCCAATAAAGAAAAACCAATGGAATAGCTACCAGGAATTGACTGGTCCAATCCGGAGATGGAGTAATAACTGCAGCAACTACTAATATAATTACAAATGCAAACTTGAAATACTGTTTTAACATTGCCCCGGTTATCAAGCCGAGGCGTGCTGCCACATAGGATAGTACCGGCAATTCAAAAGCAATACCGCAGCCAAGTATAAGGTTGGTAAGACTTTCTATATAGTCATTTACAGCCGGCCGGTATACAATTAGGCCTGACTTACCTAATGTAAAACTTGCCAGAAAATTGAAAGTGAAAGGTGCTAATAAATAGTAACCAAATGCACCTCCCGTAAAAAAGCAAAGAGAAACCCAGAAAATACTACCACGGCCATATTTTTTTTCCTTGGCCGACAGGGCAGGTTTTATAAAACGCCAGAGTTCCCAAAATATGTAAGGGAATGCAACAACTATTCCGCCAATCATTGCAATACTAATTGCAGAAGTAAATGTGCCGTTAACAGTATTAATCTGGAAATCAATTTTTACCGGTGGCATGCAAAAGCTATCGCCTAAATGTAACCAGTGACCAAAGCGGCAGAGTGCTCCGTAGGTTACAAAGTTTTCATTGGCGGGGGCCAGGATAATATGGTCGTAAACCCAATCAATATAAACAAAAATTGCAATAGCTGCGGCCAGCCACACAGCAATGGAACGAACTAAATGCCAACGTAATTCTTCAATGTGATCAAAGAATGTCATTTCTGCAAGCTCGTCTTCCTGTTGCTTGCCCCGTATACGTTTGAAGAATGATTTCCTTTCAGATGCTGCTGTAGCCAATTGAGTTATTTGTAAAATTAGAAGATGAAATTTCTCACACTCCTGTAAAAAATTAATTCAAAAGTAAAACACTTTTACCACTTGCCCTCATTGATTATGCTGCTGCTACCTGTTTAACATTTCCTGTACGTTTTAAGGCACCCCATCCTTGCAATTCACCTTTAATAGCTTTATTAAAAGATTTCATTACGATATAATACATTAACTGGCGGTAAACCAACCGTTGTGGAATCATCCAAAGTAGTTTTTTATAATCTTCTTTTTCGAACGCAAAAGCCAACGCTGCCCCTGCAACATCCACGAGGGTAAATATCATGTAATAAAAAAGAATATGGCCAATACTTGCCGGAATGATACCGAGGCCTGCAGCAATTAAACTAAATGCCAACAGTAAATCAGCCAAGGGTGCAAGAAATGGAAGTAATATTTGAAAGATGAAAATATTGGGTAATGCAACCATGCCAAAATTTTTGTATTTGCGGTTAAAAACTGCATCCCGGTGTTTCCAGAAACATTGCATTACGCCAAAACTCCAACGAAAGCGCTGTTTCATAAATTGATTCATCGATTCGGGTGCTTCTGTATAAGAAATTGCTTCGTTGCAGTTTCGGATACTGTATCCAATTCGATGCATACGCATTGTTAAATCACAGTCTTCTGCTAAGGTATCTGTTGTAAAACCGCCTGCTTTAATGATCGCTTCTTTTCTAAAGGCGCCAATTGCACCCGGCACAACTGTTATACAATTCAACAGATCAAATGCCCTGCGATCAAAGTTTTGTGAAGTGATGTATTCAATACTTTGCCACTTTGTAATCATGTTAACTTCGTTACCTACTTTTACATTGCCCGCAACCGCACCAACTATAACAGGCGGTTTACCATCAATTTTTTCTTCACCTTGTAAATTAAATTTCTTCATCAGTTCACTCACCGCATTTTGCTTTAGTTGCGTATCGGCATCAATACAAACTACAAACTCACTATCTGCCAACTCAATTCCCGTATTTAATGCAGCAGCTTTTCCACCGTTTATTTTTGTATAAGCCTGCACCCTGAAATTAGATTTAAAAGCTTCCTTCACTTTTTCATACGTGCTGTCTTTACTTCCATCATCAATAAATACAACCTGCAAATTTGGATAGTCCTGTACCAATAAACTTTCAACCGTCCTTACAGCATTCACTTCTTCGTTATAAGCAGGAACAATTATACTTACCAATGGCAATGTTGATAAGCCAGATAAAGTACCAACTACGGCTGAATCTTCTTTTCTTTTTTGAATCCAGGCGAGCGTAGCCATCACCAACATTCTTCCAACTGAAAGTGCAATACCTACGATAAACAAAGCAAATAAAATGTGCGAACCCCAATAGGTTCCTTCTGCAAAAAAGAAATTCATTTTTGTAAGCCAGCTTCTCTGCGAAGCAGGTAATATGGGCATTACGTCGTTACTTTTTTTGCCCATCAAATCTGCCACCGTAGTAAACTTGTAACCTTTATTTTTAAAATATTTGATGATTTGCGGAAGCGCATCTATAGTTGCCTGCCTTGTTTCTCCACCAGCATCATGTAATAGAATAATACTGGCTCCCCTGTCTTCAACCTGCTGTATGGTTCTTGCTACAATAGAATCGGCATTAACGCCGGGTTGCCAATCCATGGGATCAATACTTTCGCCAATTGTTAGATAGTTTTCGAGCCTGCTCCTTTCAATAGGCTCCAACTCTTCATATGTATGGGGTTCCGAATCCGCATTATATGGCGCCCTGAAAAGAATGGTAGAATGACCAGTAATAGTTTCTATCAGCAAACGGGTTAGTTTCATTTCCAATGAAGCTCTTCGTGTACTCATTTTAGCAACATTGCTATGGGTAAATGTATGGTTGCCAATTTCGAATCCGTCTTTATGAATTCGTTGAACCAATGGTATATTTTTTTCTGCTTGTAAGCCAACCAGGAAAAAAGTACCAGGAACTTTTTCTTTTTCTAAAATATCGAGTACCTGCGGGGTCCACTCAGGATCGGGACCATCATCAAATGTTAAAATTAATTTGTGCCCGGGGCCGGGTGGGGTAGTATCTTCTGCAAAGCGTTGAATGATATAGCCAGATGGCAACTGCTCGTATTGTTGTTCAGCAATCAGCATTTCAGCACTGTCTATTTCAAGATTTACTTTTCCCACCTGGGGAGATGCTACAATATTTAAGACCTCACCTTCACCATCATAGTCAACATTATCTCTGATGATTGGGATGTTTTTTAAGGAATTAAAATCAAATGGTTTTGAAACAAGCGCTTCATTTGTTAGTTCCCTGGCATAAAAGTTCCACATTCTGGCATCTTCACCACCCAGCTTCCATAGTACCGTACCAGCATTTGAAAACTCGTCACTAAACCGAAGTATATTAAAAGTTGTAGCTGCATCTGTGAACCATATCTCGTGCCGGGTAGTTTCTAACTTACCATCTTCATTTCGCTCCTCGTCAATATATGAACAATGCAGATTATAGCTGTCATTGTCAAAAGTGATATCAACATTTTTAGTTTTTGCCCTGTTGATGGCACTGTTATAAGAAATCTCCGTTCCCGTTGTTTTGCCTTCTGCATCTGTTGCCCAGTCATAACCATAACCTGCGATCCCAAGTATAATTTTAGAAGGGTCGATTTTTTTTGCGGTCCAATCCAACGATTCTTCGATCCATTTTTGGGCACTGATTGGTCCGGGTTTACCAGCCTTTTCGTGTTGATCATAGGCCATTAAAATAATGTAGTCGTTGTAGTCAGATAATTTCTGATAGTCATAATCGTCATTCCTTACTGCAACATCCATTGTTACCAATAATTGATTTTGGTGTAATGCCTTGTAAATGTTTTGTTGAAAGTTTGTAAGTGGCTCATTTGTTGGTTCGTTTAGATCTTCAAAATCTATATTGACTCCTTGTAGATGGTAATGATTGAGTGTATCCAGCAACTGAGAAATAAATGCTTGTTGCTTTATTTTGTCATTTAAAATGCTATGTAACAGTTTGCCATCAAAATCGTTTTTAGATGAATTGAAGTTGGTAAGAATAGGAATTATTTTTAGGCCCTTTTGTCGCATAACCGCCAGTCCGGCACTGTCAATACGTGTTTGTAATGTTCGGGTAAGCGTATCTATGAAAAGCCACTCCGGAAATATTACATTTAATTTATCTCCAAATTTTTGCAATTCGGGCAATGAGGTGGTAGCCGTCCAAGGGGTGTAAAATGCAGCCCTGATTTCTGGGATTGTTGTATGAGACTTTTTCTTTTTGAGTTGTAAATTTCTCAGTGAATCTTCCTTAATTCTTTTGACCAGGAACTGCTTGAAACCCTTATAATTTTTATTGAATTTATTTGAAAGCGTGAGTGGGTTGGCAGGATCTAATTTTGTCTCATACGCCTTTGATTTTAATTGAAGATCAGGTAGGGAAGGGTTGACTCCGGTAATGATTGCAATAGATAAAATTACTATGAAGAAGGAAACAAGTATTAATATTATGCGGAAAGTCCATTTAAAGCTTTTCCATCTTCTGGCATTATTTGTTTGAAAGACCTGGCCCGGGTTATTCATATGTGGAAGCAATTACAAAATAGGATTTTTAATATTTTTTTGGAAACGCCAAAGAAACAAACATGTTTCTAAAAAAAGAAAGGCCCTTGTAGAAACAAGGGCCGTTTACCAAAACTAACTGCTTATGAGAAAAACTTAAAATTTTTATTTTGTGAGTTCTAATACTATATACAAATGGGGTGCCAGAAAATTCGGCATGTTGTTAATAAAATCCTAATCCAATATACTTATTAAAAGAACTAAAAACAAGACATTTCTTTTATTTCGATCAAATTTTCACTGTCTTGTTTCTGATTATGAAGTTAAAGCAATATTTTAAACCTGTAATAAATGAAAGCTATTTTTAAACGCTTTAACAATTAATTAATCGATTTATTTCATAAAGCCTTTAATAGTATCAAAAATATTATTTCCACCGGATTGAGTTGGTTCTTGTTGACCACCTCCACCAGTAACTTTGCTAATTATATCGTCGATTCCTATTTTACCATCACTGTTTGCATCTAAACCACCCTTGGTAAAGCTGCTTATGATTCCCTTTAAATCTAAACCACCACCATTATTACCTGCCATTAATGTTCCGATAATATTTTTTAAATCAAAACTGTTATTGTTGGGATCATTTGTTTTGTTGATCAGGCTGCTAATAACGTTTGGAATTAAGTTGCCCGCTATACCACCCGCTTTATCATCTGAAATACCGTGATTTTGGGTAAGCTTATTTTTAAAACTGTTGATAATATTTCCCACTATGGGATTGTCTAATAATCCACCTGCCTGAAGTTGTGAATTACCGTTTCCCTGAAATAAAGACATAATATTTTCTGTTCCTCCGCCAGCTAATACCTGTTGAAATTCTTCTGCAACAGAATGGGTGGCGTCTGCCAATACCGCTTCGTTTTGTTCATTGGGAATATCGGGGTTGCTAATCACAGAATCTGCACCCTGTTCTCTGATGAGATTGAATAAATTTTCAAGCATAACAACCTATTTTTTATCAAATTAAGACACTTTTTGCAATTTTCAATAATTAATTTTGAGTGGCCATTTTTTCCGCATTTTCTGCAAATTGCAGGGCGTCAATGAATTCCTGCACCTCTCCGTTCAATACATTATCGAGGTTATACACTGTCAGTCCAATCCTATGATCTGTTACTCTACCCTGCGGGAAATTGTACGTTCTTATTTTCGCACTACGGTCACCGGTACTAACAAGACTTTTTCTTTTATGTGCAATAGCTTCTTCTGCCTTTCTTACCTCTTCATCATATAATCTTGTCCTTAGCATGTCCATCGCCTTCTCTTTGTTACCCAACTGACTGCGTTCAGTCTGGCACATCACAACCAATCCGGTTGGCTTATGAGTTAAAAAAACCTTGGTTTCCACCTTGTTTACATTTTGACCACCTGCACCACCACTACGGGCAGTTTCCATTTTTACATCACTTTCTTTCAGTTCAAAATCCACTTCCTCAGCCTCAGGCATTACAGCAACTGTAGCTGCGCTGGTATGAACACGGCCACTTGCCTCTGTATCGGGCACACGCTGTACCCTGTGTACGCCACTTTCAAATTTTAAAACACCGTATACATCATCTCCTACCACTTCCACCTGAACCTCTTTGTAACCTCCGGCTGTTCCTTCACTTTCGCTTAGCAGTGCCGTCTTCCAACCTTTTTTCTCACAATATTTTAAATACATTCTTAGCAAATCGCCTGCAAACAAGGAGGCTTCATCTCCGCCGGTACCGGCTCTTATTTCCAGTATTGCATTCTTTTCGTCATACGGATCTTTTGGTATAAGCATATTGCGCAGTTGCTTTTCCAACTCCTCTTTTTTCTCCTCCAAGCCTGGTATCTCTTGTTTGGCGAGGTCCCTCATTTCTGCATCGTCTCCGTTTAAAACTTCCTTGTTAAATTCAATATCATCTAATAGGTTAACGTAAGCATTTCTTGCATTTACAATTTTTTCCAGGCTACGATATTCCTTGCTAAGACTTGTGTACTTCTTATTGTCACTAACAATTTCAGGATTGGTGAGTGCTACACCCAGGTTGTCAAATCTTCCCTTAATTGCATCTAGTTTATCTAACATACAGTAATTTTAATTTTTGTTGTTCCGCAAAGACGATTTAATGTAACATTATCTATGCAGGCGGCAAATTTACATTATATCAATCAATCAATTTGTACAGAAAATTTACAGCAGATCATATCTTTTCCGGTTTTAATCTTTTGCCGGATAATAAAGTTTTGATAACAGACGAATTGGGGTCAATCATCGACGTTGCAGATAAACTTGATGCCGGAGACGGGATTGAAAGTTTTAAAGGTATTTTATGCCCGGGTTTTATCAATGCACATTGTCATTTGGAATTAAGCCATCTAAAGAATACAATACCCGAAAAGACAGGGTTAGTTGATTTTGTGCAACAGGTAATGCAGAAACGGTGGGCACCTACAAACAATAAATTGAATGCAGCTACAGAAAAGGAACTGTTAATGACAAATGCGGTTGAAGAAATGTATAACAGTGGTACCGTGGCGGTGGGGGATATTTGTAATACAAGCGATTCAATTTTAGTAAAACAAAATAGCACCATCTATTGGCATAATTTCATTGAGGCAAGCGGTTTTGTAGATGGGGTTGCTGAAAAAAGATTGGAAGAAGTATCAAACGTATACGATGCATTTATTAAAAATGGATTCAATAATTCAACTACCTTTTCACCACATGCGCCATATAGTGTTTCTAAAACGTTGTTCGAATTATTAAATAATCTTACTGCTAAAAAACTAATTACAATACACAACCAGGAAACCGCTGCAGAAGACGAATTATACTTGGATAAATCCGGAGGCTTTTTATCTCTTTATAAGAATTTAGGTATTGATATAGCCGGGTTCAGCCCAACAGGTTTATCTAGCCTTCAAAGCTGGATGCCTTATTTTACAAAAAGTCAGTCCATCATATCTGTACATAATACATTTATTTCTGGCGATGATATTGCTATTGCTAAACAGCAGATCGTTAAATCTAATAGCAACTTATTTTTCTGCCTGTGCGTAAACTCAAATATTTATATTGAAAATAAGATGCCTCCAATTCAACTTTTGATGGATAACGATGCACAGATAGTAATAGGTACAGATAGCTATGCAAGCAACTGGCAGTTAAATATCTTAGAAGAAATAAAAACGATTCAAAGCAAAACCAGCAATACAATTCCCCTGGAAGAAATTTTAAAATGGGCCACTTCAAATGGAGCAAAAGCACTGCAAATGGATCATTTACTGGGAAGTTTTGAAAAGGGCAAATTGCCGGGAATTGTACTCATTGAAAATGCAGATGGATTGTTACTAAATCTCAATTCTTCTGCAAGACGCATTTTATAGTGAGCGGAAAATTTTATTTTAGATTTAAGTAGAAAGTACTTCATGTAAAACGGTTAGTGTTTTCATTTGCCCAAAATCAGCAATGTGCAACGCATAATAATCCTGGTAATATAACAACAGTTTCCTTCTTACTTCGTGGTGCATTTTAAATGGAGCCAGCTCATCGGGTTGCATTACTTTCAAAAGTTGAGATGTCCATAGCGCATACTCGCCGTCTAAAAAGTTTGCGTGTAAAGGTTCTTTATCTACAAACTCCCCCTCTTCAAGGTCGAGCATGTTTTTTTCGGTACTGTAATTATCGTTCATTTTAAATCCCAGGAATTGAGTTAATTGAAGTGAAAAGTAAAGTGCAAGATTTGCAGATATGCTTTTGGGTGCAGCATCTAATTTAATCAGCACATCTTCGCAAAAATAAAACAGGGCATTATTTTCTTCAGGCTGTTTCAAACACTTTTGTATCAGTTCAACGATGTAAAGAGCAATGCTGTTTTTAATCACATCACTCAACACATCTTTATAGAGATAGTCCCATGAAAATTCTTTAACGCGTTGCAATGATCTTTGTTCATTGTGATAAACAATCATATCCAAAATTGCTGCCGGTTGAAAATGATTGGCCTTTGAAGACGATTTTTTAGCAGATCGAATTCCGTTTATCATATAAGTTTGTACGCCGAATAATTCTGTAAGTATGGTAACTACCAGGCTGGTTTCACCATATTTAGTGGTGCGTAATACTATGCCTTTTGTTTTATATGTCATTTAATTTGCTGGTTAAGGAAACCCAACAATACAATTGATGGTCTTTTAAAATCATGGCAATTAATTTGCATCTGGAATAATTATATGTAAAATAAAAGTAAGCATTCCATTTTGGCTACTTATGGCTAAGCCGCATAAAATGACTTTCTTTGCAAACAATTCAATTTTCAAACAGGAAACCAACACTGGAACTCCTTCTCCTCTAATGGTACATTTAAAATCATCAATCTAGCATGTGGAAACGATTAGGAATATTTGTAATTAAATATCGCTTACCCTTATTAATACTTTTGGCAGTGATAACTGCAATTATGGGCTTTTTTGCGAGTAAAGTTAAACTTAGTTATGAGTTTGCAAAAGCAATACCTACTGATAACCCTAAATACCAGGACTACAAAGCCTTTAGAGAAAAATTTGGTGATGATGGTAATGTATTGGTGGTGGGTATTAAAAGTGACAGTCTTTTTGAAATTGAAAACTTCAGGGCTTATGTTGAATTACAGAAGCAACTTAAACAGGTTGGAGATGTTGAAGATGTACTCAGCATACCTTCTGCTGTAAACCTGGTGAAAGACAGTGCCACAGAAAAATTAAATGTCAAAAAAATCTTCCCGGATTCTATTTCAACTCAACAACAACTGGATACTGCAAAGCAAGCGTTTTTTAATCTTCCATTTTATCGCTCATTATTATACAATGCAGATAGCAATGCCTACCTGATGGGAGTGCGAATAAATAAAGATTCTTTAAACTCTGCCAAGCGTACAAAAATTGTAAATGATATTACACGGGTTGTTAATCATTTTGATTCGTCAACACATTCTACAACACATTTAAGTGGCCTGCCTTTAATCAGAACTGTTGTAGCTAACAGGATTCAAAAGGAAATGAAGTTCTTTTTAATTGGATCACTGGTTTTGAGTGCGTTGATCCTGTTATTATTCTTCCGTTCATTTAGCACAATGTTGCTATCACTTTTTGTAGTGTTATTGGGCGTTGTATGGAGCCTGGGGGTTTTATATTTATGTGGCTACAGTATCAGCTTGCTTACTGCACTTACGCCTCCGTTAGTAGTGGTGATAGGCATACCCAATTGTATCTATTTTATAAATAAATATCATACTTCCTATATTGCCAGCGATGATAAAAATCAATCCCTTGTAGATATGGTTAGTAAAATGGGGATTGTAACATTGTTTTGCAATATAGCGGCTGCTATTGGGTTTGCGGTATTTGCATTAACCAAAAGTGCCATATTGCAGGAATTTGGTGTTGTAGCCGGAATCAGCATCATGTTAATATTTGTGATTTCATTTATATTATTACCGGCTGTTTTAAGTTATTTGCCGTCTCCAAAAGCTGCTCAAATAAAATATTTGAATAACAAACTCATTACTGGCTTTCTGATTAAAATTGAAACCTGGGTAGTTCATCACAAAAAATCTGTGTATATAACTACCGCTGTAATATTGATATTTTCAATTATTGGAATTTTTAAATTAAATACAGTTGCCTTTATCGTAGACGATCTTCCCAAAACAGATAAAATATATACCGATCTAAAGTTTTTTGAGAAAAATTTCAAAGGAGTTATGCCACTTGAAATTTTGATTGATACTAAAAAGAGAAATGGCATTACAGGAATGAGAGCGTTGGGAGTTTTTGAAAAAGTAGATTCCTTATCACAATACATAGGAAGTCAAAAGGAAATGAGCAGGCCATTGAGCCTGGCTGAAGGACTTAAGTTTGCCAAACAAGCATTTTATGAAGGAGATTCAGCCAACTACCGGTTACCAAATTCTTTTGACGGCGCTTTTGTGGGTGAATATTTGAGGCCTTCTAAAAATGACAGCTCCTCAAAAAACAATTTCACCAAAACCCTATCTTCTTTTATGGATAGTAGCCGGCAAATTACCCGGTTAAGTGTTAGCATGGCCGATGTCGGTACAAAAAGGCTTCCCGTTATTTTAGACAGTATACAACAAAGAGTGAATGAATTATTTGATACCAGTCAATATAAAGTTGAACTAACAGGCACCAGTATTACTTTTTTGGAAGGAAGCACATTTATTACCAAAGGTTTAAAAGAAAGTATTTGCTGGGCATTCCTCCTGATATCATTGTGCATGCTTTATTTATTTAAGTCTGCAAGAATATTAATATGTTCTCTTATTCCCAATATTATTCCGCTCATTATTACCGCAGGTGTAATGGGTTGGACAGGTGTTCCGTTGAAACCATCTACTGTATTGGTTTTTAGCGTAGCACTTGGTATTGCAATAGATATTACCATTCGTTTCCTGGTAAATTATAAACAGGAATTACTTGAGAACAACAATGATATAGATAAAACCGTAAAAGCAACCATTAAAAATACGGGGCTCAGTATCGTATATACTTCACTGGTATTAATTGCAGGCTTCGTTATCTTTTGTTTCAGCAGCTTTGGTGGTACGATTGCCTTGGGCTGGCTTACTTCAATTACCCTTTTAGTTGCTACCATAACAAACCTTGTTTTGTTACCTGTCCTTTTGCTAAATACAAGGAAAAAAGCATAGCAAAACTTATTGATGTTAAAATGCAGGCATCCAAATGCACTGAAAAAACGTATTTGTTAAACAAATACAATTTTTTTTTGTTAATTAAGTTGGTATTTTGAAGATTTGCATGTGTTTTTAACAACTCTTTGAAAAATGCAGCGTTATGATAATGTTAATTGTCATAATTAATTCGGCACAAACAATCAATTTTTTTTTTACAATCAAGAAAAACTAAAAAAGCGCTTATGAAGAGATTACTCTACTTGTGCATTATCCTTCTGTTTTCTTCAGCAGTTGGTGCGCAAACACGTACAATTACCGGTGTGGTAAAAAATGCCCAGGGTGAAGCTATAGCAGACGCATCAGTTTTGGTAAAGGGTGCAAAGTCTGGTACCAGCACAAAACCAGACGGTACTTTCACACTGGTGGTTGATGCAGATGCAAAAACATTAACGATTTCTTCAGTCGGTTCGGCTACAAAATCTGTGGTAATTGGGAAGAATTCCACCTTTAATATTGTCCTCGCAACAGAGGCAATGGACCTTTTGGAAGTGGTTGTTCAGGTGCCTTATGGAACTGTAAAAAAGAGTTCTTTTACCGGTTCTGAAAACACAGTTACTGCAGCCTCTATTCAAAAGCAACAGGTTACTTCTGTAACTCGTACTCTGGAAGGGCTTGTTCCTGGTATTTCAACTACCAATGGTGGTGGTGCTCCTGGTACGGGAGCAGCAATTCTGATTAGAGGCGTTGGTTCAATTAATGCAAGCAGTTCACCTTTATATGTATTGAACGGAGTACCTTATGATGGTTCCATTACCTCATTGTCAAACGATGATATTGAATCTGTTACTGTATTAAAAGATGCGGCTGCCGCTGCATTGTATGGTTCACGTGCGGCTAACGGTGTTATTATGATTACTACAAAAAAAGGCAAAAAAGGAAAAACCGGCGTAACTGCAAGTCTTCGCCAGGGATTTATGAGTCGTGGTATTCCTGAATATGACCGTGTTAACTCTCAACAATATTATGAATTATTCTGGGAGGCTTTCCGTAATCAATATGTTTATAGTAATGGAGATAATGCCACCACTGCAGGCGTTAAGTCATCAAATGTACTAACATCTTTGAGTGGGTTGATTTATAATGCATACAATGTTCCTGGAAATACTTTAGTAGACCCAGCTACGGGAAAACTGAATCCAAGTGCAAAACTATTGTGGAATGAGTCTTGGGAAGATGCCCTATTCCGCCAGGCTTCAAGGACAAACGCTAATATTAATTTTTCAGGTGCCGGAGAAAATAGCGATTATTATTTATCTGCAGGTTACTTGAATGAGGAAGGTATTGTAAGAAATTCTGGTTATAAAAGATATAACTTAAGAATGAATGTAAATGTAACGCCAACAAAATGGTTTAGTTCTGGTATTAACATCGATGCAGCTTATGCAAAAAGAAAAGATGTACCAAGTGGTGGAACTGCTACTACTAACCCATTTTATTATACTCGTCAAATGGGTCCTATCTACCCGGTATATCAACATGATTTAACTACAGGCGCATTTGTAGATACTTTGGGTGCACATAAACTTGATTATGGAGTACCAGAACAAATGGGTACAAGACCGTATGCCGGAAGATCAAACCTGCTCGGAACACTTGCATTGGATGATCGTTCACAAGACATTTTTAATACAAATGCAAACACCTATGCTGAAATTAAGTTTTTAAGAGATTTTTCTTTTAAAACTACGTTAGGTGTAAACTACATTTCAAATGCAATTACTAATTATCAGAATAGTTTGTATGGTGATGCGGCACCTTCAAATCCGGGAGGCGTGGATGGTGGAAGATCCACCAAAACAAATGATCGCCAATTATCTATAACAGCTAATGAGGTATTATCATGGAATAAATCTTTTGGTAACAATAACCTGAGAGTATTAGCTGGCCATGAAAATTACAGGTATCAGTACAATTATTTGTCTGCCAACACCGCTGGATTTTTATTCCCCGGTCAATCTGAATTGGACAATGGAACCGGTCCATATAGCCAGGCAAGTTCTTACGAAGACAATCATCGTATAGAAAGTTACTTTGGTAATATTAACTACGATTTTAATCAGAAATATTTGTTTTCAGCAAGTTTGCGTCGTGATGGTTCTTCAAGATTTATTGATTCATTGCGCTGGGGAACGTTTTATTCTGTGGGAGCAGGATGGAGAGTATCCCAGGAAAAGTTCATGCAAAATATTGGTTGGATAAATGAATTAAAATTACGTGCCAGTTATGGAGAACAGGGTAATGAGGATCTCGGACTTCTATATTATCAGTACCAAAATTTTTATTACGCAACTGCTACAGGTGCTTATAGCAGCCCACTGAGAAGAGCAAACCCTGGATTATTATGGGAAAAAAATAAAGTATTGAACCTTGCCGTAGATTTCGCCGTATTTAAAAATAGGCTTACAGGTACGGTAGAATGGTATAACAGACAATCTGATGACTTACTGTTCGATGTGCCAAGGCCAATATCGGATTTGGGTGGTGCTACATATTTTCAAAACATTGGTACTATGAAAAATACCGGAATTGAACTTCAGTTAGGTTACAATGCCATAGCTACCAGGAATTTTAACTGGAGAATAGACCTAAACTTGACTCATTTCGTAAATAAAATCACCAAATTGCCACCAAACCAAACTAAAAACGGTATCGTAACGGGCACTAAAAAGCTTTTTGTGGGCCATGGCATTTATGATTTCTGGTTACCGGAATATGCTGGCGTTGATGCATCTAATGGTGACGCATTATATTATAGGGATATAACGGATGCAGCTGGAAAAGTAACCAGTAAGGTACTTACAAATGAATATAGCAAGGCAAGTTTCTATTGGCATGGATCCGCAATTCCTGATATATCCGGCGGTCTGACAAACTCATTCAATTACAAAGGATTTGACCTGTCATTTTTATTAACCTTTGCTTATGGGGGTCAATTTTATAATGGAAACTATGCCAGCATCATGCACCGCGGATCTCCTGGAACAGCATGGTCTACAGACATTCTGGACAGATGGCAGAAGCCTGGGGATGTTACCAATGTACCAAGATTACAAAATGCAATTAGTGGACAGGATGGTGCATCTTCTAGATGGTTGGTTGATGGTTCATACCTGAATATTAAAAATATTACATTGAGTTACACTGTTCCAAAAAATTTAGCTAATAGAATGCATATTGGTGGCCTGCAGATATTTGGTAATATAGACAATGCATGGCTTTATACTGTACAAAAAGGATTGGATCCACAGCGTTCATTTACAGGTACTTCTGATGCAAGCTATACTCCATTTCGTACAGTAAACGTTGGCTTTAATGTTAATTTACAATAAAATTATAAATTACAATTATTATGAAAAAAATAATATATGCTTTACCTGTTATACTGCTGTTTTTCGCAGCAGGTTGTAAAAAAGCTTATTTAGAAACAGCGCCGAGCAATGGTAAGTTGGAAGCTGAAGTATTCAGTAAACTAAATACTGTCTACGCTGCTTTAGATGGTGTTACCAAAGAGCAATTTGCATCTGGAACAGGAGCAAGCACCGGCCATGATAATTATGGTCAAAAATCTTTCGATTTACAGAATGACCTGATGGGTAATGATATGGTTGTACACGCCGTAGGTTATGGTTGGTATAATGCTGATTATACCCTGGCGGAATGGTTACGAGTGGAAGATGGTCGCCAATCTGACAATGCCTGGTTTTTTTATTACGATATCATAAAACAGGCAAATACTATATTGGGCATTGTAGATGGCATAACCGATGCATCTGACAGTCAAAAAGACTTGATTAGGGGACAATGTATAGCCTTAAGAGCATATGGGTATTTTTACCTTGCTAATTATTTTCAACAAACCTACAAAGGAAATGAAGACAAACCGGGCGTGCCTGTACATACGGACATTCCTTTAGAAAGTGGTGGAAGAGGTAAATTACAAGATGTATATACTCAAATAATTGCAGATCTCACTCAGGCAGAAACTTTGTTAACAGGAAAACAAAGAAGTTCAAAATCAGTGATTGATGTTTCTGTAGTTCGTGGGTTTCGTGCACGTGTTGCTTTATTAATGGAAGATTGGCCAACTGCAGCCACTTATGCTAAAAAGGCATATACCGGATATACGTTGATGATTGGTTCTCAATACTCTTCAACTGCTGCATTTTCATCTATAAATAACGCCGAATGGATGTGGGGATCTCAAATACCTGCTGACCAGGCAACAATTTATGCTTCTTTCTTTTCACACATGGATATTCGCACTGGTGGCTATGCGGCCTTGGGCGGTGAAAAGAAAATTACCAAAGCATTATACGATCAGATTGATCCGGCTGACGTAAGAAAGACTATTTGGAAAACACCAGGAACAGGTAGTTCTTCAGATCCGGATTATAATCAAAAGAAATTCCAGGTGCCAGATCCGAATAACAAGTGGGCCGCTGATTACTTATACATGCGTGCTGCTGAATTTTACCTGATAGAAGCAGAAGCATTGGCTCGCCAATCACAAGATGGTCCCGCAAGAACTGCATTGGAAACACTTATTAAAACAAGGTTCCCAGCATATAGTGCCGCATCTTTTAGCGGCGCTGCATTAATTGCTGAAATTTTATTACAACGTAGAATTGAATTGTGGGGAGAAGGGATGTCGTTAATGGATATTAAGCGATTAAATCAAGGATTAAATCGTCCAACGGGAGCAGGAAATCATGGAGCACCCAGTTATGAACCCGGCGTTTATACCACCTCTCCTGCTGATCCAAGATTTTTGATGAGGATTCCAAGAAGAGAATTGGACAATAACACAAAGATGACTCCCGCAGATCAAAACCCATAAAATTGCTTAACAAAAAATTTATTGTAAAATGATAAAATTATTAAAATACACCTGTATAGTTTTGAGCGGAGTTATGCTATTAGCTTCATGCAAAAAAAATAACCTGGTGCTGGATAGAGATCCACTAACGCATCCCGAAGCTGCGAGATTTTTATTGTACCCTACTGCAGCAAATAGTTTTTATGCGTACAATATTCTGGAGTTGCCTTCTCCAGGCTCAGTATTTAACTTACCCGTAGGCGTAACAACTGTATCAAATGTTGACAGAAAAGTAAAATTTACTTTCAGCAGTTTAAGGGCGGTTGCGGGTGTGCAATATACCGCACCCACTGAGATTACGATAAAGGCTGGAAAAGCTTTGGATACACTCAAAATTCAGGGACTTTTTGCCGGATATACGAGTACCAGAATTGATACATTGAAAATTAAGATTACAACAGAATCCGGTTTTATTGGCAAGAATGCTTATCAGGACTCTGTGATGTTGATTATAAAAAAGACTTGTCCTATTGTAGTTGCTGATTTTGCCGGAGACTTCCAAGTGCTGGTTGATCAATGGCAAGACTATTTCCCTGGAGATATTGTGCCACTTACAGTTAGCGGAGATACAGTTATGTTTAAATATCCGGCAGGTAACGCAACACCAATTAAGATATTGGTTAACAAGGCAAATGGTTCAACTTCTGTTGCAAAACAGACTTACGGTTTTTATGGACCAGATCAATTTTCTGCTCAAAGCGTAGCGAGTACTGATAATTTTGTCAATCCATGTGACAAGATAATAAGCGTCCGACTTAATCATACCACCGCTGTAGACAATTATGGTAACTATACTATAAAGTTTCAAAAACTGTAAAAATTCAGTTTAATTGGTTTAAAAGCAGGTTATTATCAATTGATAACCTGCTTTTTTCGTTTAATAAATGATGGTATATTTTCAAAATAATAAAAATACCACCATCATTTAAAATGCTTAAACTGTTCATTTTATTTGTAGCAGAAAATTTACAATTAGCAATCCCCAAATATAATTTCACAAGTATTTGACTGGGATGTTTTAGAGTTTACGAAGTACTTAAAGAAGTTCAAAATGCTTCAGGTAATAAGATTTTAGAAACAATCAACCCTGTTTATTACCAGAAACTTTGTTAACCAATTTTAAGAATCTTTGATTGGCGAAGACATTTTTACTATATAATGTTAATTATATTTGAATAAGCCAAAACAAAGGAGGTAAAGTTTGCATCGAGCCCTGATTATTGGTAGCGAAATTCAGAATCATCCATTTTTTAATAAATGTAAATCCCTTTAAAACTGTCATTTAATAATTGCCGGTCAAATATAGTCCAATAAACGAAGTGAATTTGAACAGTTAGTTGGTGAAGCCAATAATTAAATAAGCGTTTTTTTTTGTTTTATATATATAAGGCCGTTGTTTCTACAATGGCCTTTTCGTATTTGGCACAAACAAAATTTTATATAGAAAGATCGACTTCGGTTATTGGTAATTTCTTTATTGCAACACTTCAGCAAGTTTTGTTTCAAGGCTGGTTCCCCGGAGATTGGTTGCAATAATTTTTCCTTCAGGATTTACCAATACATTGTAGGGTATTCCTTCAAAACCATATAAGCCAACAGCAGCACTGCTCCAATATTTAAGATCACTTATATGATACCAGGTTAAATTATCATCGGTTATAGCTTTTACCCAATCTGATTTTTGCTGATCCAGCGATACACCTAATACGGTGAAGTTTTTATCCTTGTATGTATTATATGCCTTAACAACATTTGGGTTTTCTCCACGGCAGGGTCCGCACCAACTGGCCCAAAAATCTACCAAAACGTATTTGCCCCGTAACATACTTAAGGAAAACGGTTTACCACTGGTATCCGGCATATTAAGATCCGGAGCCATACCACCCTCATGTGGCGTGGCTTTCGATTGCGCAATTATCTGGTTGTATTGTGTTACTATGGTAGTGATGGACTGATTTTGAGGAAAGCGTTTAGGAAGATTGGTGATCGTTTTCTCTAATAGTTCAGGCTCAATATTTCGGGTGTAACCAAGCGTAAATAAAGCTACAATCGGATTGCTGGTAGTATCTAAATATTTAACTACATAGTTTTTATAATTATTCTCTACAGCAGAAAAATCTTTTTTCATCACATTAAAAACACTATCAGTTTCAACCTGGTTTGGATATGCCACCAACGCGGCATTTTTTTGCTCCATAACATTTCTTTGCGATTGAATACCACTTATGAATTTTTTTAAGGAGGAATTCGCAGGGCTGTTAAAACTTATATTTTCATTTGAAAGTTTGTCATAGTCTGCTGCCAGGGTAATCTCCTTCTTATCATTGATGAAAAATAAAGGGGCCTCATTTTTTTCAAGCCTCAAGCGATAAAGACCCTGTTCTGACGAAATTGCTTTTAAAGAAAATTTGCCATCTTTTAATTCAGCAGTGTCCAGCACACTGGGCTCCTTTTGACTAAAATATAATTCTTCCAGGTAAATTTTTTGATCAGGGGCATTTTTGATTTCACCTGTTACGGTAAAATTTCCTTTATATGAATCAGTAGTATTACAAGCAAAAAAAATGACGGTAACAGCAACCGGAATAAAAAACTTAACAACCTTATTCATTCAACTTAATTTTTCTGATAATAATTTATTTACAATCTGCATATCTGCCTTTCCCTTGCTTAATTTTTTCACTTCACCGGCAAACAGGCCAATTAAGCCTTTTTTCCCGCTTTTAAATTCTTTTACTTTATCCGGCATTTTTGCAATTACTTCATCAACCCATGCTGCATTTGAATTACTGTCACTTTCTTGAAGCAGGTTTAATTCCTCTGCAATCTGCAATGGTTCTTTGTGTGGAGTTATTAAAAGCGCCATCAAAATTTTGGTGGAAGCGATGCTAAAATTTACACTGCCTGTTTCAACCAATGCTATCAGCTCTGCAATTTTTTGTGGTAATAATTTAAAACTACTTATTTCAATGCCATGATCGTTCAAATAAGATTTTATAGGGCCCATCAACCAGTTTACAGCGGCTTTATAATTAGTGGTATGTTTAATAATACCTTCAAAATAATTCACCAATGCTTTGTCGCTGCAAATAACGGTGGCATCATAGGGTGCTAATTGAAATACGGTTATATACTTTTGCTCCAACGCTTCAGGCAGTGCAGGCAATGCATTTTTTAATTCAGCTAAAAACTCATCAGTAATATTAAATGGCGTTAAATCAGGATCGGGAAAATACCGGTAATCATCTGCTTCTTCCTTTGAACGTAAAGAAAACGTGGTATTGTTATCTGCGTTATAACTCCTGGTTTCCTGCTTTACTTTTTCACCGCTTTCTACTATATCAATCAGCCTGTTTACTTCCAGGTCGATGGCTCTTTTTACATTTCGTATACTGTTTAGATTCTTCACTTCCACCCTTGTTCCCAACTTAGTTTCACCTTTTAAACGGATAGAAATATTAGCATCACAACGCATACTTCCTTCCTCCATATTACCATCACATATATCAAGCCAGCGCACCAATCGGCGCAATTCAGTAACATAGGCAAAGGCTTCTTCGCTGCTGTGTAAATCAGGTTCGCTCACAATTTCGAGTAACGGAACACCTGCCCGGTTAAGATCGATTGCCGTGTTATGTTCATCAATATCATGCAGACTTTTTCCTGCATCTTCCTCCATGTGAATACGATTCAATAACACATTTCTTTCACCATCGCCTGTCTTTATTTTTACAAATCCGTTTTTACAAATTGGCGTTGTATGCTGACTTACCTGGTATCCTTTCGGCAAATCGGGATAAAAATAATTTTTGCGGGCAAAGTAATTCTGCTGCTCTATTTCGCAATGCAATGCAAGGCCAAGTTTGATGGCATATTCAATCGCCTTTTTATTCATTTTAGGTAATGTACCCGGATGAGCCAACGTAATAGGGCTGATATGCGTATTGGGTGCACCACCAAAACTGGCACTATCACTACAAAATAATTTGCTTTTAGTTAATAACTGGGCATGAACTTCAAGCCCTATTACCACTTCGTATTTATCATTTTTTATCACGGGCTCAAAGGTACAGAAACTTATGAGCTAATAAAGCCAAAAGTCAATGATATCAACAGTAATGAAGTGTGGTAAAATTAAAAAAGCCACTAACCAATTGCCAAAGCAATCAGTTGGTAGCTTCTATCAGTGTTGGCTATACTATTTTATAAATTGGCCGTCTTAAGCTTTTTTGGAATTTTTATTTCAAAAGTCATTGCTTTGCCATTGCGCAATGCTTTTACTGTGTAAGAATTTTTGGCTTCTTCCGGATTGAGTTGCTCCCGGGCATCATCTGTATTTTCAACTTTTTTGCCGCCAATTTCTGTTATGATATCATCTTTCATTAAGCCGGCTTTTTCAGCGGCAGACTCCGGCTCAACTTCTATTATTTTTACATTTCCACCTTCCTCGGTATCCTGAATTTTTAGGCCAATCTTTTTTTGACGTGGAAATGAAGCAAATGGTTCAAAATTAAAATTTTGTCCTCCGCCCTTTGGAGCCCAATCCCTTAGCATGTCCTCATCATAAAACTCCATATTTGGAGCGGCGTTACCTTTTGGAACTTTAAAAGCCCGCACCCGGGTTTGTGGGCCTCTTAATGTAAATGCTAAATCACCACTTACCTTTCTTTCGCCTAAAGTAGCTTTGGCTGTATTGGTTTTTCCATTTCTGGAATAGGTGACTTTTACAACCTCTTTTGGCTTTTTAGCCGATATTATTTTAGAAAGGCTTTCGGCATCTGCAATATTTTCATCACCGATTTTTGTGATAATATCATCTTTTTTCAACCCTGCTTTTTCAGCGCCGCTTTCTTTTACTACCTCAATAATTTTTGCACCGGTGCTTGTTTTTTCGGTAGTAACACCTAAAAATGGCTTGCTTATTTCTTTGCCGTTTTTAAATTCTCTGATCATGTTATCACCATTGCCAAACAGCGCACCATCCTCTGACCTAAAGTTAAAAGTCATGTTTTTGTTACCATCCCTGATGATCATTTTTCTTTTATTAATCGTAACATCATCGTCCTTGTATTCTGAGAGTGGTTTTCCATTTACCGAAATGCTATCACCATTAATTTCTACTTTTAAATTCATTTCCTTGTCTCCATTTTTTCGGATAATGATTTCCTGCGTCTCTTTAGTATTGGTAGTTTCAACCTTTTTATCCTGGGCAGATAAAAGCATCGGGAAATTTATAGCAGCAATAATTACCCCGGTCAGCAAATTCTTTTTCATGTCTGAATATTTAATGTACGAAATTTTTAGTAGTTCAAAAATAGGGGAAATATTGTAAATACGAAATCTTTCGCAGTTTATTTTTTTTGCTTTAACAAAAATTTGATTGCTCAAGATATTTGGAGTATGTTATAACAACTCAGCCACGTGCTTGTGGATATTGTTTGCAATGATTTCGGTAGGCACGTCATTGTCATCGTGGCCAAACGGGTCCTCAATTTCTTCGGCAATCAGTTCAAGACTGGCTAATACATAAAAGATAAAAGCAACTACGGGAATAACGTAATAGCCTAATGAAAATACGTATCCAAAAGGAAGCGTCATTATATAAAAGAAGATGAATTTTTTTATGAATACGCTGTAGGAATAAGGTATGGGTGTGTTTTTAATACGTTCGCAAGCGCCGCAAATATCGGTAAATGACTGAAACTCGGCATTTAAAGTAATTAATTCGTTGCCATCAATTTTATTGGATTTATACAATTGCTGTAGGTGTTTGTACATCAACAATGCTATTTGATTGGGTATATGTTTGTCTTTATCAATTTTATTGATTGGATGACTGTGATCATTTTCAAATAATGAAGTCCTGGTTTTTTCGGCTTTTAAATGATTGTGCAGCGCATGCGCATAAGCTGGAATAACTTTTCTAAAAAATGCTTTTTCAGCAACATCATCGTCTTTTAAAATTACCGACAGCTTGATGGCAAAATTCCGGCTGTTATTTACCAGTGCTCCCCAAAGTTTTCTTCCTTCCCACCAGCGGTCATGGGCGGTATTGGTTCTAAAAACAAGTAACATCGAAATGGCAAAACCCAACAGATTATGTAAAACCGGAATGTTTTTTACATGGCTATTATCGGCAAGCTGAAAAAATTCTATTTCTAACCACGCAATTGCCCATGAATAAACGGAGATGGCAACAATAAGCGGAAACAATTTTCTAACAGTATCAGCCTTATGAAACCTGAAGATAAAAGTGAACCATTCTTTTGGATTATAGCTGATCATGCATGATTGATTTTTTTAAAATTAATTTGAAATCAGGAGGCTTGATTGTTGATTGCGATAAAAGTTTTAACTGGGGTAACGCCATCCATTTCCTCCCGAATGAATTGCATGCCTATCTTTTTGCAGTATGCGAATAGAAGCAATGTTTTCAAAATGTGCCCTTGCAATAATAGCAGCAAGTTTCAATTTATTAAATCCGTAACTAAGTGTATGTTGCGCTGCTTCAGTAGCATAACCTTTTCCCCATGCAGTTTTTATTAGCCTGTAACCAAGATCAATTTCTGATGGTTCGGTTAATTGATTTAAACCACACCAACCTATAAATTCATTATCAGTACGGGTGTGAATGGCCCAACGTTCCAGATTATTTTTGTATTGGGGAAGAATGACATTTTTTAATACTTCCTTTGCTTTTTCTTCAATATATAAAACAGGATCATGTAAATATTTAATCACTTCCGGATCGCTGTTTAACTCCTGTAAAAGTGAAACATCCGATTCGTTGAACTGGCGTAATATTAACCGGGGTGTTTCTAAAATAATATTCATATTGATAAAACAACAGTGATTAAACCAATAAAGATTTTACTTTTTCTATTACATCCTGCAGTTTCGAAATATCCTGCCCTCCGGCCGTTGCCAGGTTTTTTTGGCCGCCACCGCCGCCCTTTATCATGCCTGCAATATGTTCTTTAATAATTTTAGTTGCATCCAGGTTTTTTGCTGCTACAACGGTGTCAGCAATCCCAATGGCTACATAAGCTTTACCGTCAATATTGGCGCACAATACAATTACATGATCGTGCAGGTGATTCTTTAAATCAACACATAGTTTTTTTAAAGCATCGGCATTGCTTACTTCTACAATATCCCCAACAAAAGTTACATTGTCTATAATCTCATCTTTCTGCAAAAGATCATTTCGGATGCCAACCAGTTGCCTTGCTTCCAATGCCTCAATTCTTTTTGAAAGAGCACTATTTTCAGTCAATAAATGATCAATAGATTTTAAAATTTCTTTCGGATTTTTTAACTGTGTTTTGATGGCAGCAATTTCGCTGAATGCTTTGTTGATATACGCTTCCGCCATTTTACCCGATACCGCTTCAATACGGCGTACACCGGCAGCTACGGCAGTTTCGTGCTTTATTTTAAAAACTCCCAACTCACCTGTGTTGCCAATATGGGTGCCTCCACAAAGTTCAATTGAAAAGGTTGGATCTATCATAACCACCCTGACAATATCACTATATTTTTCGCCAAAAAGCGCCATCGCACCCAATGCGATTGCCTCGTCCTTATGCATTGATTTGATGACAACCGGAATGTTTGCTCTTATCTTTTCACTCACCAATTGTTCAACAGCGGCAATTTCTTCATCGGTTACTTTGGCAAAATGCGAAAAATCAAAACGCAGGTGTTCATCATTCACCAAACTTCCTTTTTGTGCAACATGCTTACCCAACACCGTGCGTAAAGCAGCATGCATTAAATGGGTTGCGCTGTGGTGAATGGCAATATTTTTTCTTCTTACAACATTCACTTCTGCTTCAACAACTGTATCAATTGTTGCCGGCAATTTTTCAGTGAAATGAACGATCAGGTCATTTTCTTTTTTTGTGTTGATGACATCAATGACCTCATCACCAAATTTTAAAAACCCTGTATCACCCACCTGTCCGCCACTTTCAGCATAGAAAGGTGTTTTATCAAGAATGAGTTGGTAAGATGTTTTCCCTTTAGCAGTAACCTTGCGATACTTGATAACATTACTTGTTGTCCTCAACTCATCATAACCAACAAACTTGTTGCTGGTGTTCTCTATTAGTGTTACCCAGTCTTCAGTTTCCAAAGTAGTAGCAGCACGGGAGCGGTTTTTTTGTTGCTGCATTTCTTTTTCAAACCCCTCTTCACTAATTTCCCAATTATATTCTTTAGCGATAAGTTTGGTTAAGTCTGCAGGAAAACCAAAAGTGTCAAATAAGTCAAAAACCATTTTACCGGGAATCACTTGCCTTATGTTATTTTCATCTTCCATATTTAGATGCGGTGCTAAATCTATTCCGAATTTCCCAGGCTCTTCCAAATATTTAGTGACTTTATCAATACCTTTTCCCAAGGTTCTTAAAAAAGCTTCTTCTTCCTCTTTAATTACTCTACCAACAAAATCCTTCTGTGCAAACAGTTCAGGAAAGACATCTTCAAACTGGTTTGCTATTATTGGCAACAACTGAAACAACAACGGTTGTTTATAATCAAGATAAGAATAGTAATAACGAACCGCTCTACGCAATATTCTTCTTATAACATAACCGGCGCCGGTGTTTGATGGTAATTGCCCATCTGCAATACAGAAACTGATAGCTCTTATATGATCGGATAAAACCCTGAATGCAATGCTTTCTTTATCATCACCAGCTTTATATTCTTTATTAACTATTTTACTGATAGCTGCAATTGTTCCTGTAAACACATCCGTATCATAGTTACTTTGCTTACCCTGTATAACCCTTACCAATCTTTCAAATCCCATTCCTGTGTCCACATGTTGCGCAGGCAATGGCTCAAGGCTGCTATCTTTTTTGCGGTTGAATTGCATGAATACATTGTTCCATATCTCTATCACTTGCGGATGATCGTTGTTCACCAATGTTTTTCCATCAACTGCTTTTCTTTCTTCCTCCGTACGGCAATCAACATGTATTTCAGTGCATGGGCCGCAGGGGCCTGTGTCACCCATCTCCCAAAAATTATCTTTTTTACTACCCGATAAAATGCGTTCTGCCGCTATGTATTTTTTCCATTCATTATACGCTTCCTCATCTTTTGGCAGGCCTTCTTTTTCATCACCACCAAAAACAGTTACATATAATTTGTCTTTATCAAGTTTATATACTTCAGTTAGCAATTCCCAACTCCATGCAATGGCTTCCGCTTTAAAATAATCGCCAAAGCTCCAGTTGCCGAGCATTTCAAACATGGTATGATGATAAGTATCAACACCCACCTCTTCAAGATCATTGTGTTTGCCACTTACTCTTAAACATTTTTGCGTATCAGCCGCTCTATTATAAGGAGCTTTTTTATTGCCCAGGAAATAATCCTTAAACTGGTTCATTCCCGCATTTGTAAACAATAGCGTGGGGTCATCTTTAAGTACTATCGGCGCAGAAGGAACAATTGTATGATCTTTTGATTTAAAAAAATCAAGGAATTGGCTGCGTATTTCTGCTGCCGTTAAATGGGTTTCAGTAATTGAGGGGGAATTTAATCCGTCACTCGTCAACATGCTCATCCTGTTTTTGGGTTGATTTTTGCAATATATCCGTCTATCTTTACACGCCTTTGTAAGGCGTGGCGCAAAGGTAAAGAATTCGGTGTTTAGATAAGAGTCATGAAATTTTAGAATAGTTATATACGTTATAATAAAAAAATCAACTAAAAGTAAAATTCAGGCACTTAAAAGGCATGTTTAGGTTGAAGGTTTTATGAAGAAAATTAAATATTACTATAATACCAATACACTTCGTTATGAAAAGCTGGTGACACCCTTACGGGTGAAATTGTTACGGGTATTTGGTTTTTTTTCTGCCTTATTAGTGAGTTCTGCGCTTGTAATATGGTTGTACACAAAATTTATTCCTGCACCTACCGAAAAAGAATCTAACATCAAACTTGAATTGATGAAGGATAATTATGGAATACTGAATAATAAATTAAAAGGCTTGCAGCAGCAAATGGCTGATCTTGAAAAAAGGGATAATGAAGTGTACCGTTCAATCTTTGAGGCCAACCCATTGCCGGATAGTGCAAGAGCAAAACTGATTGAAAAGAAAAAAGAACTGGATAAAGTAAGTGTGATGACAGATGATATGTTAACACAAAATATTGCCAATACCTTAAATAATATCAGCGCAAGGGTGGCTTTCCAGGTAGATAGTTACCAGGATATTGAAAAACTGATTAACAACCAGGAAAATAAATTAGCCAGTATTCCTGCAATTCAACCGGTAAGTAATAAAGACCTCACCAGGATTGCAAGTGGTTTTGGATATAGGATTCATCCTATTTATGGTATTCCAAAAATGCATAATGGCCTCGATTTTTCTGCTACACAAGGAACACCTATTTATGCAACCGGAGATGGTGTTATAAAAAATGCTGACTTTGGAAACGGGTTTGGCAACAATGTTGTTATAAACCACGGATATGGTTACGAAACCTTGTATGGCCATATGGTAAGGATTAAAGTAAGACAGGGGCAACATGTGAAAAGGGGCGAAGTGATTGGTTGGGTAGGAAGTACCGGTGCCAGTACCGGCCCTCACTGCCATTATGAAGTACATATTAACGGACGGCCAGTAGATCCGGTTTACTTTTTCTACAACGATTTAAACGCTGAACAATACGATCGCCTGCTTAAATTGGCAGCTACCGGAAGTGCGAAAAGTTTTGATTAATTTTAAAAAATGGCACAAGAACAAATAGCCTTCGATTTTGGAGATCTTCCGGAAAAACCATTGCCGGAAAGGAAACCTGTTCGCCCAAAAAAAGAACCTGCACCTGTTAAGATAGACCTGGTTGCCCCTAAGCAAAAATCTACCAGGGGAAGAAAAAGTTTAAAGGAGATGAGTGAAGGTGTTGACCTGGTAGAAGTTCCGGAGGATGCCGTGTTATTTCAAAAAATGTATTACAGTATTGGCAAGGTGGCGGAAATGTTTCATGTAAACCAGTCATTAATCAGGTTGTGGGAAAATGAATTTGACGTGCTGAAACCTAAAAAGAATGGGAAAGGTGATCGCTTATTCAGACCGGAAGACATTAAGAATATCCAATTGATTTACCACCTGACGAGAGAAAGGAAGTACACCATGCAGGGAGCCAAGGATTTTATAAAGAACAATAAAAAGGCAGACGAAAAGTTTGTGATGATAGAATCCCTAAAAAAACTAAAAGCTTTTTTGAACGAACTAAAAGCTAATTTGTAACTACTCTCTAAGCTTCTTTCTCTTCCACGGTATTAATAATCATTTTACCAGTTTGCCCTGAAAATTCAATTTGATTTTCTTCCAGTAATTTTTTTACCTGCAAATTAAAAGACTGTTTTACGGTGTCAAATTCGGCAGCAGAAAACGGTAGCGTGAAATATTCAACGATAATGGTAATCCCATTTTTACTTAACTCTTTTAAAAAAACTGAGTTACTTGAAATGTGCTCCTTGTTATTCTCCAGCATTTCTTTCAATGCCTTCAGGAGCATTTCGATTGTTGCAAGATTAGTATTTATTGATAGCTCCAATTTAATTTCGGCCCGTCGCCCCGTTCTCATGCTCCAATTGTCCACCATTGTATCCACCATTTGTTTATTGGGCACGGTTACCAACGTTTTGTCTGCCGTGCGAATACGGGTACTGCGTAGCCCTATTTTTTCAATACTCCCCGAAACGTTATTTACTTTAACCGTATCGCCTGCAAAAAATGGTTTGTCAAAAAATATAATAAAAGAAGCAATCAGGTTCTCCAGGCTTTCTTTTGCGCCTAACGCAAGCGCCGCACCTACAATGCTTAAGCCGGTAAGCAAATTACCTAAGGGTTGGTTAAAGCAGGCTTTTATAATTAATAAAATGCCAATGATGCCGATAATTACTTTCAAAAAATCCCTAAAAAAAACGATCAGTTGATTATCACGAACGTCTTCCGTTTTATCAGCCTTTTCTTCTAAAATCATTGCAATAAAATCCATCAACCGCAGCGAAAGAAAAATAAATGAAACTATGATAATTGCTGTACCAGTTCTGGAAAGTATGTCTGCTATAGGATGGCCATACAATGTAAACTCAAATGCCGACGGGAAATTTAATTTGTCAATTGCAAATACCGATACAACAATTACGATAAACCATTCAAGTGGTTGTATTACAAGGCCGGTAAAACTGCTTTTGCTAACGGTTTTCCAGATTTTTTTTATACATGAATTGTAAATAAGAACTGCTAATCGCCTCGACATAAATCGTTTTAAAATAAGTGCAACACTAATTAATGCCATCACAACCAGGTAGCTTCTGATTGTATTATTCCAAAAAATTTTATCGAGAAAATCCATTATTTAGGGGAAAGAATTTGTTGGTTAATTATTTTATTAGGAATTGTTGAATGCCGTCTGCCTGCAACAGGTACACTTTATTGTTCACCACTTTTATCTGTAAAGCATTGTCAAAAAGTGGCGGCAAAGGGTAGTCCAGTAATTTTAAAGAACCAGACTGGTATTGATGGAGTGTTTTGTTGGAAAACCCGTACATATTTTTGGCTACAACCTCGGTGTTGTTCCAATGCAAAAAAGCCATGTGATTTTTTAATGCACCGTAATAATCAAATGTGTAAAAGCCACGGTCAGCATCATAAAGATATAGAAATCCGTCTCTGTCCATGATCTGTGCAGGGGAAGGTATGGTATCAAAAAGATTTCTGAAATCCACCGTTTCAAGCAACACGTCACCGTTGTCGTCTATCTTTTTTAGTTTACTATCTCCCTCATCAAACAACCAGATATTATTGTCGTACGAAGTGGCAATGGTATTTACTTTAAAGATGCCTTTTCTACCTAAATTAATTGAGTTTCGCACATTTAAAAACCTGTCCAACACAACAATGGTTGCAAAGTTTTTATAGTAAAGTAAAATTTTTAAAGGGTTGGTGGCATCAATAGAATAGAGTTTGCCATACTTGCGAACATTGTTAAACACGCCCACAGAATCCCCGTTTGCATTTATTTTTTTTAGTTGATTGTCAGTATTAACGAGGTAAACGTTTTCAAGATTATCAACCGTAAAATAAGTATAGTCTCCGGGGATCAGTTTATTAAAAACCAGGGAAGTTGACTGTTGTGTATAACCTAAAGCAGCAATAAGGCAAAGAAGGCTCAAAAGAAAAGCTGCTTTTTTTATTGACATTGCTGGTTGTTATTTAATGCTGATTAATCCATTACCTTCAAAATACTTTATTTCAACATTTTCGCCATCAAAAACGGCGTAGCTATTATAATTCATCCACTCTCCGAGGTTAATGTAACGGCTGGTGTCACTTAGCGCAAAATCAATAGGCAAATGCCGGTGCCCGAAAATAAGAAAGTTATAATGTTGTTTTGCCAACACTTCTTTTGAATACACGATTAACCATTCTTTTTCTTCGCCTTGAAATTTTTCCGCTGTGTTGGCTGCTTTTGCCCTGCTTTTTTGCGAAAAATAATTTGCAATACCCATGCCAATAGCAGGAGGAACAATGCCAAAAAGCCACTGGCAAATTGGATTGCGGAATATGTGCTTTAAAAATTTATAACCCTTATCGCCAGGGCCAAGGCCATCTCCATGTCCTATATAAAATGTTTTACCATTAAATTCAAAGGTTTTAGGCTCAAGATAAACCGGGATGTTGAATTCTTTTTGAAAATAGTTGCGCATCCACATATCGTGATTGCCTACAAAAAAATGAATGCGGATCCCGGCATCTGAAAGTTCTGCCATTTTTCCAAAAATGCGTGTATAGCCTCTTGGAACTACGGTGGAATATTCAAACCAGAAATCAAACATATCGCCTACAATAAATATTTCTTCGGCAACTGTTTTTATAGAATCCAGGAAACGTACAAGTCTTTTTTCTCTTTCAAGACTCGCTATTTGATTTGGGGCACCCAGATGAAAATCGGACAGGAAATATATTTTCTTATTGGAAAAAGCAGGCATACAATCTTTATTTTTTTACAGGAATTTAAATACTCCCGGGTATGTTGGTTGCTGAAAATTTTAAAATTTCATGAATATAAAATAATTCGGTAATAAACTTTTTTTATCCGGCATTTTCAACCAGGAATAAGTAAACCTCCCTGGGTCCATGTACACCTGTTACAAGTGTTTTTTCTATATCTGCAGTTCTGCTTGGCCCGCTGGCAAATGTTATGAAGGAAGGAATATTACCGGTGTATTTTTCTTTCAATAATAGCAATGCATCTTTAATATCAAACACTAGCTGATTGGTATATGCAATACAAATGTGGATAGGGGCATATACACTTACCGTTCGCCCACTTTGCTGAGCAGCACTCAACACAATACTTCCGGTACGGGCTACTAAAAATTCGCAGCCTGTGATTGATGCATCGCATCCTGCAAGGTTGATGGTATTGCTAAAGGCTGCATTCCATCTGTCTTCACTACAATATATTTTACTCCATTCCCTGGCATGAATTAATTGTGCTAATTGTAGGTGAAGTTCTTTTTCATCCAGACAAAAAACAAACTTTCCTTGTAAGGCTGTAAATTCTTTTGCAAAAATGATATCCAGTTCTTCTGTAGCAGCTGGATAAACACTATTACTTCCTTCACTTAATGGAAAAGGCAAAGGCACCGGATTACTCAGTGCCTGCCTAATTTTTTTTAATATATTTTCTTTTGCCTTTGAAATGCCCATGGCCAATTATATTTGGGGAGGGTTTTTTAGTTCCTGCGGCAATTCATTACTTGGTTCGTCTGCAATAACATTTTCAGGTGAAGGAAGATCAATATCAAGCACCTTTTTTTCTTCAAATGGTCTTTTGCCAATCAGGGTTTCTACATCACTCTTAAACAGCACTTCTTTCTTCAGTAATTCTTTTGCCAGCAATTCAACCTCAGCACGTTTTTCAGTTAACAATTGCTTGGTTCTAACATAAGCATCATTAATGATATTTCGTACTTCCTGGTCAATCATCTTACTGGTTTCTTCGCTGTATGGTTTTGTAAAAACATTCTCCTGGTTTGGATCGTAATAACTGATGTTACCTATTTTCTCATTCATACCATAAACAGTAATCATACTGTAAGCAATTTTAGTAATCTGCTGAAGATCGTTGCTTGCGCCTGTACTTATTTTTCCAAAGAAAATATCTTCACTTGCCCTTCCGCCCAATGTCATACATATCTGATCCATCAACTGGTCGGTGTTATACAAGTATTGCTCTTTTGGTGTGTATTGAGCATAACCTAAAGCAGCTGTCCCTCTTGGTACAACCGTTACTTTCAGTAACGGATAGGCATGTTCCAGAAACCAGCCGCAAATTGCGTGGCCTGCTTCATGATAGGCGATGATCTCTTTTTCTTCTTTTGAAATTATTTTATTTTTCTTCTCCAATCCACCAATTACCCGGTCAATTGCATCCTGGAAATCGGACATGTCCACCGCATCTTTACTTTTTCTTGCCGCTATCAATGCTGCTTCATTACAAACATTGGCAATATCAGCCCCTGCAAAACCTGGTGTTTGTTCTGCAAGTTTTAAAATATCTAACGTGGTTGATATTTTAATTGGTTCAAGATGTACTTTAAATATTGCTTCTCTTCCCACAAGGTCAGGACGATCAATAGAAATCTGCCTGTCAAATCTTCCTGGACGAAGCAATGCAGAATCCAGTACATCAGGCCTGTTGGTAGCTGCCAGGATAATAATGCCAAGATCAGTACCAAATCCATCCATTTCTACCAGCAATTGGTTCAAGGTATTTTCCCTTTCATCATTGCTCATCATCATATTTTTGCCACGGGCCCTTCCTATTGCATCTATTTCATCAATGAAAATAATACAAGGTGCTTTTTCTCTTGCCTGCTTAAATAAATCCCTTACACGGCTTGCACCTACTCCTACAAACATCTCCACAAAATCACTACCACTCAGGCTAAAGAAAGGTACCTGCGCTTCGCCGGCTACCGCTTTTGCCAACAATGTTTTACCTGTTCCCGGAGGTCCAATCAATAAGGCTCCTTTAGGTATTTTACCACCTAGCGCTGTGTATTTTTTTGGATTCTTAAGAAAGTCAACAATCTCCATCACTTCCACTTTGGCTTCATCGAGCCCGGCAACATCACCAAAATTTATATTAACCCTGGATGCTTTATCGAACAACGTAGCCTTCGACTTGCCAATATTGAAAATACCGCCCGGTCCGCCACTGCCGCCACCTGGTCCACCCACCTTACGCATCATCATTACAAATAACAATCCTATCAATAGAATGGGTAAAAGAGTAGTAATAATCTGGCCAAAAAGTTCACCTTCATCATCGGGAGAATCAGGTATTTGGCGGATGCCGGGATTGGATTTATAAAAATCCTGCATCTGCCCGGCAAATGTTTTATCATCTACAATACTAAAATATAGTTGTGGAGGTGTTACATCAAAAGCAGGACTACCTTTTTTGTCGAATAATGACTGGTAATATGCTTTCTTCTTTTCTGCGCTATCCTTATTTAGAAAAACCCGGACAATTTTTTTGTTCCGGATTGTCTTAATCTTTTCTACATCTCCCTGCTTTATCAGTTCTGTAAACTTAATCTGATCTGTTTCAACTCCTGTTCCTGTACCGGGTTTAAAATAGTTGTAGCCTACAATTGCCGCAAATACGAGCCCGTAAATCCAATAGATATTAAAACGGTTTTTGTTTTTGGATTGATTATCGTCGCCTGGAGGGGTATTAGGATTTGACTTCCTTTTTGCTTCTGTTTTCTTATCTTCTGCCATAAATGCTTGCTTACAATATTTATTGATTTATTCCAATCACATTAAAGGGATGGAGCTTTTGCGTGTTAATCTCTGTGTTCTGCCATGGGAGCATCGCTCCACATTTCTTCAAGTTGGTAAAATTTTCGGGGTTCTGGCAGCATTATGTGAACTACTACATTTACATAATCTATCAATATCCATTGCTGTCCTTGCCTGCCTTCGTGTTTGTATGGCATTTCACCACATTT
>JBDUEK010000058.1:0-38147 GCA_040002495.1 Ferruginibacter sp.
CTTATCTTTAAAATATCCGCACTTTCTAAATGCGAGAGGTAAGGTGTTCTGAATTAAACCTTTGCAGGGTTTTAATCAACCATTTTAATTTGCGAAGGATCAGGAGTTCTGAAATTAAATCAATCATTTCCGGGATAAGTTTAAATCTAACATGGGACCTATTTTAAGTTGGTATGATTTGTTAAATTTCATGCTGTTGTTCAACCTTCTTCGGTTTTTTTCGTATTATTTATGGAAGCTATATTGATAAATGATTGGCGACTGGAAATATCTGCATAAATACCGATGCATATTGTGTGTTTCAGAAAATTTGGTCTGCTATTTGAATTACAATTTAAAAATTATTCCCGATGAAAAAGAAGCATTACACAATTGATGACATCCAGGTAGGTGACGAGATTCTATTTGAAGACACGCATAAAGTTGAGCACAATTTATTTTGGAGAGTGATCAACAAAATCTCCAACTATCAAATTATCGTTGAGATAAGGGAAATGGGATATGCAGAAAAATATATCATCGCAGTAAAGGACGTAATTAATTTGAGGAAGATGGCCTTCTAAGCAATTTTCGCAGTTTATACTTTTTGAATTGACAACATGCCTGCTTTTGGAAAAGTAGGTTTTATCATTAGTTTACCAGGGAGTATTTACCAAAGTTTTAATTGGTTACCAGGAAACCCTTTAACATCCTATTAATCACTATTGAAAATAAATTTCTTTTACATCCGTCAAACAGTTTCCCTTTACATTTTATCTTTTTGAAAAAGTGCTCTTGGAGTATTGGCAACAATCCAGCAGTCTCTTATAAAACTGTTGTTGCGGGCATAGTTTATATCAAGAAACAATCTTTCCTTAGTACTCATATTTTTTTTGCTATTTTTCAAAACCTGCCAAAGCCCTGTAATTCCGGCAGGAGCTAAAAAACGTTCAGCCCATTTATCGCTGGTTAGCGTAGATGCTTCATACAATGGAAGAGGCCGGTTTCCTACCAGGCACATATCTCCTTTTATTACATTAATTAATTGAGGTAATTCATCCAGGCTTGTATTTCTTAAAAATATGCCCACCCTGGTTATCCTTGGATCATTCAAAGCTTTAAAAAATAATGGTGAATTACGATTGTTAGGATAAATATTTAAATTCTTCAGTTCAGCTACAGATGCTTCTGCATTTACAGTCATGGTCCTGAACTTGTAAAAATCAAAAATTCTGCACCCTTTCCCTGCTCTTCTTGAGCGATAGAAAATAGGGCCACGGGATTCTGCTTTTATAAAGATCATTATTAAAAACAGCAAAGGGGATAGTATTATCAAAAGACTCCCCGCAATTATTATTTCCACTAATCTCCTTATAAGAAAATTAACCTGCTCATGATTGAGTTTTGTAAAATCTTTTTTTGTGATTGATTGATAACATGCTTTTTCGCCTAAAAAAGTTTTGCTTTTAGTAAGAAAAAAGGCTTTTTGTAGTAATTCATTTCCGTAAGTGCGGATGTTAACTATGTCATCTACAAGCTGAAGCCTGGTTATTTCACTTATTTGATAATGACTAAGTGCCTGCTCATTGTATATTACAGGGATATACTTTGTCCATTTGCTGGATTTTAAAAACCGTGTAAATTCATTGAGCGACTGCTCATTTAGCATCAGATCAATGATTATTAGAACAGGCAATTTATTTTCTTTTTTCAGATAATTTTTTATCATTCTTTTGGCGGAGATATAAGCGTCTGTTGACTCCTGCCGGAAGCATTTTATTGCTGCATGATACTGCTGATGATTTTTACCAATATATAGCATGAGATGCTCTTCAGCACTGGTGCCTAAATCGGGATTCCTAACCAATTTTTGATGGCTGGATGGCTGGTTGATATGATGTGTCATTTGCTGTGGTTTATTATTACGAAGCAAGCGTCAGCATTCAATGGAAACGGGATATAAACTAAAAGCTAAAATTGAAAAGAGTGATTTTCTGTCTTGTTTTTTCCTGTTGTTCTGTTGTGTTCTTATTTGTGATATCAGTTGCTTTTTTCAATAATACCAGTGGATCAAACGGCTTCCTGATATAATCCGCTATTTTTAATTGACGGCAGGTAATTTCGAGCCCGGTACTTGTTGAATTGGAAAGTACTATTACCGGAATGTTATTCAATAAACTACTGCTGTGCATATGCTTAAGTAGTTGAAAATTATCTGACTCTGATGAATCAATACTGATGAGTATCAAATCAAATAACTTATTTGAAAGCAATTCCTTCATAGCAAAAAAGCTATCTGCTACCTTCCTGGTTGTGTATTTCTTTTCTAAAATGGTTTCTATTAAAAAAGAAATAGCCTGGTTTTCTTCAACCAATAGTATTTTCTTTATCATAAATTAGATAAGTCTTTCGTTAAAATATTACTTATGTAATTAATTAACATTCAGCATAAAGCCTTATCATAAGATTGCTGGATTACAATAGGTATTTTATCGCAGGATAATGGATAACAGCACATAATTATTAATTATGTTGAATATAGCAAGAAATTGGAGGGGTTATAAAATGTTTAAAAACGGCCAAGGGGTGCCTGCATTTTATTTTAAGGTTACTCAGAGGTGAAACACCTTTTTTAAATCTTTCACAGGGTAAATGTAGGATTCAAATTGGAAATAAACAAAATAAATATGATTTTACCATCCCGCATCAGTTATTTGAGGCAAGAAAATCAACCACAAGCCTTGGCAATGCACGAAAATCAAACAACTATTATAGTTAAATAATAAGTGGAAATAATTCCCAATGACCAGCTCTTTTTACAATCTTGTAGCCATTGTCGTTAGTGACTACTATTTGATAAGATAAAAAACCCGCTACCGGCAATTACTTAATGAAAGTATTTACAGGTAGCAGGCCAGGGGTATTAAATATATGTACGATGTTCAGCGACGCAAACAGTATTTCAACTTACTTAGGCCTTTCTCATCTTCATAAAACTATTTACCAAACCGTTGGTGGAGGAGTCGTGAGAAGCAATTGGCCCCGCACTTTTTAATTCTGGTAAAATTTTCTTTGCCAACACTTTTCCAAGCTCTACACCAAACTGATCAAAACTAAAAATGTTCCAGATTACTCCCTGAACAAATATTTTATGTTCGTACAAAGCAATAAGGCCACCCAAAGTAAATGGTGTAATTTCTTTTAATAAAAATGAATTGGTAGGCCTGTTGCCTTTAAATACCCTGAAGGGATCTTCATTATCTGATCCATTCATCAGTGCTTCCGTTTGCGCAAAGAAGTTACTCATTAAAATCAAATGATGCTCACCAATAGGGTTATGCGAAATTGCCGGAGCTATAAAATCGCAGGGTATTACCTGGGTACCCTGGTGAATTAACTGGTAAAAAGCATGCTGACCATTGGTACCGGGCTCGCCCCAAATAACCGGTCCGGTGGAGTAAGTTACTTCCTTACCATTTCTGTCTACATATTTACCATTACTTTCCATATTACCTTGTTGAAAGTAAGCGGCAAAACGATGCATGTATTGGTCGTAGGGGAGGATTGCTTCCGAACTTGTTCCATAAAAATTAGTGTACCACAAACCAACAAGGGCCATAATAACCGGAGTATTTTCTTCCAAAGGTGTACTGCTAAAATGTAGATCAGTTTGATGGGCGCCTTTTAAAAGTGCCTCAAAATTTTTATACCCGATGGTTAATGCAATTGACAATCCGATGGCACTCCATAAACTATATCGGCCGCCAACCCAATCCCAGAATACAAACATATTTTCCGGGGCAATACCAAATTTTACAACATCTTTTTCATTGGTGCTTAGGGCAACAAAATGTTTGGCTACAAAAGCCTCGTCAACTGCCGTTTCCAAAAACCATGTTCTTGCAGTATGTGCATTGGTCATTGTTTCCTGCGTGGTAAAAGTTTTAGAGGCTATTAAAAACAGGGTTTCGTCCGGCGTAACTTTTTTTAGTGTTTCAACAATATGAGTTCCATCAATGTTGCTTACGAAATGAGTTTCAATTCCCTGCACCTGGTATGGCTTTAATGCTTCGGTTACCATCACAGGGCCGAGATCACTTCCTCCAATACCTATATTCACAATGTATTTAATAGTCTTTCCTGTATATCCCTTCCATTCGCCACTATGAATTTTAGCACAAAATGATTCCATTTGGTTTAGCACTGAAAACACATCCGGCATCACATCTTTTCCATCAGCCAATACCGGTTTACCGGAAAAATTACGTAAAGCAGTATGTAGCACAGCACGATCTTCTGTTTCATTTATTTTTTCACCTGCAAACATCGCCTTGATTGCTGCAGGTAATTCACATTCATTGGCTAACTGAATCAAGAGCTCAAAGGTCTTTCCTGTAATTATATTTTTAGAATAATCAAATACCATCTCAGGCGTACTAATAGAAAATCTATTAAACCGGTTGCTGTCATTAGCAAACAGATCTTTCATCTGCACTGCTTTCATATCAGTAAAATGCGCTGTTAATAATTGCCATGCAGCAGTTGCAGTTGGATTTATCTTTGGTAACATATTTTGCTAAATATTTAGGAATGAATAATTAAGGCGAAGGTAAAGTTTGTTAAACAAAAACTAACCTGTTTCAACCGGGATATACTAAACAAATACCGACTGTGATATCAATTGAAATGTATCTTTTAAGTTCCGGAAACAAACGAATGACTTAGAGGATATTGAAGCGTTACTGCATCCAATTTTTATTGATACAACATACATTGCCAGGTTACAATATATTAATTAATTGAATGAGGCTGTCGGTCATTTCTTTAGTAACATCCAGATGGGTAACTATCCTTACCTGTGTAGAAGAGATGGGAATAACTTTAATATCATGCGTGGCAAGTTCCTCCGAAAACTGTTTTGCAGTAAATCTTTCAACCACCTCAAAAATGATGATATTGGTTTCAACCGGCATTATTTTACCAATGAAACTCTTTTTCATCAAAGCCTCAGCAATCTGCCTTGCATGAAGATGGTCTTCTTTAAGCCGGCTTATATTGTGCTCTAGCGCATATACTCCCGCTGCAGCAATATAACCTGCCTGTCGCATGCCACCACCAAACACTTTTCTAACTCTTCTTGCCTGATCAATAAATTCCTTATTTCCCAAAAGTAAACTCCCTATGGGTGTACCCAGACCTTTACTTAAACAGATGGAAATACTGTCAAACAATTCACCGAATTCCTGTGGTGTTTGCCCCTTGGCTACAATTGCGTTCCAAAGCCTTGCACCATCCAGGTGTAATTTTAAATTATTTTGTAGGCAAACTTCTTTAATCTGTTGAATTTCATCGAGATCATAACAACTTCCTCCACCACGATTGGCAGTATTTTCTAAGCTTACAAGGCTGGTTTTTGCCTTATGTATATCGGCTGGATTAATGGCTTCAAGTACTTGTTGCGCATTTATTCTTCCTGCATTTCCTTCAATCGGTTTTACCTGGCAACCACTGTTAAAGGCAATGCCGCCACCTTCATAAATATAAACATGGCTCAACTTTTCACAAATAATTTCCTGTCCCGGTTGGGTATGGCATTTAATAGCAATCTGGTTGGTCATGGTGCCACTCGGGCAAAATACTGCCGCACTCATTCCAAATAATTCTGCCGACATTGCTTCCAGTAAATTAACTGTAGGGTCTTCGCCAAATACATCATCGCCGACTTTTGCATTGAACATGGCTTCCAGCATTGCTTCACCAGGCTTAGTAAAAGTATCAGAACGCAGATCAGTTATCATTGGGCAAATATAGTGGGAAAAGCAATGTTTTTAAGATGGAGAACTTGCTGCTTAGGACATTTTGATGCTTCAAAAAGTTAAATAAATGGCAAGCTAACCCCATGCGTGAAATGCCAAAAGAATTTTTCATAAAGCATTAATAACTAAGCAGAACGGGCATTTACAAAACTTCGAAAAGACTATTTAGCCTTTTTTCCACCTTTTTTACACTTACGCTATGAAATGCAAGGAATGATTAGTAACTTTGCCAACTATTTTTTAGCATATTTTGTAGTTTAACCAATGTTTTGCAACGTTATTAAAACAATCACTGTCCTAAAAGGTTAAATATTCTGAATTTAATACATAAAAATGAGGCAACTTAAGATCGCAACGCAAATTACCAACCGGGATTCACAAGCGGTGGAAAAATATTTGCAGGAAATTTCCAAAATATCCATGATTACTCCGGAAGAGGAGACCATCCTGGCTCAGAAAATCAAGATGGGAGACCAGAGAGCACTTGATAAATTAGTTCAGGCAAATTTACGTTTTGTGGTTTCTGTTGCTAAACAATACCAGCACCAGGGGTTATCGCTCAGTGATTTGATCAACGAAGGCAACCTTGGCTTAATAAAAGCAGCACAGCGTTTTGATGAAACAAAGGGCTTTAAATTTATTTCTTATGCAGTTTGGTGGATTCGTCAATCCATATTACAGGCATTAGCTGAGCAGGGCAGGCTTGTTCGTTTACCACAAAATAAGATTGGTACCTACAACAAAGCAAACAAAGCTTACATGGCTTTTGAACAGGAACATGAGCGGGAGCCGTCAACCGAGGAATTAGCGGAATTACTTGAAATGAGTGAAACTGAAATCAACAATATTTTCCAAAGTAACACCCGTCATACTTCACTGGATGCGCCGGTACATGAAGCGGAAGATGTTGCAATGGGTGATTTATTACAGGGTGGTGATGATACAGATGAAGATGTGATGCATGATTCATTGAGAAATGAAATTCGTCGTGTATTAAAATCTTTGAGTCCACGTGAAGCAGAAATTGTAAATGCATATTTTGGGCTGGACGGCGAAAATGGTGTTACCATTGAACAGATTGGTCAGAAATATGATCTTACAAAAGAACGTATTCGCCAGATTAAAGAAAGAGCAATTAAACGCCTTCAAAAGGCAAGATATAGTGGTGCTTTAAAAGCATACCTGGGTTAAAGAATTTCTTTGATGGGTTATAAAAAATCCTTTCGCTTTAAAAACGGGAGGATTTTTTTATGCATGTAAGTGTATAATTTATTCGTTGAAATATGCACCAACTTATTTTAGGATTGCATCAACTGCCTTTTGTAAAGCTGAACGGTATTCTCCAAACCAAGATATAATGCATCACAAATAAGTGCGTGGCCAATTGAAACTTCCAATAGCCCCGGTATCTTTTGTGCAAAAAACTGTAGATTTTGCAAATCAAGATCGTGGCCGGCATTAATACCTACATTTAAATCATTTGCTTTTTGCGCAGCAGCAATATAGGGAGCAATTGCAACTTCCCTACGTCCTTCATCATAATGTTTGGCAAATCCTTCGGTATACAACTCAATACGGTCAGTACCCGTAGCAGCAGCACCTTCAACCATTTCAACAACGGGGTCCACAAAAATGCTGGTACGAATTCCGGCATCCTTAAATATCCGGATCATTTTGATAAGATAATCTTTGTGTTCAACGGTATTCCATCCATGGTTGGAAGTAATTTGTCCCATTGCATCGGGCACAAGTGTAACCTGTGTAGGCTGGTTGGCCAATACCAGGTCAACAAATTTTTGTTCCGTACAATTGCCTTCAATATTCAATTCAGTGGTGATTACTTTTCTTAAAGCAAATACATCGGCATAGCGGATATGACGTTCATCGGGCCTTGGATGCACCGTAATCCCTTCTGCACCAAAACGCTCAATATCAAGAGCGGTCTCTACCAGGTCAGGATTATTTCCACCTCTGCTGTTTCTTAATGTTGCTATTTTATTGATGTTTACTGAAAGTTTTGCCATACCTGAACTTAATTTTTATCAAAGTTAGTACACTACCAATATTCAGCCTTTGTAATTTTTAGTGTAGATATTTTTGTCTTTAAAAATCTTCCACACAATGGTTAAAGCAACAATGATCAACCCAAACAAAATGTGAGCGGGTTGATCATCGTAAAGAAATGGTTCCACTATATTCATGGATTAAACATCCATTTTATGAGAAGCTTTCATCTGCACTCGGGCCATAGCTTCCGGGAATTGGAACATCCAGCAAACGAAGAAAAACACCCAGTTGTGCACGATGATGAATGATCTGGCTAAATGTCATCCGGATCACACCTTCTTTAGAATCTTTACTTAAAATTTGTTCGCCGGTTCTTAAGGTCCAAAAATCTGATAATTGTTCCTCCTTAGCAGATTCCAGTGCTGTTCTTCCTTCAATAAGACTTTGTTCAAAATGTTGCATCAAACCGGTTGTTGACGTAATATCCTTTGGTGCGTATGGATTGGCAGCAAAATCCAGTTCACTGGTGTTAAATACCATTGCCACCCAGGCAGGTAACTCGGCAATATGAGTTGCCAACTGTTGAATGGTCATGCTTTTTGGATGGGGCTTCCATTGATATTTATCATCTGGAATAATGGACAACATTTTACGGGTTGTTGTAGCTTCGGCTTCTAATTCTTTTAAGAATGTTTGAATCATTGACATAGTTTTTAATTTTAAATGATTACACAAAGAAAAATGCACCGGGTGACAACCCTATGTCAGTGTGAAAATTTGAACTAAAAAATAATTAATAATCAACCGGCAGCAACTTCATGTATTGGTTTACGTCAATGTGATCTGTTTTACCAAATGGCATTCCGGTATCGCTTACTTTTAAAATACGGGATACCTTAAAGTCACGATAATCGTTGCGAAGTTGACACCAGGCTATTAAATGCCAGCTCATCGCATAAAAAATAAGCCCGATTGGTTCTGCTTTTCTTTGGCTTACTTCATGTTTGTTATTTTTATAGTCGATAGAGATAATGGTTTGGGCGGAAATAGTTTGCTGGAGTAGTGCCAGGTATTCATAATCGTTCCGTAAGCAGGCAGGCAATTGTAACACAATGTTTTGATTCAATTGCTCCAGTTTTTCTTTCTGGGCATTACGCAATACAGCTTTTACTTTTTCTATTGCACTGCTGTAATGAGTCTGGATAGATTTATCTGTGAAAGCATGCACAACCGACTCCATCAGTAAAAGCGCATTTGCTTCATCAGAGTTAAAAGCCACGGGTGGGATAAAAAATCCGTTTACAATGAAATAGCCTCTTGATTGTTCAAAGCTTACCGGAATCCCTTGCTCGTTTAATGCTTTGATATCACGATAAACAGTACGGGTACTGATTTTAAACCTGGCAGCAATTTTTTCGGCCGGGATATACTTTTTTGATTGTAATTGAGTTAATATACCAAACAATCGATCTATTCTATTCATTTGATTAAGTTAAACCATTTGAAATTTATGGCGTTATAGTACCTGTGAAATTAATTAAAAATATTAAGAAGCGAGCCTTGCAGGCAGCATTTGAAAACCATCATGTTCCATAATTCGTATCTTTCGATGATAACCTTTAAACATAAAGACATACCTATCAAAACAAATTTAATTTCTTCGTTTTTTCTATGTTGTATTGCATCAGTATTAATGATGAATACCGGCTGCGCTTTTAAAAGTGTAACCCGTTCTAAAAATATCACCTACTTTCCGGCAGATACCAGCAGGCATATTGAGGCACAACAGCTAAATATATTTGCTCCTAAAAAAAGCAGTTCATTAAAAGAGGTGTTGATATTTATACATGGTGGAAGTTGGAACTCTGGAAAAAAATCTACTTACAATTTTTTAGGAAACAGGTTTGCCCGAAAGGGAGTTATAATGGTGATTATCGATTATCCACTGAGCCCTGCTGCCGATTATAAGGACATGGCTATAACTGCTGAGGCTTCGGTTAACTGGGTAAAAGAAAATATTTATAAGTATGGTGGCGATCCACATAAAATATTTATTTCGGGGCATTCAGCCGGCGGCCATCTTGCTGCACTTATAGGAACCAGCAACGATTATTTTAATGGCAAAAAAAGTAGTAATCCGTTGAAAGGAATTATACTGATTGATGCAGCCGGGCTTGACATGTACACTTACCTCAAAGAAGAAAACTTTCCAGAAGGAAATACTTACATCAACACATTTACCAATGATCCTGTTAACTGGAAAGATGCCTCCCCATTGTATCATATACACAATGGTATGCCGCCTATGTTGATATACAGGGGTGGCAAAACTTATCCTTCCATCAAATCAAGTAATGAGAAATTTGTTGCCACAGTTACACCTTTAGCACCGGCAACAATTTATCACGTAATAAAGGGAAAGAAGCATGTCCCGATGATTACCCAGTTTTTGTTTACCTATAATAAACGCTATCAGGAAATCCTCGGGTTTATGAAGCAACAAAACTAGTTTTTTGTTAACGGGTGAGTCACCCTTTGGGGGTGACTCACCCAATCACACTGTCAATTCAAGTATGACAAGAGGCTATTATTGTTTAAGGCTGTTTCTTCGGAGGCAGGCTAAATGCTACTGCTTCATGTTCAAAATGGCCGTTGTGCGAACCATCACAAAATGGTTTGTTTTTTGATAATCCACATCTGCAGAAACCCAATACAGTTCTTCCACCTAAATCATATACGTTGCCATCTCTGTCAACAACTTCCACATCTCCATCTATTTTTAAAGAACCATTGTTGTTAACTGTAATTTTTGTTGTAGCCATTATTTTTTTTATTAATTGAAAGAACCTTGTTTAATTATTTATGGTTGTAATACTCAGTCGTTGGAAGTAACAGGTTATTTGAAGAAAGGTTTAAATAGCACATGTAATATTTACGGGGAATTATTTATTCAAACAGTTCCAGTTTGTTTTTTGGCCTGCGCATTTCTTCCCACTTATAATTTTTTAAATACTTCTGATCTTCGGGAATCTGCCTCATAGGATAAAGTGTTCCATCCACATCATTGATGAACTTTATTTTATGTACTTCTTTATTGAGAAAATAAATATCTATCACATCACCTTTGCTTCGGTTCATTCCAATATACGCACTGTCTTCATCCTGCGGATAATAAACACTTTCGGCTGGCGACCCTTTTGCCCGCATATAATCCATTTCACCGTCCTTAAAATATCCATTTAATGTTCTGCCGGCAATTTGGTTAAACATTTTTTCATTGGCTTTATTAATGACAATGCCATTTTCAAAAACATATAACCTTTCGGCTTTTTTGTTTTTCGTGTACATATAAATGGTGTCGCCGGATATTTGAGAATTGTTACTAAATACCAGTGGATTTTGAAACAACCTGAAAATAGAATCCAGGGAAGAATAATATAAACTATCGCATACAGATTGCAGTGAGTCGTTAAAAATACGCACATGGTGAAAGGCGATAAAGAAACGAATTGTTGTATCCGCTGTAGCGATGGTCTTTCTGTTATCAATAACCGAGTCTTTTCTGACAGACGAATCTTCGACCGCAATGATATTTCCCAGGCTATCTCTTGAGTTTTTATTTACCGATAAAGAGTCCGGTAAATGAGTCTCAGTAATTACCACAGATGAATCAGGAGCAGATAATACTTTTGCAACCGCTATAGAATCCGGCAATAGGTTAGGTGGTGTCTTTTTACCTTTTTTAATTGATATTGAACTATCCTGCGCCGACATCTTTTTCGATTGAACTACTTTAACTTTTTGACTGGCTATTAGTCGGTAATCTAAAATGACCGGACGTATTCGCAAACCTGATGAATCAATTGGCACTATTGCCTTCGCAATATACACACCGCCCTTTGGTAATTCGGCACCAGGCATTTTACTGATGAATGATTTCATGTTGACTGAATCAATGCTCTTTTTTAACCCAATGGAATCGGAACTTTTGTTAAATGCAAGTGTTGAATCATTCAAGTTTACTACCGTCTTCGATTTTATAGTGTCCTTTTCAATTGCTATCAGGTTGCCGTATTTATCCCGGTGTTCAACGCCGGAAAACAATGTGTCTGCTGCAATAAAAGTACTGTCATTTCCATCTCCCTTAAAGATCAATACAGGCTTTCGGGTTGCTAAAAATGAGTTGTCGTTTTTGTTAAGAAAAATCTGGCCACCCGTTACAGTATAACCATTTACGCTGTCTTTTATAACTGCATTGCCTTCTAATTGGGCTATACCAGTTATTTCATCATAGGCGCTGTTCTCAGATACATACGTTCTGCTACTATCTTTAATGACCGTTCTGTTTCCAAAAAATGCTTTTCCGTTCTTTAGGTCATATACGCCGGAGGAGGAGTAAATGTCGCCTCCGTTTTTACTTTTAATAACCGTGGGAGTGTTCCATGAAGAAACCTGGGTTTGGGTGTTATACAACAAAGTATCGTTCCTGATATCATATTTTGGATCAACCAGGTGTACATTCTTTTTAAAATATACATCTTTTGTTTCCGCATAATAAATACCTTCTGTACTGGTAAGCACCGTTTTGCCATTTACCACACGGCCGCCATTTTTGTATTTCCCAATGCTGGATTTCAGATCATAATCCAGGTCCTGTGTGTATAATGTTCCTTTATTGTCTGTAAGCCTTACATCTTTCTTTAAAAAAGCCATACGGTCATTACCGATGTAACGAAGGTTTTGAGCGTAAGTATGTATACTGTCATTTTGATTAATGTGGATATTGCCAAAGGCTTCCAGGATATTGGTACGCTTATCAATGACGGCGCTGTCGCAGTAAAATAGGGTGAGGCCTTCTTTTAGAATTACATGTCCGGCAAGCGTTTGAATAATTGTAGCAGAATCAATTTCTTTTTCACGTAACCTGTCGCCATTGATTATTTGAATAATACGAAGTGTATCCGGACCCTGACTTCCAGCGGGAGCAAGATCCTGCGCCAACGAAGAAAAATGAACGCCTGTAAAAAAGGATATCAAAAATAATATCCTGCATGAAAAAACTGATTTCAATACAATTGATTTTGGAATGCTGCAATTTCCTCATTTATTTACAAACAGTATCACAAAATTTATACGACCTATTAGTAATGAATTCCAGGTAGCCGGTTATTGATTTAAATAAGGAGCATTTACAGTGTCGGGCAATGGAGTAAGTAGCGGGCCACTTTTATCTTTTCTTCCAAACACTGAGATGTTGACATAGCGTTTTGGATGTACGCGGAAATCATCTAACAACAGATTTAATTTATTGGAAGTTGCATTTAAATTATTGTATAGTTTATTATCATTGATCAATAAACCAAGTGTACCATTGCTGCTGTTTACCATACCGATGGTGTTCTTCAATTCAGTGATAGTGGTATTCAACGAAGTCAATGTTTTCTCTACATCAAGTTTTGCGAATTTAGAGGTAGTTGCTTCCAGGTTGGTAAGCGTTTGATCTATTTTGGCATTGTTGTTTTTAAGTGTACCGGTAAAAGAACTAACATTATCCAGCGTTTTAGCCAACGCTCCGGTTTGTGTATTTAGTAAGGTTTGCAACGATGCAGAAGATATAGCCAGGGCAGCGGTAGTCCTGTTCAGATTTTCCATGGTGGCCTGGATATTGTTTTTTGTATTGGGATCAAAAACCCCGTTAACAGTAAGCAATAAAGAGTCCAGTGATTTAACTGCATTTTTTACCTGCGAAAGAACAGGGTCTACTTTTTGTAAAGCTTCATCAAACATTCCACCCGAAGCCGCAGTTATAAGGGTATCGCCATCCTGATGAAAAGTATTTGAACTTCCCAATTTTATTTCAAGTGCTGTAGTACCAAGCAGGGAAGGGGCTATTACTGCAATTGAATTATTGGGAATATTTACCTTTAGTTTCATATTTATTTCAACTACAATCCTGCGCATATCGTCACCACCGTCGGTTTTGGCAACTGTACCAACTTGTTTACCATTTATTACAACAGCATTACTGGTAGCTAATCCCTGGATATTAGAAAATACAGCAAAAAACCGGGTGTTATGACTGGTAAAACTATTGCCTTTTAAAAAGTTGAATCCTAGAATCAACAACACTACAGCAATCACTGTAAGGGATCCTACTTTGGTCTCGTTTGAAATCTTCATATTGTTAACAGGATTGTTTTTTTCAAAAATACAGATTAATTTGTTGGCTTTGATATTACCTGTGAATAATGCATAGTTTAACCTGACAAAACCATTAAGTGTGCTGCAAACTGATGTTTTTTTTATATTTAAAGGTACTCCGGCTCACGGCAGGGAACGATTGTAAATCGTAAATTTATTATTGCAAGGTTGTGATACGGATTTTTTCATGCGAATATTTACAATTATTGCTTATTGAATGATATAATAAAAGTGGCAAATAATACATCTGCCACTTTGCCTGTAATATTAAAAGGTAATTTCTATTTGTTTGAGGATGCAACTTTATTGCTTACTGTAGATTTTCCTTCTACAATATCCCTATATTTAAGTACGGCCTGGGTAATACTATCAGCAAGTTCCTGCTGTCCTTTATCACTGTTCAGATACCTTTCATCTTCTTCATTATTAATAAAACCCGTTTCAATTAAAATGGCAGGCATATTGGTTGACTGCAACACCCTTATACCAACCTGGCGTTGATTCAATCCAAAAGTTGGCCTTCCTGTTTTTGCAACTTCTTCCTCCACCAGCATTCCAATGCGGATGCTTTTTTCCTGGTAACGCTTGGCGTAAATTGCGATGATGGGCTTCATTTCAGGGCTACTATAATCGATATTATTTTCGGTGCTGTCATCATCATCTGCCACCACATTAAAGTCTTCTCCATTATCAATGATGGCTTTCAGTTTATCACTCGTTTTATGCGAAGCAAAAATCCATACACTGGTTCCACTTCTTTGCATAGGCAATTTATAATATTGATAAACCGGCTCAGTAACTTTTTTTGCAGTGGTTACTTTCTTCCTTTTTTTTCCTTTACCAACATAGCTGGTTTTATAATGGGTAACCTGCCTGGTGCCTGTTTGCCTGCGGGCAGTTTTAAGCGGACCAGAATCCGCATGTATGCATAAAAACAGATCTCCTTTATTTTGATTGGCAATATTTGCTTTCTCGTTTACATTATTATAAACATCGGTAGTGCGGGTGGGTACAATGTTTACATCCGGCAGGGCTTTTTGTAATGTAACCACAAGTTTCTTTGAGATAGCAAGTGTAATATCTTTTTCTTTAGAACGAAGTGAACCTTCATATTGTCCAACAGCCCCTGCATCAGAACCGCCATGTCCTGCATCTACTATAATTGTCTTTAATTTTTTAGCACTTTGTCCGTAACCAGCAAATGAAAAAAGAAAACAGGAGATTAAAATAGGGACAATGAATTTTATTTTAAACATATATAAAAACCGTTTTTTGGATATATTAATTATAAGATTATTCACACATTGGTGTACCTAATATGTTTATTTTTGCTTCAACTGCAATGAACAACGATAACAAAGGTAAGTCAAAATATATTTTAGCATGCATGGTAATGCTGCTGTTCATTACAGTAACGCTGGGACTCAACCTCCGTAGCTTTACCGATGGACAGTTTTACAAAACTTTAACGATCGATACCCTTCCAAAACCTGTAAGGGATACCGTTATGCCCAGAAAAAATATTTTGGCTCCAATCCTTGATACCGTTCCATTCAACAAATCAGATACGCTTAATAAAACTGACTCTTTGCATAACGCTGATTCTATGATAGTTGTTGTTGATACCTTCAATGTAAAAATTTCAAAAGATACATTAGATGCTCCGGTTGTTTACCATGCTGATGATTCTATGGTGTTGGATGTGCCGGGTAAAAAAATATTATTGTATGGAAAACAGTCCAAAGTATCCTATACCGACAATGTACTAACGGCACCGGGTATTCAATATGATCAGACGACAAACATGGTTACAGCTGCCTTAACAAAAGATAGCACTGGTAAGGTTATCTCATATCCTACTTTTAACCAGGGCGATCTTAAAACCGTAAGTGACACCATTGCATTTAACATGAAGTCGGGAAAAGGAATTACTAAAGGAACGTATACCACCCAGGGAGAAATGTATGTGTACGGAGAAAAAATAAAGAAGATAGATTCCACTTCATTTTATGCTTTCAAAACAAGGTTTACTACCTGTAATTTAGATACACCACATTTTGCTTTTGTAAGTAAAAAAAGTAAATTCATCAATAAAAAATTTGCAGTTACCGGGCCCGTACACCCTGAATTTGAAGGTGTGCCTATTCCCATCATACTTCCTTTTGGTATTTACCCTTTATCACAGGGAAGGCACTCAGGCCTTATTGCGCCAGCATTTACAAGCAACGAACAATTCGGCCTTGCGTTGGAAGGCGTAGGTTATTATAAGGTTATCAGCGATAACTGGGACGTAACTACAAGGGCTACCATTTACTCCTATGGAGGTTTTACATTTAATGTAAGCCCACGGTATTATGTGCGATACCGGCGACAGGGTAACTTTTCATTTGACTACCAGCGGTTCAAAAACAATTTTAAGGGTGATCCGGATTATTCAACCAGTAAATCATTTTTTGTAAGATGGAGCCATAGTGTGGATACAAAATCGCGGCCGGGAGTTACTTTCAATGCAAATGTAAATGCCGGTAGCAACTCATATAATTCTCAAGTACCCAATAGTCCTACCCGAAATTTCACCAACCAATTGAGTTCATCCATTGCCTATGCAAAGGTTTGGAAAGACAAACCTTACAATATTTCCATTAATGCCAACCACTCACAAAATACCAATGTTAAGCAAACAAATATAACACTGCCGGATGTGAGCTTTAATTTAAATACACTTTATCCTTTTAGAAGAAAAGAAGTGATTGGCAGTTACAAATGGTACGAAAATCTTGGCATAGCATTAAACACCAATGCAAAAAGTCTTACTTTTTTCTCAGGTGATACCGCAGTTACCAGGTTAAATATAGGTAAGCAAATATTTAATAATTTTCAATGGGGAGCAAATCATAATGTGCCTATTTCCTTATCGCTTCCACAGTTAGGGCCATTACAAATTTCACCCAGCGTTTCTTATACAGAAAGATGGTATCAAAAAAAGTTTATCCGTAACTGGAACGGAGCTCAGAAAAAAATAGATACCGTTATTAATAAAGGCTTTTATTCTGCCAGGGACATGTCGTTTGGCATTAGTATGTCGAGCCGCATATTTGGTTCATTTGGTTTTGGAAAAAATTCTAAAATACAGGCCATACGTCATGAGATTCGGCCGTCGATAAGTATCAATTACAAACCGGACATGAATGGCAAATATTTTTATAATAAACAGATAGATACCGCAGGTAATACAGCCAGGTTCAATGTTTTTGATAACAGTATTTACGGTGCTTTTGGTGAGGGTAAATTTGGAGGACTGAGTTTCAATATTGATAACAATATTCAAATGAAAGTGAAGAACAAAAAAGATACCGCTGCAGATGCAACGAAAAAAGTAACGTTGATAGATGGATTGAATTTAAGTGGTAGTTATAACTTCCTGGCTGACTCGTTTCAACTAAGTACATTTAGTATTGGGGCACGGAGTAACTTGTTTGAAAAAATAAGTATTACTGCAAGTGCTATCCTGGATCCATACCAAACAGACGCAGGAGGAAATAGAATTGATAAACTGGTGTGGCGAAATAAAATAGCAACCCTTGGCAGGTTTGTTTCAGGAAATATTTCTGTATCAAGCCAGTTCCAGGGAGGTGATAAAAAGCCCAAACAAAATAACGGCAATAACTTAGCACAACCTTATAATCCTTCAACAGGAATGCCGCTGGATGAATACGAAACGGAGCTCGCTTATATAAGCAATAACCCGGCGGAGTTTGCAGACTTTAGTATTCCATGGTCCGTAAATTTTTCCTATTCATTACGGTTTCAACGCGACAGAAAGCCTGACTACACAGGGTTTACAACCAACGTATTCCAGGACATAAATTGGAACGGAACTGTAAATCTTACACCGAAATGGCAACTTGGTTTAAACGGATTTTACAATATCTCTCAAAAAGAACTGGGTACTATCTCGGTGTCCATTGCAAGAGAAATGCATTGCTGGCAAATGGCCATCAACGTTTCGCCTGTTGGCCGGTACCGCTTCTTCAATATTTCCATCAGTCCAAAATCGAGCTTACTCAGGGATATAAAAGTAAACAGGACGAGATATTTTTATGATTTATAAAAACACCCCATCCTGTAAATAAAATGCTTGATCAGCATTTGTTATAATCAATATTTTTCGTCATCGTTCTTTTTGCTATGCATGTTCAAATGAACTTCCCAATTAGGGAAATTGCTGGTAATTTCTACTTCAGCATAAAAATGTTCATAGTCTTTATCGGATGTATTTAAACGAAGTGGACTAACAGTAAACCTGATTTCTTCGCTCGGCGCTTCCATTGACCCGGTAAAAGAATAATTCGTAGATGTACCGTATTTAATTTTAGATTTTTTAATAAGCCGGTAAGTGTTTTTATAAATCTTTGCAGCTTCGTCAAAACTATCACCATCATACATAATCGCCTGCCAGCTTGCTGTTGTGTCTTCTTCAGAATGATAGCGCTGAATAATGCAATGCGCTGCACCGGGAATTTTAACGCTGGATTCAAAAACATCCACCAACCCTTCGGACGTTAGTTGCCTTGCCTGGATTGGATAAAAATTTGTTTTGAATCCATAGACGATTCTGGATAGAGAATCATTAAAATCCTCATCCTTTACGGATGTCTTGAAAAACTGTGCATTGGAAAATAATATGCTACAAAGCATAGGTAATAAAAGGGTAGTTATTTTTCTCATAGAATGGGGTTTGAGTGCAAGATAAAATAAAATGTATTTTAAAGATGGCCTAATGAAATATTTTTAGTTGATGATTGATCTTTAAAATTTTTTACCTTTCTTAAAAAAAATCATAAATGATTTCCTCTTTTAGTTTCAAAAATATTTATACATCATAACGCCAAACTTCCCGGATTATTTACTATCGGCGGAAGTTATTTAATTTGCGGCATGAAAGCAGCTACCATTAACGAATTGAAGCAGGAACTTAACCTGGTGCCACCGGCAAAATTACTGGAGCTATGTGTGCGTTTGGCGAGGTATAAAAAAGATAATAAAGAGTTGTTGACCTACCTGCTTTTTGAAGAACACGATGAGGCCGCTTACGTTAGCAGCATAAAGATAGAAATGGATGAACAGTTTGCAGCCATCAATAAAAGCAACCTGTATTTTGCAAAAAAAAGCCTGCGTAAAATATTAAGAATAACGGCAAAATATACGCGGTACACAGGTTCTAAACAAGTAGAAGTAGAGTTACTGCTTTATTTCTGTAATGCATTGATTAATTCGGGCATAGCCATTCGTAATAGTACCGCCCTTATAAATCTTTACAAGGCCCAGTTAAAGAAGATTGATAAAGTAATATCAACCATGCATGAAGATTTACAGTATGATTATTTAAAGGAATTAAATAAACTTTCAGCATGATAATAAATAGCGTTATGCAAGAATTAATGAATAGATTTAATGATTAATAATAAACGACATGGAACTACCTGAACAATTTGAACTGGCTGCTACAGAAAGTAAAAAATTATCAAAAAAGCCGGATAATATTACACTGCTTAAATTATATTCTTTGTACAAGCAGGCTACCATTGGCGATGTAAATAAGGAAGCTCCGTCAAACGCATTTGATTTTGTTGCCAATGCAAAATTTAAAGCATGGCAGGAGTTAAGTGGCAAGCCAAAAGAATTAGCCATGAAGGAATATGTTGATCTTGTAAATAGCCTGAAATAGTTGGTCAATACATTTAAGGATTGACCTGGTAAGGCGTAATTAATTTTGCTTTTCAAAATAAATTCGCTGTTGTAATTAAATACGTCTATATTTGCGCCGTGATTATAGCTCAATGAGCACATCGTTTATAGATAGATTCAATTTTTTACTTCTCCACGTATTAGTTTTCTCTTCTTAAAAGTTTTGTCCGCAGTTACCATCACAGGTATTTTATTTTTTATTTATTATTTAATTTTAAGATTATGAACATTTACGTTTCAAATTTGAGTTTCAACACAAACGATGCTGAGCTTAACGAACTTTTTTCAAAATTTGGTACAGTTTCATCTGCCAAAGTAATTATGGACAGAGAAACAGGCCGCTCACGTGGTTTTGGTTTTGTGGAAATGGATTCAGATGATGAAGGAAAAGATGCTATGTTGGGTTTAAACAACAAAGAAGTTGAAGGAAGAGCAATGTCTGTTTCTATCGCTAAAGAAAGAGAAGCAAGAAGCAGCGGCGGAAGTCGTGGTGGATACTCTAACAACCGCGGTGGCGGTGGTGGCGGTAACAGATGGTAATTCCAAACTGATATACTACTAAAAAAAGGAGCTCATTTATGAGCTCTTTTTTTATGCCCACAATTTCATGTTCAAAGTTTTAAAAACATTCGGTGTTGATTTTTATACACAACGATTGCGGTTACCTGCTAAAATACCAGCCTGAACAATTTCGATACGTTTAGTTTTCCTGAGATCATTATTTCACAGCTATTTTCAAAATCACCCGTTTTATTTTACATACCCTCACACAGCATTCGTTGTTGCCTGCTTATCTTTGTTTCTTACATTTAATAAACACCAATGCCCCGAAACAAAAGCGCTGCTATAAGTTTTATATTTATTACGTTGTTATTGGATGTAACCGGTATCGGCCTTATAATACCAGTGGTACCTGGCTTAATTGAACAATTAATTCATGGTAATATTAGCCAGGCATCCCGATATAGCGGCTGGTTGGCTTTTGCATACGCTTCGATGCAGTTTTTATTTTCACCATTGCTTGGCAACCTCAGTGATAAATATGGCAGACGCCCTATACTACTGTTATCACTGCTTGGGTTAGGTATTGATTATATCTTTCTTGCAATGGCACCGTCTATTGGATGGTTATTTGTAGGTAGGATTATTGCCGGGATTGCCGGTGCAAGTTTTACAACGGCTACTGCCTACATTGCCGACATTAGTACTGCAGAAAACCGTGCTAAAAATTTCGGTATGGTTGGTGCCGCCTTTGGCATGGGATTTATATTAGGACCCGTAATTGGAGGATTGCTGGGCAACCTTGGTGTTAGAATTCCTTTTATTGTTGCGGCTGTTCTTAGTCTCATCAATACATTATACGGGTACTTTGTTTTACCAGAATCACTGGCACCGGAAAACAGGCGGGCATTGGATTATAAAAAGATAATACCGATTGCATCACTCGTTCAACTCAAAAAATATACTGCTGTTGCTGGTTTGTTTTTTTCCTTCTTTTTAATTTACCTGGCTGCAAATGCTGTGCAAAGTACCTGGTCTTTTTTCACCATCAAACAATTTAACTGGAGCCCTAAAATGATTGGCATTTCACTTGGCCTTGTAGGCTTATTAGTTGGTGCTGTACAAGGAGGTTTAATAAGAATTGTAAATCCAGTTTTAGGGAATAAAAAAAGTATTTACATTGGGCTTGCATTTTATGCAGTAGGGTTGTTGCTATTTGCATTTGCAAGCAGCAGTTGGATGATGTTTGTATTTTTAGTGCCTTATTGCCTGGGTGGTATTTGTGGGCCGGCATTGCAGTCCATTATATCAGGACAAGTGCCTGCCAACGAACAGGGCGAATTGCAAGGTGGTCTCACCAGTATTATGAGTCTTACAAATATCATAGGACCCGTTTTAATGACGAGCTTATTTGCATATTTTACAAAACCTGCTGCACCCATACAATTTGCTGGTGCTGCATTTTTATTAGGAGCAATTTTGATGGCACTGAGTTTATTATTAGCATACCGCACCTTAAGACACAACACCAATATTTCATAATCAATTTGTAAAATATGGTTTCAACAATAGATGACTTTCAGCATGTTTTTTTCATTGGCGTGGCAGGTACGGGTATGAGTGCCATTGCGCAATATTTTGCAGGTATTGGCAAAGATGTAAGTGGCAGTGACCGGTATTTTGTACCCGGCACTGTAAATGAAACAAGACAAAAACTGGAGGCTGAAGGCATTCATTGCTTTTTGCAAAATGGTGAAGGAATTACTAATAAAACCCAGCTGGTAGTGGTTTCCACGGCAGTAGAAGATATTGTTTTTGAAGTGCAAAAAGCAAAACAATTAAATATTCCTATTCTAAAAAGGTCGGAAGTATTGGCCCTGATTGCAAACAGTAAAAAGACAGTTGCAGTTGGTGGAACATCCGGGAAAAGTACAACAAGTGCCATGCTATTTGATATATTGCAATTTGCAGGTTGGCAACCAAGTATTATTAGCGGTGCCGGATTGGTTAGTATTATAAAGGAAGGAAAAATTGGCAACGCCAAGGTTGGAAAAGGGGAGTGGCTAATTATAGAAGCAGATGAAAGCGACGGATCAATTGTGCAATACAAACCTGAAGTTGGTTTGCTTTTAAATATTGATAAGGATCACCAGGAGATAGAAGAGCTCATGGATATTTTCGGTCAATTCAAGTCAAATACAAAAGATTTATTTGTAGTGAATCAGTCCAATGCCTTATCAAAAAAGTTATCTGTTAATACAGCTCAGGATTTTTCCATTGATGAAAATACGTCTGCAGGTTATATTGCTAAAGACTTTGCTCAATCTGGTTTCAATATTACTTATACAGTTTCAGAAATTTTGTTTGCCTTGAAAACTGTTGGCAAACACAATATGGAAAATGCACTGGCAGCAACTGCAATTGCCAATCAATTAGGAGTTGATTTGCAGGTATGTGCGGATGCATTAAAACTGTACGAAGGTATTTATCGCAGGCACCAGGTACTTGGTAATAAAAATGGAATTTGGGTAATAGATGACTATGCACATAATCCTGCAAAATGTGCCGCGTCAATAGCCGCTTGCCAGTATATTGCACCAAAAGTGGTGGCTTGGTTCCAACCACATGGGTACGGGCCAACCAGGTTTTTGAGAAATGATTTTGTAAAAGAAATTGCAGCCGTTTTAAGACCGCAGGATGAAATATGGATGAGTGAGATTTTTTATGCAGGGGGAACTGCTGTAAAAGATATTTCTGCCAATGACCTTATCAACGACATTAAAGCGTTGGATAAAAATGCTTTTTTTGTTGAAAACAGGAATGATTTTTTAACAACAGTCCGTCCACATTTAACCAATGAATGTGTATTGTTATTAATGGGTGCAAGAGACCCGGGACTGGAGCAATTTGGAAAAGAAACCTGGGAACAGTTGTAATACTGATTGCAACTTCTTCATCATAAAATTAATAAACTATAGAGTTTAATAAATGTATTGAGTGAATGGTATCCATTGTTATAAATATTGAACAACTTGTTAATACGAGGGCAGAAAATAAGCTGCTGCATGGTAGCGCAATGGCAGAGTTACCGTCAATTGAAAACGCTTATATTCTAATTGAAGACGGCATCATAGCGGACTACGGCCCTATGTATGAACTAGCGTTAAAAATTCCTCAACTACCAAAAAATGTAATAGATGCATCAGGCAGATATGTGTTGCCAGCCTGGTGCGATAGTCACACCCACCTTGTGTTTTCCGGCAGCAGGGAAAATGAATTTGTAGATAAACTCAAAGGATTAAGTTACGCAGAAATAGCTGCAAGGGGAGGAGGGATTCTAAATTCCGCAAAAAAAATACAGGCAATAAATGAAGATGCTCTATTCAACGAATCCTGGAAAAAATTGCAGGAAATAAATAAAACAGGAACAGGTGCTATAGAAATAAAAAGCGGCTATGGCTTAACGGTAGAAAGTGAGTTGAAGATGTTAAGGGTGATAAAAAGGTTGAAAGAAAAGTCTTCTTTGACTATCAAAGCAACTTTTTTAGGTGCCCATACTTATCCACTTCAATACAAGGAAAATCACCAGGGTTATATTGATTGTATCATCAATGAAATGCTACCGGTAATTGCAGCAGAAAAACTAGCAGATTATATTGATGTGTTTTGCGAAACTGGATTTTTTTCTCCTGAGGAAATGGAGACGATTTGTAAAGCAGGTATGGCTGTAGGTTTAAGGCCCAAGTTGCATGTGAACCAGTTAAATAGTATCGGAGGAATTGAAACCGGATTAAAACTAAATGCCCTATCACTCGATCACCTGGAAACATTGACAGAAAATGATATTGAATTATTATCAAAAGCAACGGGAGCTAATTCGCCGGTATGCACCTTACTTCCGGGGGCAGCATTTTTTCTTAGAATGCCGTTTCAACCAGCCAGGAAATTGATTGATGCAGGCTGCGCCATTGCACTTGCAACCGACTTTAATCCCGGCTCTTCACCCAGCGGAAATATGAACCTGGTAATTTCAATGAGTTGTATACAAATGAAAATGCTGCCGGAAGAAGTCATTAATGCCGCAACGATCAATGGTGCTTATGCAATGGGAGCAGAGCAGGAGACAGGATCAATTTGCGTGGGTAAATTTGCCAATCTTATTATAACAAAACCAATCCCTTCCCTGGCATACCTCCCTTATTCATTTGGTTCAAACCATATTGAAAACGTACTGATTAAAGGCGAATTGATAGCAATGAATTGATTACATTTTTACTAAACAAATAATTTTATGAAACAACGGCTGGCGCAAATAGCATTGGTTGTAAAAGATTACGATGAAGCCATTAAATATTACACCCAAATCTTAGGGTTTGAACTGGTAGAAGATACACAGCTAAGTGAAACCAAGCGCTGGGTAGTAATTTCACCGCAGGGATCGGACTGCAGGTTGTTATTGGCGCAGGCTTCCAATGAACAGCAATTGAGCAGCGTAGGTAATCAAACCGGGGGAAGGGTATTCCTGTTTTTACATACCGATGATTTTTGGAGAGATTATAATAACTACACTTCTAAAGAAGTAAAGTTTGTCAGAGAACCGGTTAAAGAACCTTACGGTACAGTGGCTGTTTTTGAGGATATCTACGGAAACTTATGGGACCTGATTGAACCTATTATACTTCGCAAGTGATAAATTAGTGAGTTGGTATTTTGCCCCTCATTGATAAAATGTACAAGTCCCGATTGAATGTAATATCGGGATGCCGATAAGATCGGCAAGCGTCCCGATGCAGCACACAAAATCTTACTCGGGATAAATAACGCCACCGAAGTTTAATTGAAAAACATCTACCTGGTTCATAAAAAAATGTTTACTAATTCACCCTTTGTTTACTATAACTAACACTACAATTTGCATTACAACAATTTTTAATTCAACTATAATTTTTGTTATCTTCCATTTATGAAACATTTTAAGTTTTATACCAAGGAAGATATTTTGTCTGTTACGAAGATCCGCCGTTTTGAAACCAAAATAGGTGAACGGCTGCAAAATATCACCTCAGAAGAAGACTGGCAGGAAGCGCTCCAAAATGCTTCGGCCAAGTATGTGATCATTGGCATTCCGGAAGATATCGGGATTAAAGCAAATTATGGCATTGGCGGTGCTGATACAGCCTGGCTTCCTTTTTTACATAGCTTTTTAAATATCCAGAGCAACGATTTTTTAGTTGGTGAAAATATTATGTTGCTCGGTCATTTTGATTTTGGTGATATTAAATACCTGATAGAATCCAACGCTTATGGGCAGGAAGAATTAATTGATGCCTATCGCCATGCAGTAAATTTAATCGATGATGAGGTAGAGAATATGATTAAGGTAATAGCATCCTGCAAAAAAATACCGATCGTTATTGGCGGAGGCCACAACAATGCTTACCCTATTTTGAAAGGCGTTGCCAAAGGTCTACATAAAGCCTCAGTGATTCCAATTGCACAGGTTAATGCCATTAACCTGGATGCCCATGCAGATTTTCGTACGGCTGAAGGAAGACACAGCGGCAACCCGTTTCGCTATGCATCGGAAGATGGCTACCTGGGAAAATATGCCATCGTTGGTCTACATGAGAACTATATTCCACAAAGTATTTTAATGGACATTCACAACGATCCGTTTATTGATTATGTAACCTACGAGGAAATATTTTTGCTGGAACGTAAAAGTTTTATACAGGCAGTAGCACATGCAACGGCATTTACCGAAGATTCTTACACAGGCATTGAACTGGATTTAGATTGCATTGAAAATGCTTTGAGCAGTGCCAGTACACCTGCCGGCATCCGTCCACTATACGCAAGGCAATATGTAACTTATATTGCGCAGGATGCTAAAGTAGCCTACCTGCATATCTGCGAGGGAGCTGCGCAGTTAGCTGATGGCAGAAAAAGCGATTCAACCGGTAAATTAATTAGTTACCTGGTGAGTGATTTTATTAAAGAATCTTTTCTTTAGTTAGTGAAGAGGGTATTTAAAGATGTGTCGCAATAGTTTTCTCATCCGCTACACCATCATTTCTCCAAACCTGTTTTCCATCTTTCAATACTATAAATACAGGCAGAGCCGTAACATTATATTTTTTAAGAATGGCCTCATCTCTGCCACCATCAATTTTAATTAAGGAGAATTTTCCCTCTTGATTATTTTCAAGGCTTTTTAAAACCGGTTCCATTTGCTTACATGGCGGGCACCATTCAGCCCCAAAATCCAACAACACAACCTTTGTTGATTTGCTGATTGCTTCATCCAATTCTGCAATGCTCATTTGCTTTCCGGTTGTAGTTCCTTCTACAGTTTTATTCGCAGTTTTCCATGCATTTATTCCGCCCTTTAGTTCAAATACACTTGAGTAACCAAGCGATCTCATTTTTTTTGCAGCGGCTGCACTTCTTGCACCGCTTAAACAATACACATAAACGGGCTTTTGTTTGTCAATAAAACCAATCCGTCGTGTAAATTCGCTTTGGTCGTTCCAATCTGCCTGTAAGGCATGTTTCAAATGGCCCGAACTAAATTCTCCCATTGTTCTTACATCAAGCAACTGAACGGGACCATTGATACTTTTTTCAAATTCATCTGCAGTCATAGTTGTTTTTACCTGTGCCTTACAAAAGCTAAAAGAAAGTAATAACGTAAGACTGAGCAGATATCTTAATACATTTTTCATTCAATTATAATTTCCTGCAAATTACGTTAATGCTGTAACTATAAAAGCCATCCAGGTTACTGAATGGCTTTTGAAAAGTTAAATTAAATTAGGCTTCTGGCGTAAGATACATTGCGTATGCATATCCTTCTTCACCATCATCGGTGCGTACCAGCCACCACTGCTCACTTGATTGACTGATGAGCGTAATCACTTCGCCATGTGCCGCTTTACCTACAATGGGTTGATCTGTCCCTGGACCTTTTCTAATATTAAGGTTAGTGGATTCTGTAGTTACTTTTACTTTTGTAACCGAAGCATCCACGTTTACTTTTACATTTAAAACAAGGTCGCCTGAAGTAAAATTAGGATCAATGGAGTCATAAACTTTCCATAGCTCATCTTTTACAGAACCAGTAGAAGCCGTTCCGTCAACGTACAATACTCCATCTTGTTCCCTAACCTGCAAGTCAGTAACCCCGGCTGTAGTAGCTGCATCTGTAAGTGCTTTATATTTATCTTGTAATGCCATAATTTGATTCCTCCAATTTTTATTTTACAGTTAATTTATTTTCTATCTTCTTTGGTTTCAATGAACTTAATGCCATCATTACTTTAGGCAGTTCTGTTTTTTTAATGGTACCTGTTAAAGTAACAACGCCATCAATTACTTCTGCGGTAACTGTTGTAAAATCTTTCAATGCATCATTCACACCACTCTTTAAAGTGTCATCAACAGTAACAGCAACCGGCGGTGGAGGAGGTGGCGGTACAGTTAAATTATTAACTACAGATTTTACACCTTTTACTTCACTGGTTAATTTTTCACAATCAGCTTTGCAGGTTTCATCTTTACATTCACCCGAAATAGTGGCTACGCCATCAGTTACAGATACCATCGTGCCCGACATATCTGGTTTAGCATTAAGTTTTGCTTCAACAGCCGACTTGATGTCTGCATCTTTTGGTTTACAACTTAAAAATCCCGTTGTGGTTACAATGGCAACGGCCATTAGTACTTTTGTAATTTTCATGTTACTGAAGTTTTGTTTAATAATAATTGGGTTGTTGATTTAATGATAATAAATTATCGAATTTAATGGTGTTCAATTTTGAAGCCAAGATTTGTTTTTAAAGTTTCTATTACATTAAAAATGATGGGGCACATACCATAATACATCATTGTATTACCTAACCGGTTACTGAAATTTGGTTTGTCAAGGTGAGGAAAGTCCCTGCATTCTGTAAACCTGTTTTCGTAAATGGTACAGCAACTGTCTTTTAAAAAATGACAAGGAATGGTGTTGATAATCATCACTCCACCCTGGCTTTGTTCAATATATTTTTCCTTTACCTCTGATACATCCATTTGTAAATGAGCTGCCAAGGCGGTTGTTTCTTCACCGGTAACATTTATCATCAATGATTTACAGCAATTGCCACATTGGGTACAATCTATTGCACTACTGATGCGATCGTTTATTTCATGAACAACCTTATCCGTTTCATCGGAATCCAGTTCTTTAATAAATGATCTGAAATTGTTATTTTCCTTTTCCCTGGTTATAGCAAGTTCGTTTATGATAGCAAGGTCTGTGATAAGTTCTGTCAAGGAAATGTTTTTAGTTTACTTACAAGCAGTTAAAAAGTGATTTATCTGGTTACCATCTTTTGTATTTCATGGCAACGGCATTGGCGACGCTCCGTTCAGGTTCAGTTTTTTATAGCATCATTGGCCTTAGAATTGAAGTTGCAAAATTAGATTGAAATAGTCTCTTAATACACAATTGGCAATTCCTTCATATCGTTCGACACAATAGTTTTATCCAGTTGTAATTTTATTTTACCAGCCGCCGCATTTTGTTTCTGTTTTATTAAAGCTGTGTTTAATCCTTGGAGCGACCAATGATTTGCCGGATTTATTGTAAGATCTTCCTTAAATATTTTTTCGGCTTCCCCATACAATTTCGCCTTTAATAAAACTGCGCCAAGGTACTGCCTTGCCGGCAATAACCAATCGCTGGGTTCATTATATATGAGGTCGTCTTCAAATTTTACAGCTTCCCTGAATGCCAAAACCGCATCCTGAAATTTCTCTTCCTGTTCAAATATAAAGCCTTCAAGCATCTTCTCTGCAATCTTCCCAGCATCAGCCGGGGCATTGTATGGTTCCAAAATAACCAACATATCCGGCTCAGATAAATGCTCTTTTATATACTGTAATTCTTTTTTGGCTTCCACAATATTATTCATTCTTGCATTGGCTAAACCTTTGGCCCAATGCTGTAAATAATTTGCAAATACATTGGCTTCTGCAATAGAAGGGGTTTGCAAAATATCGTCCCATTTTCCAAATCGTACCTGGTTAAATACAGGTGTCATATAAACATACTGCACATAATTCCCTAAAGGAGCGGGGAAAGAAAGAAAAGAAGTATCAAAACTTTCCCGGGTATCTTCAGCACTTTTTTCACTATAACTGTATCCGGCTCCCATCAAAGCACAGGTGGCCTGCATGTGTAAATTATGAATCAGGTACAAAGGGGCATTGTTGGCAACTTCAGGGTACAATTGCAGGTAATCATGATAGCCTTTTAACGACATTTCATTTGCCTTCATTCCCTGGCTATACAAACCCGTACGAATGTAAATGTGCGAAGGCATGTGTACCATATGCGAAACTTCAGGCATCAAATATGCCAACCGGTTAGCACTTTCCAAAGCCCGGCCCGGGTTACCCGAGGCTTCTATCATGTGAATGTAATAATGGTTTGCACCCGGATGTAAAGGCGTTTCTTTAATAGCTTTTTCAAGAACGGTTGTTATTAAAGGTGTCCATGTTTCGGGATCCCCATTGTGCTTCCAGTATCTCCATGGATGCAACAGCATCATAGCATCTGCATACAAAGCAGCTATATCCGCATCTGCTGGAAATGCAGCATAAGCCTTTGCCATTGCTGCTGTATATTTTTCGTTTAATAATCCCCTGCTAACCGTACTGTCTGATGTGTACCTTACAGCCATTGCATTTATCAGGGCCTTTTCTTTAGGTGTGCAGGTGGCAGAAAGATTAAGTGCTTTTTGTGCGGCCGCAAATGCATCAGGCGTGAAGGAATATTCAAAGTCATTTATATTAGGCCCGTAACTAAGCGCCTGTGCCCAATAGATCATGGCATTGCCGGTTTCAAATTGTTCAGCTTTTTTGAAAGAACCCATTGCTTCAATAATATGAAACGAGTAATACATATTGATACCCTGTTGAAAATAAAGACCGGCACTATCATTAGATGTAGCAATATCCCATTTATAATTTCCCCACCCTGGTAATATCGTAATACCACCGGCAAGGCTATCACTGTTTAGTTTACTCCAGTCGGGAGAGCATTGCATTACATATTTATTATTGTATGCATCTTGCCGTGAAATATATTTGGGTTGATCATTAACGGTTGTATGCTTTTTTGTAAATGCCACCCTTGATAAAAGCCCGCAAATTGCTATTATAAAAATGTATTTATTCATATAATTTTTTTGAAATTGTAATGGATAAAAATATAAAACTTACACGCTGATAGAGATTTATCAAAACCCTGGTTTTTAATTTCGCTGTAATCCTTATCGGTTAAGAGCCTCATGTTTTTCGCTGTATTTTTTCATTAACAAATTACAGTTATTTTACTTTATTTTATTTAAAAATGTGACTGTTTAAAGCTTGCTTCAATTTTTGCATTAATCTATTATGGTATGGTTTAATGTCAAATATCACTTATCATATTGTTTCATATTTAATTCCGCTCGGAGTCTTCCACAATAAAACTACCACTCCCCAATCTTGTGAACTTCCCAGGCGTCTTTGCATAGAATTTTGTGCAGGGATGCAAGACCCGCCGCTATTCGGCAGGGGGCTATAAACAAAATTTTTTATCCTTACACAGTACTGCAAAGTTTTATTTAACCGGGGAACAGGGAATGTATCCCGTTTAAATTTCAGGGAACTGGATGATATGAACTTAAACAGGTTTTCTGCATAGCGGTGAGTCCCACAGCATCGCTTCAAGGCCAGCAGTGGAGACTCACCTGGGAACTTTTAAAATTGAAAATGAGGTAGTGTAATTGCTATAAAACTTTTACATTTGGAAGACTTGTGGTGGAAGTAAATTGCTGACGCAGTAGCGAGAGGTGATGAAATTATTTTTTCCCAGAGGGTAGCAGCGATATCTGGAGAAACGGATGGATTCAGAGCAGAATTGGAATTTTTTAATTACAAAAGGCTATCACCTGGCTGCTGATGGTTTAGGGATGATAAAATAAATAGTATGGATAATATGATTGAGATGACAATCAAAAGGATTGTAAATATTCCCCATGATTTTCATGAAATAAAAACTAAATCCCCAATCGCTTTATTAAATGAATCTGGTTATTTGGAGCTTTATGACAAAATAAAGGAGGAACACATAATTGAAGTGCTAAAAATGAAGCCACATTTAATAAAAGAGTGGTTGCGGTGGTCGGATAATAAGCGTAGTAGCCCAAGCTGGTATTTTACGAGAGGTGAAGATGGAAAATGCTTTGTGGGACATTCGCCAGAAAGCAAAGAATTTGAAGAGATCAATACTTCAGATGAATTTTATGCCTGTGCAGCATTTATAAAACGTGAAGCTGAAAGGATAAGGATGCTCCCTCGGGCGCAGGAATGATGCAGAATTAGGTTTAAACCAGTAGATGGTACCCCCGTTTTGGCGCAAGGGTGTAGGGCAGGTAAAGAGTGTTGGCAATCCTTGTGCCGTGTAATACGGTAATAAAAATAAAAGAACTAAAGCCAGCAATGCGTAAAAGTGTTGCTGTTTTGCTTCCATGATTGGCGTGTAAAAGAAGCCTCTTGCTCTCCAAGGTCGGTGTCTCACCGACCTGTAGCAAAATGAATGATCAAACAAATAAAAATGAAAACAAAGGGCTTTAAATACAAGGGGCATCGTACTTAATTCCGCCCGGAGTCTTCCACAATAAAACTGCCACTCCACAATCTCGTGAAATTCCCAGGCGGGTCTTTGCATTGGGTTTTGTGCAGGGCTGCAAGACCCGCCGCTACTCAGAAAATATGGCCGTTAAAGAGTTTCCTCAATTTTTGCATTAACGAATGATGATATGGTTTAATGTCAAATATCACTTATCATATTGTTTCATATTTCAATTTTAATCGTTTACTTATCAAATCATTTTCCTGTATAAATTAAGCTGAATGTATTTATACACAATTGTTTAAAACCCATCTGTGTTTCAGCAATCTTGTTTACTTATATTTGCTTCAATGAAAAATTACTAAAATTATTAGTAGCTTGCAACCCCGTTAGTCAATAGCTAAAGAAATAAGATCAGGTTTTAAGTAAAAATAACATGGCAGATAAAGAGAGAAAAGAAGTGGATTATAATGAAGACTCCATACGTAGTCTGGATTGGAAGGAACATATTCGGTTAAGGCCAGGTATGTATATTGGTAAATTAGGTGATGGCAGCAGTCCGGATGACGGCATTTATGTACTTGTAAAAGAAGTGATCGATAACTGTATTGATGAGCATACAATGGGTTATGGCAGGCACGTAGATGTAAACATCAATGGAAAAAATATCACTGTCAGGGATTATGGTCGTGGTATTCCATTGGGGAAAGTGGTGGATGTGGTAAGTAAAATAAATACCGGTGCCAAATACGATAGCAAGGCTTTTCAGAAAAGTGTAGGATTAAATGGTGTGGGTACCAAAGCAGTGAATGCTTTAAGCGAATATTTTAAAGTAACCGCCTACCGGGAGGGTAAAGAAAAGACTGCCGAGTTTCAAAAAGGTGTGCTATTGAAAGAACATAAAGAAATCAATACTTCGGAAGAAAACGGAACCTTTGTTACTTTTAATCCGGATGAAAGCATCTTCAAAAATTTCCATTTTGTACAGGAATATTTAGACAACCAGTTTTGGAATTATTGTTATCTCAATGCCGGCCTGGTTATGAACCTGAACGGTAAAAGATATGTAAGCAAAAATGGTCTGCTGGATTTGTTGCAACGCAAAACCAATGAGGATGAATTGCGTTACCCGATTATTCATCTGAAAGGCGAGGATATTGAATTGGCAATAACGCATGAAAGTGCGTATGGAGAAGAATACTACAGTTTTGTAAATGGCCAATTTACAACACAGGGTGGAACCCACCTGGCCGCATTCAGGGAAGGATATGTAAAGACTATTCGTGAATTTTTTAAAAAGGATTATGATGCTGCAGATATACGCGGAAGTATATGTGCCGCAATAAGTGTGCGGGTGCAGGAGCCGGTATTTGAAAGCCAGACAAAAACAAAACTTGGTTCGCAAACAGTGTTTGAAGGTGGCCCGAGCATGAAAAATTTCTTAGGTGATTTTTTAGGACGGGAACTGGATAACTTTTTGCATAAAAATCCAACCACAGCCGAAGCTTTAAAAAAGCGGATTGAACAAAATGAAAGAGAGCGGAAAGAACTTTCAGGTATTCGTAAACTGGCCAACGAACGTGCAAAGAAGGCCAATCTTCACAACAAAAAATTAAGGGATTGTAAGTTTCATTATAATGATGAAGCTACGGGTAAAGACAAGGATAATATTCTTGAAAAGCAGAAGGAGAGTACCATATTTATTACGGAAGGAGATAGTGCCAGCGGTAGTATTACAAAAGCAAGAAATGTAAATACGCAGGCCGTATTTAGTTTACGCGGTAAGCCACTCAACTGTTTTGGGCTTACTAAAAAAGTGGTGTACGAAAATGAGGAATTTAATTTGTTACAACATGCATTGAATATTGAAGATGGTTATGAAAGTCTGCGGTATAATAATATTGTATTTGCTACCGATGCGGATGTGGATGGGCTGCATATCAGGTTACTGTTGATGACGTTCTTTCTTCAGTTTTTTCCAGACCTTGTTAAGAACGGTCATGTATATATTTTAGAAACACCGCTTTTCAGGGTACGTAATAATAAAGAAACAATTTACTGTTACGACGAAACAGAAAAGCAGGACGCAATAAAAAAACTTGGATCAAAGCCAGAGATTACCCGGTTTAAAGGATTGGGTGAGATCAGTCCGGGAGAGTTTGCAAGGTTCATAGGAAATGATATGAAGCTTCAACCGGTAATGATGTTACCAGATACGCATATTCAACAATTGCTTGAATATTATATGGGTAAAAACACTCCCAGCCGACAAGATTTTATCATCGATAATTTAAAGGTTGAATTGGATTTATCAGAAACTGAAGTATAGACAGATTGATTGAAAATCGTTCGGATACCTCAATCAGTTTTAAACACAAAAAAACAAAAAGGAGTTATTAATTCCAGATTATTAATTATCAATTAAACAAATGATTCATATAGTTTTTAATGAGGCCGATGTAAAAGTTTTGCAACAGGCAATTGCTTTGGATGAAACATTGCAGGGCGAGGTAATACAAATTAAAGATGATTATGCCGTAGGGCCGCTTGGCAATATTTATGTTGGCGAAGGCATACAGCAACGTAAAGATTGGTGGGTTGAAGTCCTTGCTGGTGGCGACTATGATGGCAAAGTATCAACAGGAGAAGTGGACGATTATAAAACTGCCGCTGAATTGGTTGGTACTATGCGTAGGGATGAAACAGAAACAATCTGGATATGGGCAGCACAAAATAAACATGATGTGAGCGGGTATTTCTGGTTGCTCAATTATATGAAAGAGTTCCAGGGAAGGGTGTTCATTTTGTACCTCAACAACCTGCCGTTTATCAACGAAAAAGGAAGCATATTTTATCCGCAATGGCTGCACGAAATTCCTGCCAAAGAGTTTTTAAAAGCAAAGAAACTTGCAAGGGAAATTACATTAAGTGAGTTTGAAGTTGACCCGGATGAATGGACAAAATTGTGTGAAGCAAATAGGGGTGTAAGAATACTGGAAGGCGGTAAAAAACTGGGCCAGGAAGACTATGATTTTTATGATGAAGAATTGAAAAAATTTATTACGCATGATTGGCAGAAGGCGTCTAAAATAATCCACCAGTTTTTAAGTAAAGCAAAACATACTACAGGCGACGCTTACCTGCTATGGCGATTAAAAGTAATGTTGGCGCAGGAAATATTCGATGCACAAGGAAAGGTTGGAAATATGAAGGAATTTGAATTAAAAACAAAAGCCTGATGAACATTAAAGCCATTCATCACATTGCTATACTTACAGATAATTATGAACTGAGTAAGCAGTTTTATACCGAAGTATTAGGCTTTTCAATTATTCAGGAAACTTACCGGGAGGAAAGAAAATCTTATAAATTGGATCTTTCAATAAACGGTACTTACCAAATTGAATTATTTTCTTTTCCGGAATATAAGGAAAGGGCTTCATTTCCTGAAGCCAAAGGATTGAGACACCTGGCTTTTTCAGTAGAAAATATTGATACAGCGGTTGCAGAATTAAGAAAGAACAAAATAGAAGTACAGGATATCAGGATAGATGAAATTACCGGTAAACGTTTTTGTTTTTTTTACGACCCCAATGGACAGCCCTTGGAATTTTATGAAATATAGGAGTAAATAATTTATGGCTAAATCAAAACAAAAGGAAGATTACGTACACACAGATAGTGGTATAGGTGGCCAGTACAAAACATGGTTTCTCGACTATGCAAGCTATGTAATATTGGAAAGAGCGGTGCCTGCGTTGGAAGATGGATTAAAGCCAGTACAGCGCCGCATTCTTCACGCCATGAAGGAAATGGATGATGGCCGTTATAATAAGGTTGCCAATATCATCGGGCAGGCGATGCAATATCATCCGCATGGAGATATGAGCATTGGAGATGCATTGGTAAACATGGGGCAGAAGGATTTGATGATTGATACCCAGGGTAACTGGGGTGACGTAAGAACCGGTGACGATGCCGCGGCTGCAAGATACATTGAGGCACGCCTGAGCAAGTTTGCGCTGGAAGTAGCCTTCAATGCAAAAACTACCAATTGGGCGCTCAGTTATGATGGACGCAAGAATGAGCCTGTTACACTTCCCATGAAATTTCCTTTGCTGCTGGCACAGGGCGCAGAAGGTATTGCAGTTGGTTTGGCGACAAAAATTTTACCCCATAATTTTTGTGAATTGATTGAAGCATCCATTAAATATTTAAGAGGCAAGAAATATGAAATCTTTCCGGATTTTCAAACAGGCGGAACGATGGATGCTTCTAACTACAATGATGGAAAACGAGGTGGTAAAATAAGGGTTAGGGCCATCATTGACGATATTGATAAAAAAACGCTGGTTATAAGAAGTGTTCCATTTGGTACTACAACAACGCAACTAATGGAGAGCATTGTAAAAGCCAATGACCAGGGAAAAATTAAAATCAAGAAAGTACTGGATCATACAGCTGCAGATGTAGAAGTGATTATTGAACTGGCTCCTGGTATTTCTGCAGATATAACCATTGATGCATTGTATGCCTTTACAGACTGCGAAGTAAGTATTTCTCCCAATGCCTGTGTAATTGTAAACAACAAACCTCAATTTCTTGGCGCATCCGAACTATTAAGAATTGCCACAGACAATACGAAAGAGTTGCTGAGAAAAGAACTACAAATCAGGTTAGCTGAGTTGTATGAAAAATGGCATTATACTTCACTTGAAAAAATATTCTTTGAAGAAAAAATATATAAAGAATTAGAAAAGAAACATGAAACCTGGGAAAAGGTATTAGAAGCCATTGACAAAGCATTTGTTCCATTTAAAAAGTTGCTAAAAAGAGAAATTACCAGGGAAGATATAATTAAGCTTACAGAGAAGCCTGTACGCCGTATTTATCGCCTCGACATAGATGAATTGAATGCCCAGATAAAGGGATTGGAAGCCGACATTGACCAGGTAAAATACGACCTGGAACACCTGACTGATTATGCGGTGGCTTACTACGAGAACCTGTTGAAAAAATACGGCAAAGGCAGAGAGCGTAAAACTGAAATAAAGCAATTTGATACGATACATGCAAAGTCCGTAGCCATTGCAAATATTAAGTTATATGCAAATTTTGCTGATGGCTTTATTGGTACCAGCCTTAAAAAAGACGAGCAGATTGCAGAAGTTTCTGACCTGGACGATATCATCGCATTTACAAAAGGCGGTATCATGAAAGTGGTAAGAGTTGCTGATAAAGTATTTATTGGTAAAGAAATATTGCATGTTGCGGTTTTTCAGAAGAGCGATGAGCGAACTACCTACAACATGATATACGTTGATGGCAAATCGGGAGTCAGTTATGCCAAACGATTTAATGTATCCGCTATTACCCGGGATAAAGAATACGATCTTACGAAAGGTGCAGATAAAAGTAAAGTGCATTATTTTACTGCCAATGCCAATGGTGAAGCTGAAGTTGTGAAGATTGTGTTGAGTCCAAATTGCAATGCCAAGAAAAAGGAATTCGAATTTTATTTTGAAGAACTGGAAATAAAGGGTAGGGGAAGCATTGGAAACCAGGTTACAAAATACCCTGTCAAATCTGTTAAGTTTAAAGATGCAGGCAAGTCAACATTGGATGCTAAAAAACTATGGTTCGATAATAAATTTGGCCGGTTAAATACAGAGCAAAAAGGAGATTATCTGGGCAAATTTGATGCAGAAGACAGGTTGCTGGTAATTTTTAATGATGGCAATTATGAAATAACTGACCAGGAACTGACACAAAGATTTGATGTTGAAAAAGTGGTACTGATTGAAAAATTCAAACCAGAAAAAATAATAACAGCAGTTTATCTTGACAATGAAAAACTGCAATACAATATCAAGCGCTTTAAAATTGAAACTTCTACTTTACATAGCAAATTCTTTTTTATAAAAGAAGGTAAAGACAACCGGCTGGAGATGGTTAGTACAGATGATGAGCCTATATTAATTGTGCAAACCGGGCGTGGACAGTTGGTACGCAGGGCCAAGTTTAAAGTGATAAATATGGTGGAGGTAATGGGTTGGAAAGCAGTAGGCGCAAAGCTTACCGAGTTTTCAAAAAGCGTAGAAATGGAATGGGAGAAAAAGGTTGATGAAGAGAATCCACAGGGAGATTTATTTGAGTAATATTTAATTGGATTAATAATTTCAGAAAACCTAACCTCATAACTTAAATTAGATTTTTGTTCGCAGAGTAAA
>JBDUEK010000059.1:0-38092 GCA_040002495.1 Ferruginibacter sp.
ACAGTGGTGCACTCCTAATTGCCAATTTTGGTGCACTGTCGATTACCGACTACACATTAATAAGAAAATAAGTATTGAATCGGAAGTTTATGAATTGTTAACTAAGCAAAAACAGTACTTTTTGTCTAATCTATTTATATAAACAAGGTAGATAGCAAATACTTTTTCTGATTTTCATATTGTTGTAAAAATTTTTTTTCGTTGATTATTTTTTTATCGATAGCAGAAAGGAAATGTGCAATTTTGGTCTGTTCCGATAGTGAAGGGAAACTCATTGAAAGTGATTTGAGTTGTCCTGCAGTAATTAGTGGTTGTCCCGAGCCAAAAATTAATTTATTTAAATTCTTATAAATCAATAAATAGTAAACAAAATTTATGTTCATTTCAGGTTTTAATAAAGCAATCAAAGTGTTATCAGTTACTCCATATTCTCCAATAGCTATATTTATTGTACCTGCATTTGCCCCAACTCTGGCTATTAAAATAGCTTTGCAATTATATGAAAACATTGAATTGTAACCAATTACACCCATAGAACCATAAACAGGATACATATTGCTGCTATCAGGTTTATCTTTTCCTGAAGATAAAGATTCACATCCCTCTTCTAACTTTTTCTCTTTCCAATTTGGGAACTCATTTCCACCAGCATCTTTAAATCTCAATTGTTGGTTGAATATCTTTTTACTAAGCGTACTCCCAACGGAAATAAAATCCCTAATCAGTGCCTATATCGGCAAGAATATCTAATTTCAATTGTATTATTGTGCAATATTTGCCGATATAGGCATATTTAAAGAAAGTTTATGAAGTATATTTCGGTTACTGAATTTGCAAAAAAATGGAATATACCTGAAAGAACCGTCCGTAATTATTGCGCCACCAATAAAATAAAAGGTGCTTTTCTAACAGGAAAAACCTGGAATATTCCTGAAGATGCCTTTTTGCCACAAAAAGGAAATAAGAAAAAGTTTAGCAATAATACATTGCTCAATCAACTCAAAGAACAAAAAGATATGAAGCTGAAAGGCGGCATCTATTATCGCACTCAAATTGACTTGACCTATAACTCTAACCGAATTGAAGGCAGCCGCCTTTCACTAGATCAAACCCGTTTTATTTTTGAAACCAATACTATAGGAATTACCGATCAAACTGTGAACGTAGACGACATTATTGAAACTACTAATCACTTTCGGTGCATTGATTTAACTATAGATAAAGCCAAATCCAAACTAACAGAATCATTTATAAAAGAGTTGCATATACTGTTGAAATCGGGTACATCGGATAGCGGAAAAAATTGGTTCAATGTAGGGGATTACAAAAAAATGCCCAATGAAGTTGGTGGGAATGAAACTTGCCTGCCAAAAGAAGTGCCTGAAAAGATGAAAGAATTACTTGTACACTATAATGCCATAGAGCATAAAACAATGGAAGATATTATTGCGTTTCATCAAAAATTTGAAGTTATTCATCCATTTCAGGACGGCAACGGTCGTGTTGGCCGTCTTATTATGTTCAAAGAATGTCTGGCTAATAATGTAGTGCCGTTCATTATTGACGAGGATTTGAAATTGTTTTATTATCGTGGGTTGCGTGAATGGGAGAAAGCAAAGGAATATTTATTGGATACCTGTCTTACTGCACAAGATAATTACAAAGCCATTCTAAAATATTTTGAAATAGATTTTGAGTAATACTTACTATATAAATAAGTTTTGCAGAAGATACTTTTTTTGATTTTTATATTGTTGTAATAATTCTTTTTCGTTGAATGTTTTTTTACCTATGAAAGAAAGGAAATTGGCGATGCGATTTTGTTCTGCATAATGTGGTATATCAATAACTATATTCGAAAGGTCTGTTGAATTAATTGCTGGATAACTTGTGCCGGTGCATTTTTCAAGTACCTTATCTACAAATTTTTGATAATGCAAATACTGAAAAATAAATTGTGAATTATTTTTTGTTCTTATTTGGGCATACCCAGTGGATGCTACATATTGACCTTCTTTATTAAAATAAAGATTATTCTTTTGATATGGTCGAACCATTTGAAATAAAATATCACCTGTTTTTAGTACTCTTTGTGCCCTACTTGGTGCTATACCTTTTTCAATTCGTTCTTCTTTCAACAATACCCCATCAACAACACTTTCTAAATCGATATAAATAAAAGAAGGCGGCAGACTACTAGTTTTAGGATTTATTTGTGCAACCTCTACCAACTTCTTCTCTTCCCATTCAGGAAACTTATTACCATTCTCATCTTTAAACCTCAATTCTAGTGTAAATAACTTTTCACTTAGTATTTTAATTAAAGATTTAAGTTTCTCAATTATTTTGTTTTGGGTGTTGATACGCTCATCAAGAAGGGAAAGAAAAGAAGCGATTTTTTGTTGCTCTTCTGTACAAGGGAATGGAACTTCAAATTTCTTTAAATCACTTCCATTGATTGAATTAATTGTTGCACCTAAATTTTTATAAACTGCTTCTTTATATTTTTCTGTATCAAACCAATGAAATAGGAATTTATTATATAAACTTCTATACACTGTCATAAAGGCACCAAAAGCATAGCCTTCTTGATTCTTTTTGATAACCGCATTTTTTCCAATTAAATTTTTACTACCATTCCTAACGCAAATTAAAATGTCGTTTTCTAAAACAGCGTTAAAATTATTGGTCTTGACAAAAACATTATCATTAAAAGTTAGTGTTCTATTTTGAATATTTGAAGATCGCAATACTAATACTCCGTTTTCATTAATATCACTTGGGCTATATGTTAATCCACTAACGATTTCTCCAATATCTCCCAACTTTTTTCTTTCCCACCTCCCCTCAAACCCTTTAAATCTCAAATTGGGAACATTTAGGACATAAAGGCTTTAAATCTCTTTTCTATACCTTTTGAGATCATTAAATAAAATCAAATTATGATCGAACAAAAAAAAATTTCGGAGGTTATAACCTTTTGGAAAACAGACAAAAAGCAGTATGTAAAAAAATCGAGCTTCTCGGCATACACGCTTTTACTAGAAAATCATTTATTACCAGTATTTGGAGACAAATACAACATTGAAGAAGCAGAAGTACAGGCATTCGTCTTTCAAAAATTGGAGGAAGGGCTTAGTCAGAAAACCATTAAAGACATTTTGATCGTTTTGAAAATGGTACTGAAATTTGGAGCCAAAAATAAATGGATCGAGTACCGGCAGTTTGACATTCAATTTCCCACGGAAAGGGAGAAATACGAAATTGAAGTACTGAGCAGGGCGGATCAAAGAAAAGTGATGAATCATATACTAGCGCATTTTACATTTAGGAACTTAGGTGTTTATGCCTGTCTTAGCTCTGGAATGCGTATTGGTGAGATATGTGCCCTTACTTGGGAGGATATTGATGCTGATAGAGGAATTATCAGCGTAAGAAGAACCATACAGCGAATTTATATTATCGAAGATGGTGTTCGCAAAACAGAAATTATACTTGATACACCAAAAACTAAAAACTCAATTAGGGATATTCCTATGAGCAAAGATTTGTTGAAGACGTTGAAACCTATCAAAAAAATTGTAAACAACTCCTTTTTTGTACTTACAAATGATGCGAAACCAACAGAGCCAAGAACATATAGAAGCTATTATAAAAAATTAATGAAAGAATTGGGTATGCCCGATTTAAAATTTCATGGACTTCGGCACAGTTTCGCTACAAGATGCATTGAAAGTAAATGTGATTATAAAACGGTGAGTGTTTTGTTAGGGCATTCTAACATTAGCACCACTTTAAACCTATATGTACACCCGAATTTAGAGCAAAAGAAAAAATGTATAGACCAAATGTTTAAAGCCTTGAGGTAATGCTTACTTAATGCATATCAGGGATTGAAAATTCGAAGAATAAACAGAATGGTATTTTTTTAATACATTTATATTCATTACTTTTTGTCTTCTCAATCCTTGATTTCAATAATAAGGTCGGCAAACGATCAATATGTAATTTTATGTCCAAACAATCGGAACAGATATTAGAAGAGCAATTTGTTGCACAATTACAAAAGTTGGGCTATAAATATGTGCTAATAAATGATGAAAAAGCGCTAATCGCTAATCTAAAATCACAATTAGAAAAGCATAACAATATCACATTTTCGCAGGCAGAGTTTGAGAAAGTATTGAACCTGCTAAACAAAGGTTCTGTTTTTGAAAAAAGTAAAACACTCAGACAAAAGCAACACATTGTAAAAGATAACGGCGATAATTTATATTTTGAATTTTTAAATACAGAACATTGGTGCCAAAATCAATATCAAGTAACAAATCAGGTAAGCCAGGAAGGTAAATACAAAAACCGTTATGATGTAACAATACTAATCAATGGTATGCCATTGGTACAAATAGAATTGAAACGTAGAGGGCTGGAGCTAAAAGAAGCTTTTAATCAAATCAACCGATATCAGCGTCATTCTTTTGGCTCGGGGTCGGCTTTATATCAATATGTTCAAATTTTCATTATCAGTGATGGAATGAACACAAAGTATTATGCCAATAACCGAAACCAGAGTTTCAAACAAACTTTTTATTGGACAGATGTAGAAAATAAACGCCTTACAAATATATTAAATGGTTTTACAGACGCTTTTTTAGAACCTTGTCATGTTAGCAAAATGATCTGTAAGTACATTGTACTGAATGAAGCCTACAAAATACCGATGGTACTTCGCCCTTACCAGTATTATGCAGTTGAAGCATTAATAGAAAGAGTAAAGAACTCAACTAAGAACGGTTATATATGGCATACAACAGGTTCGGGTAAAACTTTAACGAGTTTTAAAGCCAGTCAAATATTAATGAGTTTGCCACAGGTTCACAAAGTGGTTTTTGTGGTAGATAGAAAAGACCTGGATTATCAAACTACCAAAGAGTTTAATAGTTTCAGCGAAGGCTGTATTGACGGCACAGACAATACCAGCAATTTAGTAAAACAATTTATAGGCACTTACGTAGATAAAAAAGGCGAAGCTAAAAATTCAAAACTGATTGTAACCACCATACAAAAGTTAAACACAGCCATCAGCAAACTGAAGTATGAAAATAAAATGGCCGACTTGAAAGATAAGCGTATCATTTTTATTTTTGATGAGTGTCACAGAAGTCAATTTGGCGAAACACATAAACGGATCAAAGAGTTTTTTAATAATGCTCAGATGTTTGGTTTTACCGGCACACCCATTTTTGCAGATAATGCCGCAAAAAATGAACATGGTAAAAGAACAACCAAAGATTTGTTTGAAGACTGCTTACATAAATATGTAATTACCGATGCCATCAAAGATGAAAACGTTTTGAAATTTTCAGTTGAATATGTTGGCAGATACAAACATAAAGATGGCAGAGAAACCAATATTGATATTGAAGTAGAAGACATTGATACAAAAGAGTTAATGGAAGATGGAACCCGATTAGAAAAAATAACGGATTATATTATTACCCATCACAATCGCAAAACACATAGCCGGGAGTTTACAGCAATGTTTTGTATCAATAATGTGCCTACACTTATAAAATATTACGACCTGTTCAAAAAGAAAAAATTAGAAGGTAAACACAATTTAAACATTGCAACTATATTCAGCTATGGCGCAAATGAAGAGGATGCAGATGCAAACGGCTTCATCAATTTTGAAAAGGATTTTGATACAGTGGATTTAAATGTAGTGGCAGATGAAAGTCCGCAATATCAAACAAACGTACACAATCGTGAAAAACTGGATGAGTACATTGAAGATTACAATAAACTGTTTGATACAAAATACAGCACCAAAGACAGCGAAAGCTTTTACAATTATTACAACGACATTTCTAAAAAAGTAAAAGAAAGAAAAATTGACATTTTGATAGTGGTAAATATGTTCCTCACAGGTTTTGACAGCCCGACATTAAACACTATGTATGTGGATAAAAACCTGAAATATCATGGATTGATTCAAGCTTACTCAAGAACTAACCGGATTTTAAACGAACAAAAATCGCAAGGCAATATTGTTGCGTTTCGCAATCTTAAAAATCGCACAGACGAAGCTATTACTTTGTTTAGCAACAAAGAAGCTATTGAGGTGATCATTATGAAACCTTATGAAGATTACACAGCCAAGTTTGACGAAGCCTTTGAACATTTATTAGCATTAACGCCAACAACAGACAGTGTAAATGATTTAGTAACAGAAGATGATGAATTAGAATTCATTAAGGCTTTCAGAGATTTAATGAGAATAAAAAATATTCTAACAGCATTTTCTGATTTTAAATGGGAAGATGTAAAAATGAATGAACAGCTTTTTAATGATTTCCAAAGCAAGTATTTGGATTTGTGGCAAAAAGTAAAAACAGATCACCAAAAGGAAAAGGTATCTATTTTAGAGGATGTAGATTTTGAATTAGAATTGATACATCGTGACGAAATTAATGTTTCTTATATCATTCAGCTCTTAATTAAACTAAAATCAAAAGCACAAAAAGATACGACTAAAGCCGAGCAGGAAATTTTCAACTTGCTAAGCACCGAAAAAACTTTACGTAGCAAACGTGAGCTTATTGAGAAATTCATACAGGAAAATTTACCTTTTATTGAGGACACAGATGATGTTCAACCTGAATTTGAAAGATATTGGAATGAGGAGCAACAAAAAGCATTTTTAAAATTAGTAACAGAAGAAAAGCTATCAGCAGACAAAACAGAAAAACTAATTGAAGATTATTTATTTGCAGAAAGAGAACCTTTACGAGATGAAGTTTTAGAATTGATTGAAGGAGAAAAACCAAGTCTGCTTGAGCGAAAAAAATTAGGAGATAGAATTTTGAAACGGATTATGGATTTTGTAGAAACGTTTATTAATGGAATGGCGGGAAACTGATTTTAAATAGTAAGCTTGCAAAATTTCAAAAACAATGATATCAAGAGAGCAATTTTATAAAAGACTAAATAATTTGCCTGCCGTTATTCCAAGTAAGACTGGTAAAGCCAGTTATTCTGAATTTAGAGTTATAAATTCTACACTTCATTTTAAAAGAAATGAAACAGGCGAATACTGGGATTTGGACATTGATGTGCTATATTCGGTTTATTTGAGAAATGATTTCATTAATACAACGGTTGTAAAGGAAATTACTGGAGGTAGAGTTAATTCGCCTTCTGTTGCGATTTTGATGGCTATTGGGTGTTTAGAACAAGATGGCAAGAGAATTACAAATTAGTTTTTTGCTTGACCTTATGTCGAGAACCAATTAAATAATAAAAAAAAGACAGCCCATTTCAGGACGAGATATTGCAAATTATAAATATACAATTGTCAGTCCTTATTTTGGCAAATGCCATGTTGTATGTTCGTCCTTCGTCTTGGTGCGCAGGCTTGATTTATTGTTCTTGGAATCTATTTCAAAGTTTCACCGTCTGACGGCGGTTTATCTTTTCTTGTTTAGATACTAATCTATATTACACTATAATTTTCAATTTGAGGCAGGCGGTACATACTAAACGAAACCTCTCAACTACTTATTAATGAAGTCACTATTGTGGCACTTAATCTTTGTTTTAAATTATAATGAATGTATAGCGATGCCTTCAAATACCCATTTATTCGATTTTCTAATAAATGCTACCTGATAGTCAATTGTTTTATTTGCGGGGCTTTCTTTTTTATATATATCCGACAAATATGAAACTCTAACACTCATTGTTGCTCCTTCCTTTTCAAAATCCGGGTCTTTCTCTATTCTTGCTTTTGCATCTTCAATGATGTTTTCTAATGTATGATATTCATTGATAAGACGAAACCTTCCTGTTAATAATTTCAATTGATCAATCATAGAATCAAAATCAGGAGAACTACCATGAATCATTGATCCCTGCATCGATTTATAATCCTGGCGAAACATATCTATTACAGAGGTTGGAGGTATAAATGAAAGTGTTGAGTAATGTAATGTATCATAATTCACACTCCCTAACCTTACATAATTTTTTCTATGCCCTAATAACGTATTATAAAATTCAGGGTCTTTTAAGGCTTTTATTCCAGATGCTGTATTCATCAATTTTATTAGGTCATATAAATGACGAGATAATCTTTCAATTTTTATTTTATCCGGATTTACATTAATGAATTTTTCATGTAATAAGAAAGCTTTTTCTAATAAAGTTTTCTGTGGTTCAACTGCCATTACTTCAAAAGGTGTTTCTTCATAAGCAGGATTAGGATATACTTCCGATATAATTGATTCAATTTTTATTTTTGCAAAAGGCTCTTTTAACGAACGTACACTAAACTCTACTTTCACCTCATCTGCTATATAATCATGTGGCGGATACAATGATCTGTATTTGACAAACAAGGTTTGAGGATCTTTATCGGGCTGAGTTGGAAGAACTTCTTCAGCAGAAATAATAAGATCTTCCATCGGTGCTCCCAAATGATTTAGTTGTGCTGTTAGTGCATACAACATTTCTTTGCTTGTAAAAGCACATCCCATTCTTTTTAATGTTTTAATGTAACCGTGACTTGGATCAATTTCATATTTTTTACCAAAAGCCATTGGATCCAGTGCGATATCAATATCTTCTGAAAAGCGTTCTATTAATTTCCAACCTTTGCTTAACGAAGTGCCACCTTTGAAGATGAAAAATTTAGCATAAGGGCTTTCGAACAATGATTTAAGCGTTAGCGTTACCCACCAATCTTTTTCTATTGCCTTTGCCTGTATACCACTAAGTATTGATGCTTGTGCAATACTCGTCATTCTTTGGTCATCGGTTAGTTTTAGCCAGCCTACCATTTTTTTTATTTTAAAAGCTTTATGATATAATCATGGATACGCCCAGATGTTAAAGACAGATTCTTTTTTAATTGTGCCGGATTTTCCTTTTGTAATATTGCTTTTATTTTCTTCTCTGTATCGCTATCAATATTTTTAGGGTTCAATTCATCTAAGGCTAAAATGACCAGGCTACTTAGCTCGCCTACAAGTGACATTTTTTTTGGAGTAGTAGCCTTAAACTTCATCACCATTTTACCAATTTTTATTTGCCGGTTTTCTCCATCTGTAATATAGACCAACTTAGTTGGCACCTGAGTAGTTAATCCTAATCTATGTAGTGCATAAGCTCCTGCTGGCTTTATACGAATCTTTTCCTTTTTCGCAATAGCTTCTGCAACTTCTTCCGGTGCCGGATATATAGCACCAAATAAAGGGTCAATTTTAGGTACATAATAAATGCCATGCGCCAGCCTTTTTAATTTCCCTTCTTTACTTAATCTTGACAATGTTGTTTTAATAGCATTTTGAGTACCTTTACTCCTAAAGTCAGTTGGAAATATTAAGTCTCCTTTCTTACGCCTTGAAACTGAGTGTTCTATATGTTTATGTACATTTTCCATTGTTACAAAAATAAGGAAAAAGGTAACAATATTACGCTAATATATTTTATGTTACTTGTACTGATTTAACATTATCTGTAATAATAGATCAGTTTTAATAGAAAAAGGCAATAATTAAGAATGTTAGTCTTTGTTTATCAGGCTGTTATAATATAATATGAAAATACCAACATAAAGGTGCGAACAAAATTAAGGAGAGATGAAAATATGACATTGGTATAATAGCTTAAAGTATCAATTTCAATTGTGAGAACAAATTTGGAAAAAGCTGGTTCAAATCAAGGGCGCTTTGAGTTTTTAATAGCTCAAAGCGTCAGCTTCCTAGTTACTTAAAATCAAGAACAGCTATTAAATCCTTTTCAAAATAGTTCGACATTTCACCGCTTTTCTCCACAAAAAAGGAGAAAATAATTTTCTCCTTTTTTTATTTCTCCAAATTCTTTCCTAAACAGCATATTTTTTTCTCTTCAGATTTTTGCTGGAGGAATTGACTTGATAGAACTTAATATCAACTTTTAATTTCAATAGTTTTTACAATTTAAACAAGATGTCGGTGATTACCAGCAACTGTTAAGTGTCTTGTCCAAACAAGGCTAAACTCGTTTATTTGAATTATTCACAGCAAATAAAAACTATATTTGTTATGAAGAATTTATCAATTTGAAAAAATTGTTGCTGCTGTTTATTTCCTTTAAATGAGCAGCCCCAAATGTACACCCCCAGTCATCCTATAATTATTTGAACTGTTGTTTTGAAATTTTTGGTAACCGTCGCAAAGGCTATATCAAAAGGTCGATTAAAGTAAATCAGTGTTATTGATATTACAAAATATTACCAGAAATTTTTAATGTGATCTCAATACAGATAGCAAGATTGCTGTATTTCAAAATGACCGGATTAATTGATCCTTTTAATTTAAACTTTATATATGCAAACCATTACTCCGAAATCTTTAAAACTATTGGTTGCTACCGGACTAATTATTATTGGCCAGTCCTGCTCCTATTCCATCAGAATCTCCAACCAACGAGGTACACCAGAAACGGACCCACTCAATCACGAACTTGGTTTTTATAACGGTAAAAAAGTTACCCCAATTGATACCGTTGTAAGCCTGTCGCTACTTGAGAATAATGTGATGGTTATTCCTTCTTGTCCTTCCGGGGGGTTTCATTCCGTAGAGTACAAAATTACGTTTGGCGCTATGCTGCGTAACACGTTTACTTTCGGAAAAAGAAAATCTATTAAAGTAAAATATGTCTGTTTAAAAGATTCAAACTAATAATTATGGCTAAGTTAACAACACATCATATTACTGAATGGGACAACTACCATTTTAACGGGCCATTCCCTACTAAAACTTTGTTCGATATTGATACGAACAGAACGATTGGTTCACTTATTAAGCGATACAATGATACTGCCTCAACTATTCAGTCTCTAATAAAAGATAGCATCGAAAATCATGAACGCATCCGGGCATTTGGCAGCAGTTGGTCATTGTCGAATGTTGCGCATCAATCAGACAGGATGCTTTTCAACAGAAGCCTGGATATCAAAAAAGAAATAACTGAAAACCAGGTGGAGGATAATTCCCCCTACAAAGTGGAAAACCTGTTTTTATTTCAATGCGGCACCACCGTTAAAGAAATTTCTGAATTTCTGTTAAAAAAGCAGAAGTCATTAAAAACATGTGGTGCCAGTAATGGCCAAACAATTGCCGGTGCTATTTCTACAGGAGTACATGGTTCTGCAATTGACACAGGTTCTATTCAGGACAGTGCAGTCGGGCTTCAACTAATTACCGGACCGGATGCTAAAGATCTGATTTATCTGGAAAGGGCTTCAAGGCCAGCCTTAAATGAAGACTTTGCAAAAAGCATCAATTCGAAATTAATCCGCAATGACCGTTTATTTAATGCGGCATTGGTAAGCCTGGGATCATTCGGTATCATTCATGGCGTGGTAATGGAAGCGGAAGACCTTTACTTATTGAAACGATATGTTACCAAGATAAAGAAAGCAGATGCACTTGAAATTGCAGCCACTATGGATTTTACCAATGCGGCTTTTAAAATTGAAGAAGAAATAGAAGCGGACGGAACCGTTACAAGGCCCTATCATTATAAACTTTATATTAATCCCTACAATGCTGATGAAGACTATGTAACTGAAATCATTTACAAAAAACCATATAGAACCAATTACCCCGACCCGATTCCGTTTATCACCAACTCTATTTTTAAAGATATACCTACCTGGATTGCAAATTTCGCTGCCAAACACAAATGGATCATTCCAAAAATTTTGGGCGCTTTAAGAAAGCAGGCATTTCCAGAAACTGATAAACCAACAGAAGGTACATTGGGGGAAATTTTTTGGGATACTGCCCAGTCGAGTGCTGCTTTTGGTTGTGGCTTTGGCATCAATATTTCAGATACCGGTAAAGCCCTTGATCTTTTTATCGATTTAATGAACGACCTGGGACCTATACCTGGTATACTTTCTATGCGTTTTGTAAAAGGCAGTGAAGCTACTTTAGGTTTTACAAAATTCGATACCACCTGTATTTTGGAAGTTGATGGCATACCGTGGAAAGGAAATCAAAATATGATTTCGTTGGAAGATTTCCTGGCGGAGGTAATAAAATCATTTAAAGAAAACAATATCAACTTCACTTTGCATTGGGGTAAAAATGCACCCTGGTCTTTTCCTAATTTAACAGACATCATGTATGGCGATGCTGATGATGAATGGAAAGATATGAGGAGTGTGTTATTATCAAAACAAATGGCAGATTTATTTTCCAATGATTTTTTAAACACAGTAAAGTTGTCTGACTACAGGGTAAATGTTCCCGATGATTTTACTGAATTAAGAGATCAAATAGCTTCTGACAATGTATAAATTATTTGCGGCAATTATATTTACTTCGGCTTTTTTTATACCTGTTGGCTTGCAATCACAAACTGCCGGTAAAATAATTTCAGATTTGCAAAGCATTCATGCAAATATCAGCAATGATACCTGTGGTAAACAACAATTGATTTCGAACAGGGCGATGAATCTTTTTTTGTCAGATAAGATAGGCACTTATCTCACTGAATACAAAGACCTTTCCTTTTATAAAAACAACATTACATTTAATGCGGCAAGTGGCGATTTTTCTTTGACCCATAGTCTATTTCAACCGAATGGAATTGATGAACCGGTAAAGTCTTTTAATAGCGTTGGAGTTAAAGCAAATATCACGAATGCCTTTACCGCTGCGTTTACAGACAACAGTTTCAAAAATGAATTGGGAATGACTATTAACAGAACCTGGATGGGTAAAGTCAATTCAACAGTGAATGATTGTGTTGAAAAAAACCTAATGGACAGCTACAGGAAATTGCAGTTGGATTTAATAGAACAGGAAATTAAAAAAAAATCGGATGACTTTATTCACGCTTTGGATAACCTGGACCAGGGCGCTATGACAGACACCGGTTTTTCAAAACTGAAACAAACCTTACAACAGGATTTTTATGAGCAGTTGCGGGATGAGTATTCCAGGAAGTTTGCCCAACTACAATATCTGGAACTGGCACATACATTTAGGTATAAAAAAATTGCCACGCATTGGACAACGCTCAATGCATACATACCAATAATTCTGAAACGATTTGTAACCGCTGAATCGCTTGCAACATCAACAAAGAATAAAAAAGTATATGCTTTTGAAATCGCTTTAAGCCACACGAGGTTTTGGGAAACTAAAAAATCAGGCAGGTTATTTATAAAGATGGAAGCCGGGCTAGGACTCAACAATGATGCAGAAAGTCATTCATTAGAAAAGATGAATTTTGATCAATACAAAAATTCAGGAGGAGCAGATAGCACATCGCTAAATAATCGAAAAATCAATACCATTTACATTGGGGATTACCATACATTTCTTACGCCAGTTGCTAAACTTGGGCTAGTCTATTTTCCACCTGATTCCCATATTGGAATCAGTGGCAGTATTGAACAAAACATAGGGCGGTATCATCCACTTAACTTAACACTTGGCATTCCTGTGGTGCTGATAAACAAAATTGGCACACCTGCTGCCAATTTTGATTTCCAGGTAAAGTATTTTGATTGTTCACATTCAGTTTTTACAGGTAGAAAAACCAGTGATAATATCTCCGTTAACCTGAAAATCGGCGTTCCTTTTAGTAAAATTATTTATTGATCAGCTGCAGGCTTCCTGATAAAAAATTTCATTTACTTATCGTTATCGCCGCTTTATCAATTTCTATAGCAGGTAAATTCATAGCTTCTCCGATAGGTCTGTTGGTTTCAAATTTTTCTCCCAATAAAAATGCTATGGTGGAGGATAATTGATTGGCATAGGTTTGTTGTTGATCTTTCATTTCTCCATACGGGGCAATTCCGGGACCAATCATAGCAAGCCAGGTATCGCCTGACCCTTTGGTAAATAAACTATGTGTATGCCAGGAATTTGGGTTCTTACCACGTCCATGATCGGTGGTAATTATGAATGTTGTATTGTCTTTATAAAAAGGATCGGTCTGTATATAATACCAGAGGTCAGCAATCATTTTATCTACCATCGATGCCTGCTGCAAATAATGATCGTAACGTCCTCCATGTGCTGACTCATCCGTTTCACCCAAACCAAGAAACATAATTCTTGGATGATCCGTTTGTATATACTCCCGTGCGCCCAGGTAGGTAAGCATATCATGCCTTGTGTGCTTTTTTACTGAAACATTTTCCTGTACCTGGTTAATCAGGTAATTGCTGCTGTCAGCATTTTCAGTTAGTATTTCGTATCCGCTGTTAACCGGAATTTTGCTTCTTGTTTCGTTTAAAATATAAGGAAATACATTCCAGGAAGTAAATGCTGCAACCTTGCCTTTATATGCTGGTAACTGATTAAGATATTCGAGTATGTTTATATTTCTATTCTTAACTGGCGTGTTGGGTATAAAATATTTATCTGCATAGCCTGTAAAAATTTCGTTGTAGCCGGGATAAGAAATTTTATAAATATTCTTCATGTTCATTTTGTTGTTGAACAACCGGTTGCCATACAACTGGCCCTTTTTTGCAATAACGTTCCAAAAGAAGGGCATCAACATTTTCCTTCTTAATTTGATGTCATCATTCCAAAACATTTCCTTTGTTAATAAAGTATCCTCCGTATATTTTTCATTATTGATAAGTTGATAGTCTGCACCGTTAAATACCTCCTGCCATCGGAAACCGTCGGTAGTAATAATAAAAATATTTTGAGGTTTGGATGAGTGCTGCGCCTCAATTTGCAAGGACATAGCCGATAGAGCAATTAATAAAAGATTTTTCATCCAATGAGTTTTTCAAAGCTATCCCGCTGATATAAACATAAACTTATCTAAACATTAAATTACTATTATGCATTTATTTTTAGGGCAATTTTTGCAATGGGTATAATGTACACATTAAGCCGAAATGCAGTACTGATGCGGACTTTAATTGTCAAAATGACTTTTGACATCATTAAATGACGTTTATCTTAGTGTTTTAAGTACACAAACCCGTCTTATCTTTGATTTATCAAAAGGAAAAAACAATAAAAATTCCTTTAGATAGAATACCCAAAAAAAGAATTTAAGAATTTCATATAGCAAGCAATCGTTAAAGTCCCCCGGTTTCTACCGGGGGTCTAATTTTTTAAGGAAGTCCTTAGTGCTATGTCAGATATGCTCAACGTAAACCTATTACACGAATTATTACGAATTACACTAACTCATTAATAAAGTAAGGTAATTGGTGTAATTGAGTTTTAAAATTCGTGTAATAAAACAGGTCATTCACCAGTTCAAATAGCCAGGGTATTGCTTTCCAGCATTATTACATCTTTTACAGCTATTGTAAATCTACCAGCATAACCCATTTCTTTTATTTCAACAATTAGCCGGTTATTCGAAATTTTATTGATTACCCGCCATAATAGATTGTGTTCAACGCCATCAAATAATATTTCATCTCCAATTTGTATTTCATCTATTGAAAATTTTTTTGCTTCCATTTTGCTTTTTTTAATTGCTTTATATGTTATTAAGTTTTACAGGAAGAATCAAACACCTTCGGTCAGGATCCTTTTTATTCGCCACAAATCTATCTTCAAGTCGTTTTCTAAATAAGATCATATTGTTATTTAAACGTTATCAAATTATTAGTTTACAAAATGGACATGCGCAGTTAATCCGATAAAGGGCAGTTGATCAAATATTTTAATCATTTGATTAATTATATTTGTCGCTTTGCAATTTTTGCTTTTAACTTTGTACCAGATTAAACAATTATGGCAAAACTAAAAAACAAACCGGCTGATACTTCAACAGAAGAGAAGATAAAGGAAGCTGCCCGTAAAGTATTTCTTAAAAAGGGTTATGCCGCTACCCGTACCAGAGATATTGCTGAAGAATCAGGTATTAACCTGGCATTGTTGAATTACTATTTTCGCAGCAAGGAAAAATTATTCCAACTAGTAATGTCAGAAAAAGTGCAAAAACTATTCGGAACAATTACCCCGATTCTAAATAATGCTGACACTACCCTCGAAAAAAAAATAGAGTTGATTGCTGCAAGCTATGCATTGATGTTAACAGAATATCCGGAGCTGCCGCTTTTTGTATTAAGTGAAATGAAGAATCACCCGGACCAGATGGCGGCAAATGCCGGCCTTGGTAAAATTCTGCAGCAGTCTGTATTTATTCAACAGATAAAGGAAAGAAGGCCCGACATTAATCCATTGCAGTTTTTCATAAATATTCTTGGTATCATCATCTTTCCGTTTATCATAAAACCGGTACTTAAAGCATCAGGCTCATTATCTAACCAGGCTTTCAGCAACCTGGTAGAAGAAAGAAAAAAGATGATTCCAAAATGGGCCAAAGCTATGCTGAAAGTAACCTGATTTTTTTTGTAGATAAATTAATCAAATGATTAAAACGAAATCTTTAATAACATGAATCTTTTAAGTAAAAAAGGTATCGGCTTGTTATGCTGTTGCTTATTCGCAGTAGTGGCAACAGCGCAGACAATAACCTTACAGCAGTGCTATTTGTTGGCCAAACAAAACTACCCGTTAGCCAAAAAGCAAGACCTTATTTTAAAAAGTAACTATTATGTACTTGAAAATGTAGCCAAAGGTTTTTTACCACGTGTCAATATTAATGGGCAGGCAACCTATCAATCAGATGTTACCCAGGTGCCGATAAAAATACCCGGAATGGATTTACCGGTAATAAGCAAGGATCAATATAAAATATATGGAGAAGCCACACAGTTATTATATGATGGAGGACGAATTAACCAACAAAAGGAAATAGCCAGAACCAATTCTTTGATAGATGAACAATCATTGGCCACGGACTTATATCAATTAAATGATCGCATCAATCAACTCTATTTCGGAATACTGCTATTAGATGAACAACTAAAACAAACTGATCTTCTTAAAAAAGATATTCAACTGGGAATAAATAAAGTAGCGGCTGCTCTTGCCAACGGAACAGCACTAAAACGCGACGTAAATATCTTGAAAGTAGAATTATTATCCCAACAGCAGCGAACGGTTGAATTGATATCAAACCGTAAAGCTTTTTTAGAGATGCTGTCGTTGTTTATTAATCAGCCGCTAAACGAAACAACATCTTTATTGGCTCCTGTAAACCCATCCATTCAATCTGAAATAAAAAGGCCGGAATTACTTTTATTCGATTACCAGCAGCAGCGCCTTATTGCCCAAAATAAATTATTGAAAACAGGTAACAAGCCTAAAGTAAATCTTTTTATTCAAGGTGGTTTTGGAAGGCCTGCCCTTAATATGCTCAACAACGAGCTAAAGCTTTATGGCATTGGTGGAGTTCGGTTCAGTTGGTCATTGTCAGATTTTTATACGTTAAAAAATGAAAAAGCGCAAATAGATATCAGTCGTCAAAATATTGAGGTACAAAGAGCAACTTTTTTATTTAACACGAACTATGCGCTCAAACAACAGCATGCCAACATTACAAAATTGCAGGAACTGCTGGAAACAGATGATGCCATAATTAGTTTAAGAAACAGTATTAAAGAAACGGCTGTTGCACAATTGCAAAATGGTGTCATTAATTCCAATGACTTTTTAAGAGAAGCAATTGCAGAAGATCTTGCGAGGCAAAATAAAATTTTACATCAAACACAATTGTTAATGGCACAATACACGCAACTAACCACTTCAGGAAATTTATTATCTAACTAATAGTATCATGAAAAAATTATCATTCATAATTGCAGTTGTAATATTTGCTTCCTGCAATAACTCAAAAGAAAATTATGATGCTTCCGGCACATTTGAATCTGTTGAAACAATAATTTCATCAGAGGCCAATGGGATTATCCTGGCATTTAATATTCAAGAAGGACAACAACTTTCAATTGGCGATTCGGTTGGTTACATCGATAGTGTGCAATTGTATTTAAAGAAAAAGCAATTGGAAGCACAGATAAAAGCAACAGGCAGCAGGTTACCCGATGTAGCCGTTCAAACAGGTTTTTACAACCAGCAGGGAGCTGTTACCCAAAGTCGTTTAAACAACCTGCTGCATGAACAAAACCGAATTCAAAACCTGGTGAGTGCTGATGCTGCTACAAAAAAACAATTGGATGATATCAATGCACAAATTGATGAAACAAAAAAGCAATTGCAGGTTATCAATGAGCAACAGTCAGCACAGGTCTCCACTTTGGAAACGCAAAAATCCGGTTTGCGTGCAGAAGCCTTGCCCCTTTATGTTCAGATAGAACAAATCAACGATCAACTTGCCAGGTGCCGGATCATCAACCCTGTTAAAGGAATTGTTCTTTCAAAATATGCAGAAGTAAATGAAATGACTTCCATGGGTAAACCTCTTTATAAAGTTGCTGATCTTTCAACAATTATATTAAGGGCCTACGTTACAGGAAACCAGTTTGCAAACATCAAACTGCAACAAAAAGTTACCACTATGGTAGATGATGGAACGGGAAAATATAAGCAGTACGATGGTGTGATAGAATGGATTAGTGACAAAGCTGAATTTACCCCTAAAACGATTCAAACAAAAGATGAAAGGGCCAACCTGGTGTATGCGATAAAAATTAGGGTACAAAATGATGGCTATTTAAAAATAGGCATGTATGGTGAAGTAAAATTCTAAATGATGCAAACAGTTACGGCAAAAAATATCACAAAAACATACAGCAAAGGAAAAATTACTGCAGTAAATAGTATCTCATTTACTGTTAACGAAGCAGAGATATTTGGTTTAATAGGCCCGGATGGTGCCGGCAAAACCAGCATCTTCAGAATGCTTACAACACTCCTGCTTCCGGATAAAGGCGAAGCTACCGTTGCAGGATTAGACGTTGTGAAAGACTATAAAAAGATCAGAAATATTGTGGGTTATATGCCATGTAAATTTTCGCTTTATGGCGATTTAACCGTTGCAGAAAATATAAATTTTTTTGCAACACTTTTCAATACAACACTGGAAGAAAACTATGAGCTGGTAAAAGAAATCTACATACAGATTGAACCCTTCCAAAATAGAAGAGCGGGTAAACTATCAGGTGGAATGAAACAAAAGTTGGCACTTTGCTGTGCGCTGATTCACAAACCGAAAGTGTTGTTTTTAGATGAACCGACAACAGGAGTAGATCCTGTTTCAAGAAAAGAATTTTGGGAAATGCTTCGCCGGTTGAAAGAGCAACATATCACAATACTTGTTTCAACACCATACATGGATGAAGCTAAACTTTGTGACAGAATTGCTTTGATGCAGAGAGGCAATATACTCTCAATTGATAGTCCCGAAAATATTACAAATGCATACCCGGATGATTTATTTGCCGTAAAGTGTTCTAATATGTCGCTATTGCTTAAATCAATCGCTGATTACAGCGAAAAAAATGCAGGTTATGCATTTGGTGAGTTTGCACATGTTGCGCTCAAAAAAAATTCAGATAGTGTGCCCGCATTAAAAAATCACCTGGAGAATAAAGGATGTAAAAACGTGGAGATACACCCTACAAGTGCGACAATTGAGGATTGTTTTATTAAACTATTAAGCAACTGATATGGCGGACACCGTAATAAAAGCATCGCAACTTACTAAACGATTTGGTGATTTTACTGCGGTAGATCAAATCAGTTTTGAAGTAAGGCAGGGCGAAATTTTTGGCTTTCTTGGCGCAAATGGTGCAGGTAAAACCACGGCCATGCGGATGCTTTGTGGCCTTTCAATTCCTACTTCAGGAACGGCAACCATTGCAGGTTATGATGTGTACCAGCAAACGGAACAAATTAAAAGGAACATAGGATACATGAGCCAGAAATTTTCATTGTATGAAGATTTAACTGTACTGGAAAACATTCAATTTTTTGGTGGAATATATGGTTTGAGCGATCGTGAAATTAAACAGAAAAGCGAACAGTTAATTGAAAAGCTAGATCTGCAAAAGGAAACAAAAACACTGGTAGCAGCTATACCATTGGGATGGAAACAAAAGTTGTCATTTTCTGTTGCTGTGTTACATCAGCCAAAAATTGTTTTCCTGGATGAACCTACCGGGGGTGTAGATCCGGTAACAAGGAGGCAGTTCTGGGACCTGATATATGCTGCTGCCGATGATGGCATTACAATTTTTGTAACCACACATTATATGGATGAGGCAGAATATTGTAATCGAATATCCTTAATGGTTGATGGAAAAATTGCAGCGATGGATTCGCCTGAAAATTTAAAAAAGCAATTTGCTGTTAAAACCATGGACGAAGTTTTTTATCAACTTGCCAGGGGTGCTAAAAGAGGCGAATCATAACTATATCATGAAGCAATTTTTAATATTTATCAAGAAAGAATTTGCGCATGTAATGAGGGATAAAAAGACTTTGCTCATTTTATTTGGCATGCCCGTGGTTCAAATATTGATTTTTGGATTTGCCTTAACCAACGAGGTAAAAAATGCAAAGATAGTGGTGATGGATTTTGCCAAAGACCAGGTAAGTCAACAACTGGTTGCAAAAATTGAAGCAAGTAAATATTTTGAAATAGATAAATCAATGAACGACCCCAGCAAAATTGAAGCAGCTTTTAAAAGAGGTAAAATAAAGATGGCTATTATTTTCCCTTCGCAATTTAGCAATGAACTTTCGCATCAACATATTTCATCTATCCAGATTATTGCAGACGCTACTGACCCCAATACCGCTACAACACTTTCAAAATATGTTGCTTCCATTGTAAACGATTACCAGTTGTCGCTCAATAAAACACTATCTATTCCTTACCGTATCAATCCCCAAATACGGATGCTGTATAATCCTCAGCTTAAAGGCGCTACTAATTTTGTACCAGGTGTTATGGCGTTGGTGTTGATGCTTGTTTGTGTAATGATGACGGCAGTATCTATTGTTAAAGAAAAAGAAACTGGCACCATGGAAGTCTTATTGGTATCGCCCTTTAAACCAATACTAGTAATAATATCAAAAGCAATTCCCTACCTGATTTTATCCCTGGTAAATGTTGCATCTATTTTATTGCTGAGTGTTTTTGTTTTGCAGCTACCTATCAACGGAAGTTTACCGTTGCTGTTAGCTGAAAGCATTTTATTTATCATTACCTGTCTTACACTTGGCATATTCATTTCTATTAGAACCGACTCACAGCAGGTTGCTATGTTAATTTCTTTAATGGGAATGATGTTGCCTACGATACTTTTTAGTGGTTTTATGTTTCCTATTGAAAATATGCCAGTGCCACTCCAGGTTATTTCCAATATCATTCCTGCAAAATGGTACTACATCATCGTAAAGGCAATCATGATAAAAGGGTTAGGGTTTGCCGCAATATGGAAAGAAACATTGATACTGTTTGCGATCACACTGTTCTTTCTTATTATAAGTTTAAAAACTTTTAAAACACGGTTGGCATGAGAACAATAAAATTTCTGCTGCGTAAAGAGTTTAAACAGATATTTCGGAACAAGGCAATTCTTGCAATGGTAATTGTTTTGCCCATCATGCAATTACTTATTTTACCATTGGCCGCAGACTATGAAGTAAAGAATATTAATATCGCCATTGTTGATCATGACCATTCCTCTTTCTCACAAAAACTCACCACTATTATTCCGGCATCCGGCTACTTTCACCTTACGGGATATAGTCCTTCATTTGCTTCGGCGATGCAATTGGTTGAAGAAGATAAAGCAGATTTGATCCTGGAAATCCCAACAGGGTTTGAACGCAATCTTATTAGGGAAAATGAACAGCAATTATTTATTGCGGTAAATGCAATCAACGGCACTAAGGCCAATTTAGGTGGCGCATATTTAACCAGTATTCTTAAAGACTTCAATGCAGCTATCAGAATTAACCTGGTACAAAATATTCCGGCAAATCAACCTATTATTATTGAACCAACCTATATCAATTGGTTTAACCCTTCCCTGAACTACAGGTATTTAATGGTACCTGGTATCCTGGCAATCCTGGTTACAATGGTCGGAGGATTTTTATCTGCTTTGAATATTGTGAAGGAAAAAGAAGTGGGTACCATTGAGCAGATCAATGTAACACCGATAAAAAAGCATCATTTTATTTTAGGAAAGCTAATACCTTTTTGGATTTTAGGAAATGTTGTGTTTACAATCGGCCTGCTCGTGTCATGGCTGGTGTATGGCATCGTACCATTGGGTAGCCTTGTTTTGCTTTATGGATTTATTGCCGTGTATCTTTTTGCTGTTTTAGGACTCGGATTGCTGGTTTCAACTTTATGTGATACACAACAACAGGCTATGTTTATCATGTTCTTCTTTATTATGATTTTTATTTTAATGGGTGGTTTATTTACATCAGTTGATAGTATGCCCGGCTGGGCGCAAACTGTATCAAAGTTAAACCCTGTAACCTACCTGATAAATGTTATGCGAATGATCATTTTAAAAGGAAGTGGATTAATGGATGTTATTTCACAGTTGGCAACAATTGCGATTTTTGCTATTGTATTGAACATACTGGCGATTTTGAATTACCGAAAAATCAGTGGGTAAAGGCATTCAAATAATTTTTAAGTTCGCTGGCAGTTTAATTCGTACAATTCTTCCCAAAAAAGATCTTTTGTAACAAAAATTTGCCTGTTTTTGGATGTGTAAAATCTGCACGATTAAAAAAATTCATGGTTTGAACATTGAAATCGGGAGTTTTTAAGTTAAAAATTAAACAAAACATGTAGAAAACTATCTACAAGGCTGAGGCTTATTTACTGTGGGCATCATGAACATTTTTAATTTAAATACAGTACCAGCGGGCATCTAACAATAAAAATATTGCTTAACGGTAATGAAATGGGTAATAAGTTAATGACAAAACTAAAAATGCCCGAATTACTTTTGTATCAGCAATTCGGGCATTTATAAATAAAACAGTCAGAATTAAAAAAGGCAATCAATCGTTAGTACTCAGCAAATATAGTACGTTGTAACAAAAGATTGAAATTCAGGTTAAATAATATTTAAGATTTTCATATAGCAAGCAATCGTTAAAGACCTCCAGTTTCTACTGGAGGTCTACATTTTTAGACTAGTCCCACCCATATTATAGGCTTATTTTTTTCATTCTTTTCTGGTCACAGCTAAACAACTAATCAAATATATTATATTATCATTTTTTTAATATTAGTTATATTATATAAAACAATTCAATTTTGTAAATAAATAGCCATGTATTCAATTTTACATCTCATTTTGATCTTTTTTTATAAATTTTTTAACGGAATAAAATACATTATAAAATAATTTTATTTAAATGGGTCTTGATAGTATTTCAAGTATAAAAAATAAATTTTCAAGTAAATTCCTTTCAAAATTGTCTCCATTTTAAACGAAGAAATAAGGGTTTTCCACAAAAAAATGTTAATAAGTAATTTATGAAATCTTTATCTGAAGATGGTTTGGATCCCCTTTTTGCAAGGCAGCCTGCTCAACTTTTGGAATTATGAGCAAATGGATCACTTTTTATTTGTCTTTTTTAGGACTATTTATAACAGAAAGGGCATTACTAGATAAAATGCTATTAGTTAGATCAAAATAATATTACATGGACTATCTCACATTAGTTTTCAATTTGTTGCGGCAGAAAGAAATATGGATCCAATGAGTAATTCACTTCAGGTATTTCAGGATATTCTCCCATTTCAAGTGCAAGAAAGTGATTTGCCTCCCGCATTTGCCACAGGAACAGCCTGGCTTCAGACTTAGTTGCATTAAATAATTCAGGCAATTTCTCGGGTAACAGCCCATTCCAGCAGGCTTCTTGCAGCTTCTCTCTTTCCGTTAAATTTTTTGACGCTTCTGAATTATCATTTTCACTGTACTGGCTTGCAGTAAACTCTGTGCCGGTAAACAGTAATATTTCTTGTTGTATATTTCTTGCTTTCATATATCCAGAGTTTAGATGTCTCTTATATATTAGACGTAAAAAAGATATTGAAGGCACGTGTGACATTGAAAATGTACTGTTAAATTAACGAAGCTTTGGTTTTCTGTTTTGTTGGTTTACCATAAATATATTCAGCAGGAAAAAGTCCAATAAAAAACAGGGTAAATGCCCTGCTTCTCTAATAGTTCAATTCATTGATTAATTCTCAGGAAAGTCTGCACCTACCGTAGTAGTTTCCCATGCATCAAAGTCCTTTTTTAGTTCTTCCAGCTTCATCCGTGCTCCTTTAATGGCAGCTTTACCTAAAAGCAAACGCAGCGGAGGATTGGAAGACTCAACCACTTTTATTATAGCAGCGGCAGCCCTTACCGGATCTCCGGGCTGGTTACCACTGTATGCCCGTATATCTGACTTATTTTTTTCGGCAGTAGTTGCGTAATCTTCAATTTTTACCTGGCTATCATTTGCTGAACGGCCAGCCCAGTCTGTACGGAATCCACTTGGCGCTACAATAGTTACTTTAATTCCTAACGGTTCTGTTTCTTTTGCCAAAGCTTCCGAAAAGCCATCTACCGCATACTTGGTAGCATTGTAAAAACCAACAGCCGGAAAGCTTCTTAATCCACCAATTGAAGAGATATTGATAATGTGGCCACTTCTTTGCTTACGCATAGAAGGCAAAACTTCCTGCGTCATTTTCGCCAGTCCAAAGAAATTAATATCAAACATTCGACGCACTTCTTTTTCCTCACTTTCTTCTATCGCACCAAAATAACCAATACCGGCATTGTTTACCAACACATCTATTTTTCCGAATTTTCGTATCGTAGCATTTACAGCCGAAACAATATCTGTATCCACTGTCACATCAAGCTTTACCGACAAAGCTGTTTCCGGGTAGTCCGCAACTATATCCATTATATCTGCTGTATTACGGGTTGCAACTGCTGCTTTGTAGCCCAGATTTAAAACCTGCTTTGCCAATTCCCTTCCAAAACCGGTGGAGCAACCAGTGATTAACCAAACTTTTTCCATTTTATATTCTTTATTTTAATATTAATTTCTACTGTAAATTTTTGTAACCGGTGTATTAATAACCATTGTAACTTCTACATGTTCACAACCTTTAATTAAATAATCATTCACCTACTATGCGATTTCATTATTTACCAACCCCAATACTTCGCTGGTCCAATCTCTAACTTTATCGCAAAGAGCTGTATCAGTTAATAATGACTTGCCATGCGAAGGAATCATTTCTTTCACTTTTACTTTCCACTCATCTGATTGCATTTGTTCTTTAAAACATTTCCCGATTAACCCTAACATAATTGATACCGCAGTAGAAGCACCGGGCGACGCACCTAACAGTGCTGCAAGGGAACCATCTGCAGCAGTTACCACTTCTGTACCAAACTCAAGTATCCCGCCCTCTTTTTCATCCTTCTTAATTACCTGTACCCGTTGACCAGCTATTTCTAAATCCCAGTCTTCTATTTTGGCCAACGGGTAATATTGTTGTAATGCCTGTAGTTTCTCTTCAGGCTTTTGTCGTATTTCATGAATTAAATACTGGGTCAGCGGAATATTATCCAGGCCTGCAGATATCATCGGTAAAATGTTACTAAACTTAATACTCTTTGGTAAATCGAAGTAAGAACCGTTCTTCAAAAATTTAGTGCTGAAGCCTGCATAAGGTCCAAATAGCAATGCACGTTCACCACCTATCATTCTTGTATCAAGATGGGGAACCGACATGGGTGGAGCACCTACTGCGGCTTTACCATATACTTTTGCATGATGACTATTAATCACATCCTTATTGGTGCATCGCAACCATTGACCACTTACCGGAAAACCTCCAAAACCTTTACCTTCTGGTATATCGGATTTTTCAAGTAAAGACAATGAACCACCACCTGCACCAATGAAAACAAATTTTGTGTTAACCTTGAAGGTATTTTTAGTAGATCGGTTTTTTACTTCAACATGCCATGTTCCATCTTTCTCCCTTTCAATATCTTTTACTTCATGATTTAAATGAATAGCTACCTTATCTCTTTTATCAAGATGCTCCAGTATACCCCGGGTTATTTCGCCAAAGTTTACATCGGTACCTAGTTCCATTCTTGTAGCCGCCACCTTTTCATTAGGGTTCCTGTCTTCCATTACAATTGGCATCCATTCGGCCAGTTGCTGTGGATCTTCTGAATATTGCATTGTTTTAAAAGGGTAATAATGACTGAGTGCAACATGACGCTTTTTTAGAAAGTCTACATTGGCTTCTCCCCAAACAAAACTCATATGCGGAATGCTACGGATAAAGCCCGGTTCCAGAATTTTTTCTTCCACCAGCCATGCCCAAAACTGACGACTGATTTCGAATGACTCATCTATTGCAATTGCCTTTTTACAATTGATCGTTCCATCTTCATTTTCGGGTGTATAATTTAATTCACAGAACGCAGAATGACCTGTACCTGCATTGTTCCATGCATCAGAACTTTCACCAGCAATTACATCAAGCCTTTCAAATATTTCGATGGAAATACCCGGTTGCAATTCCTTTAACATCATCCCAAGTGTAACACTCATAATTCCTGCACCAATCAAAACAACATCAGGGGAAAGATTAACTTCTTCGTTATTATCCATATCATTTTAATTAATGCGCAAAGGTAAAGCCGACAGGGTAAAGTAGCCACTAGAAGACACTATTTAACAGTTAGATAGTGACTAGGTTGTATGGTAATAGATAGTGAAATCCGAAACAAAAAATTATAGTTATTTAGCGATAAAACAGTTGCCCTCTTTCTGCCATGTTGCCAGCGAAATAACGAATAAGAAAAGCCTTTTGTGCTTGTAGTTTTATTGTTAACACATTTAATCTATCTGATATTCCGCCAACATCATATTGAAAATTATTCTTACCAATTTGTCCAATTTTTTGCCAGGCTGATAATATATATCTGCCAACAGGTTCAAGCATTGCATTAGTCTCTCTCTGAGATTTTGAAGGTGTAAAACGATTGTTTCGGTATTGTAAAAAGGAGTTAAAATAATTGGTTGCATGGTTCAAATCTGCTACTGCTGAATTGTATAATTCCATGTCGTTTTCTCCCTGTACAATGGCAATCTTCATCCTGGTATAATTTAGCCAGTTATTTTGCAGTTCGCTTTCAATACCGGTTTGTTCCAGTCGTCTTGCTGTCGCAATATCTCTTGCATATTTATCAAGTTTTAAAAACGCATCAACTGAATCGATAAAATTGAATGAAGGAGATCTCTTTTCATGATAACCCATTCCCCTGTTAAATTCTCTTGCTGTTACAGGATAAGGCAATAGTTGCCAAATGGGATCGAACGGAAAATGCGAATCAATAAAGTCTGCAGGAGAAACCATAAAATATTTTGGACTAATCCTGAATCCTTCATCCCAGGTTGGATCACACAAAAACCATTTTTTATCAAGCAGCACTGCACACCATGAATGGCCTGAATAATGTTGATTTACCGATTGCCTTGTGTAACCTGTTACCACATAAGAAATAAGCCCGGCTTTTAAAGCAATGTCATTAAATATGGCTGCATAATTTTCACAAACCCCCTTCCTTCTTCTTAATGCCACTGTTACTTTTGTTGTTTCATCGGCACCCCAGTTTATGATATACATACTGTCTGTACTGTATTTTATATTAGCAGTAACCCAACTGTAAATTGCACGAAATTTTTCTCCGTCTGTTTTAAAGTTGTTGTTAATATAATTGGCGATGGTACCGGTGGAATGTGTTTCTGCTTCGGGGATATTGAGTGGCCTATTATCTATGTAACTAAAATCATTTGAACCCTGGGCATTTACCTGGCCCAAAGAAATAGCAATCAAGCATATAAAAAATATCCGCTTCATTATTCTAAAATTATTAAAATCCGCTCAAAAGAAAAAGTAAAATAATTATAGCGTAGATGAAAATAAGTTCATGACTTCCGGTAAAATAATTAGCTAATTATTTTACCGGAAGTCATTATTATGAAGCTGCAAAGAATTTTATTTCAATACAGCATTCTACAAATTAATTCATAGTTTAGATAAATTTTAAGCATGGCATTAAATCGCGTTTTGGCATTCAGTAGTTCCAGAGTTGGCAGTGGTGGTTATCTGCAATCAACCATACCTGTTCTTAAAAAATTTCTAGGAGATAACATATTGAATATTGCTTTCATTCCTTTTGCAAGCGTTGATAATAATTTTGATGAATATGGATCTTTGGTAAAATCGGGGCTTGCTGAATTACCACATACGATTGAGGTTGTGCACTACAAAAATCCGAAGACAACAATAGAAACTGCTGATGTAATTATGGTTGGCGGAGGAAACACATTTAAACTATTGCATGATATTTATGAATACAAATTACTTGATGTAATTCGTGACAAAGTAAACATGGGAACACCGTATATTGGTTGGAGTGCAGGTGCCAATATAACGGGTCCAACAATTGGCACTACTAACGATATGCCGGTGATAGAACCTAAAAGTTTTAATGCACTTGGGTTTCTACCTTTTCAGATAAACCCTCATTATACCAACCTTCGTTTGAAAGGCCACAATGGCGAAACCCGTGACCAGCGACTGGAAGAATTTATGCAGGTAAATAAAGGATTATCTGTTGTGGGTTTGCCCGAAGGAACTGCTTTAAAATTGGAAGAAAATGCACTTCAATTTATTGGCGAAGAAAACGGCGTATTATTTTATCATGATAATGATGATACAATTATTCGCAGAGAAATTGTTATAAACGAAGACCTTACATTTTTACTTTAGTCAATGCGATTCTATAAATAAAATCTATCCCAGCTTATTGATTGGGGCTTTTAAAATTTGGATCTGTATTCATTGACTTATTGTAGATATAGTATTTGCCGTCTTTGTTATTTTTCCAATAACGATGGCCCTGCAAATCGTAATAATAGCGACCATCTACACTTTTTTTAGCTGCCTGGTCACTTACAGTAATTACTTTGGGAGTTGAAGGCTTAGGTGCCCTTTTAACTACAGGTCTTGTTGCAATGATCGAATCTGTTTTAGTAATTGTAACTATACTATCTTTTTTTTCTTCCGTGAGAATCGTTGATTTGGAAGGCTGTGTTTTTTTACTACAACTGTATAAAACAACCATCAATAGAGCAACAAATATTAAGGGGGATAATTTAAACATGCTAAAAATTTATCTAACTACTTCAATAACTCTACCAAACATAATAATCAAGAAAAATAATTGAAGATATTTTTTAATAATTGATCATGAGGAACTTTTGATAAGTTTAAACCGGGAGATAATATGTACTAAATTTATTAATTTATTTCACTTTTGATAAGTAATATTTTTTCAAGAAAACATCAGCTCAAACAACTTATTTTTTCAGCCCTGCAATTAAATTAATCGTGAGTGCTACTACAAAAGTATTTAATGCAAATGCCAGTAGTGAATGTGCAAGCGTTGTGCGCCTTATTTTTCGTGAACTGATTTCAACATCAGATACCTGGAAAGTCATTCCAATGATAAAAGAGAAGTAAGCAAAATCCAGGTAGTCGGGCTTTTCTTCATTGGGGAAATCAAGCGCCGCTTTTCCAGGGGTATCATCATTGGTTTCGCCATAGTACATATGAGCATAATGAAAAGTAAAAATGGTATGCACCATAATCCAGGAGAGCATCATGCCGGCTATAGATAGTAAAACTGTCAGTATTTCCCAACCAGACGACTGATCTTTTGAAAGCATTAAAAGCAGCACAGTAAACATGCTTGCAAAAGAACTTATCAGGATGCTGGCCAATACAAAAAGCCGGCTACCATCTTCCTTATTTGCCAGCTTTATTATGTCATTGACTGGGCGGGTAAAAAATACAATCCAGCTGGTAACAATAAATGTACATGCAAAAGCATCCCAAATTATAGTTGCTGTAAGTACGCTATTAAGTTTCAGTTTTCGTATCAATAAAAAAGTAATAATCGAAATACAAATACCCAACAAAATCCTTTGTAATGGATGCATCCGCACAAATATATTTCCGGGCTTTTTATCTTGTTTCGATTTTATCATAATGCGTATTTCTATTAAAATGGATTTTTTAATATTGAAATTTACAGCTAATTAATTCATAAGAAATATAAAAAATGGCAAGACGAATGCCTTGCCATTAAAACTTGTTTTTCAAAATTTACCTATTATGATATAGGTTCGTCAGGCGGAAAGTTATTATCGGGTTTTAAATTTGCTACTCTTTGATAATAGTCATCTTCCTCTTTTTTCTTTTTACCCGTAAAGAATTTTTTTATTGCACCCCATAATGCTACCAAACCAATTGCAATAAATTTCCAGGCAGCCAATAAAAATTTTCCAATTATTCCTAATATTCCAGTCTTAGCCAATATACCTCCTGCAACTAAGGCACCAATACCATATTCAGCTACTTTATCTGTGCTTTCATCAAAATCTGCATAACGATTTCCGTCAGTAAATTCCGGAATTTTTAGTACATCATTTATGCTTGCTTTTACCAGTGGCAGTTCGTTCATTGCTGCAATTGCATTCAACGACAAAATTCCTTTTCTTCCTAACACTCTTACTTCATAATTTAAAGTACTTGATTCTTCGTCACCAAACTTTAGTTCTTTTGCCCAGTGCAGTACTTTATTGGCTTTGTCGTAAAAAGGTTTTTGCGCCCATCCAATCATGTGTATTGCTTCGTAACCTTCTGCGGCTCTTTTTGTGTTGATGTCGGCTTCCCCACTTTTAATATCTTTAAACATATCATCGTAATCAATTTTGTCTGCATCCTTATCTTTTACATAGCCATCTTCTTCATAGGTAATAATAAATGCAAAACTACTATCTGAGTAAGGGCCTGAGTTAGCAGGAAATATCATACCCAATACATCGGGCCGGGGTGGGTTTCCCCATAAATCATGTAAAATAAACTGGCTTTGTGTTGCATTTAAAAACTTAAAATCTTTAGAAAGGTTTAGTTTGGCAATGCCATTTGACAGGGTAACCGCATTCGTTTCCCACCTCATGGCACGCTGAACTGAATCAATGTATTTCAGCTGTTTTTCAAAAGCGAGTTGTGCGGAATCTGTTGGCTCTTTTGCATAAAGCGAGCCAACTACGATGGCTGTAGCCACCAAAGTAAAAAGGATCTTTTTCATAACGGTACGTTTTAGTGTAACAAATTAAAAGAATATATTTTACATTTTAATTATGCAATGAAAATATTTCTAAAAGAAAAAAAATTACACTAAAAACAAGCGGTGTATATGGATGGGTAAAAAATGCCTTTAATTTGAATATTGTCTTTAAAATTAGACAAGGATACAAAGGGAATTAAAACTGCAAAAATGATTTTAATTAAAGTAAGTTCCATCGGGCTATATATTGGGGAAGTTGTTTTAGCTGCTTATTAATTTTCTCTTTATTAAAAATTAATGGGTCATATTTTTTACCGACCCACTTTCGGGTTTCTTTATATTCAGGGTGCTTCTTATCTAAAATAACGGTACAGATATTATAAAAGCCAATGATTCCGCCACAATCTTCCGGTGGGCAATTTAGTTCGCCATCAACGCATACAGGATATGATGTAACGCCTTCCCTGCTTGATACCATCGACATAGAAATTTCGTGCAGCCAACAATCGCCAAAATCATAGGTGTAATTAAAAACATCATTTTCTGACGAAAGTATATCAGACAAAATAGTTGTGTTTGCACAAATTATCTGGTCGCTGCCGTATCCGTTATTCTTTTGATTTTCTTCAATAACACCAATCCTGTAACCATCCAGATTAAATTCAAACAGGTGATAATTCTGCCATCCCATTACTATTTGAATAATGTGGTGAAGCTCAAAAAAAGTAGTCTCCTTTTTTACTAAAACAGTCCTATGGATTAATGGATTTGATTTATGAAGGGAAATATCCAATTGAATGACGTAACTCATACATAACAGTTTTAAAAGTATAGGCGTAGCTAATTTACGAATATTGAAGCACATTGCCTTTAGTTGTTATGATATGTCAATTATTCATTTACATAAAATGTGGGTATCAACTCAGGCAAAATATTTACGTCATTTATAGTTACTTCTGTAGAATTACAAAAGACAGGATTTTTCAATTAATACTTTATTAAAAAAGGGTTTGTGCTTTTAATGGCAATAGCTTTCCAAAAAAACATTGCAGTACAAGCAATTGAAAAAATATAAAAAGTTCACCCGTTTAATTTTAATAAACTGAAGATTTAGCTACCCGATAATTATTAAAATGATTTTTGCAATGCAGTTATGAATGATTAAAAATGGCTTTCTTTTAAAGGAAATAACTAATTTGCTTTTAACAATAAACCAATAATTGTAGTTGTGAATATGTTTGCAAAAATGTGCGCTCCCGTAACCCTTTCGGGTTTAGAACTGGATAACTATCTTGCCAGTGGTTGGTTTAGAATGCGTCAGAATATTTTTACTACCAGTTTTCTTCAATTCAATGAAAAGTTTTACAGCGTTATCTGGCTAAGGGTAGCCTTAATGGATCTTAGTATAAGTAAAAAGCAAAAATTACTTTATAAGACTAACGCGGCATTTACAACTGAAATTAAAAAAGTTGATTTAACTGACAATCACGAAATGTTGTACCAGGCCTACCGTCAATATGTTTCATTTGAAATTTCTTCTACTCTGCAAGAGTTGCTTATAGGAAATGATATGAATAACCGATTTGACACCTACGAAATAAATGTGTATGACGGCAGCAAATTAATTGCGGCGGGCTTTTTTGATTTAGGTAAAAAAAGTGCAGCCGGCATTTCTTGCATTTATCATCCGGATTATAAAAAACATAGCCTGGGAAAATACCTGATGTTTTTAAAAATGGATTTTTGCCGCCTGCAACAAAAAGAGTATTTCTATCCCGGGTATCTTGTGCCTGGTTATAAGGCATTTGATTATAAATTAGAAATTGGTAAAGATCAGCTTCAATATTTTAACCTTGCATCTGGTCAATGGTTGCCTTATAAAAACTTTGATGAGGCTGCTAATCCTTTGATTTCCATGATTGCAAAACTTCAACAGTTAAAAGTCTATCTCGAAGAAAAAGATATCGTTAGTTCGTTTTTATACTACAAATTTTTTGATGTTAATCTTGATCCCGGATTTCACGGAAATGAATTATTTGACTTTCCCGTTTTCCTGTATTGTTTTCCAACTATGGGAAGTTTTGATTATCATATAATAGTTTATGATGTAAGAGATCATAGTTATCGTTTTCTTCAATGTAGTTCTGTTATATTATTAGATTACTACACCGGGAAAGAGAATATTTTCAACTCAGGCCTTTTAAAAATAGATAGTGTAGTTGCTGTTTCTCCCAGTCCCGCAGAAATCACCATTGCACTTTCATCCTATCTATGAGCCTCTTGTTAATATTCCTTTTTGTCAGTTTGAAAAATATCCCCTATTTTTACAACCTCTTACTACCTCTACCACCAAGGTCCGTTGCAAAACCTCTCAATTACAGTTTTGATTTAATGCTTTCAGCATCCTTTGAATTTCCAGCCAATTAATTTGCGTTGCTATAATTTATTATTAAAATGATGTAGCACTCTGTTCCTCCTTTATTCTATTCAAAAAACCCACGATTCTATTTTATTCGTATTTCGTATAATGACCTTATGGTTTTAACGGCGAAGAAATAGTTTAATTTTTTAGAAACCGTTTTGCAATTATATATAAACTAACATTTCATTTTAACCACCTCTAAATTAATTAATCATGGAAAATATTTACTCCGCATACACCAAGTTGGTAGACAATAAAACCTACTATTTTGTAAAGAAATTTATCATATTCAGAGACGTTCCTGGCATTGATCCTATACTGGAAAGTTATGGCATGCATACAGATTTTAATAAAGCTTGCAGTATTGCCGGCGTTAATGATTTGAATTTAAGAGCACAACTTTTAAAAGAAGCTAACGCCACGCTTTCTATAGCTAAAGTCATCGATTTTGACCAGGTTGGCTTTTCCGGGAAAAATATGGCTATGTGATTTAATGCAATATATTATATAAGCAAGTGATTTCTTCATGCAGATAAAAAAGATCTGTAGAACGACAGGGTTTGTTTCCTCACCAATTGTATCGATTAAAACTTGACCCGACTGGTCTATAAAACAAAAAAGGGCCAGGATAAAAATCCAGCCCCGTTTTAAAATCCAATATCCTATGAAAAACCGAGACAAAAATAAAGATATATTTGAACGTACATATACCCTAAATAGGGTATTTTTTATAATTATTATATGAATTTGCTCTACTTTTCTATTGTTGCCAGATTATATTTCATAATAAACTTAGTTTCTGGTTGTAAAAGAGTTAATTAATTCCTGCATTTCTATTTCAATGGGTTTAACAAGTACTCCAAACCATTCATCTTAATTTCATACATCGTTTCTAGTAATACTCCCAACTTCCCCTTTGGAAACCCTTTTCTTTGAAACCATTCAAGATAAGATACCGGCAAATTACAAAGTAGCGTCCCTTTATATTTTCCAAAAGGCATCTCCATTTTTACCAATTGTAACAATAAGTTACCATCCGGTTTTATAGATAATTCTTCCATGTTTAATTCCAAATTATGTTGTTTACAAATTTTGCCACAACCCGGTTTGATGTCGTTTTTTAAATACTCTTTTCTTTCTTAAACTACGGGCCATCAAATACTTTTGTATCAGCCTGCAAGTTATTCTTTCAAATATCGAATATCCCTTTTGCGTTATGCACATTTCAAATCAATTAATCCACTTATTGAATAATAAGCAATTCATTGCTTTTTTTTATATCAATGCTTCAATACATTTACCATATACTTTTTGATACCGAAGCAGGTTTTATAATTCCATCATATTTTATTGTTTTAGCTTATTGCTACAGGCATGGTTACAACCCAACATTTATCAATCATCAGTCGGCATAAAACTGCAGATGTGTGGTATAATCCCCTTACACAGCATCGCTCCATTCATGCTGCAATCAACTTTAAAGAGGACGATATTATTGAGGATTTTTATGGCGGAAAAATGTTGGATCATACAACTTATCTCACCATACAAACAGACATAAATAGTCACATAGCACTAAAGCCGGCTTTTTTACAATTTGTAAGTCACAGTTGCAACCAAAATGTATTTTTCAATGAAGAGACCAGTCAATTAAAGCCAGTTTGAACCACTATAACTAAATATTTTATAACAAGAATCTATGTCGAAGTCAACATCTATTTTATCGGCACTCTCTCCTGAAAAATTAAAGATTTGGGTATTGGCACCTTATTTAAAAACTAACGATGAAAACATTGACTACTATTATGATTTTACTCAAAGCGTTGCAGAGTACGCCAAAACTTTTTCGGAAATGAAAATGGAATGGGTTTGGCAACCTGTTACAATGACGGATTATGAATCAGTAATTGAATCTATTATTATTGAGAAAGAATCCGGTCAGTTTTTCCCAATTGTTTTTAATTTATGTGATGGTGACGAGATCAATGGCACACCGGGAATTTCAGTTGTAAAATTGTTGAATCAATCGGGGCTTATTTACACCGGTGCTGATGAATTTTTTTATGAAATAACTACCTCAAAAATTCCCATGAAACGAGCTTTTGATGAGGCATATGTTGCCACCGCAAAATGGGAAGCAATCAAAGACCCAGGTCAAAAAATTGATGGCATTTTTGAACGGCTTGGGTGGCCGATAATTATAAAGCCTTCCGTATCCGGAGGTAGTATGGGTTTGGGAATAAAAAATGTTGTACACAATGAAGACGAGTTAACTGAAATGATAAAAAAAATGTTTGAAGGCTACCGTGGCTGGAACCTTGCAACAGACGGATTGATTGCTGAGTCATTCATTGCCGGAAACGAATACACCACACTCATTGTTGGTGCTTATAACCGGCCCGAATTTGCATTTATTTATAACCCGATAGAAAGAATTTTTCATTCTTCATTACCAGATGAAGAAAAGATTTTAAGTTTTGACAGGTTATGGGAAATTTATGAAGAGGAAACACCCATGCCGCAGGAAGAAAATTTTTACGAATATGAAGCCCCACCTTCTTCATTAATTGAAGAAATTAAAAAACTTAGTTGGGATGCATTTGTTGCCACCAAAGGCACAGGATATACAAGGGTTGATTTAAGGCGAGATAAAGTATCCGGCAAATTATTTGTACTGGAAGTAAATGCGCAATGCGGATTAAGTGAAGATGAAGACTATACATCCATTGGTGCAATTTTGCGATTGAGCAATAAAACGTTCACTGAATTGGTGAAGGAAATTATCAACACAGCTTGCATGATATTTGCAACAAAATTACCGGAAAGAAAAAATGCCAAAATATATAAAATCGATTTTCCGCTTCCACTAAGTAAAGCAGTCGGCACAAAATAGATAAGTACTTTTCAAAAAAATTCTTTGATAATATTTACAATAATCAACCCACAAAATTTTGACACAATTTAAGCTAGTCGGGAAAACGTTAAACCCTGTACGTGTTTGTGTTTTGCTGCCAGATTATTCAACAAGCGTGGTTGATTATCAAAATTATGATCCGCCTCGTAACCTGGCTCATTTAATACCTGAAGCAGAAGTGGATCACATTTTTTTAAATAAACTCACCACTTACAAACAACTTAAGGAGTTAAAGAAAAAAAAGTACGATGTTTTTGTAAATTTATGTGAAGGTTATCTTGAGTGGGAAGTTCCATCTATCGATGTAATTTATTCGATGGAATTATTAGAACTTCCTTTTACCGGCCCCTCATCTATGTTGTATGATCCTACAAAAGAATTGATGAAATACGTTGCGTATACGGAAGGAATAAATACGCCTGCCTATGCAATTGTTGAAGAGATTGAAAATCTTCAGCATGAAATCAAACATTTAAAATATCCGCTTTTTGTAAAGCCATCGAAGGCAGGAGATAGTTTGGGAATTGATGAAAACAGTCTTGTAAAAAATTTTGAGGATTTACAAAAAAAAGTAACTGAAATTATAGAAGAATATGGTCCGTTGCTGGTGGAAGAATATATCGATGGCAGGGAGTTTACCGTAATGATTGCTGCAAATGCAGATGGAAAAAGCACCACTACATTTAAACCAGTTGAATATATTTTCCCGGAAGGAAATCAATTTAAAACTTATGCTTTAAAAACAGCGGAACTACATCCGAATGCCAATATACCAGTTGCCGATATTAATATCGAAACACAATTAAGGCAAGCTGCTAATGATATTTTTCGAAGTTTTTCCGGAGTCGGCTATGCCCGTTTGGATTTTAGAATGAATGATTTAGGAGAATTGTATTTCCTCGAAATTAATTTTACCTGTTCTGTATTTTATAAAGATGGTTACGAAGGTAGTGCCGATTATATACTTAAACATGATGGCTTTGGACAGGCAAAATTCCTTCATCATATAATTTCAGAAGGTATTGCAAGGCATCAAAGGAAGAAAAAAAAGTATATTACAAAAGGCAATTCCATTGCAGGATATGGCATTTATGCTTCAGAAAATATACTGGCAAATGAATTAATTTTTCAAGGAGAAGAGCTACCACAGCGTATTGTAACACGCAGGTTTGTAGATGAAAGTTGGAATATTAAAGAAAAGGAAATATTTAGAAAATATGCGTACCCGTTGAGTAAAGAAGTTTTTTTGCTGTGGGATAATGATCCTAAAGGCTGGGCTCCCCAGAATCATAGCTGTAACCCTAATACAATGTATAGCGGATTAAATGTAACTGCTTTGCGAAATATTGCAAAAGGCGAAGAACTAACCCTCGATTACGCTTCCTTCCTTGATGAAAATATGGAGCCTTTTCATTGTCAATGTGGTAACATAAATTGTCGTGGCTTCATTACCGGCATGTTTAATAATTCTGTAACCGAAAGAGAAATATTTTTTTCAGCAGATGCAGATAAAACAGATAGAGAAATTATTTCCTAAAGAACTGCGAGACAACCTGTAAAAAAATCGGCTTGATTAAATAGGGTTTGCTCAGAAACTCCTTGATGTACTGATAGCTTATATTTGAGG
>JBDUEK010000060.1:0-37410 GCA_040002495.1 Ferruginibacter sp.
GTAAAGACATCTTGCTTTTTGGTAGCCCGACAGCAACACATTCACTTATGCAACTGAACTTAATTGACGGCTACTGGCTATTTGTTAATCCAATTATTCTTGGACGAGGCATTCCATTGTTTGTAGACATCAAAGACAAAATAAAACTAAAACTATTGACTACCCGACAATTTACTTGCGGGGTAACTGAACTGAATTACACAGTGGACAGAGAATAACAACGAACCATTAACATTAAGGATAATAGCCGAAAGTCTCCGCTAAAAAAGCCCCGTATTAAAAATTATTAATGTGGCTGTTTGTTGTTGACCCACACCACGAAAACTATTAATTTCTTGTTTGATACCCACCACTATATTTGGTATATCTTGCCCCAAGAGAAAACATTGTTTATGTAGCAATATAAACATTGACTATAATTTTATAAAAAAGCTAACATGAAATACCTGTTTCTTCCGTTTTTTACTTTCTTATTTACTATTGGGGTTTCCCAAGACAGTACTTTTTTAGACAAAAATTTCAAGCAAGTAAATTCGTTTGAGTTATGTCAGTACTATGAAGTAGTCACAAAGGATATCGTTGACAATAACAACGCTGTTTTAAAAGGTTATTATAAATCGGGCCAGCTCAAATCTGAACAAAAGATTTTTTATAAAAATAAAATTGGCCAGTTCATAGGTGGAAGGATAAAAGAATGGTATGATAATGGCCAATTACGAAGAAATTATTTTTATAAAACTACGCTCAACCTTGATGGGGAAGTTTTGACCTATTTTAAAGATGGCAAATTAAAAAGAAAAGACTTGTATGAAAATGGCCGATTGAAAGAAGGCCATCTTTACAGTGAGGATGGAATAGAAGTACCTTACAGCAATTTTATTATTCGGGCAGAGTTTCCGGGCGGTAATGATAACTTAGTATCGTTTCTGGTGAAAAATATTAAGTACCCAAAAAATGCAAAAAAGAATAAAACAGAAGGGGTTGTTCAGGTGAAATTTATGATTGAGGAAAATGGAAATATTTCTGAGGCCAATGTACTTAAGCATGTGGATGATGAGTTAGACAATGAAGCCCTGAGAGTAGTAAATAAAATGCCAAAGTGGTCACCATACATTATTGATGGTGAAGCAATGTCAACTTACTTTATGTTACCGGTTAGATTTGAAACAACAGGGGATTAAAATTTATAACCATAGTCAACAATGCATTGCAAAAATCATGGCTGGATAATATAATTTCAACAGGAAAATTCTAAAAATTATTGAACTATGACAGTATCCGAATTTATTTCAACCCAACCGGAAGAGCGACAAGCGTTATTAACCCAACTTCACGAAATTATTATTCAAAAGGATAAAACCGTTACTCCCGTAATTGCACCGATGATGGGAAAAGAAATGATTATTTATAATGCGCCGGGTACTTTCAAATATGGACTTGCCAGCGTGAAAAATTATATGTCATTGCACGTACTGCCAATGTATGGTTCACCTGTTATTTACGAAAAATATAAAGTATTGTTGACTAAAGCGAGTTTTCAAAAAGGCTGCATTAATTTTAAAAGCAAGGATGAAATGCCCTTTAAAATTGTAAAAGAATTAATTACTGATTGTTCCAAAATTGATCTTCGTGCTTTAAGAGAAAATTACCTCAAATCTAAATCGAAGAAAGCCTGAGCTGTCGGCTGTAGCGAATAGTGCATTTGTACAATGGAGGCGGCAAGGGGATATTCCCATCTAATTCAATAGTAAAATTTTATCTGTGTAAGCCCTGGCACTTTGTATCGTAAAAATGTTAGCCAAGTAGCATTATGGAATTTAATCTTCCAGGCATCTCAGTTGCCAAAAAGTAAAATGCATTCAACATCCCTGCTTAAAAAAATCTGCACTAGCCTTATTGCCGGCCTCACAACAATTGGCTTATTATTGGTGCTCGGAAATAGTGGAACATTAAAATGGTTTCCACCGGTAGTCGTGTTTTCCCTGGTTGGCATTTCTTTTTTGGGCGCTTTAATTTTTCCTTTTATCTGGCAACGTCAAGAGAAAAGAAAGCAAATTAATTCGGAAAAAATTTACGCTGCAGTTTATGCAATTATTCGATATGCCATAGCTTTTAATTTAGCAAGTTTTGGCTGGAAAAAATTGTTGGGACTTCAATTTGTTGTGCCCCTTGAAATATCCGGCAAACCAATGAATGAGCAGTCAGGCGAATGGCTTACCTGGTTTTATTTCGGGCATTCAGTTGCTTTTGGTATTATCACAGCAATCATTCAAATTGGCGGTGCATATTTGCTGCTAATACGCAGAACATTATTACTGGGAGCGGTAATTTTGTTTGCGTTTATGCTGAACCTTACGTTGATAAATATCTTTTATGAAATGAATGCAGGAGCCTTAATTCAGTCAGTGATATTGACAATAGGAATTGCCTTCTTAATCCTGTTGGACTACGACAGGCTCGTGGCATTTTTCCTAAAAGCAACATCAAATTTGCCTTCATTTACCTTATCAGGCTTTACAAGAAATGCCATACGACTTTCGGCTATTTTACTTTCGTTATTATTTACACTGTATTTAAAATCTCTTATGAAATAGTAGCCAAAATCCTGAGAGACAATTTGGGATGAGCCCGGCTCTACGAAAAGGGTAAAACTATAATGCATATTCTTTATCTTTATTAAATGATAAAGCGGTTTAGGTACACAAAATGCTAAAACCCTGCTGTAGTAAAAGCTATCCATTACCCATTTAATCATACACAAACCCGAAAACTAACGTCTATGCTATACCTTTTGTGGGCCTTACTAAATATTGGCCTAATCATTTATTTTGTCATTGTATATGTTAAAGCAATCAAACTAATTCGGGAGAATATTGGTATAGTTGCTGCATTCATTTTTGTGTTGGCGCTGCTTTCTTTTATCAGTCGGTCTGATGGAGACAAAGACAACCTGGAGCCTGGTTCAAATCAAGTTAAAACCTGGAAATTTAATTCATCAGACAGCCTGGATAAAGGCTCCAATGCGGTTATTACAACTGAGATGGAGAAGACCTTGATATCAACTTATAGTTTGGGGATAAGTTATGGGAAAGACTCATCATTAAAGTATAATATACCTGTAAGTGCCAATACCTGGACAACAGGTTTTGTAGGCGGCACAAGCTGGAAGCCTTTATCCATCAGTGTAAATCGTACAGACAACAACCAGCAATTTGAATACGAAGTGAACGGAACAGTAAAATGGAGTTTACTTGGATTGACGGTTTATGATCAATTTAAAAAATGGAAGGGAGTTGCAATACTGAAATAAGCCATCTACAAGCATTCGGTTATCATGCCAATTACTCGTTTTCTAAATTTAATTGTTTGCGCAAAACCCTCTAAGTTATCTTCAACCCAAATTAAATACTTACAATTTTAATCTATGAAATACAATTGGAAAATTTACAGCATTATCTGCGTTGCTCTTTGTAATGTTGGCTGGCTAAATGCCCAGGACACTGCCGGGGTTTGTAAGGTGGAGGCAAAAGCTTTAAGTGGAATTTATGTAGGCGAATGCAAAAATGGATTTGCCAATGGCAAAGGTGATGCAAAAGGAATGCATCATTATGTGGGCCTATTTAAATTTGGGTTGCCCAATGGAAAAGGCGTTTACAATTTTAGTGACAAAGTATATTATAGTGGTAATTTCCAGGAAGGTTTAAAAGAAGGAAAAGGGGAGATGCACTACCTGCGGGATGGGGCTGCCGATAGCGTGGTTAAAGGGTATTGGAGTGCTGATGTATATCGTGGCAAAAGTTATAAAACGTACAACGTTACTGAAATGCCTTCTTTCGATCGGGTAGATATTGATCCGTCAGATGACCCGGGCAACACATTTACGATAGAGATATCAACAACAAGTAGCCAGCCAAATGATCAGTATGCTAATAATCGATACCAGTTAAGTGTTACCGACGTAATTGCAAAAGATGGAAGCAATATCCGGAAACTGGAAACACCATTTAACTCTTTTAAATTCTCAGCTACTTACGAATTAACTCAGTTTCCGGTGAAGTTACAGGTGATGCTTTCTAACTCACGTACAATAAATTTAGAGCTATACAAAAAAGCGAAATGGATGATGAAGATTTTTATAAATAAATAAATAAAACTTAGTAGAAATTACTCAACTAACATGAGTGTATCTTAAATTGCCGATAGTAGTATAAGGTTAAATACGGCAAGCCTTGAGTTGCAGGGCAATGTAGCAAGCGCACAGGATAAGTATGATCTGGCCATAAAAATATCTGAGCTGGTAATAATTTTCATAGAAGAATTGCCAATACCCTTCATCAGTTTAGGAGCAGGTAAATTATGGATATAAAAATTTTGCGCCCTGCTGGCTTGCATGTGCGCCAGGTGGTTGTGATTGGTTTGGGTGCTATCACTTCCATGATGTTCGTGTTGAGCAGTGACTGCAAACGGTATAAATGTCAAAAGTAGTAAGGTAATTATTTTCATTTTTTCGATGTTGGTTTGGTAATGAATGTATAAACCTGCAACGGGTTCTATTATTACGATAATTAAATATGTTTTAAATGTAGCAATAATATTAGTTGAAAAAATAATAAGGTTATGATGGGGCATTTCAAATTGTCGCTGGCTGGTGGAGACATCAGCCAGAACAGTCAGCAGTGGGCGGTCCTCAACGCCCGCAGTGTCACAAGTAAAGTGACAATTTGAAATGGACCCTTTGTGATAGTACATTAATTGAATGATTTGGCTTTGTCGGAAATAAGGTTTAATAAAATTGTGTCCTGTATGAAAGCATTAAACCAGTCTTACAAGCTATAGCATTATGTTAGATTGGTTCAGCCGCTGCCCCCTATGTAATTAAGAATTTTTCCCCAAAAAAAAGGCGCAAAGATTACTTTGCACCTAAATCGAAACACAACGAAAGTTGCCGGGTTAAATATTAAATCCTGATAGTAGTTCCATCAAATAAAGGCACGCTCATGCTAAAGTTTTCACCATAGGTCAATTTTTGCTCTTCTAAAATTCCGAGTGCAATTTTTTCACCTAATCTTAGGGACTCCAACTGATCACTGTACCAGTGAACACCACCCCAATTACGGCCAATGGCTATGTTTGCAGCCAGTTTGTTTAACTCGCCTTCCACCGTGTACTTGCCCAGGTTAGCCGGATCATTCGCAAGTATGTTGCCATCGTTGGTGGGTACTACCGCAAAAGGAAGTTGATAGCCACTGTCAAAAAATGCCTTCAGGATAGTTACACAAGCACCGGCAACTGTAGCATGGCCCGAGCCATAAGATGGATGCATTGGGCTACCTTCTACAAACGGCATTGGTAATAACCAGGAAGGATCAGCAGATGAAGGATCTCCGATACGATCGGGATTGGTATTTTGATCTGCATTGTGCAACCTGATTTTGTCAAAAAGGCTGGTAGCATGCATGTTATCCGTTAAATGTTCCATGCACTCAAGCCCTGATGCCGTATTGCCTGAAAGATATTGATGTATATATCCTGCGATTTGTTCTGGCCTAGCCCTGCGATGTACACAGTATTTTTGGTAACGTATCACTTTAAGTGCCCTGGCGGCTACTTCAGATACAAGCGTTAAAATATGCGGGCCGCCAAAAGTTGCAAAGCCTATTTGCTTATCAATTGCATCGCTATCGCGGAAAGGCATTCCCGGATCAAAAGGAACTTTGGTATCCAATAAAATTAAGCATGCATTAAAGTAAGCCTGGTGCAGTGCATCGTAGTGAACGTAAGTTGCCAGGTCGCGGGGTGTCCATATAAAGCGGTAACCAGTTGCATTTGCCGGATCGCCATAGGTTTCCATACCTCTTACATCTGCTGCATTTTGCGTATCTGACCATTGTGCCCAGTTGGTCATATAATCCTTACCAGGCGTAGCTATTCTCACACGTTGATCAATACGGGTACTTCCATACTGAATTTTTCCTTCCCGATGATCAAAGCCAATGCCATCTGTTGCATGGCCTGTGCCTTGCGAATTTGTACCAACAAATAAAAACTGCGAAAGGAAGTAACCTATTTCATCTCCTTTAATATTTGCCCTGAAAATATTATCTGTATTATACGCTTTGGTTTGTTGGATAAAATAGCCTCTTTTTCTTTGGAACTCGTATGGTTCCAATAAATCATTCTGCCTGTTTTTAAACCATTCAAGTTTATTCAGGTGGGTTACTGCATTTGCTACTTCAGCATGAACCGTAAATTGGTTGAAGGGGACGTCTCTTACTAAAGTCATCCAGTATAATTCTACCATTTCAGCAGCCAACTCATGACTCCACAATTTTGGTGCAGGCGGAATTGTTGCAGCCTGTGTATCATAACCTTCCAGTTCAAAGGTTTGTCCGCTACCCATACTTTCCCAACCTCTCACATCAGCCTGTGTGCCTGCTCCATCTATATCGTTTGCAATGGCAGATTGCCAGGTTGCAGGCCTGGATGCAAGCTCTAAATCCTTAATTACATCAATATCACCTGAATCTGATGCCCGGATGAAGGCTTCATATTCACCCGGTTCTGCTATAAAACCGTTGGCATCGTGTTGAAAGCCTTTTGTAAAATTGTTTATTAATGAGGGTACGTTTTTACTGCTTGCCGGATCGGGCTTGCGTCTGTAACGTTGTTCATCGCCGGAGCTTACGTGGCGGGGATGGGTGCGGTGGTAGGCTAAATCAGCAGCACTGTGGCGTACGGCTCTTGCCCTGTCTTGTCTGGAGTTCATGTGTTAATTGGTTAAATAATGAATGGAATATTATTTTGATTTTGCTTGGTCGCTTTTGACGTAGAGGGAGGAAACAATTACAAATAATATTTTAATTTTTCTTAATGCTATTAACAATGCATTGAGACAAAACGAAGTAAAAAGGTTGAGAAGACAATGGTTATCTGCTGAGGTTTTGTATTGGGGGGAATCTGTATTCAATTTGCATGCACAATCATGATGCAATTGATAAATTCGGGTGCATTTACAATTGTCGCAAGAGGTGTCATCTTTTAGCAAAAACTTTAAAGTTTGAAGTGAATTAAAAAAGATGACACCTCTATTTTTAAGCAGCGACAATTTTAAATGCACCCATAAATTCCTGCAAAAGTATACGGGGTGTATAAAACTGTACCTTCCCAAGTTGATTTTGAGAATGTTATAAAAAAATAGCGGGTTATATAAAATTATACTTTGCAATGCACCCTTGTGTGATTACCACTATCAGCAGTACAAGGCAACCAACAAATGAAGCCATGCAAAATATAGTGATTACTTGTTACGTTTATGCATATATATTTGATGTTTTGTTGCAACAGGTTATATTGATCATGCGGCTATAAAACCCTGTTACAAATTGCAGTAACGGCGGAGTTAACATTAAAAATTTAAGAACCAATCCATTTATATGCTTTTTAATTCATTAAGCTTTGCAATATTTTTGCCGATTGTTTTTTTACTTTACTGGTTTGCTACAAAAGGAAATTTAAAGCTTCAAAATATACTACTACTTGTATCAAGTTGTTTTTTCTATGCATGTTGGGATTGGAGGTTTTTGTTTTTACTAATCTTTTCAATCTTATTAGATTTCTTTACGGGTATTAAAATTTACGAAGCTACCAATCAACGAAAGAAGGCGTTGTGGCTATGGCTTAGTATCTGTATAAACTTAGGTTTCCTGGGAGCATTTAAATACTATAATTTTTTTTCTGCATCATTTGCGGAAGGTTTATCGCTAATGGGGTTTAAGGCTAATTTGGGAACTTTACAAGTAATACTTCCTATTGGTATTTCCTTTTATACATTTCATGGCTTATCCTATGTTATTGACCTGTACAAGGATAGAATTAAGCCTGAAAGAAACTTTATTAACTATGCAGTTTTCGTTAGCTTTTTTCCTTTACTGGTAGCTGGGCCGATAGAAAGAGCTACGCATTTGTTACCCCAAATTCTTATGAAAAGGAAGTTTGATTATTCAAAAGCAAAAGATGGTTTACGACAAATTTTATGGGGATTATTTAAGAAGATGGTGATAGCCGACAACTGTGCCGAATTCGCAAATACAATTTTTAATAATTCTGCTGCATATTCCGGAAGCACGCTTGTGTTAGGTGCATTATTTTTTACTTTTCAAATATATTGTGACTTTTCAGGATACTCCGATATTGCCTTAGGAACCGCTCGTCTGTTTGGTATTGACCTGTTAAGAAACTTTGCATTTCCATACTTCTCCCGTGACATTGCCGAATTTTGGAGACGCTGGCATATTTCCTTATCCTCCTGGTTTAAAGACTATCTCTACATTCCATTGGGCGGTAGCAAAGGAGGAATGTTTATGAAGATCCGGAACACTTTTATCATTTTTTTGGTAAGTGGTTTTTGGCATGGTGCAAACTGGACCTTTATTATATGGGGCTTTTTAAATGCATTATTTATCATGCCTTCAATCATTTTAAATACACACAGAAACAACCTTGATATTGTAGCAAAGGGTAAATACCTGCCAACACTAAAAGAGTTTTTATCAATTGCTATTACTTTTGGCTTAACTGTTTTTGCCTGGATTTTTTTTCGTGCAAACGATGTTACCCATGCATTCAGTTACGTGCGAAAAATATTTTCCGGTTCATTATTTACCATTCCATACTTTCCCGGAATTGGATTAACTCCACCTATAATCATTGTAACTTTCTTATTTCTACTAATTGAATGGTTGGGCAGAGAAGGGCAATATGCAATAGCCCACTTGGAAGTAAAATGGCATAAACCATGGAGATGGGCGATGTATTATATAATTATCAGTGCAATTTTTTGGTTTGGTGGTAAAGAACAACAATTTATTTATTTTCAATTTTAGGCATGAAACGCATTATTTGTCAATTGCTGATATTCTGTGCTTTACCAATTCCATTTATTATCTTGATAGATTTATTTTTTCGAAACCAGGATTCTTTATATAGTGTAAAATATGAAGGAGCATTTAAATCAAAAGACTCAATTGAAATTATCATTTTAGGAAATTCACATGCTAATTTTGGTGTTAACCCAACTGCTTTTTCTTTATATACATACAATTTGGCGAATGTAAACCAAAGCATATATTTTGATAAAAGAATTATGCTCCACTTACTGGATAGCACCCCTAAATTAAAATATGTGCTCTTAAGTGTAGATTATCATTCACTTTATTTTTCAACCCAGGGTATACGCGATAACTGGTCATATTACGGGAACGGTATTAAATACAAAAACCAAAGTTATTTGTTGGCAAATATTTCTCCGTTCCTTTTTGGCTATACGCCTAAAATTGGGTTTGCATTAATGAAAAAGAAAGTAAGAAATTATTATACATACGGAAGCAATTGTTTACAGTTTGATGTGGAAGAGGGGGTTAATTTGCAAGACACTTTAAAAAAGGGCTTCATTACATCTGAAGGAAATAACAAAGATGCCTTCAGTAACGAAAGTATGCAGGCAAGAGCAGATTATTTTACGGAAATGATCCGGCAGTCAGATGAAAAAGCAGCGGTTATATATGACCTGGAAAATTTGATAAAAACTTTACAAGAAAAAAATATTAATGTTATTTTATTTTCAAGCCCTACTTATGCAGGGTACAATAATTTCCTTGATCCTTCTATTGCGGATCAAAACACAAAAGATATAAGAACATTATGCGATAAATATAATCTTCAATATTGGGATTTTATAACCGAACCATTGTTTGTGCAACATGATTTTTATAATGCAGATCATTTAAATAAAACCGGTGCTCATAAGTTCTCTATGATGTTGAATGATTCTATTAACAAAATAGAAGCACGATCGCAAGGCATTGGTTTGGCCGGCAATTGACGCCCAATATTAATAGCCATTACGACACACTTATAATAACTAATAGTAAATTCAGTGGCACTTTTAATTAATCATAGATCGAGGATAAAGTTTTGCAAGAAAAGTTTCAATGCAAAAAATAATTAAAACAGCGTTTTCACTTTTTTAGCGATTCAATTTCGGTTTGCATTCTAGCCAGTTGCTTTTTCATTTCCTCAATAATAACCTGTTGCTCCTGCACGGCTTTTACCAGCGGCACTACAAAAGTTTCATAGCTCAGTGCATACAGTTCGCTTTTATTTTGGGGTTTGTGCAAACCGCTAAATTCATAGCCAGATGCAATGGCCGCCTGTTCTACTTCCTGCGCCAGGAAACCACTGAATTTTATTTTTTCGATATCATACTTTCCAGCGAAATCAGCCGTTTTTTTATTGCCCGTGAGCCCCAACATTTGTTGAATGCTCTTGTAGTACGTAACCGGTTTTAAACGCATAATAAAATCCAGCCCCTTTACTTCTTCTTTAATATTTGTTTTTATTCTTGCGTCAGAAAAAGTAGCCCACGGATTGTTGGAATAATACCCGGTAGAGCTGAAGTTGCCTATGATTACCTGGTTATTGGCTCCGTTTAAAATATCAAGGTTACCAATGCTGATCGTATTTTGAATATTGGGTGATCCTGCGGCAGTACCGGCATCTGCTCCAAGCGCAATATTTCTTGCTCCTGCTACAAGATTATAAAGGGCATTCGTTCCAATTGCAACATTGGCACTTCCTGTGGTATTAAAACGTAATGCATTTAACCCGCTTGCAATATTGTTAACTCCTGTAGTGTTTGCGTAAAGTGCATCTGCCCCGCTTGCAATATTGTAATATCCGGTAGTGTTGGAATAAAGTGTACCACTGCCCATTGCAACATTGTTAAATCCCGTATTATTGGAAAAAAGTGCCAGGTAGCCATTGGCAGTATTTTTATCACCGGTAGTATTGGAAAAAAGAGCCTGGTACCCATTAGCGGTATTATTGCTTCCGGTAGTGTTTACTGCCAGCGTACCATCCCCAGTGGCTGTATTCTGCTGCCCTGTAGTATTGAAGTAAAGTGATTGGTATCCGGTGGCTGTATTTTCGTGGCCACTTTGATTGGAAAAAAGAGATTGGAGCCCAACCGATGTATTACTATAACCTGTACTGTTGGCGTAAAGTGCTTGCGTGCCTATAGCCGTATTATCCGAACCTGTAGTATTGGAATATAGCGCTAAATGCCCGGTTGCCGTATTGTGATTGCCAGTTGTATTTAAAGAAAGTGATCCCCGGCCGGTGGCTGTATTTTGATACCCGGTTTGATTGGAATATAGTGACCGGTATCCGCTTGCCGTGTTGCTATACCCGGTTGTATTCAAGCTGGTAGATTCGTCGCCGATAGCGGTATTGCCAAATCCGGTAGTGTTTGCGGATAACGCCTGGTAGCCAACAGCCGTGTTATTAAAACCTGTAGTATTAGCTAATAAGGCGTCTTTACCGGTGGCCGTATTCTGATCTCCGGTTGTATTGGCAAAAAGTGCATTTCTACCGATGGCCGTATTTGAATTGCCGGTTGTATTTGCACCAAGCGCAAAGCCTCCAAAAGCGCTATTGTTAAGGCCGGTAGTATTTTCAGCAAGTGAATAGTAGCCCATAGAAGTATTAAAACCGGCATTCGTATTTTTTGACAGGGAATGATCCCCCATGGCCGTATTTGCTGAACCAGTAGTGCTGATATTGCCTGCATTCAAACCTAAAAAAGTGTTGTTGGTGGCTGGATGAATTTCCCCTGCCCATATATTATTAACTCTAAATCTCAAAGGCTGGTTATCGGTGGTGCCAATAAAATTTATTGCGGGGTTTGTGCCGGCATTTCCTGCAAAACTCCAGCCATTACCTGCGCCGGATAACTGCGACCATACAGTTCCGTTATGAAACCAAAAGCCGGCAGTAGTGGTATCGTATAGCAATAATCCTTTGGCAGGATTTGCAATAGCATTTCGTGATGAAGTTGACGTACGGGGAATAAGTATTCCCTTTGTATTACTCTTAACATCCAGGATGGCACTTGCATTTGGTGCAGATTTATCAATATTAATGGCTACGCTTTGGGCATGTAGTATTGATGTAATTAAAATGAAATACATCAGTAAACATGATTTTGTTTTCATAACTGTCTGTTTGAAATTGAAATAAATACGGATAAATATATTGATTGTCACTAACTGCGTTTTAGCAATATGTGTAACTGGCGGGAAAATTTGCGTAAGAGGAATGATGGTTTTTAAACCATTGGTAATGCAGGATACAACAATTGCTAATTTGCATGCTGTGGTTGAATGATCACAAATTCAACCAATGTAAATTCTTCTTTGATGGCTTCTCTTATGCGGTTGATAGAATCGGTTATTTCTTCTGTATCAAGATCGGGTTTAAAACTTACTACTAATATCAGTAATATTTCTTCCGGCGATTGGTAGGTGGAAATGATATTCGATACCGTGATAACTGCTTTGTCTTTTTCTGCAAGCGTTTTTATCTTTTGCCTGGTGTCCTTTGTAATGCCTTCTCCCATTAGCAGACTGCGACTTTCCCTGGCAATAATCCATGAAGCAAAAATTAATAAAACGCCCACAAGAACAGAAGCAAGTCCATCCAGCCAGGGCATATTAAAATGATGACTGCAAAGCATCAATACAAAAACAATGATTAAGCCAATTACTGCCGCACCATCTTCAAACACCACCAAAAAGCTCGATGGATCTTTGCTTTTAACAATGGCATCCCAAAAGGAAAGATCGCCTCTTAATTTATTAAATTCTTTAGTGGCGATGATAAGCGAAACACCTTCAAAGATCATTGACAGGCCCAGTACTACATAATTCCAGGTAGGATCGCCAGGCGTTTCGGGATGTTGAATATGAAGGACTCCCTGGTAAATGGATAAACCACCACCCAGTCCAAAAATAAGTATCGACACAATGAACGACCAGAAGTAGAGTTCTTTTCCGTAACCAAAGGGCCGAAGGTTATCTGCCGGTTTTTTGCTTCTTTTTAATCCATAGAGTAACAACACCTGGTTAGTAGTATCCACCATGGAATGTATGCCTTCAGCAATCATAGAAGAGCTGTTTGTAAAACTTCCTGCTACAAACTTGGTAGCAGCAATCAGCAGATTCGCAAATAGTGCACTATATATAGAGGTTCGGTTTTTTGCCATCTACGTTGGTATCTTATTTTGATTTTTTAGTTATCAGATGGCAATGTAAAAAATAATAGGTAAATATGGCATCTTGCGTGGGTTTAATAACGAGTCAATTCATAGTATTACGCAAAATGGTGGGCTCGATGCTGCATAGCTTTAACAATCGGGGAGAGCCTGGGAACTTGCCACGATCGATGATATTGGGAATGTAGTGTATGAACTTTGTGAACAATCCTAAATGTTTAACTTTATTATAAATGAGCATCGACCAAATTGATAAGATTGATATAATCAGCACAACGCCGGAAGGTAAAGTTATGCTCACAATTTCTGATCATCATCTATGGGATGACGCAGAAAATCACATGTTATTATTACAGAATAAATTGAATTTATATTTGCAATTCGTCGAAAACGGACAAATTTTTGAAGAGTATCCTGGAGCAAAGAATAAACAGATTGTCATTTCCGTGAGGATGAAATATATGCCCAATGCAACTTCTTTACTTCTTTTGAATCAGTGGAAAGAAACTATTTTGAACGCAGGATTTGAATTCGAGTGGCGAGTATTCCACCACGCTGATATTAATTAGGTATAATCATCTTTTGCCAGTTAATGTCCGATCCTTTTCTCTAGGTCATGACTACACTTGTAATCGCCCCGGAAGTAGGCTGACCCAACCTCATTCTTTAGTCAATAGATTTCATATAACTTTAATGAAATTTAATTTTATGAATTATTGTCCAATAAATATCGATCCGGAAACCATGAGTGGAACACCAGTTTTTACGGGGACAAGAGTACCTGTTCAATCACTATTTGACTATATTGAAACTGGCGAAACGTTGGACGAATTTTTAGAAAATTTCCCTTCTGTTAAAAAAGAATTGGCAATACAGGTTTTAGCAATGGCAAGTAGAACTTTAACTTCTGAAATCTTAAACTAACATCATATACTCCGATTTTTTTTCAGTTAATTATTGGTGATTACTCGTTACTTATTTGCCTTTATATTTGGTGTATTGCAGGAATAATTTTTTTCTGTGACGATACAAAAGTAATCAGCAATTGCAAACACAATTTCGTTTATATGCAAACATTCATTTTAACCATCCTAATTGTTTTTTTTATTCAACCGGTAGCTGGCCAGGTAAAAAATAAAATCAATAAGCCAAAAGGAATTACAGGGTGTATTAACAGATATAATTTGACACCTGAACAAAGATTGAATGAGTATCCGTTTGATCAAGCACGACAAATTCAACTTGTTTCATTTTCTCAACAAGAGGACACCGGAAATACTATGCTATCCAGTATCCCTATAAAAAATGACACACTTAGTTTATCAAGAGTAAAAAGAATTGTAACGCTGAACAAATCGCAAATTGACAAACTAACCAACATTTTATTTAACGTTGGTTCGAAAGGAAATAAATACACCTTCTCGGTTTCCACAGCATTAGGCTTAGACGGCGGCATTGTATTTATTAATTCGAAAAATAAAATCTTTGAGTATATTAATATTTGTTTCGATTGCCGTGAAATAGAAATAATGACATCAAAAGTTAGAAAATCCGTTGGATTGCCTTGCATCGAAAAGATGGGAATCCTCAAATTATTTTTTATAGAATCCGGACTGACATTTTAGAATTGCCTCCTCGCTACAACTACTATCCTGAATTGCGGCGAGTCCTGCAATCCAACGCACATTGCTTTTGTAGAGACTCTTGAAAGTGTTATGTTTGTTATAGACTTGCTCCGGAATTAAGCATTAATATTTTGCATTAAATGAACGCCAGCATTAATATCAAGAAGGAGTATGTTTTAGATTTGACACCAGATGAGATATTTTCAAAACTCAATGAAATTGTTTCAACCCCATTTCACAATTCGCATTACTCAACTTTTGGCAATTGTGTTAGTGTGAAGCCACCTAAATTCACACTTATGCCCATGTGGTTTCCAGTTCCTGCTAGGATATTCAATGAAATATTTTCAACTAAATTATCAGTCACGTTCTTTGAACTGAATAGAAAATCGAAGATTAATATAATCTCAAAAACGAATCCTGGTATTATCGTAGTCTTTGTTTTATGTTTTGGCCAGTTTTTCTTTCATCTTTTTTTATTGCATTTTAGACCTGCTGGGTTATTTTTCCTTTACTCATCACTTGTTTTAATAGTAGACAGATTCTTGAAAACCCATCTTATAAAGTGTTTCGAAAGAGACATCAGTCCAAACTGATATTAGTTCGTTCAACAATGCATTGCAAAAATTATTGGAAGACATTGAAACTTTGCCATTATCGCAACTTTGGACAGCACAGTTCCAGTTTAGCTGTCGTTGTAATGTTATCTTTTTTCCGCCGCAAGTGTCCCACGCTTCCCTTCCGATGTCTCCTCTGCATAGCTTTGCGCAAGGGTAGAAGGGCTCGGAAGTTGCTATAGACAACCTGAAAAAAACTAAGCCTCAAAATTATTATTTAAGCGCAATGCCGAAAAAAGGCGAGGTGCTATTTTAATCAGCTTTACTGGATTGCGGCCTGCATGGCAGCGAACATAGCTATTGCAGAGACTTGCCTTGGAAGGGTTATTTTTTTGACTTGCTTCGGAATTAAGACTCAATTCTATTAGGCTTTTGTTTTCAACCACTCACCAAAACCATAATATCAACTAATCAACATCTAATTCCAAGTTGGTAAATATTTTTTTGAATATAAATGCATATTTATTGTTTATCAATAAATATTTATTATGTTTGCTGCATAATTTAAACTTTAAAATTATGTCAAAAACAAACAACCTCGTATTTAAAGGCTTATATATTGTGGCCTGGCTCATCTTTGTCGGACTGTCCATTGAAGCCGGAGGCTTATTAGTAAATTTCTTTTTCAGTATGTATAAGCCTGAATTTGTCCAAAATCTTTATCAAAAGTTGGACTTAATTAAAATGTATGAAGATAGTAAATTGGCTTTTTTCGGTATCTACAGCTTTATTCTATCCATTTCCATTTTAAAAGCTTATTTATTTTACATAGTAATCAGGCTAATGCACAAAATGGATTTGTCAAAACCTTTTAGCACTTTTGTTTCAACACAAATTTCTCAGATTAGTTATTTCATCCTTTCAATCGGACTATTAAGTTACATTGCCAGACAATCAGCTAAAAATTTAATGCATCATGGTTTTGTCACCGACAGCTTAAACCAATTTTGGGCAGACAGCCAGGCATTCATTTTGATGGGGGCTGTAATCTATATCATTGCAACTATTTTCAAAAAAGGAGTAGATATTCAAAACGAAAACGATTTAACTGTATAAACTATGCCAATCATTGTAAACTTAGACGTGATGATGGCAAGGCGTAAAATTTCTCTGAATGAACTTTCTGAAAGAGTTGATTTGACATTATCCAATCTTTCCATCTTAAAAACGGGAAAGGCGAAAGCAATTCGTTTTAGCACGTTAGACTCCATTTGTAAAGCATTAGACTGCCAGCCAGGCGACATTTTAGAATACGTTAGTGACGAAAAAAGAACAACGGGCAGCTAATAGGAAGGGGTTATAAATCCAAATAATTTAAGTCATTTAAAGTCGCTCAATAATTTTTTATTTTTTCCGCCGCAAGTGTCCCACTCTTCCCTTCCGATGTCTCCTCTGCATAGCTTTGAGCAGGGGTAGAGGGACTCGGGAGTTGCTATAGCCAACCTGAAAAAAAACTAAGCCTCAAAATTATTATTTTAGCGCAATACCGAAAAAAAGAGAGGTGCTATTTCAAGTAGCTATTCCTGCATAGCGGCGAGATTCTGCAACGAAGTAAATTCTAAGGCCAGGAATATTTGTGGAGAGACTCGCCTTGGAAGTTTTATGTTTGTTATAGACTTGCTCCGGAATTAAGATATCCTGAATGCACAAACCTATCATCTCTGACACTGGCAGTCAAATCTTACCCGATATATCGGCGAACTGTAATCCTCAGAAAATTATTTGCAACAATAATTATTACAAGCGAAGTTGTTGCAAGCGATGAGCATTTATTCCTGCTGAAATTCCTAACTTGAGTTATGAAAAGAAGAGACTTTTTAACAACCGGGACCATTGCATCTGCAGGCATTGCCTCCCTGTTGGCAGCTTCTTGTAATCCCAAACCATCCGATACTGTTGCGAAAGAAATTCCGGATGATAAGACTCCTGGTTTTGAATTGGATGAAGAAAGCATCAGTAGTCTGCAGGAAAAAATGAAGGCTGGAAAATATGATGCTGTCCGGCTCACGCAGCTTTACCTGGATCGCATTGCGGCTATTGATAAAAGCGGCCCAAATCTCAATGCTGTAATTGAATTAAATCCGGATGCTTTGTCCATTGCAAAGGCGCTGGATGAAGAAAGAAAAGCCGGTAAAATAAGAGGTCCGCTGCACGGTATTCCTGTTTTAATTAAAGACAATATTGATACGGCTGACAAAATGCAGACCACTGCCGGATCGCTGGCAATGGAAGGCCACCACGCTGCCACCGATGCGATGGTAGTAAAAAAATTAAGAGATGCAGGTGCGGTATTATTGGGCAAAACCAATTTAAGTGAATGGGCTAATTTCCGTTCAACAAAATCATGCTCCGGCTGGAGCAGCCGCGGCGGGCAAACTAAAAATCCCTATATACTTGATCATAATCCATGCGGTTCCAGTTCGGGTTCTGGTGTGGCCGTAGCAGCCAACCTTTGTGTGGTAGCAGTAGGAACAGAAACGGACGGCTCCGTAACCTGTCCTGCTTCGGTTAGTGGCATCGTAGGCCTCAAACCAACGGTAGGCTTGGTGAGCCGGTCGGGCATTATCCCGATATCTGTAACGCAGGATACAGCCGGGCCCATGGGCAGAACAGTTACAGATGTTGCAGAGTTGTTAGGCGCTATGACAGGCGTTGATGAATCGGATGCGGTAACTAAAGAAAGTGAAGGAAAGGCCGAGCCGGATTACACGAAATTCCTGGATATAAATGGGTTAAAAGGTAAACGTATTGGCATGGAAAAAAAGCCACAGGGTGATAACCAATATGTGCATACGCTTTATGAAAAAGCAATCGCGTTATTAAAACAACAAGGTGCTGAAGTCATTGAAATAGATTACCTGGATAGCATTAATAAACTCGGTGATAAAGAATTTGAAGTATTGCAATACGAATTTAAAGACGGGTTAAATAAATACCTGGCAGCTACCAACGCACCAGTAAAGTCACTGGCAGATGTCATTGCTTTCAATACTAAAAACGAGGATAAAGCGATGCCATATTTTAAACAGGAAACATTGATTAGTTCAGATAAAAAAGACGGGCTTACAAGTGCCGCATATAAGGAGGCCTTGCAAAAAAGCCACCATGATGCCAGGAAGATGATTGATGATGTAATGGGGCAAAATAAGCTGGACGTAATTTGTGGAATTACAATGGGGCCGGCCTGTAGTATTGATAATATTTATGGCGACCGCTGGGGCGATGTTTTTTTAACCATGCCCGCTGCCGTGACCGGCTACCCGCATATTACAGTACCGGGTGGACTGGTATATGATTTACCGGTTGGCATTTCTTTCTTTGGCCCTGCTTATAGCGAACCAATGCTTATCAGCATAGCCTACGCATTTGAACAGGCATCAAAAAACAGGAAGAGCCCGTTATTCAAAAAAGCATTTATAGATTGAGTTAGATAAATAAATAACACAAACAATATGCTGACAACAAAACATGCCATTACAAACAGGAAGGCTGCAGTTGGTTTGATACTGCTTGTATCCGCCTTTGTTGCCCTCACTTTAGCACAAGACCTTATTAGAGCAGACTTAAAAAATTCTGTATTCTATTTTTCTGAATCATTTATGTTCAGTTCGTTTTGGTGGCTTTTTGCACCATTATTATTTGCACAGTATTATGCCGTTAAGTTTAAAAATAGCAGGCAGTTAAAATTCCAGGTGGCCATCATCACCCTGCCTATTTTAATTCATCTCTTTGCATTTCCGTTATTAGTTTGGATACTGTCTTCGGCATTTTATTACCACACTTTTTCCTTTCAGCAAACATTCACCTATACTTTATCCGAACAGGTGTATCTGTTGATTTTGTTTTACTCTGTCCCCGTTTTAATTTTCCGGTTTTTTTCTAAAAAAGTAACATTAGCAGCGCCCGTTGTTGAAGTAACAAATGATAATGTAGAAAACCAATTTATCGATACGATCATTGTATCTGAAGGAAATAAAAAACACCCCGTAAATATTGCTGAAGTACTGTATTGCTCCGCAAACCCACCTTATATAAATCTTCACCTGGATGGTAAAAAATATCTGCACAATGAAACATTGAAATCTATTTCAATAAAATTAAATCCCGGCCAGTTTGTAAGGATACATAAATCTACCATCGTAAATATAAAAATGGTTGCATCTTACACCACCAGGCTCAACGGCGACTATGACTTAACCATGAAAAATAATGTACAACTTCGGGTTAGCAGAAATTTTGCCAATGATTTCAAAAACCTGTTTAATAAAACTCATCGCCTTACAATAGAATAGCCTCCACTCGCAATACATTAGTTGATTCACGCCGCCCTAAAAACGAAATTTGTAAAAAATGCAGCATGGCAACAAAAGCGAATATTATTTCCCTGGCAATCATTACATGTTTATTATTTAGCTGTAATGGGCAAACCAACTCAAACGCTAAAAGTTCAAAAGAAAAAGGCGGCGTAGTTGGTGGCCCTTTTGAAAACGCTGAGTTGATGTACATCGGTATGCCCGATAAAATAAAATCAGTTGATACCAGCGCAGGCTGGGCACAAAAAGGACAAAAGCTTTTAATTACTGGAACCATTTACAAGTTGGATGGCAAAACACCTGCACCCAATGTGATCCTTTATTATTACCACACAGATATCAATGGGGTATATGCCAACAAACAAGGATTAAACCCGGCAGTGGTGAGACATGGCTATATCCGGGGTTGGGTAAAATCAGATGCCGAAGGCAAGTATGCTATTTACACTGTAAGGCCTGCACCATATCCAAATAGAAATATTGAAGCACACATACACCCGGCAATAAAGGAACCAGCCATCGACAAAGAATATTACATTGACGAATTTGTGTTTGATGATGATAAATTACTGACGGGGGAAAAAAGAAAGCAACTGCCTAACCGCGGCGGCAGTGGTATTTTAAGGGTTCTAGAAAAAGGCGATCTGCAAATTGCAGAACACAATATTATTTTAGGACTTAACATTCCTAACTATCCTGAAACTTTGGAAGCGAAAAATCAATCAGGGTTACAGATTGGTGAAGACCAACCTTCATTTACACCATTTCACGCCTTTGGTCCTGATAAAGGTTCCAGGGCCTGCCCGGTTTGTAAATACGGACGCTATCATGGTATTATTTATTTTGTTGGCAACAACCCCAATTGGCAACATATAAAAAAATGGCTTACATTTTTAGAGCAGCAAAGCGTTGCCAGGCGTAAGTATTTGAAGGCCTATTTTGTGTATGGTAACGGCAATGATTATAGTAAGGACAAACGACAAAAGGACCTGGAAAAAATTGGCGTAGAATTAAACTTAAAAAATATTGCCCTCACATTTGTTCCCTCATTTTCCGATTCAGCTAGTGATGCTGTACTCAATAAAATAAACCCCGATGTAGCAAATACTTTTATTATTTATCGTAACAGCGCAATCATTGGCAAGTTTGTAGACATAAATCCCACCCAGGAAAATTTTAGCCTGCTTGCCAAAGAATTAGATACAAATAAAGGAGCGTATTTTAACCTGGATTGACTAAAGCATCAAAGACATATATGTTTATCAAAGGCCTATGAATATGGCCAGGAGTTTGCTTAAATTTGAAAAACTAAAGTTTGAAAGGAAAAAAAAATGCAAAATACTTCGATAATTTATGACAAGATTAGATCCCATCATTGCAGTAAAAGATATAGCCGCCAGTACAAACTGGTATCAAAAAATATTTGAACTTAAAAGCAATCATGGTGGTGATCATTTCTCCGTGTTAGTTGCCGATGACAACGAAATCGTACTCTGTCTGCACAAGTGGGGAGAACATAATCATCCTGCCATGACAGATCCGGGAGTAACAGCAGGTAATGGATTATTGCTTTATTTCAGAACAGAAAATATGAGTAAAACTTACCAGAATGCTATGGAAGCTGGTTGTATAATAGCAGAAGACATTCACCTGAATCCAAATTCTTTGAGAAGGGAGTTTTCATTACGAGACCCGGATGGGTATTTTTTGACAGTGAGTGAATATCATCAATATGAAGGGTAGTAAAAGAATAAACCAGGCACACTAAAATACCATTCAATTATCCCCCAAGATTTTCCAGGCATTTATTCAAATCTACCCCTTTGCCCAATACAGGCTTAAACAAGTCGCCCTTTTTTTTAATGCGCTCAAAAATTGTATTGAGGTTAAAAGCAGCAGGATCTAATCCTTCCTTTACTTCTGCCCAGTCAAGCGGTGTAGATATGCTGGCACCGGGATGCGGTCGTAAACTATACACCGATGCCACCGTTTGGCCCCGCCTGTTTTGCAGGTAATCGAGGTATATTTTTTTATCGCTTCGCTTGCTCAAACTTCTTTCCAGGGTAGTAGAGTCCGGCAACATTTCTGCTGCCATGGTACACACGATGTGGGCAAAATCTTTTACCTGTTCGTAGTCATATTTTTTACCCATTGGTATAAATATGTGTATGCCGGTTGCACCGGAAGTTTTGCAGTAGCAGGCTGCTTTTGCCTTGTCCAATATTTCCTTACAAACCAGTGCAGCCTCCACCACCTGGCTGAAAGTGTTTTTGGAAGAAGGATCAATATCGATGATCATATAATCGGGTTTGTCCATGGATTGAATACGGGAATTCCACGGGTTTAATTCGATGCAGCCCAGGTTATTAAGATAGGCGAGGGTTTGCTTGTTGTTGCAAATAATATAATCAATATCCTTTTTTGTTGATTCGGAATATATCTTTTTACTCTTCACCCAGGATGGGGCATCATCACCGGCATCTTTATGATAAAATCCTTTATCGGTTATCCCGTTTGGATTGCGTTTTAATGATTGCGGACGGTCTTTTAAATAGGGCAAGATGTATGACGCCACCTGCTGGTAATAATCTATCACCATGCCCTTGGTAATTTTTTCTTTGGGCCAAAACACTTTAGTAAGATTGGTGGTTTTTACTTTAATTTTTCCGAAACTTATTTCTTTTTCTTTTGTATCGGCTGCTGGCTTTTCCGTTGCGCTCTTCATCTTTGTTGGTGTAGTTTCCATATTTATAGTTTCTAAATTTTTATCATCCCGCAATCTCAAAAAAATTGGATGGCGCATTTTTTTATCAGTAGTCCACTCTGTAAATTTTATTTCCGCTATCAATATTGGTTTCACCCAGGTAACCGGGCCATTTGTTTTTACTGCTTCACGAAACGGCGATTTTTTTACAACCAATGGTTTTAAAAGATTGTACATATCCTGTAATCTTTTTTCATCGAACCCCGAACCCGTGTGGCCTGCATATTGCAAACCATCTTCACCTTTAACTGCCAATACAAGCGAACCAAAAAAGTGGCGGGAACCCGCAGGTGCAGTGTACCCTACAATTACCACCTCAGCAGTTTTGTGGTGCTTTATCTTTAGCCAGTTATTGGTACGTTTTCCTGGATAATAATGGCTGCTGGCTTCTTTACCCATAATTCCTTCGAGGTTTTGATTTACGGCTGCTTTAAAAAAATCCTCACCACGCATTGCGATATGTTCAGAATAACGGATCTCGTCTGAATCTTTAAACGCTTCTCTCAATAAAGCCTTTCTTTCTAACAGTGGAATGTCGTAAGTGGGTTGGCCGTTGATCGCCAAAATGTCAAACACATAATAGCACAATGGAAAATTTGTATTGTCTTCGTAATGCTGTAGTTTTTGAAAGTCTGACCGGCCTGCTTCATTCAGTACCACTATTTCACCATCAAAAACCACGTTAAGATTTAGTTTCTTTAAGGCATTAAAAATAACAGGGTAGGTGTTATTAAAACTGTTGCCGTTCCTGGAATATAGTTCTGTGTTGTTTTTATTTACTTCAGCAATGGCACGGTAACCATCCCATTTTATTTCAAAAATCCAGTCTTTATCATCAAAAGGTTTATCTGTTTCCTTCGCCAGCATGGGCGCTATAAATTTACTTAGCTTTCTACCTGTTCGGGGTGCCGGAATGTGTTTTTTTTTTGAGGCTTTTTTGCATTTTCTGCCAGCCATTTATTAATAGGTGAGGAGGGGGCTGTTTCTTTTTCACTATCGTAGTCCCTATCAGTAGCGTATTGATCGTTGTGCTTAATCAGCAACCACGCATTATCTTCTTTACCTTTTATTTTTACTAAAGCAAATTCGCCTTTTAGTTTTTTGCCATGCAAAGTAAACTTTAGGTTGCCTGCTTTTAACCCGGCTTTTAGTTCCTTTTCGGCTGTTGCTTTACCATCATTCTCCAGGTTGGAGTATTTGCCCTTGTCCCATATTTCCACAATGCCTGCACCATAACCACTGGGTATAATTCCTTTAAAATCTTTATAATCATACGGATGATCTTCTACCATCATGGCCAATCTTTTATCGCCGGGATTTAAAGACGGGCCTTTAGGTACTGCCCAGCTTTTTAGCACGCCATCCATCTCCAGCCGGAAGTCGTAATGCAGGTGTGATGCCTTGTGGCGTTGCACTACAAAGGAAAGCGATGGTGTATTTTTTTTAACAGCCGCTTTCGGTTCCGTCGTTACTTTAAAATCTCTTTTCTGTTTGTATTTTGCAAGGCTCATAGTTATGATGCTTTTTTTGCTTTTGTACCAAGGCTGGCCTTTAACTGCGACATTAAATCAGAAGCTTTGCTGTGTACCACTTTTAGTTTAGAAGCAGCAGGTTTCACACCTTTGGATTTTGCTTTTATCAACTTCATTAAATCTGCTGTGTACTTATCCTTGTACTTTGAAATATCAAAATCTGATGATAATTGGTTTATCAGGGAAATGGCCATTTTTAATTCGGCTGGTTTTACAGTGGCTTTGGCAGGTAAGGAAAGCTCTTTTGTATCTCTTATTTCTTCTTCAAAACGAATGCGGTTTAAAATGAGCACATCATCCGAAGCTTTTACCACGGCCAGTGCTTCCCTGTTACGCATTACAAAAGTAGCAATGCCAGCCTTGCCTGTTTTTTTCAATGCTTCTTTAAAAAGTGAGTAGGCACGTGTTCCCGATTTATCAGGAACGATATAGTAGGGTGTTTCGTAATACACGCTGTCAATATCGGCCAGGTTTATAAACTCATTGATCTCGATCGTTTTTGTTTTTACCGCATTGGCGGCTTCAAAATCGGAGTCTTCCAATATTACATAATGCTCATTTACCTTGTAACCTTTTACAATATTTTCCCATTGCACTTCTTTACCCGTTTTTTCATTTACCCGCATATAACGGATATGTGATTGATCTTTTTTATCCAGCATATCCAAATCAAGATTGCTATCCTGTGTGGCACTATACAATTTAACGGGAATGTTTACCAGGCCAAAGCCAATGGCGCCTGTCCAGATTGGTCTCATAATAAAAATTATTGTTCAGATAATAGTCACAAAATATTGTACCATAATTATTACCTGTTTAGCATACTGCATTTGTTGGCTGTTGAGTAAATGTTTCTACAAATTAGAGTGGTGATGTAGTTTATTTGAAATTAGTGTTGCTACTGTATCCGTTTGCTACGACTGAATGACCTCACCCCAACCCCTCTCCAAAGGAGAGGGGCTAGAACATTGGACCAGTAAAAGTTGTAGCGATATTGTCTATTTTTAGTCGGACAATAGCGATTTAAAATGTCACATATAAACTCAATATTGATTGTACATATTTCAATGGGTATAGTGGCGATCCGACAGGTATCGCATTGAATTGTTTTCAACCTTAGTAGCAATGACGATTAAATAAAGTGGACCTTATTTTAACTGCTTTTTAATTTTTACTTTTTTGAAAAAAGGAATAAGGTCTATCCATTAAAGTAATTGAAATTCTACGAAGGTTTGTCTCAAAATTGGCAGAATATCTCTGTGTCCCGGCGGGGTTTCACTTTGTAACCGTCAAATTTGAAAAGTAGTTGCTGCGCAACCCCGACGTATAAAAAGAGGTGCTGAATCTTAATAGGTAAATTGGCGATCCGGCAGATATCGGATTAAATTGTTTTCAACCTTAGTAGCAATAACGATTAAATAAAGAGGACCTTATTTTGACTACTTTTTGAATTTCCTTTTTTTGAATAAATAATAGGGTCTATCCATTAAAGTGATTAAAATGGTTTGTCTCAAAAGTGGCAGAATATCTCTTCATTACGATGTAATCAAAAACAGGTTAAATATCCAAATCATCACCCTCATTTCGTTCATCTTGTACAAATTTTTTATATCAACAAGTCAATACATGATCTTTGTCATAAACATCATTTTTATATCGGTTGTATCAATCTTCTAAACTACATTTGCAAAAAAACATCCATTGTTTAAATCAATCATTGCTTTTATGTTTCTGGCAGCGTTTGCAATTCAAACGTTCGACAGCGCATTTATTGTGGTTGATTATTTTGCCAATACAAAGGCTTACGCTAAAAATTGCGAAAACAAGGAAATCCCGAAAATGCATTGTAATGGCAAGTGCCAAATGATGAAGAAAATTAAACAGGAGCAAAAAAAAGATCAACAAAATCCTGACCGCAGGGGAGAAAATAAAAATGAAATAATCATTTCCTCAAAATCATTTTACCCAACCCTGGTTTTTCCTTTTACTCAAATACAAACAGGTTACGCTGCAATTGCTTCCGGCAAGGAAATTACAATGCCACGTACGCTGTTACGTCCTCCCATTTGCTAATCATTGTTCCCCTTCATGCTTTTCATAACAGGTTTTTGTTATGATGTTAATGCTATTGTAATCATAAATTAGTGAGTTGGTGTTTTTGGTCCTCATTGATAAAATGTACAAGAGTGCGACGCCACTGAAGCTTAATTGAAAAACTTCTGCCTGGTTCACAAAAAAATTGTTCACTGTTTATTCCTTATTCACTATAAAAAATTAGCGGCATAGCAATCCAACAACATCTGTTTCGTCCATCTCGGTTAAGCAGTTTCGGTTAAGGATAACCATTATTATATGGGCTGTCTTTATATGGATGCATTACAAATTGTCGCTTGTATGCTAAGGTTGCCAACCTTAGAAAGCGTATTCATTCAATTGAGATAAAAGGTTAAAGGTGGCAACCTTCACGACGAACCTTTGCGACAATTGATGCTGCGTATTAATCATGCCTGGCTTATTAATTTATTTACAAATTTTTTTAAACAACTATAAAAATGAAACGCATTTTATTCCCCGTATTTTCCGCTATAATTTTATTGGCATCCTGTAAAAAAGAAGATGCCCCACAATACAATTCAGCCGTGCTGGCCGACCTGTCTGTTGAATTTGATAATGTAGCAGGCGCATCCGACCTGCAACTAAACACAGCCACTTATACCAATGCTGCAGGCGAAAGTTTTAATATAACCAAAGTGAAATATTATGTGAGCAATTTTGTACTAACCAATATGAATGGCACGGTGTACACGGTTCCACAAGACAGTTGCTATTTTTTAATTGACGAAAGCGATGCGTCAACACATGAGCCGGAACTTAAAGTTCCTGAAGGCGAATACAAAACACTCACGTTTACGGTTGGTGTAGATAGTTTAAGAAATACAATGGATGTCAGCAAGCGTACCGGAGCGCTTGATCTTACAGGAGCCGGAGCTGATATGTACTGGAGCTGGAACAGTGGTTACATCTTCTTTAAAATGGATGGAACCTCGCCGGTAATTGCATCAGGCACCAATGTATTTCAATATCATATTGGAGGCTTTGGTGGATATACAAATGCTACCACCAATAATTTAAAAACAATTACGCTTGACCTTACCGCAAGAGGGGTGCCGCAAGTAAAGGCGGGCAAAGAAACCAACATACATTTATTTGTAGATGTGTTGAAGGCTTTGAATGGATCAACCAATATGAGCTTTGCCAATATTCCCATGATACATAGCCCAACAGCAGGGCAGCCTGTAGCCAATAATTACACAGCTATGTTTAAACACGATCATACCGAAAACTGATTGATATGAATCGCAAACATTTTATCGTGTTGTTCATCCTTGTTGTGTTGCCGCCTGCAACAAGGATGATCTGTTAGCGCCATTTTTTAATGGGTTTCAAAAGCCGGTTAATTTTCCAGAACCGGCCTATCATTTTACCACCAATCCAGTAACAAAAGATGGATTTGAATTGGGCAGAAAACTGTTTTACGAAACCATGTTATCTGCCAACAACACCATCAGTTGTGGAAGCTGCCATATTCAAACAGCAGCATTCACCCATCACGGTCATTCGCTAAGCCATGGCATATTGGACAGGATGGGCACAAGAAATTCTCCGCCGATTATGAACCTTGCCTGGAACACCAGTTTTATGTGGGATGGCGGTATTGCCGATATGGATTTGCAGGCCATTGCGCCCATTACCAATCATGTGGAAATGGACGAGACCATGGCCAATGTATTGCAGAAGCTACGCAGTTCATCCACTTACCCGGCCTTGTTTAAAAAAGCTTACGGTAGCGATGAAATAAGTACTGCTAGCTTTTTAAAATCATTGTCGCAGTTTATGTCAATGTGCGTTAGTAGCAACAGTAAGTATGATAGTGTAAAAAGAAACCAGGGTGTTTCATTTTCTGTAGAGGAGGAGAAGGGGTACAATTTGGTAAAACAAAAATGTGCGCCCTGCCACCAGGAGCCACTTTTCACCGATTATAGTTTCAGGAACAATGGCATTAGTATCAGCGGTGTAAATGACATGGGAAGATACCTGGTTACGCAACATGATACCGACAAGTACACATTTAAAGTGCCCAGTTTGCGTAACCTTTCTTTTACGGCTCCCTATATGCATGATGGCCGTTTTTTTACCTTAGATGCTGTGTTGGACCACTATACCGGCCAGGTGCAAAACACACCCAATCTCGATCCGTTGTTTCAACAAGGTACACAGTTGGGTATATCGCTCACAGCAAATGAACGCAGCAACATACTGGCATTTTTAAAAACATTGGATGATAGAAACTTCCTGTTTGATAAACGATTTTCTGAACAATAAATAAATGATTATGAAAAATATTCAAACAATATTTTATGTGGCACTCTTTACAATTTTAGCTGCATGCAATAGTAACAGCAGCCAAAACACAGTTGAAACCAATGTGCCGGCAACCGATACAATGCATGCAACAAAGCCGGTGAAAAAATTTGCCGACGTACAATTTGCATCAAAAAAAGATACTACCTGCGGCATGCCGCTAACTGCGGGGTTAGAAGACACGCTTATGCTAGATGATAAAGTGTATGGCTTTTGCTCAGCAGAATGTAAAGCAGATTTTGCAAGCCTTTTAATTAAACAACACAAAAGATGAAAAAATATATTTTAATACTGTTGTTAACTACTTCAGTTCCGTTGGTTACGATGGCTTGCGATATCTGCGGATGCGGAGTTGGCAACAGTTATATTGGCATACTGCCCGATTTTCATAAACATATATTCGGGCTTCGTTACCGCTATAATTCCATGTACACGCATATAGGAGTAGGGGGTAGTTTTTCTTACCTTACTACCAGGGAAACCTACCATACCATGGAGGCATGGAGTGGCTGGAATATTGGTAAAAAATTCAGAGTAATGGCCTCGGTTCCTTATAGTTTTAATGAACGAACCAACCAGGGGATTACTAATAGTAAAAATGGTTTGGGCGACATCAGTTTGTCGGGTTACTATCAGTTATTAAACAACCGGCACACGGTGCTTAACAAAAAGTTATTGGTGCAAAGCCTGTGGATTGGCGGTGGAATTAAAGCAGCCACCGGCAAGTATAATCCGAAAGATAAAACCTCTGCTAACAACAATGCAAACCTGTTTCAGTTAGGAACGGGCAGCACCGATTTTAATCTCAATGCCATGTACGATGTACGTTTGCAGGATATGGGAATTAATATATCATCGGGTTATAAAATTACCACGGCCAATAAATACCATTATGAGTATGGCAATAAATTCAACCTGAATGCACAGGCTTATTATAAGTTCAACATAAAAAATAAACTAACCATTGCACCCAATGCAGGCATTCAATATGAAAACACAACAAACGATTTGGATAACGGATTTGATGTAACTGTTTCCGGCGGTAGATTATTATCAGGCATAGTAGGTGTTGAAACGGCCTTTGACAAATTCGCAATTGGCTCAAACTTCCAGGCACCGCTTTCTCAAAACTTAGCCAACGGAATTGTAAAAGCCAATAACAGGTTTATGTTGCATGTGGCTGTTGCGTTGTAAATAGGTTTTTAATAATTGGGAGAAGATGGGTCTTAGATTGCTTATAAAATGCCATTTTCTTATGTTTTTAAATTCGATAATGACAGTCATCTTGATTTTGATTTTGTAGTTGTCTTTAATAGGTATATTTGGTGTATTATCGAAAGTGGGGATTGGTTGTGTGGTGATGAAAACGTTGGTTATTATGCAATGGTAGCCTACGTGAATAGAGAAATTTGAATTCACCAATCCATTTTCTAAATAAGCTGGATATTTGAGGTAATTTTGAATCTTACAAACTTAAAATGAGAATAAAACGAATAGAACTTAAAAATTTTAAAAGATTTACAGACTTAAGTATTTCGGACATTCCCGAAACTTCTAAATTGGTTTTGCTAATTGGGTCTAATGGCTCTGGTAAATCATCTTTATTTGATGCCTTTGATTGGTTAAGTAAAGGGATTTATAAAGGATTACCTTATAAAGGTGAGGAATCATTAAATTACTATCGTAAAGATCCAAACGGGGAACCCAGTATTGTAATAGAATTTGCAGATGGAGCCACAATTGAAAAAAATGGGACAAACCTAAAAGATGAAATCAAATTGGTTCAACGATTTTTAGGAAGAAGTAGCATTAGAATAGTGCCTCGTATTTCTAATACTGCTAACCCAGGGAATGTGTCTACTGATTTGGACAGTCCTGCTACATATATTGAAAACGATACGCGGTTTATCAATGATGTATTTTTATTTATTCAGCAAATTAATAACGCTTTGAGAGAACCTGTTTTTAGTGGCAAACAAGCAGATACCTTAAAAATTTTCAGGGACTTTATTGAACCATTAAATAACTCTTTATTGAAAATATTTGGCGGAGATGAAACAACAACCATTCAAATTTCTGAATTTCAAGATGCATCACCTAACACTACAGCCAAGCTTATATTCAAAAAGGGCGAATCGAAAATTAACTATGATCTACTAAGTCATGGAGAAAAGCAAGTAATTATTTTAATTTTAAATTTTATAGTTCGACAGGACTATTATAAAGATTCAATTATATTCATTGACGAAATGGATTGCCATTTAAATACATCTTTGCAGTCATCCTTATTACAAGAAATTTTAGTAAGATGGATTCCTGATAGTGCACAATTATGGACTGCTTCTCACGCTTTAGGGTTTATTGATTATGCAAAAAATAGCGAGATTTCATCTACTATTGATTTTAATCTTTTAAATTTTGATACTAAAAAAGAACTAGTTCCTTTGTCAAAGGATAAATTGGATGTTTATGAGATAGCCATACCTAAGTCTACTATTGCTACTATATTAAAAGGGTACAAATTGGTTGTGGTAGAGAATAAAAATGATGAATACTTTAATGCTGCACTGGGACAAGAAGGATATTTGTTTTTGCCAGCTAATAATAATCGGGAAGTCTTCCTTACTATTAAACGAGACAAAGATAAAACAGGTTTAAGAGATAGAGATTATCTTAGGTCGGATGAAATAGATAAAATAAGAACTCAGCTACCAAATCTAAAAATTCTACCTCTTTCCAATTTTGAAAACTATATCTATCATCCTAATAATATTGCCGAGCTAGGCTTTGAAGGCTTCAATATTGACGAATATCTTAATGAAATAATAAAGCAAAAAAACGAAAAATTAATTGAGATTGTAAGTGAAATAGGTACTTCCCGTACTCATTATATTGAGTTCAAGGATTGTATTAAAGACGATGGAAATCTTAAACCAATAACTGACGCACTGAAAAGTAATTCATTTGAGGAATTTTACCCGTTATTCAACATGAAGAAACATTTCAATAAAAAATGCCTAACTAAATACAAGTATAACCTTTCAGATTTGTCAAAAACAGAATGGTTTAGAAGTCAGATTCTTAATGTCCTCAATGCTTAGCAACACATTTTTATTGGTGTAGGAAAAGTCCCTCAATTGGCCCCTATGGGCGCAAGGTTCGTCAAATTATAAAAGTGGTTTGGCACAACGGTGTCGGTCGGGTAATGGGGATGGTAATTCTTGTGCCGTACATACAACAGTGCAAAAGAATATGCAAAAAACGATGGTATAATAAAACTGGCAAAATGCTGATTGGCTAAAGTATAAGGCACAAGTGGACACTTGCGACAAAAAAGGGGGTAAACAAATGCCTCCACGAACGCAAAGCCTAAAACGTCAGCTGTAATTTGAATAAAAGACATTATCATTTAAATAGACTTATTATCAATGCAAATAGACAAAACCAAAAAACTTTGCTTTGTAATTTCTCCAATCGGAGAGCCGGATTCTCAAACAAGAAAAAGATCTGATAAGATTTTAAAGTTTATAATTATTCCCGCCGTTGAAAAGTTTGATTACGAAGCTATACGAGCTGATCAAATTTCTGAACCTGGAATAATCACTTCTCAGGTTATTCAAAAAATTGTTGAGTCCGATCTTGTGATAGCCGATTTGACAGATAAAAATCCAAATGTTTTTTACGAATTAGCTCTAAGACATGCTATAAAAAAGCCGTTAATTCAAATTATCAGCAAAGATGATACAATACCGTTTGATATTGCTGCAACCAGAGTAATTAGATTTGATATCCAAGATTTAGATAGTGTAGAAAATGCTAAGACGGAGATTGCAAATCAAATTTTAATTGTAAAATCGGGTAAAGTTGAATTTGACAATCCAATTTCAATTTCATTTGATATTAAGAAATTAAATGAAAGTGGAAATCCTGAACAAAGGTCGATTGCAGACATTGTTCAGTCTCTATCTGAAATTAGGGGGATTGTTACCAATCTTGAAAGCAAAGCCAACAAAGCTTCCTCTATTTTATCTGTAGATTATATAATAAACTTATTGAAGATTGCAGTTAATCAAATAACTAATATAGAACCCCGCGAAGAAACCGTGGAATATTATGAATATATTCAAAAAGAAATATTAGATATTAAAGAAAAGCTCGATGAAAATATTAGCAATTTGCCGAAAGGTTTTAATAACGTAGGGCTTATAAATATTTTAGAAAGACTAAGTAGTTTAAGTAAAAAAAGTAATAGGTTTCTTGAAATTGCAAAACATTTTAGGAACTCGAAATAATAACCCTATTGGCGCAAGGGTGTCGGGCGGGTAATGTGCATTGGCAATCCTTGTGCCGTACATCCAACAGTGTAAAAGGATATGCAAAAAGGATGGTGTAATAAAATTGACATAATGCTAATTGACTAAAGTATTAGCACAAGTGGACACTTGCGCCAAAAAAGAGGATGAAAAAAAATAGCAGATATTAATGGTCCCTCGTTTTTAAAATTGACACATGCTTTAAAATTGATCTTAATTAATGACAACAAAGACAATTAACGTAATCAGAAAAGTTTTGACTGTTGTCTTTTCGTTACTGTTAATCGGAAATTTTCTTTTTGGTTTACTGCTTTTAACCACAGTACATCGAGTTCCTAATAAAACGACACAATCCTTTTGGGTTGCTACTTTGACACTGATCATCTTAATAATTTTGACCCGAAAATATCTGAAAAACAAGGACATCAATTAAGGCGAACAATACTATTAAAATTTAAAAACGGCATATGAAAAGTTCGGGCAAAAATTCTTCCTCTTTTCCCAATCAATATTTCTGTACCAAATCATTAGATATCACACTTCCCTGTCGACGTCTCCTCTGCCTGGGTTTGGGGGAAGGGAGGGACGCGGCAGCTGCATACGATAGCTTAAAAATATATGGATCAAATAATGATATTAGTATAGTGCCGATAGAAAAGAGATACCATAAGATGCCAGTCATTGTTTAATTTAAAAAGTCAAAACGGAATATTTGTACTGCCAAATATTGAGGAGCTAAGTGATATAAATTTAAGCAGCTATTGCTGAATTGCTGCGAGTCCTGCAAAGCAGCGCACATTGCTATTGCAGAGACTCGCCTCGGAAGTCTTATGTTTGTCGAAAACTTGCTTCGGAATAAGTTACGCCACGGATGAAGACGATACTTTTTATACAACAAGAAAACTTTGTACGCTATTAAAACACAAAATTAATTAAATGAAATTGATAGTACTGTCAACCTGTATTTTATTATGGGGTTGCAACAACCCTCACAAGCTACCTGAAATTGTATTTCCTGAAGGTGGATACGATTTACCCAAACATGTTGATGACAAAGACTCAAATTTTTTTTGTTACCCTATTAAACATATCGAATCTGCCAACGATTCATTTCATGATGCATTTTACGGGCACTTATTGTTGAGTGCCTTTAATGAGCCGAACATTAGTACTACTTCATTCGACACACCGGTTTTTCGTTTTATTTTTCAATGCTGGACTTGTCCGACTATTGTGATAACATTGACTCCCACAAAAATTATAGTAAAAAAAGGTGATAGAGTAGACTATGTAAAAAGGGCTGATTCACTTTTAAGTGGCCTGGAGAATTATCATCTCGAAATTCTTGAATGGAATTTTCCCATTATTAAATCAAATACTGAAATCAGGCAGCCGAGACAGCGTTACCTCGATTCATTAATTAATCTTTATCCTAAATTAACTGATCCCGATTACTTCAATCATTTACTCAATAAGGTATTTATACCAAGCAAAACACCCTTCACTTATTCCACAACGAACATCCCTATTTCATTCAATCAATATGCTAAAATCATTGATAAACTAAATGAATCGGGATATTGGGAAATGCCTTTTAACCTTCCCTGTAATAATTCACCGATGGACGCTGCAGGGTTTACTTTAGAAGCAAACACTCAGACGAAATATAATATTGTGAAATTTGGGGCGTGCGGTGATGGGGAATTTGAAACTTTTAAAAAAGCCTGCCGTGAATTAGTCAAACTAGCCAATATTGACATTAAAATGGGGTTGTAAGCAAAAATAATATCGACCAATCTCAATTGAGAAAAATGCACTTTCGCCCAAGTCGGTGTCATCACCCGAACTGTTACAAATTGAATTGTCTTATGTATAATATTACAGCCCTTGAATAAACTTTCAATTATTTACATTAGCCTGATAAAATGCCGAACAATCAGCACACTTTAACGAGACTGTACTTTTCGTCGCAAATTATAAAATTGAAACCGAAGATTATCATAGAACAAAGCGATCATTAAAAAAGCAGCGGCAAGTACAAGGGTGTTTAATTCAAAACTTCTATACACAAATCCACCGGCAATACAGCCGAAAAAGAAACAACCAATAATTGCCAGTTTTAAGTAGATGCTTTTAGACAATTGTTTAAATTCAGAATTATTGCGATAAAAAAACAGTTGCGAAAGTTCAATTCCTAAATCGGTAAACAAGCCAGTCAGGTGCGTAGTTCTAACTACTGACTGCGATACTTTTGTTACCAAAGAATTTTGCAATCCCATCGCAAACAACAATAAGCAAGCAATTATGTGACCACTGAGCGTTGATAAAACAGAATGGGTTCCAGATAAACCAACAGCCGTTAATATAATAATTTCAATTGCCATAGGAAAGGCGTAAGAAATTTGCGGCTTTACTCTTGAAACTATTTCTATCAAAAAGTTGGATACAAAGGCTCCCACTAAAAATGATAAAATAAAAAGCAAATAAACAAACGCAACTCCGAAATTCCTTTTTGACAAATCTTCTGAAAAAAATGCAAAATGGCCTGTAACATTTGTAGTAAGCACTTTTACTGATAACACACCTGTAATATTTACAACGCCGGCGACAAAAGAAAGGATGGATGCTAACTTAAGATTATGAATGTAAGTTCGGCTTTTGCCTATGTGTCGAAACATGGATGATTGTTTTCGTCGCAAATTTACATGAATTAAAAGTGGTATCCTGATATGGCTTTGATTGTGGTAATATAACAATTAACTTTTTGATAAATACTTGTAACTAATATGCAGTTATATTTGGTGTATTGCTGCAACAATCCGTATTAATTGTTCGGTTAAACGTACATTATCCGTCATACAACTCTAACACACTAAATGCAAAGACTTATGAAAATGAATAAAATACTTGTAACACTTGCGCTCAGTTTTACCTTATTTTCGACTGGCTTTGGACAAACAAAAAACTTTATTGATCAGCCCTATATCGAGGTTAGTGGCTACGCTGATACATTAGTAACTCCTGATTTAATTTTCATTAAAATCATTATTTCTGAGAAGGATAGCCGGGATAAAATCTCCATTGAGGAACAGGAAAGTAAAATGATTACAGCTTTAAATTCACTGAGCATAAACACAGAAACGGATCTTACAACAAGCGATATGTTGAGCAATTACAAATATTATGTTTTTAAGCGCAAGGATATTTTAAAGACAAAAGAATATATTTTGAAAGTAGCTGATGCAGCAACTGTGAGTAAGGTTTTTGTTCAACTTGAAGACCTGGGCATTTCAAACACTTCGATTGAAAGAGTTGAACATTCTGATTTAGAGTTTATTCAAAATACCTGTAGGGCAAAGGCAATTGAAAATGCTCATCAAAAAGCAGTTGCTTTAGCAAAACCTATTTCACAAGCAATTGGGAATGCCATTCACATTTATGACAACGAAGCCAAGTTTGACGATTTACTTCAAGGGCGACTGCCAGGTGTTTCTGTTAGAAATTATGCTGTATTGGACAAGAAAAAATATGAAACGCCAACTATTGAATTCGAAAAAATAAAAGTATCGGCGACTGTAAGTGTAAAATTTATACTTAAGTAAAGGCAGTAGCTTATCTAATATTTATATTTAGGATAAAAAGGGTGCATTTCAAATAGTCTCTTTACTTGTAACACTGTGGGCGTTGAGACACTGCCCACGGCTGACTGCCCTGGATAGTGCAGAAACCAGACATCGACAATTTACTGATGAAAGCAACATCGCAAAAGACTAAAAAAAATATAATGATAGCGAACAGCACAGTAAAACTCAGGCAAACTGAAAAGTCAGACCTGGAACATCTTTTTCAGTTTCAACTCGACAAGGAAGCTGGTTTTTTAGCCGCATTTATGCCAAAAGATCCTACAGATAAAGAAGCGTATTTTGAAAAATATTCAAGACATCTGAAGGACCCAACCATCAATATGCGGACAATTTTGGTAGACGAAACTATTGCCGGGAGTATTGCAAAATTTGAGATAGGAGGCGATGCCGAAATTACTTATTGGATAGACAAAAAATTTTGGGGAAAAGGAATTGCCACAGCAGCGCTGAATAACTTTCTCACAATTGAAAGCGCCAGGCCTCTTTTTGGAAGGGTTGCATTTGACAACCTGGGATCGGCAAAAGTTTTAGAAAAATGTGGATTTATAAAAACCGGCACTGATAAAGGTTTTGCAAATGCACGACAGGCAGTGATAGAAGAATTTATTTACAAACTGGTATAGATAAACCGCCAATAAAGCATAAACGCAATTTGTGATTACAACTATATTTCCGGTATCGGCGTAATTGATCTGAATGTTTATTTACTCTGGAATTACGCGTATTTTTTCACCATGCACCATATAATCATGACCGCAGGCATCACATGGATTTGGTTGATTTCCAGTATGCGGTGTTGGTTTGTGCATTACATCACGCTTCACAAATTTTTGACAGGAGCAATGTGTACAGGCACCTGGCCCTGCTTTAGGCAAACTATTTTTTTCTATTACTAATTGACCGGCGTCATTTGTGTTAATGGAGCTTGTAATATATTCAGACTTACTGGTTCTTTTTATTGCTGTAGCTGGCATTTGATTGTTGTTTAAATTGAGTGATCGTTATTATTACAATTGAATTTAATTCTACTTTGACAAGTCAAACCTTTGTGTTTTTTTGTTGACCAGCAGAT
>JBDUEK010000061.1:0-37020 GCA_040002495.1 Ferruginibacter sp.
GGTTTATTTTGTTTTTTTTTGGCTGGCCGTAACTTTGTGTAATATTTGTTTTTGATTATTTCCCGGAGCGTTAAGTTCTATAAGTAAGGTGAAGTTGTATTTTAGTGTGCAGGCTTGCTGCTGCCCTTGTTGGGCTTGTGGGATGGCTTAGGGCTGCTGCTGGTGTGCCAATAGAAGCGTAATGATTGTTGCTGAAAGGCTACCGACTGAATGAACGAAGTGTAGTGTAGTTTACGGAACGAAACGAAGTGAAATGAAGAAGGTTGCCTGAAAGCAGTTACGAGAAGTAAGCTAAATAGATAACGGGACGATGAAAGGATTGTGACACAACGATGATGCTATTAAATACCGAAGCTGGTATCAAAAAAATTGATTAAAAAGGAGCTATAAAGGGATTAGACAATATCAATATTATCTCACCCCCAAATAAATGTTGAGAAAAAATGGTCAGCTTTTAGGCAATAGCAGCTTGAGACAGCCTCTCTTTAAAAGCATTTGCAATTACTGCTTTAATGAAAGGAGAAGCGTTCTGGAAAGTGGTTTTTCCCTTAATGTCTTCCATCTCGAAATTAAAAATCAATTTCGCAAAACATTCGTCCGCGAATGAATTAGAAACAGTTTCTACTCCGGTAAAGTCAAATACAAATTTGTCTGTTTCACCGAATGAAGAAATGATTTTTTCACGAACAGAAGCACCAGCGAACCTTGTTCCAAGGTGTGTTCCGATATGACCAAATTCTATTAACATAATGGTCTTAGTTTAAAAATAAGATGGCAAAGTTACCATAGGTCACTGTTTATTCCAAATACTTTTTCTATAAATTCCTGATAGTCGTCAGGTAAACTATGATGCGCCGGTAAAATTTGTTTATAATCTACTGGTATATCAGTATTTATACGTAGAAATACGAAAGTTCCGTGCCAAAAGTTTCCTTTTGTAACGCTGAAAGGCTTATCATTATTATGGAGATAGTGATTTCCAGACCAAATTAATAAACTTCCAGCATTTTGCCTAATAAATTCTGATGAAGCAAAAAGCCCAAAACCCATGCCTGCGCCACTTGTAACCCTGTTTTGAATACAAAGACTCAACGCCTCCTCTTCAGAGATATTTTGATATTTACTGCCAGGGTATGTTGTTAAGGCTTTGTGAATCCCAATACCGGTGTCACAAATAATCATTCTTATCTCGTTTTGTTTGGGGAAAAATTGCCCTGAAACCCATCCTGTTGATAATTTTGAATGAACCAGAACATTATCCATAATCTCATTTAGACACCAATAAAGCATCTGCAACACTTCAAGATTAATACCACCATTTTTATGCAAAATAATTGCCAACTCATCTTGCAACTTGTAAATACTATCTTTATCAAAGATTGATATTTCTGTAAATTTACCAGTGCCACTATACCTTGTAAAGTCTTCAGGAAAATCGAGCCCCAATTGATTAAAGAAATTCACCCGGCTTGCATACTTAACTTTTTCATCATTTGAATCTGCATATACTCTTCCCGATATTTTTACACCATTCATTTTTAATTGTTGAATAGCTGCAACAACCAATAATAAAAAATCTGAATAGAGAAAACGATAGTAAGTGATAAGGTGGATTGTGATTTCTACTTCATCATCGCTAACAGCAATAAATGCAGGAGAAATATCATCAACCAATTGCTGATGAGATGTGTACTTTCTAAAATCAATATCAATAACGTATTTAGCCATTCATTAAGTGTTAGGTTATTCTTCGTTTTTTGCCCAAATATCAGCAAGCATTTCTGCCTGTTGCAATACAGTTTGAACAGCCTGTTCTTGTTTATCAGGTGGATAACCATATTCCCTAAGAACCCTGCGGACAATTACACGAAGTTTAGCCCTAACATTTTCCTTTATCTGCCAATCAATCGAAGTATTTGCTCTTACTCTTTCCACCAAAATTTTTGCAATATCCCTCAATATATTGTCTTGCATAAATTCATTTGCAGAACCATTGTCACATATCGCATCATAAAATGCTAATTCATCAACCGACAGATGAAGTTGTTCTCCTCTTTTATCTGATTCCCGAACATCTTTTGCAATCGCTATAAGCTCACTAATTATCTCTGCGGCAGTAAGCAGATTATTTTGATATTTTTTAATCGCATTTTCCAACATTTCAGACAATTTGCGACTTTGGATAAGATTAAACTTAGAACGAGTTTTTAATTCGTCATTCAAAATCTTCCTAAGTAATTCCAATGCAAGATTTTTATGTTTCATTCCTTTTATTTCTTCAAGGAAATCATCACTCAAAATTGATATGTCAGGTTTTTTAATACCTGCTGCATCAAAAATATCAATTACGCCTTCTGATACAATGGCTTTATCTACTAATTGCCTTATAGCTGTTTCGATATCTTCATCACTACGCCCTGTGCCGACACTTTCAAATTTTGCTAATCTTGCTTTAACAGCCTGAAAAAATGAGACCTCTACCGCAACAACTTCTGCTTCGGGGGAGGACTTAGATAATGCAAATACTTTTGAAAGAAGTGTAACTTCTCTAATAAATCTTTCTTTCCCTTCTTTTACTGAAATAACATGTTCCTCAGATGTAAGAATTATACTAAGTTTTTCTCCTAATGTTGACGTGAAGTAAGTTGTGTAATCATAACCGTACATAATTTGCCGTACTACTTCCAGTTTCTCCATCATTGCATTAATGGCCACATCAATATCCAAAGCAGGTTTACCGGCTCCGCCGCTTTCCGTGTAAACTGCCAATGCTTTTTTCAAGTCCTGTGCAATACCAATATAATCTACAATTAAGCCTCCTGGCTTGTCTTTATACACCCTGTTAACTCTTGCAATTGCCTGCATAAGACTATGACCTTTCATTGGTTTATCTATATACAATGTATTTAAGCATGGAGCATCAAAACCAGTAAGCCACATATCCCTTACAATAACAATTTGCAAACTGTCTTTTGGGTCTTTTAATCTTTCGCCAATCGCTTTTCTCCTTTCTTTATTACGAATGTGCTGTTGAAAATTTGAAGGGTCGGACGAAGCACCCGTCATAATTACTTTTATTGTGCCTTTATCATCTTCTGAATTATGCCACTCAGGTTTTAGTTTTATTATTTCATTATAAAGCGATACTGCAATTCTTCTACTCATTGCCACTATCATTGCTTTGCCCTCAAATACTTGTTGCCTCGTTTCAAAGTGTTGCACTATATCCTTAGCTACCGATTCCAAACGGGTTGTTTGTCCTACAATCGCTTCAACCCTTGTCCATTTAGCTTTAGCATTATTTACAACATATTCGGCTGCATCCTCTGCAACAATATTCAATTCGTTGTCTATGCTCTCTTTCTCTTCTTGCAGTAAATGAATTTGGGCTAAACGGCTTTCATAATAAATACGAACCGTTGCTCCATCATCTACTGCCTGTTGTATATCGTATATGTCAATATAATCACCGAAGACAGTTTTTGTATTACGGTCTGTTAGCTCTACTGGTGTACCTGTAAATCCTATGAAAGTAGCAGATGGCAAAGCATCTCTCATGTGCTTGGCAAAACCATAAGTGGTTTTAGAGCCAATTTCATTCCCTTCCTTATCCTTAATGTATTTATCTTTTGCTTCAAAACCGTATTGCGTCCGGTGTGCTTCATCAGCGATAACAATAATGTTTTTTCTTTCGCTTAGCAATGGGAATTTTTCTTCATCGTCATCAGGGAAAAATTTTTGAACAGTTGTAAAAACAATTCCGCCGCCAGCTACTTTTAATTTTGTTTTTAAATCTTCTCTATTTTCTGCCTGAGCAGGGTCTTGCCTCAATAATTGGCGGCAGCCTGCAAAAGTATCAAACAACTGGTCGTCCAAATCGTTTCTATCTGTGATAACAACTACCGTTGGATTATCAAGCTGTAAAACCAATTTTCCTGTATAAAAAACCATTGAAAGCGACTTGCCGCTACCTTGTGTATGCCATATTACTCCTGCCCTTCTATTCCCCGATACTTCTGATGCACTCAATGAAGATTGTACGGCCTTGTTTACTGCGTAATATTGGTGATATGCTGCAACTTTTTTTTCTGTATCTACAAAAATCTGTTTTGTTTGGATATCTTCTTTAGTTGTTTTTTCAAATACTATAAAATGCTTTACCAAGTCGATAATAGTTTCTTTATTCAGCATCCCTTCAATCAAGGTTATCATTTGGCTTTCCACATGAGAGGCTTCTCTTTTGCCATCTTTTGTTTTCCATGCCATAAAGCGGCTGTATGCAGAAGTAAGTGTTCCTGTTTTTGCTTCTAACCCATCTGAAGCTATCAATAAAGCATTATAGTAAAATAAAGATTGAATTGCATCTTTATAATTTTGTAACTGAGTATATGCTTTTTGAACTGTTGCTTTTTCGTCGGTAGGATTTTTTAATTCAATAATTATTAAAGGAAGCCCGTTAATAAAAAGGATGATATCTGGTCGTTTATTTTGGTTATTCTCAATTACAGTAAACTGGTTAACACAAAGAAATTCATTTTTGCTTCCGCCAGGGGAAAAGTCAAGCAAGAAAATCTTATCTCCCCTTGTTCCATTTTCTGAATTATATTCAACATCTACACCATTAACAAGGTAATTGTGAAAATCTTCGTTACTTTTTAATAAATCTGAAGTGCCAATTCGTAGGACTTTTTGTAATGCTTCTTCTTGTGCAGGATATGGAACGTCAGCATTGATTCTCGAAATTGCTTGTCTTAATCGTTCTTTTAGAATTACATCCTGATAATTATCTCTTTCCGGGAACTCCCCATCAAATGCTATTTGTGGGCCATAAATATATTGCCAGCCAAGTTCTTCTAACTCAGTTATTGCAAGTTCTTCAATATGCGATTCGGTTATTCTGTCCAAGTGGCTAATTTAGATTTAAATTCTAATAATATTGGCATCATTGCCCTAACACACAAGTAACTAACGTAAGAGGCAGATGATTTTATCTCTCCGTTCGGCCCATCCTTCTTGTACTCATTTGTAAAATCCATAACTGCTTTAGCTACAATTGTAAAACGATCAGGCTTTTGAACTACTTCCCCTGCTCTTAGTAAGCTGTAACTTTCCATCTCCATGCCCTTAATACCTTTACTTATTTCATTAACTGGGATGCTTTCTAAAAACAAATCGTTCTCCTCTTTTGTCGGAAATTTTTCCAACTCTTCCCCTTTTATTTTATGTAGAAATCCTTCAGTTTTAATAACCCAAGGACCGCATGCAAATTCATCAATTACTATTTTAAATTTATCGTTCAATAATTTTTTTCTATCTGGGTTAATAATGCTTCTCATGTTATGGATTATTCTATCACTATTATCTTTCAAATATTTTATTAGCTTTTTATTTGCAGATGCTTCATACTCTAATGACTCAAGCCGATTGCCCTTTATTTTGCCAGTTGAATAATCATATACAATTGATGGGATAATTACATCATATAAATTTACTTCATGTTCTTTACCCCCACAAACACCAGACATTAACAAAAATGTGGGGTCAATTTTTGTAATAACTTGTGTTGCATGTATTGCAGCATCAACTAAGCCCATTTGTTGTTGATGAACCAAAAGAAATTCACTTTTATAATCACCATCTGCTAATGCCTTCTTATGTTCTTTAAAAGTAGCTTTATATGAATTATATATACTTGGATAAGCTTCTAAATAACAGTCCGTTTCATATACGGCAAACTCATCCTCGTAAAGTGCTGTTTGAATAACAAAATCCACATTTTCAGAATCAATTTCCTTCTTATCAGTTTCTTGTACTTCAGATAGAGTAGTTGCACTTTTGTCACCATTTGTAAAGACTGCCTTTGAATAAACAGGAAGGTGCTTTACAATATCCAATACATTGCACTTATTAAAATTTATATGCTTACCAGCTTTGTCTACTACTACTTGTTCTTGATTTGGGAATAAATCCTGCAATCTCGTTAGAAAAACAAGTTGATTATTTTTCAATCCCGGAAAAGTGGTTTCTAATTCAGTTAAAATAGCTTCACTTCTTGAATATCCACCTCTGTTTTTTAAACCCTCATGTATTACCAACCTAAATTGATAGTCGGGCATATTTGTACTAAGTATATTGACAAAATAATTTACCCTTAACAATAAAATTGCACTTGTAGAAGCTATAAAATTATCAAGTTCATAAAAGTCATTCACAAACTCTTTGTCTGTATGATTGGTTAAGACAAATGTTAATACCTTATTCATAATTATCTATTTAGAAATTATTTAAAATATGTTTCATAAAGTTAACTTCTAAAATAAATGAAGGCTCTTTTGTTTCCTTTAATGAATCTTTCCCCCCAAATATTCTAAGAACTGGAATAACCTCCTTGTGATAGCCGCCTCTATGTGCTTTTGTATCATCAAAAGGAGCCTTCTGGGAAATACGAATCCTTACAATATTTTCATCCTCTTCAATTATTGAAAACTCCAGATTTGAATTGTCATTTTCATTTACATTTGAAGCGTTTGTCATTAGTTCTATAAAAGCATTGGTCAATAACTCCTCATGTGCGTTAATATATAAATCTGACTCCAGGGGAACTTTGCAATCAAAGCCATTTCTTTGTTTCAGTTTTTCTTGAACTTGCGGAGATTTATAAGCTTCATGAATACATTTGGTCAGTTTACATCTATATTGAACGATGTAATCATAAAAGAATTTATTTTTTAATAAATATTTTGATTGAAAATCTTCAATATTAAATACTACTTGCCTCAACTTTAACTCAAAATCACTGGCGGCAAATGAATGGTTAGCTTCGGGTATTTTTATTCTGTTGTACTCATTATGCAATAATTCAAAATCACTATAAATTGAGTCTTTGGGGGAAAATAATGTTTCATAATTAGTTTCATGCAACTTTACCAACTCTTTCGCTTGTTTAATTATTGATAGGTTATCATAAATAACCCGTTTAATAAATGATATAATTTTTCCTGCATCATGATATATTCTTCTTAATAAATCATCGGTTTTTTCATTTTGATTTGCGACCGCAATTCTTGTAATAAACCTGCTTAGCTCATCATGAGTGTCTTTAGATGACATACTAATGAAGAATTTTAGTAAATTATAATAGGCTTCATTTACATCCTGAGTTCTGGTGTTTTTTAAATGTTCTGTAATATCTTTAACTAAATCACGAATATTATCATTATTATATATCGGGTTATTGTACCAATCACCTTTTTTAATAAGATGATTCCCATTCGTAATGACATCAAGTTTTTTTGCAAACTGGAGTAATATGTCAGTACATTTTGTTTCGATTATTTTCTTCTTATCAACTTTAAAAAACCCTTTCCATAAAATAAAGGAAAGATAATTTAGGGAGTCATTATCATTTAACGCAAATTCAAATAATTTTTCAAATGTTTTTTCAGTAAACAATTTTTCTTTTAAGAATATAGAAGCCAGCCTTAATAAGCTATATCTGGGCCATTTGTAGTACAATTCATCCAATGTGTGAGTTTGGTCAATTGCAATATCAACGACAATTTTTTGGCAATAATCTTTAATATCAATAAGCAAGTCCTTAATTGTTTCTAACATACGTGGTTCATGAAGAATCACTGTCAGGATTAATTCCAGCTTCTTTGTTGTCTCTTTTTTGTAAAAATCTTTATCATCAACTTCGTCTAAAATATCATCAAAGTATGTAAAGTATTCAGGATAAAATCTATAACTTTCAATTTTACCAAGCCTATCCCTCATTAAAAATATTTCGATTGCATCAATTTCAGCAGTTTGCACTTTTTCAGCCTTTATAATCTTTTTTGAAGTGTCTTCAGGCTTTAGAGGAACATATGAGGGGTATGAGTGCTCTTCAAGTAAACCCAGATTTGTTCTTTTCAGTTCAATTTTTCGATTAGTTAAGTAATTCTTTGTCCATAAAGAGGGAGTGAATTTTTCTGATAGTTCCTCATAGTATTCAATATCTTCCAATTCTTTACAAAACGGGCATGAAACCGATGACGGATAAACAGGAATGTGTAGATTGATTCCAAATAAAATATTAAGTGGTATTATGTGTTCAGGTATGTTTTCTCGTTTGTTATCTTCAGCATTATCATCCGGCCTAAGTAATTTAACTTTAGTAGATTTTAATTTCGAATAAAACTCCCTGTAAAAGTCTTCAATCCTTACAATAACTGATAGAACAGTAATTTCTCTTACATCCAAAAATGCAATTGTATCTATTAGCTGGACCAACGATTCTCCTGTTAAAGAGCCACTGTCCAAAATTAAAATTGACTTATTTTTAGTTAAATGATTAAACCTTTTAGCAGGAAATGGGAAGCGCCAACCTTTATTTGTGTCAAAGCGTTGCAGGCCAATGATATTGTCAAGATGAGTATCAAAGGTCTTGCTTAAAACTGAATGATTCAATTGTTCAATTCCCGAAAACACAGGATAGAAAATATAATCTGGAGAAAATGGCAAAACTATATTTGCGGAAGAAAGTTTTTCTTTAAGTAAACTAACAGTTTTATTAATTAATTCTATTTCCTCTTCGTTATCACTTGCGAAATCCCATTTTTTTAATGCCTCAGTGTTTAAATTTATATTACTTAATGCAATACTTAGCGGGTCATTAATAGCTCTATTATTTTTAATTTCATTTTTTAGCTTATTCAAAAGCATTTCTCCGCTGTTATTATTTTCATCACAGGCAAAGATGCTATGCATATCAGTAAGATAGCCGTTGTGGGTTAAGTTTTGAAGAAAATGACCCACTTTGAAAACCTCTTCTTTGAAAAGCTCTGTTGTTACAAATTTTTCCGGAGCAGGAAAAAGTATTCTTCTTTCTTCGCTATGACTTGACTTTAATTCCACTATTGAATTTAATAGGGGGTTTATTCTCTTAATTTTTAAATCCTGAAGTTTAGGATGCGGCCTTTTAAACTTGCGAATGTCAATTCCGTCACTGAACTGCGTTAAACTAAAAAACTTTGACCTGTCAAGTAATTCATCTTTCCAAATGTATACAGACTCTTTAGATTTATCTTTTATATTGGCTTCATCAATTCTGGTATCCGCTATACTAAAAACGGCTTTAACATTTGCAAACCTATTATTCTTGATTTTTCCGATTAAATCATAAATCAAATTTCCTGTGGAAATAACATCATTTACAATAATCACATTATCGTCAGCTTGAATTTTTGTAAAAGGTTTCTCTTCATCGAAAGAATAATAACTTGACAACGGAGTCAAAGTTGGAGACGCTTTTAGCTTATTAGGTTCTTCGCTATTTATAAATATTGAGTATTTATCATTTTCTCTTATTAATTCCCGAAGCGCTACACCTACAAGCTGACTACTAACAGTTACCGTAACAATTTTATTAAATTTCAAATTGGCATATACTTCATTTACTTTCTGCTTCTTAATATCGCCATGTTCACTTGTGGCCAGAATTTTATTCACCTCCTCCTGTACTGAAAAAACATATTTATCTAATAGAGCCTGGGCCAAGTATTTGGCAACATATTTATCATGCAAAACCTCGTAAAGAGATAAATATTTTTCCTGCCAACTACCGTTTGTGGCAAGATAGATATTTTGCTTATTCTCTTTATCTCTAATTGAGCCATCAACAATATTTTCCTTTACAAAAGAAACAATTGCTCTTTGTTTGACTTTTAAAAACTCATTATATATGCTACCTTGATTCATGTTAACTTTTTTCGCTTTCTTCAGCAATCAATGGAACTAAGAATGAATATACCCATCCATCATACTCGTAAAATATATTACCCTCTGCATTTTTGATTGAACTTAACTCTTGTTTTGCAACAGATTTGTTGTTGAACAGAACGGATGTTAAAACAGCCTCATCTGATTCGTCTCTTAACCCTATCCAATGAACATCATTTGTGAGAGTCAAATAATTAAAACTCAAACATGGGATTGGCTTAAATAAAAGAGGGATTAATGTTTCATCAGCAATCCTTTCTTTTAAATGCTTGATAATACCTTCTTTTTCTGGATCAAGATTAGTAAAAACTACTTTTGTTAGTTCATTCACTCTCGGAGTATCCATGAGATAGTAAATAAGCTTTAGAAATTGTGTATCAAAATGCAACCCTCCAAAATCAATAAATACTACACAGTTTTTTTCATAGAATTTTTTAAGCTCTTCCACTAACATTGAATACAATTTATTGTAGAAGAAATTGTTCAATTCTTTTGAAGTAAGAATTTTTCGTTGCCCATCTATACCTTTTGCCTCTTCTTTTATATATTCCTCAATAACCTTGTTAAAAAGGAAAAGCAAGCCAATATATTCGTAAGTCTTAGGATGCAGATTATCAAATTCAAAAGTGCCGGTAAGCGCCTTTTCTTTTCCAGCATAATAGATATAGTTATTAAGAACTTCACTTTCAAGACGCACTGGCGATAGACTTTTCATATCTTCTGACTTATGTTGTTCAGTTTTCTTTTCAGGGAGTATTATTGTAATTAAAACACCCTTAAAATCTTCAATCTGTTCATCCAAGCAATGTATTACAGAATCTTTAACGCTGTATGGCCGGTGAAGTAATACATTGTACTTTTTATCTTTGACTTCATGATAAACTTTGTCCGAAAAATCATAAAACACTTTCCCCTTTCCAGAACGGATTTTTAACATGCCTTTATAACGGCGAACCATATCAATAAGAAAATAGAGACCTCTCGGTATTAAGTTATAATTTTCTATGTTTTGGTCAATTGGAATGGAAGAAGTTTCAAGTAAAAACCCGTACTCAATAATTTGAGAATCCAAATTTGCCAAATCATGTTGGGGAGATAGTTGTTTTTTTAATTCAGCCTTGTTTTTTATATATGATTCCTTTAAGGTTTCAGTATAACCTTGTCCAAAATCCAAAAAAGTGTATTCAAGGTAGGATTGGTTTTTAACTTGATTAAACTTATCTAAAGTCGCCTTCCTGAGCTGTACATCTTTTTCAAATACTGTGCTTTTAAATTCTATTTGAATCTGTTTTAGAATAGATTCTTTATCCTTATAAAAGTCTGCTGCCTGCTTATCCTTCTCATCGAAAAAACTAATTGAAAAATTATTCGTGTCAGCAAATTTTCTCTTGCCAGAAAAAGAAAGCGCCATAAAGCACTCCTTATCATCTGGCTTATTTTTTTTTGTATAGGAATGCTGGCAAGTGTTTAAGTATAATTCTTGAAATATAACATTACTAAGTATTTTGCTCTCGAAAGGCGAATAACAAGCATGGTCACTTAAAATATTTTCAATTCTGCTTTCGAGTTCAAATAAAGTTCTTACACCCGTTTGAGACTTACTTCCACTGAGCACCTGCTTAAAATGGGCATCGTACTTTATTAGTTCACCATCAAAGTTTGTACTAATTGCTGTAAATGGAACTACCTTGTTAAATGTATCTTCTAATAACAACTCGTCATACCTTTCATTGTAAATATTGTCAGCAAGCCTATTTTCAAAATTCCAATCCTTTAAACCGGTATTATTTCTTAAACCCCAATTAACCATAAGAAAAATATTCCTCTTGTTCCTTTTTTTAGCAATCTTAGGGTTGTCGGAAAAATTAAATTTCCCCTTTAATTCATTTAATTTTTCACTTTTGTAGATACGTGTAATATCAAATCCATAAGGCAGATGAATCTTAATTTTTCTATTTGAAAGAATTAATTTCCGAATCCAGGCAAAAAGAAAAACAATTTCCTCAGTATTTATCCATTCAGTAATGGTCAAATCAAAAACAACCTCAGTAATATCCGGCGAAAAACTCCTTTTCCAATGACTTGTTTTTTGCGGATTGTCTTCTGCATCTTTATAGGTAACATCTTCCCTTAACACAAAATCAAATTGTGCCTGGCAAAACTTAGGGCCGAACTCAATTATGTGTCTTGTATCTGCCATATTGCGTTTATATTTTTACTTTCGCTTCCCCACTCATCAGCTTTGATAAATAAGTATCTCGTAGGAGCTCAAGGTTTTGCATTTGTTTATTATTAGATATAATTTTTTCTATTAGCGGTGCTACTACTTTATCCATTTTCTTGAACACATGTGGAGGTGGTATAACTACGGTTGCTTCTGTTAAGTGATGTCTTTGAATATGTCCCATTGTTGTAGCCTTATCAATTGCTATCTGTCTAAACTCAGTTAGATGGTATTTACACCATAAATAATAAAACCACTTCGGATATTCATTAGAAGTCACCTTAAAGAGATGTTGATTTAAAATTCCTTTACCAAACGGCCAGATAATCACTTCTAAACTACCAGACCAGGAAAAAAGAATATCACCATTATCAACTACGTACTTTTCAGGAACAGATATACTGGCTTTATCTGTTGCTGCCGTAAATCCAGTTCTTAATTCTTTGATTTTGATAACTGATAAATATGAACCGCTTTTATGGGGAAATTTTTGACATGCTAAACCATTAAGAAAGTTAGCAATTTTATCAATTGGCTTTTCTTCCCACTCGTTTTGTTCTTCTTGAAACCATTGTCTAAAGAGTGTTTCAGCCAACTGTTCCAAACTTTCATTATTCCTATGTAATAAATCAATTTTTTCATCAAGGCAACTAAGTAAAGAGGCTATGATTTTCTGTTCAGGTAATGGCGGTAAATTCAAATAAAGGTTATCGAATGACTCTTTAGGAACTCTTTGTCTTCCAGATGTGCCATCAAAATTCATCTCTGCAAAACCTCTCACTTCATCCCATCGGGATAAATAAAAAACAAAATCAGTATCTGAAACATCGTTCTTTCCTCTAAATACATGAAATTCTGTTGAACCAAAGCCAACATTATTCTTCAACTTTTTTACCTGGCAAATTTTTCCATTTTCTAAACAAGGAGTTATTCTTGCGAAAAGTGTATCGCCAGTTTGAAATCTTGCTCCGCCACCTAATTCTCTTTCAGCATTTGGTTCACAGAATTTTTGACCATCATTTAAATCTTTCATTTCGACGAAAGAGTATACCTCTCCCTTTTTCAATTTAACAGAAGGGTTGATTGAAACAAAATCTGAGAACCTATATTCTTTCCAATTACTCATTTAGGTTGTATGAAATCTGGGATAATAATTTTTTCAAAATTCTTTTGGATTGTTTCATTGAACTTTACTTCATCTTTCATCTGCTGTTTTATATCCTCTTTCAGTTTACTGATTCTTTCAGCAAAATCGAAATCTTCTTCGTCATCAGGTAAACCAATATACCTACCAGGAGTAAGGATATACCCAAGCTTCTTTATATCATCAATAGTTGCACCTTTACAAAAGCCTTGTACATCTTCATACTTACCATCCTTGTCCCTCCAACTATGGTAAGTGTTTGAAATCAGTTGTATGTCTTCATCACTCAATGCCCTGTTTTTACGATTTATCAAATGCCCTAAATTTCTTGCATCAATAAAAAGCACTTCATTTTCTCTTTTTCTATACTTGCCATTGTTTTTACTTCTACTTAGGAACCATAAACAGGCAGGAATTTGAGTATTTAAAAAAAGTTTGGTTGGCAGATTCACAATGCAATCCACGAGTTTTGCTTCAACCAACCCTTTGCGTAATTCTCCTTCATTGTTGCTGCGGCTGCTTAATGAACCTTTGGCTAAAACTATCCCGGCTGTGCCGGTTGGTTTAAGGTGATAAATAAAGTGCTGCATCCACGCAAAGTTTGCGTTGGCTGCCGGAGGCAGACCATACTGCCAACGTCCGTCTTTTTGTAATAAATCGCCACTCCAGTCGCTATCATTAAAGGGAGGGTTAGCAATAATGAAATCAAATTTACTGTCCCTGAACTCGTCTTTTAAAAATGAACCCTGGTTATTCCATTTCACATTGCTGCTATCGATACCACGAATGGCAAGATTCATCTTAGCCAATCGCCAGGTGGTTAAATCGCTTTCCTGTCCAAATATGCTGATGTCATCAATTTTCCCCTGATGTGCCAGAACGAATTTTTCAGAATGGACAAACATACCCCCACTTCCGCAGCATGGGTCAAATACCTGCCCTTTATAGGGTTGCAGCATTTCAACCAATAAGCGTACTACATGACCAGGCGTATAAAACTTGCCGCCTTTCTGGCCTTCTGCAAGGGCAAACTGGCCGAGGAAGTATTCGTAAACCTGTCCTAATAAATCTTTACTGCGGCCAGCGGTTGTGCCTAAAGCAAGGTTACTAAATTTATCAATCAGGCCACCTAATGCTGTGTGGTCAAGATTTGGCCTTGCATACACTTTTGGCAAAATGCCTTTAAGCTGGGGATGGTTTGCCTCAATAGCATCCATTGCGGTATCCACTATTTTGCCAATGGTTGGCTGCTTGGATTTGGAAAGCAGAAAATCCCAACGGGCTTCTTTGGGAACATAAAAAGCATTAACCATCCTGTATTCGTCAATATCTTCCGGGTCGGCATGTTCTTCCTTCGCCAACTCTTCATACCTTTCTCCAAATGCATCGGAAATATATTTAAGGAAGATTAAGCCAAGTACAATGTGTTTGTATTCTGCCGCTCCAATATTTTTACGCAGCTTATCAGCAGCCTGCCATAATACCTTTTCGAGTGTTTCACCTTTCTTTTCCGTTTTTGCTTTAGCCATATAAATTAGGGTAAATAAATTTTATACAGCAAAATAAGCAAAAGCAATTGATTAATGCGCTTACTGAACAGGGGCTGCAAAAAAGTGATACATAATAAGTGGGATAATGCATCAATTCTAATGCTTACCGCCATTAATAGCAATAATAACAACCAAAACCAATAGAATTTGACAAGCGGTTTTCAAAAACAATATTAATATTTAATAGAAATAAAGGGAAAACCGGCAATTTTTGGCGAACGAATAATAATTTTTAATAATAAATAAAATTTGTGCGAAAATTGCACCATACCAAAAGTAAATTTGGCCGCCGGAAAATTGATGCCGCTTGCCCTTATGCAGCTTTTAAAGTTTCTTTATCAATGCCCCTTATTACTTCGATTGGTAAACGGATAGCAGCATACTTCTCTATCCTTTTAAAAGTGAGATGGGAAATAATTTCGTCGTGCATTTGCATTACGAATTTGTAATACTTTACATTGTCCTTTTTCCATTTTACCCAGCAGCGGATGCGGCCTGCGGCTTGAGGAAATTGCTCATGCAAATATGCACGGACATTAAAATCTGGTTTGTCTAAAACCAAAATGTCATTATACTTGTGCTTTACTTGCAGATAACCCAAGGCAGCCGCTTTGTTTTTTATTACACATGCCCTTGTTTGTTTGCAACCTAATATACCGGCGATAGTTTTATTGCATAAGCCAAAATATTTTGGCCGGTTAGATGAGTGAGAGGAAACTCTCCAATGCGATGCAGCCGCCCACTTAGCAGTTGCTTTTTTGAGTTTCCTCGGTATCACTACATCCCAATAAAATTCCTGGTCGGTAACTTCTTTGCAAATAAGCACAGCAGCCAGATATATTTGAAAATTTTTTAAGTAATGTGGCTGAACAATAGTTGCCTGTCGGCGGCGAAAATTATAGAGTTGCCTGATATATTTCGTATTCCTTACAAAATAAACACCAGATATTGGACAATAGCCAATCCAATTGTGTTGAATAAGAGCAACTATGTGTTTTTTGAAAGTTCGGTCGTCAGTTAATTTGAGGTCTTCACGAAGTTGTGAAAGAAGAGGGGAATCACTTTTAATTTTACCATCTGTATAGAATTTGAGATACATGCAAATGGCAAGACCTTTAATAAGGCCGTTATGATAGGCATAAACTGCCTGTTCTACTGGTAATAAAATTTTATCATTCTTAATCTTATACATACTTCTGTCAGTCGCTTTTTTTAAAAGCAAAAATTTGTTCATTTTACATACAGCAATCGAAGTGGGGATTTAGCTTTCAGTCGGATATGCTTCTGGAGAAGAAGCTAAATCAATTTTAAGTTGTACCACCCAGGTATTAGGCGACATTTTTTGTATTGCCTTCAAGTACCAACATTACATTTTTTCTTGAATAGTAAATAGTACCACCCATTTTTGTGAAAGGTAGCGTTCCATTTACTCTAAGATTTTGTAATGTGCCTGGTGAGCAATCTAACATCTGCATCACATCGGAACTTTTTAACCATTCTTTCTGTTCAGTAAAAGGACTGAAGAATTTTTTAATCTCATCAATCAGCTCTACTTTCAAATCCAGAAAATCTTTTTTTGTTACTAACTCTAATTGCATTGGTTTTCCTATTTAATTATAAAATATCAGGTAAAATATCAATAGTAAAAATACGGTTTATTTTGACTAATATTATTAGTATTTATGCACATAAAGTGCATAAAATCATTAATTTCGAGTGTTTTTGTGGATAACTAATAGATTTAGTTATTTATGCAATTTTTACCTTTGCGCTCCCTTTCGCAATACTCAATTTCGCTTTCAACAACTGCATATCAGCACTTACTTTTTTATCTAACACTTTTGCGTAATGCTGTGTAGTACGCATTGACTTATGGCCTAACATTTTTGATACACTTTCAATTGGAACATCATTTTGTAAAGTGATAGTGGTTGCGAAAGAGTGCCGGGCAATATGCGATGTTATGTTCTTGTTGATACCACATATATCTGCAATCTCTTTTAAATACCCATTCATTTTTTGATTTGAACTTACTGGTAGCAGAACATTTTTATTTACACATTTTGGATTATTTGCGTAGGTATCTAAAATGGATTGTGCCATAGGCAATATTGGAATACTTGACCGGGTATCCGTTTTACTCCTGTTTATTTTTACCCATCTTTCTCCATCAATGCCCAAAATCAAATGCCCCTTGGATAACTTTTTTACATCACTGAAAGCAAGACCTGTGAAACAACAGAAAATAAATATATCCCTAACCTGATTTAAACGAGGCGATACAAATTCTTTATCGGCGATTGCCTGTATTTCATGTTCCAATAAAATTTCTCGTTCCACCTCCTTGAGAGCGATTTTATAATTTATGAATGGGTCTTTTTCAATCCAGCCGTTTCCAAAACAAATCCGCACAATTTTTTTAAAGTTGGTTATATACTTCATAGCGGTATTATGAGAACAACTGTGTTCTGTTTTTAAAAAGTATTCAAACTCGGTAATAAATTCATGATTGATTTGCTTGATTGCAAAATCAGATACCCGGTACTTAAATTGGAGAAATTCTTTAGTGTGCTTTAATGCTGTGCAATATCTTTCATAAGTACCCTCTGCATAATCTTTACCAATCAAAGATTTCATCTGGCTGTTATGATATTCAAAAACCTCAACAATGGTTTTGCTTTTTTCTGTAATTCCGAAATATGAATTTTTGACAACTTCAGCGGTAATCGCTTTATCTGAATCAAGGAGCCTGTTATAATTTTGGAAGAGCTTTGTTCTAACCGATGCAATGTGTGCATTCAAACTTCTTATATCTTCTGTGTTGCCTTTGGCAATACCGGCTTTATTAATCCACTTCTCTGGTTCAATAAATCTTTTAATGGAGAACTCTGTTCGGACCTCATTTATGGTTATCCTGGCATAAATTGGCGCTTGGCCAAATTCGTTCTTTTTTGATGATTTTACCTGGAAAGACAGGCTCATTGAATTGTTCATTTTCAGTCGATTTTATAATTATAAATTTACTAAATTTATTGGGATTTACCAAATAAAAAAGCAGATAAAATGCAGACTGGTAAAGGATTTCAGCGATTTGGCGAGACCTTGAAGTGAGACAAGAAAAAGGTCTCGATTTAGACCATTTTCTTTGATGATTTTTGAATGATTTGGGGTATGCCCCAAATAAAAAATCCTTGAAAACATTGAGTTTGCAAGGATTTACTATTATTTGATAGGCTATCTGGCGGAGAGTTAGGGATTCGAACCCCAGGACCTGTTACAGTCAACAGTTTTCAAGACTGCCGCAATCGACCGCTCTGCCAACTCTCCGGCGCAAAAGTACGGTTAGAATTATTTCAACCCAAAAATTTTAGGAAACTATTTGTTCAGGATCTTTATCTTTTACTACCACAAGGTCTTTTAACTCAACAGTGATAGGCATTACGCCTACCTGAAGCAACGCTTTTTTTCCTCTTAATTCTTTTACAATTCCTACCTGGCGGTTCTGTTTCATCCTTACTTTATCTCCAATTTGAATATTTCCGCCTACTTCTATAAACTTTTCGTTCAATTTTTTCTGATGTTTTTCTGTAACCATTTTTTCTTTTTGGTTAAACAGTAACGCATGAATCATCTTTACTACCTTATCCTTGTCTTCTGCTTTGCGCCATTCAATTACCATCGCTTTTAACCTGCGCTCCATATCTTTCAGGTATGAAAATTTTTCTTCAGATATTTTATTTAAGTGTTTCAACCTTTCAATTTCCTGCAAATGCTTTTCTTTGTCCAACACCTGCTGCATCTCTTTTTTAAGCCGTTCATTTTCTTTCAGCAAATGGTTCAATTCTTTTTTTTCTACATCTATTTTTTGTAAATCCTGTTCAGTTCTATTAAGTAACTTATCTAACGTAAAATGATCTTCATCAACCAATGTTCTCGCCTTTACAATCAACCGTTTCTCTAAACCAATTCGCTCAGCAATTGAAAAAGTATAGGAACTACCAGGTTTACCTATCACCAATTTATATAATGGCAATAAATTCTTTTCATCAAACTGCATCGCCCCGTTAATAATACCTGGCACTTTATTGGCCATTACTTTTAAATTAAGGTAATGGGTAGTTACTATTCCAAAGCTATGTTTGTGGGCCAGTTCTTCCATGATTACTTCTGCAAAAGCGCCTCCCAGGTTAGGGTCGCTGCCACTCCCTAATTCATCGATAAAAAACAGGGTTTTACCATTCGCATTTTCCATAAAATGCTTCATGTTTTTTAAATGGGAAGAGTAGGTGCTTAATTCAAATTCCAGGCTTTGTGTGTCGCCTATATGAATCATTATCTGTTTAAAAATACCCATCTCACTATCCGGGTGTACCGGTACCAATAAACCGCTTTGCAACATCAATTGCAACAGGCCTACTGTTTTAAGTGTAACAGTTTTACCGCCTGCATTAGGGCCACTAATAACCAGGATTCTGTTCTTATCATTAAGGGTAATATTTACCGGTATGGTTGGCTTATTATTGTTTTTGTTATAAATTAATAACAGGGGATGATAAGCCTGTATCAATTGCACATGAGCCTTATCATGAACCTGCGGATAGTTTCCACCCAATACAATGGCCCACTTTGCCTTTGCGTTGATAAAGTCAAACTCCCCAGCAACATCATGATAGGTTTTAAGTAACGGCGCATATGCGCTCATCTTTTTTGTAAGTTCTCTAAGTATCTTGTAAACTTCCCTCGACTCTTCATTTTCAAGCGAAAATATTTCGTTGTTCAGTTCAGTAGTTTCTTCAGGTTCAATAAAGGTAGTTTTGCGGCTATCACTTTCTCCATGAAGGATGCCCTTTATCATACGCTTTTGTTCAGCATAGACAGCTAATACACGTCGTCCGTTTATAAAACTTTCTTCGATATCTGCCAGGTATCCTTGTTTATTTAATTTGGTAATTAGCCGGTCAAATATCCTGCGGAGTTCATTTCTTTTTTTATAGAGATTTAAACGGATTTTTGCTAATTCATCACTGGCATTATCCTTTACATTGCCAGACTCATCCAGTATTTCATCAATCAATACCGAAATATTTTTTTCATAATAGGTATTGTTAATCACTTTAGAAAGGGCAGAATAGGCAATCCTTCTTTCATTATCAAACCATCTGAAAATGCTGCCGGTATTTTCAGCCAGTTTACGAATATGTAAAAATTGCTCACCGGTTAACAATGCTCCTGAAATCCCCAATAGCTTTAATTCTGTGGTAAGATTCAACACAAAATCATTGGGAAAATGCATGCCACTTTGAAGCAATAGTTTGTATTCGTGACTTTGTTTTAATTCTATATCGATGAATTCCTTTTTGGTATGAATTCTTAAATTAGTGGCTTTATTTTTTGCGTAGGCAGTTTTACAATATTCGGCAAGTATGTTTTTTACTTTTTCATATTCTAACTGAGTTAATGCAGATTCCGGGAAAAATTTCATATGCTGTCTCCTTGAAATGGTCTTTTAGTTGCCGGCAAATGTACGAAATTCGGTTTCCAACATTAATTGGCCCATTGTTATTTTCCTTTTATCCTTCGTAGGTAGTTTCTTACTACATCCCAATTCCATCTTGCAAAACGACCACGTTGTACAACCAACAAATTATCTTTCGGAAAGTTGATATAATAGTGAAATGAAAATTTGCCACAAGGATCCTCCCAACCAATTTCCTGCCCAAAACGAAGATCATTAAAAACTAACGTGTCCTTATAATATTCTGCCGTGTAATATCCTTGTGAAAAGCGAATCAACTTTGCAATGTCGGGATCATTGGAGTATGGTTGTAATAAGGCCGCGTTTTGTTTGAAAAATTCAAAATTCAGGGTATCCTTCTTATCCAGTAATGAACAATAGCCCACGTAATATCCGCTGTCATTTGCGGCAACAACATACCAAAGTAGGTTCTGCAATGGAGTAGGCGTTGTAAAGTATTTATTATAGCTAATGTGCTGATTTGACAAAACTGACTTTACTTCATTATTGATAATTACTTTGTTTGTTATGCAATAAGCAAGATAAATTCCACTTAAATAAAGCCCAAACTTCCACCAAAAAACTCTTTTGGAACTCCTTCGCTTTAGCATTAATAAGGCTGCAAAAGCAATTCCTGGCCATATAGAAAAAAATGGATCTGCCACATAAATGGCGTTAAACGAAATGCGGTGATGACTGAAAGGCTCGAACCAGGCAACACCGTAATTATTAAAAGCGTCCATAAACAGGTGCCCTGAAATAGCAGCACCAAAAAACAGGCACCATCTTAAAAAAGAAATATTATGTGGCCGGTGTAATTTTTCGGCAGTCAAAGCCAGTAGCGGTGAAATGATGGCAGCAAAAAAAAGCGAATGAGTAAATCCACGGTGCGCCAGCAGGTTATCGGGCGTATTCAACCAAAAGGCGGCAATAAAATCTACGTCAGGAATACTTTGTGCAAGTGCCCCCCATAGCATGGCTTTTCGGCCTACGGTTTTTCCCGCAAAAGCTTCGCCCATGCATGCACCAATAGCTATATGTGTAAGTGAATCCATATTTTATTTCTCAAATTATTTGATCTACTACTTTTATTAAGTGCAATACTTAATTAATTGCTGTCAATATTTGTTTGAAGTTCTGCTATAACAAAATAGCATTTAATATGAAGTTTTCCACTTGTTTAAGTCGCACTGTGTATTAATTCAAAATAATTTATTTGGTCAGAAATAATAATTATCTATCTTCGTCTTCCTTACATCTACCTCAACCCCTTACAAAATAATTTTTCTATTTTTATTTTTATTAATTGCATTACCTGTAATTTGAAATTTATTGTGAAAAAATAATCTGAGTAACCCTTATTTTATTTTAATTTTGTCACATGAATCCATGCAACAGCAATTGTAGTATATACAAAACATTTAGTTAAAATTTCCAATCCTTCGAATTTCTGCATTCGGCTGTTTATTTTTGTTTTTGAAACCAACAACAATTTACAGTATTAACTTCCTCCAACCCCGTTCAAAACCAATAAGCAATTTGTTGCCATTATTAAATGGAACAGACTGTTACTAAAGTCCCCTTTCTAAGAAAAAATTCAACTGGTCATCATTAACCCCTAATCGTGTGACTACGAAAATTTTTACGATGAAACATTTTTACAAACAACCAAATTGCATTAGTCTTAAAATACAGGATTCCCCTGCTTTTAATAATTTATTTGCGTCTTTACTTTTTTTTATTCTCTTCGGATTTTTACAATTACTTCCAACACAAAAAATAACTGCTCAAAACTTCCTGGACAATGTTGGGCTTACTTCAACAAATGCCTATGCAGCTTACAGTGTACGTAAATTAAGCAATACCTATTCCGGTTTTGCACTTAGAGTTAGAAGAAGCAGTGATAATACATCATTGAATATTGGTTTTACTGCTGGTGGTGATCTTGACACACCTGCTTTATTGGCTTTTGTTGGTGGAGGAAATGGTTTTGTTGATATATGGTATGATCAAAGTGGAAGTGGAAGTGGAAGAAATGCGATACAGGGAACCTTTGCCAATCAACCAAGAATTGTTGCTGCCGGTGTTTTAGAATTAAATGGAACAAGGGCTGCGTTGAAGTTTAACGGTGGCGCCCAAAATTTAGTTTATGCAATGACATCGCCTACCAGCATTAATTATCCTGTTACAATGTCAATACTTGGCAACACTTCGGGTGCATCAACCAATGGTGCGTTAGTAAAATTTGGAAGTGACGCAGGCAACTCTGGAATAGGTATTGGCGTTGGTAATGGAAATTTAACAACGCCAGGAACCAGTGTGATTGGTTTAAAAGACAATGGAAATCCTAATTCCAGTTTTGCATCCAACCCAAATGTAGATTATCCAAACACGGCATTTACATCCACAACAATGTTGGAGAGTTCGGGATATAATTACCCGATGATAAATTATACCAACGGAGCTAAAGTGATATTGGCAAATTCCGAATTAAGTTATACAAAAGGTGGGTCCATCAGAGGGAACCTATCAATTGGCGGATATGCTGGCACCTATAGTGGTTTTCCGGTAGTAAAAGAGTCAGAGGTAATAATTTTCAATTTGCTTTTGCCGGATGCGCAAAGAGAGGTACTGGAATGTAGCCAGGTATTGTATTATAGCATTTTAAGTGCAAGTGTCGGTAGTAATCAAAACATTTGTGGTAGCTTAAACTCAGCGGCATTGGGAGGTGTTACTCCCGGTTACGGTACAGGGCGTTGGGTTCAGACTTCAGGCCCTGCAGGTGGAACAACAACTTTTAGTAGTGTAATTGATGGCAATTCAACAGCTACAGCCAGCAAAATGGGTACTTATGTTTACAGTTGGGAAGTTTCAAACGGTACTTGTATTGCAAGTGCCGATGTTACAGTTACCTATGCATCATCACCAACGGTTGGCATTAATCAAAATATTTGCGGATCACCAACACTATCTAATCCGTTGGGTGGAAGTACACCTGCCACCGGTATGGGTACCTGGACTAAGTTTTCCGGTCCGGGTAATGTTGTTTTCAGCAATGTGAATGATGGAAACTCTACTGCCCTGGTTGATGCAGACGGTACTTATATTTTCCGTTGGACCTTTGCCGGAATTACATGTAGCCCCAATTATGCAGATATAACCGTTGTGTATAATTCAGCGTCAGGTACTCGTCCGACTGGTGCAATAAGTGGAAGCGCCAGTATTTGTCCGGGCATGCAGACTGCCTTAATTGTTAACTTAACAGGTACAGCTCCATGGAACCTTAGTTATACAGATGGTACTAATATCTATAACCTGTCAGTGCCATCTACACCTTATAGTTTTAATGTAACTCCGGCTCAGGCGGGATCTTATACGCTAACTGCGTTAACAGACGCAAATTGCATTTCTCAATCTGCCGACCTTACTGGCACTGCTGTTATTACCTTCAGCCCAAATGTCGTTATCACTGCAGATTATTGTTCTCTTGGAGGAGGTAATGTAAAACTGGATGCTGGGAGTCATTACTCATATTTATGGAGCACCGGTGCCTCAACGCAAACCATTAATGTTGCTCAATCAGGATTTTATTCTGTGTCCATTAAAGATGCTGCTGGTGGCTGTTCTGCAACAGGTTCCTACAATGTAGGGCAGGAACTTGTGTTAAACGGCGACTTTTCATTGGGTAATGTTGGGTTTGTAACACAATATGTGCAGCCAACTTTAGCACTTGTATGTAACAATACAGCAACTGCACTATATCCCGAAGGAAAATTTGATATTAAACCAAATGCTCAGTTAACACATTGTAATTTTTGGGGAAAAGATCATACAAAAGGAACAGGAACAGGCAATGCAAATTTCATGATTGTGAATGGCGCTCTTGCGTTAACTGAAATCTGGAAAACTAATAATATCCAGGTTCAACCCAACACCCGCTATTACTTTTCTGCATGGGCAATGAGTTTAAATAATGTTCCATTCTTTGCTAGTTTGGCATTTAAAATAAATGGTGTGCAAACTGGATCAACTGCCGTATTACCAGCAGGTATTGTTTCAAATGCTAATGCGGGATGGCAAAGATTTTATGGCCAGTGGGATTCGGGTCCAACCACATCGGCAACAATATCAATTGTAAATCTTAGCACTTCTGCAAGTGGAAATGATTTTGGCCTGGATGATATATCCTTCAGCACAATACCACCGGTATCTTTCTCTGCAAATGTGCAGGGAAATGGAGGCAATAGTTTTTGTCCCGCAGATACATTGGTGCTAACACCAAACCTGATTGGCGGAATTACTCCATTTACGTATGCCTGGACCGGTCCCAATGGCTTTACTTCCTCTGACGAGATACCAGTAATTTTGAATGCAAATGCGCCGCAGGCAGGCACTTACACTTTAACTGCTACCGATGCAAACGGATGTATTGCTACTAATAGTGTTACTATTTACAGTGCATCTCCGGTAGTTGGCGGTCTTACACAACCAGTTGTATGTACAGGTTCAACAGTTGTAGTTAACCTTTCGGGAATGGCACCTAATTCAATTAACAATACACTTTATTATAACATCAATGGCGGAGCAATCAAAACTGTTTATCCATTAAATGTAGACGCTTCCGGGAATGCAAGCTTTAGCATTGCAGGTTTAACCTTTGCCAATAATGGGCAACCGCTGGCACTAAAATCATTATTTAATGGTAGTTGTACGCAAACACTTACCAATACAATAAACCTGGCAATAAACCCGGCTGGTTGGGTTGGTGGAACAAGCGGCAACTGGACAGTTGCCTCAAACTGGTGCCCGGGAATACCAACAACAACTACAGATGTTTCAGTGCCAACCGGAACAACGATTTATATTAATCCGTCTGATATTGCCAATTGCAGAAATATAACTTTAAATGATAACAGTACGGTAATTATTAATAAGGGAGTTTTAAGCATCAGCGGAGTTATCAGCACCACATCTTCCGGTAAGATAGATGCGGGTTTAGGTGTAATTGAAATGAAAAAAAATAATGCCCAAACCATATCAAGCGACAACTTTACAGGTAAAAATATTTCTACTTTAAAAATCAGTAATACAACTGCTGCCGGTATTGTAACTATTGCACCAGCAGGTGATACCCTTCGTATTTTAAGTGCGCTGTTATTTGGAAATACAACCGCCGGACTTATTACCAGCAACAAACTATTACTTGCCTCAAATGATACAGCAACAGCAAGGGTAGGGCAGGTAGCAACTACTAATATTATCACCGGAAATGCAACTGTACAAAGGTATTTCAAGGCACGCAGGGCATGGCGCCTTGTGACTGCTCCTCTTTCCACAACCGGTTCTATTTATAGTAACTGGCAAAATAATGGATTAACTGTTGCCGGTAATGGTGTATTGGTTACCGGGCCAAATCCATCTGCTGCAAACGGCTTAGACCCAAGTAGCATGAATACGGCTTCTTTAAAAACAGGTTCGGGGTTTACGGAGGTATTGAATACAAAAACTCAAAACTTGTCCAACAATACTGGCAATGCAGACAACCTGGGTTACTTCCTTTTTGTAAGGGGAGACAGGAATCCTTTGAATACAATTGCACCGAATACAAATGTTACAACAATTGCCGGTTACGGAAAATTGCAAACGGGCAACCAGACTTTTACTGCATCGCCAGGTAAAGACGATTACACATTAATTGGTAATCCATATGCTTCGCCTGTTTATATGAGATCTATTACAAGAACAAATGTAGTTAACCGCTTTTGGGTATGGGATCCATATTTGAATCAGGTAGGTGGTTATGTAGTAGTTGATGACCCATTAAATACTGGTACTTATGGTTACTCAATTTTTAGTCCAGGTGGACAGGATTCTTCTATACAATCTGGCCAGGCATTTTTTGTACAAACTGCTGCAAATGGGGCTGCGTCTGTATTATTTACGGAAAGCAGTAAGTCCGTCGTTAACAAAAATGGTATGTTCAGACCGGCCACATCCACAACTGCTTCAGGGGGAATGAGCCAGTACCTAAGAGTACAACTTTATTTAAACAATGGAAGTAAGCCTGCAACTTTAGCAGACGGAACCTATGCAGAATTTAATGACCTGGCAGGTGCAGAAGTAGATCAACTGGATGCCATTAAATTCTATAATGTAAACGAAATGCTTGCATTGAAAAGAGCAGGAACTTTATTAGCCATTGAACGCCGACCTGCTATTTCAGACAATGACACTATGTATTTGCAGTTGAGTAGAACTACCCGCAGAAATTATCAGTTTGAAATTATACCTACCAATATAGATCCATCAATATCTTTTTGGTTGATGGATAAATACACTGGTATAAAAACGCCGTTGGATCCTCTGGCAAAAACGGTTTTTGATTTTACAATTGACAACCAGGCAGCCAGTGCTGCTGTCGATCGCTTCAACATCGTGTTTAAGCCAGTTACAGTGTTACCCGTAACATTTAAAACTGTAAAAGCATACGAAAAAGCGAACAACATCTTGGTTGATTGGGTAGTAGAAAATGAAATAAATATTGCCGGGTATGAAGTTGAAAAAAGTGTAGATGGAATAAACTTTAAAACCATTGGTTCCCAAAATGCCAGCAACTTATCGGGCGGCGCTGCTACAGGTTATAGTGTTATTGATAATACTCCGGTAAAAGGAAATAATTTTTATCGAATAAAGACTTTACAATCTTCAGGAAAGATTGAGTACAGCAGTATTGTGAAAGTGAATATCAGTAAAAGCAAGGGAGGCATCAACGTGTATCCAAACCCAGTAACCGGCAGTAGCTTCGGGCTTGAAATAAATAATATGCCTGCCGGTAAATACAAAGTAAACTTAATAAACACCTTGGGTCAGATAGTATTTACAAATGAACTATCACACACTGAAGGCTCATCAGTTGAAACCATTCAGACTGGCAAAAAGCTAAGTACAGGTATTTATCAACTGGAAGTTATAAGTAACGACGAGGGAGTAAACAATATAAAAATAGTTGTTCAATAAATATTAGTTAAACGCATACACACATGAAAAAGCGGCTGCCACTACCTTGGTGGCAGTCCGTTTTCTTAATCTGTTTTTAGGTTTGCATCGGAGGAACTTATAAGTATCCAATTAAGCCATATCAAAAATTAGTTCTGGGAATTTTAATCCTGAATTATCATTTCCTGATAAGCCACAAGCCGGTCTCAACCATCAACTTCTCACACATGAAAAATGGCTGTCTTCGTTATGAAGCAGTCATTTTATTTTTTATAATAGTTCCTTTTTATCCTATAAAGCGATTTAATATATTCTTAGTGTGGCACTTATTTCTCGATTCTTTTTTGAAAAGTAAATGCTGGGTATTGGGCTAAGGCAAACAAATGCTTAAAGACTTAATTACGTTGCATTATACGGCGTTCGTAGTACCACAAATTTGGTTACTTTTGCGTTCTCAAAAAAGGAAGAGATTTTATACATGAAGAATATTCGAAATTTTTGCATCATTGCGCACATCGACCATGGGAAAAGTACTTTGGCAGATCGTTTACTGGAATTTACACATACTATTGGCGAACGGGATATGCAGGCGCAGGTGCTGGATGATATGGACCTGGAACGTGAAAAAGGTATCACCATTAAAAGCCATGCTATTCAGATTAATTATAAGTGGAAGGATGTTGAATATGTTTTTAACCTGATTGATACACCCGGCCACGTAGATTTTAGTTACGAAGTGAGCAGGGCATTGGCTGCTTGTGAGGGCGCATTGCTGCTGGTAGATGCTTCCCAGGGTATACAGGCGCAAACCATTAGTAACTTATACCTGGCAATTGAAAATAACCTGGAAATTATTCCGGTGATCAATAAGATCGACATGGAAGGTGCGATGATACCGGAAGTTACCGACCAGATTGTAGAACTAATTGGATGTAAACCAGAAGATATTTTATTAGCAAGTGGTAAAAGTGGAATTGGTATTGAAGAAATATTAACTGCCATAATTGATCGCATCCCTGCACCGAAAGGTGATCCTGCTGCACCTTTGCAAGCATTGATTTTTGACAGTGTTTATAACAGTTTCCGTGGCATCATTGTTTATTATCGCATTTTTAACGGCACGTTAAAAAAGAATGATAAGATTAAATTCAGTAATACCGGGTTGGAATATGGAGCAGATGAGGTGGGCATATTGAAGCTGGGCATGGAAGCAAAAAATGAAGTAAGAGCAGGAGATGTAGGCTACATTATAACCGGAATAAAAAATGCACGTGAAGTAAAAGTTGGTGATACAATTACCACAACGGTAAACGGATCGAACGAATCTATTAAAGGTTTCCAGGATGTAAAGCCAATGGTTTTTGCCGGAATTTTCCCGGTGGAAACAGATGCTTTTGAAGAATTAAGAGACTGCATGGACAAACTGCAATTAAATGATGCTTCTCTTACTTTTGAACTGGAAACATCCCAGGCATTAGGATTTGGATTCCGTTGCGGATTTCTTGGCATGTTGCACATGGAAATTATCCAGGAACGCCTGGAAAGGGAATTCAACCAAACTGTTATTACAACGGTACCCAATGTAAGTTTTATAGCAACCACCTCACGAGGAGAAGTTATTACGGTTAATAACCCCACGGAAATGCCAGATCCTACAAGGATTGAAAAAATAGAAGAACCATTTATCAGGGCACAAATGATAAGTAAGCCAGAATATATCGGCAACATCATGACTTTGTGTATCAGCAAAAGAGGTATATTGATTAACCAGGGTTATTTAACACCTACCAGGGTTGAACTTACTTTTGATATGCCCTTGACTGAGATTGTGTTTGATTTCTACGACAGGTTAAAAAGCATGACAAGGGGATATGCGTCTTTTGATTACCATCCCATTGAATACAGGGTGAGTGATATTGTGAAGATGGATATATTATTGAATGCCGAAAAAGTGGATGCATTAAGTGCATTAATACACCGGGCAAGATCCCAGGAATTTGGCCGTAAACTCTGCGAAAAATTGAAAGAATTATTGCCTCGTCAACAATTTCAAATTGCCATACAAGCTGCCATTGGCGCAAAAGTTGTAGCAAGGGAAAATATAAGTGCCATACGTAAAGATGTAACTGCAAAATGTTATGGTGGTGACATTAGCCGTAAGCGTAAATTGTTGGAAAAGCAGAAAGAAGGTAAGAAGCGCATGAAGCAAATTGGCAATGTGGAAGTACCGCAGGAAGCGTTTCTAGCAGTGCTTAAATTAAATGATTAATCAACATCTACCAGACAAACTGTTTAAATTTAATTTTAGCATTTTGAACAGAAGGTAAACGATGCTATGAAAAACTGAACCTGAACGGAGCGTCGCCAATGCCGTTGCCATGAAAAACCAAAGATGGTAACCTGGTAAATCATTTTCACACTGCTTCTTAAGTTACTCAATAAAAATAGCAGATAGACGTTATCATCTTTTTAATCAATAATTACCTACTACTATGACTGATTTTGCATTAGACGATGATATGAATATCGAAGTGATAATTCGCTTTATTGAGAAAGGAACAGATGAACCTTTAACCGGCGATATGTACACAGTCAGGCTGTTTGATAAGGACCTTTTTGATAGTGAATTTTTAGGTGAGAGCGGGCTGGATGCCAATGGCTATTCAAAAATTTCATTCAATCATTCTGCATTTGCAAATTTCGCCAGCCTTGAGGCTTTCCCGGATATTTACTTTACACTATACAAAGATGGAGTAGTACTTTACAAAAGTAAAGTGATAGAAGATATAGACCTTTCCGTTTTAGAAGAATATAAAAGAGGAGAAGGAGAAGTAATTGACCTCGGAACTTTCTTAATAAGTGCTGACTAAGCACTGGTTATTGAACTGAAATAAGGGTTAAGAATTAAAACTCTTCCTTTGTTTTTTTCTTAGGTACAACAGGTTTTGTCTTTGGTCTCGTTTCCGCTTTTGCAGCCGCTGGTTCTGTTTCTGTAATTTGTTCCAACGGAATATTGTTCTGCAATTTATCTTCCATTGTATTCCCCTGGGCATCTTTTATCGGGCTTGGAACCGGTTCCTGTCCTTCGGCAGTTACCTGGGTAAATACTTTGTTGATGTGAATCCATTTACCATTTTTCCATTTAAAACCTTCATAGTCTCCATCAGGAATTAAGGTCCATTTTTTATTTGGTTCGTTAGACTCTGACTCAAGATGTTCAAAAATGATCATCCCCAGATCGTTGTCATAATTTAACCTGGCACCCGCATTCTTTTTGTACTCCATGATATATCTGCCCATAGCCGTTTTAAAAACGGAATCTTCTTCAAAGCTAAAAAAACGGCCTCCGAAAGTAGGTTCATCATTACCAAAATTGAGTACTTCAATTATTTTGCGGTTAGTACGAATATTGTTTTCATCATACCCCAACAGCGTATAATAATTTTGATTGTTGGCACTGGTCTCAATTAGTTTATAATACACGGCTCCAATCCAGCCCATGTTATTTGAAAAAGTATCTACCAGGTCAAGCGTAACATCCGACTTGTCAATTAATGGATACAGTTTCAGAGAACCATCAGCTGTTCTCATCTGAATGGCACCGTGCTGCCGCACAATATTTTCGTTAATTACCATTTGCCAGGTAAAAATTTTGAAGGTACTATCGGGAGGAACTAATTTCGAAATGGTTTCAAGAGAATCAAATGGATAGTAAAATGAATTGGGTGTTTTTAAAGCCCGAACAAACATTTTTGTAAACACGCTATCTGCCGTAAAACGATCCTGCGCAGTAATTCCTTGAATTAATTTGACGGCATATATCTTCAGAGAATCTTCGGTTTTTTCCAGGTGTAACCGATCGCTTTTTTTGATGCCTTGTGCAAAAATAACAATGGTTGAAAGGGTTAACAGAGAAAGTAAACACAATTTCTTCATGTAATAAAAGTATATCAATTGTTTAACAGTTGCTTTTTACTTCGCTAAATTTAACGAAAGGTTAGATGAGGTATACTGGCGTTTGTCAGGATTCCGTTTCAGTAAAACCACTTATTTTAAAAATAGCAGTGGTCAAATTCTCCCAACTATATTTCTTTTTTTCTTCTACCAAATGAGGAAGGAAATGATGTTCTCCTTTTGTAAAATATTCCCTGATTTTTTCTGCAATGGACGCTGCATTCGGCTCTGCGACCAGGCCTACTTTATTATCCGGCACCAGGGATGGTAATCCACCAACATTGGTAACAATCATTGGTTTCTCAAAATGATAGGCGAGGGGAGTAACACCGCTTTGCGTTGCATTTCTATAAGGCTGAACTACTGCATCGGCAGCACACAAATAATATTTCACTTCGCTATCTGCAATAAAATCAGTTTTTAAAATCAATTGCTCCATTATGCCAAGTTGCTCTGCCTGGTCAGTGTATGGTTGAGGATTATCATAAAATTCACCGGCAACCAGCAGTTTAATATTTTCTGTACCAAGGGCCTCCTTTAATATTTTCATTGCATCAAATAAAATGTCGAGCCCTTTGTATTTTCTTATAAATCCAAAAAACAAGATGACCTTATCAGCAGTATTAATACCCAGGTGTTGCCGGGCAATTTCTTTAGTTACTTTCTCACCAAAATTATCATACAATGGATGCGATACCACCTGTGATGGTTTTAAAGGCGCAAACAGTTTAAGATCTTCCAATACTTTTTCACTCATCGTAATAAAAGCATCCACCGGCTTTACAAAATACTTTGTAAAAATGGTATCTCCTGGTCTCGATTCGTGTGGAATAATATTGTCGGCGATGCAAACAATTTTAGTGTGTTTATTTTTTTTGATTCTTCTTAAAATAGTTCCTAAACAAGGACCCATAAGTGGAATCCAGTAGCGTACAATAACCAGATCTGGTTGCAGATTTTTCAATTCATTGCCAACGCTTAACCAGTTGAGCGGATTCATTGAATTGATCCGTGTGTGAATATCAAGCCCCGCTGGTGCCGGGTCGGTTGTAAATTGGGTTGTGCCCGGAAATAAAAAGGAAGGGTATTGCAAGGAAAAACTATAGATACTTACTTCATTTCCCTGCTGCATTAATTCCTTTGCCAGCCGTTCGTTAAAAGTGGCAATACCACCGCCCCGCAACGGATGTGCAGAACCAATGATTACAATATTTTTGGATGAAGTTGAATTGATAATGGAAAGTTGATAATTGATAATTTAATATTGAGCACTTGTAAAACTTACTAATTTACTCAATGATCCAATCCTACCTTTTTATCTACCAGGTAGTAATTTCTATCCGAAGAATTACGGGCAATCATCTCACCTAAAAATCCTGCTAAAAACAATTGCGTACCAATTACTATAGAAATGATGCCGATGTAAAACAGCGGCCTGTCCGTCATATTAAATTGCGAATAGAAAATTTTTGCAACAAATAAATAAAGCCAGATAACTAAACCCACTAAAAACACAATGGTACCCCACAAACCAAAAATGTGCATGGGCTTTTTTCCAAATTTACCCATAAACATAATAGACGCCAGGTCAAGAAATCCGTTTACAAACCGGTTCCAGCCAAATTTGGTAACACCATATTTACGTGGACGATGTTCAACCACTTTTTCACCAATTTTTCTAAATCCTGCCCACTTACTCAACACCGGAATGTAGCGATGCATTTCGCCATATACTTCAATACTTTTAACCAGTTTTCTTTTATATGCTTTTAGCCCGCAGTTAAAATCATGTAGCTTAATGCCAGACGCTTTGCTTGCAGTAACATTGAATAATTTGGATGGCAAATTTTTTGTAAGCTTGTTATCAAATCGCTTTTTCTTCCAGCCACTTACCATGTCAAAACCATCCTTCATAATCATGTCGTACAACCCGGGAATTTCATCCGGACTATCCTGCATATCTGCATCCATGGTAATAACCACGTTTCCCGAAGCCGCTTTAAAACCTTCGTTCAGCGCTGCACTCTTACCATAATTTCGTTGAAATTTAATGCCGCAAATGCAAGAGTTTTTTAACCGCAAGGCTTCTATCACTTCCCAGGAATCATCGCTGCTGCCATCATCCACCAATATCACCTGGTAGGTGTAATTATTTTCCTGCATTACCCTTTCTATCCAGGCTGTTAACTCCGGCAAAGATTCATCTTCATTATAAAGCGGAACTACAACAGATATATCCATGACGTAATTTTTTGTCCGGGCCGCAAAGCAATGTGGTAAATCGTTGCGTCGCCCTCTTGTACTTTTTATCTTTATTCAGCCTCCCTTATTTTCGCAACCCATTTTTATATCAGGCAACAGCTTTATTCTTCTGCATCAAAAACCCGGAAGCAATTGCTGTAACCATTGCTCCAATAACAAGGTATCCAAATATAGTAGCCATCAGCATTGCCGGGAAAAAACTCTTTTTAGCCATCCCAATTAGTTCTTCGATTTCACGCTCTGTTTTGTTCCCGGTTTTTAATAAATCAGTTTTATAAACCAACGCCATTTCATCCTTCAACTGTGGGTGAGAAAACAAAAATATAGCTGTAAAAATTACCATCAAAAGTGTTACAACAATAAAACATTTAAATCCCTGTGAAAAATACTTACCAAATTTATGTTCTGTTTGCGGCTGCTTTGAATAATCAAGCAGCGCCCAAATAAGTCCGGCAACATACACCGAATAGGTGATGTACTGTAACTTATTATCAAAATTCCCTTTCGTATAAAAAATCGCAATTGAAACGAGTATCATTACGATGCCGGTTAACAATCCTTTTTTTGTCGCAGTATCTGGCTTCATCCTAATTTAAATAAACTTTGTTTCCATTAATAATTCCAATCACTTTTCCTGTTAACTTTTTATCAATAAAGGCACTGTTTTTCGATTTAGACCGAATGTCTTTTTCTTCGAAAACATATTCGGCATTGGGATTAAACAACGTAAGTGAAGCTGTACTTCCTTCTTTTATTTCGGGTATTACTATATTAAAAATTGTACGTGGCGCAATAGTTAGCAACGATATTAATTTTTCAATTTCCCAACTATCTTTTACAATTGGCCAAATAATTCCAAACAAAGTTTCCAGGCCAATCATCCCGTTTTTGGCATATTCAAATTCACACACTTTATTATCATAATGTTGTGGAATATGATGCGATGCAATACAATCAATGGTACCATCCAGCAAGGCAGCCTGTAATGCCGACCTGTCTGTTGTTGTTCTCAATGGAGGATTTACTTTTAAATTTGTATCGTATTCCTGTAGATCTTCATCACTAAAAAATAGGTGATAAGGCGTAACAGAGCAACTGATTTTTATACCGGTAGCTTTTGCCCGTTTAATATATTCTAAACTTTTTGCTGCCGATATTCCGGTGAAATGTAATCTGCTGTTTGCATACCGGGTTAGTTTGATATCCCTTGCCACCATCAGTTCTTCCGCCATTGCAGGCCTACCCGGTAAACCCAATTGTGTTGAAATGATACCTTCATTCATCAGCCCCGTAGCGCCGATACTTTTATCATCAGGTATCTGAATAATCGTACCATCAATAGCTTTTACATATTGCAAAGCCTTTAGTAATAAACCACCGTTTTGTATGGTATTGGTACCATCACCAAATGCAATGGCGCCCGATTGACTCATATCGTACATTTCAGCAAGCTCTTCACCTGCTGCATTTTTTGTAACAGCGCCAATGGCATGCATATTTACTTCCAGTAACCTGGATTTATGCACGATGTATTCAACCTGCGATTTGGTATGAACAACGGGGTTGTTATTAGGCAACACCATTACATCTGTAAAGCCCCCGGAGGCTGCAGCTTTGGAACCAGTTTCTAATGTTTCCCTGTATTCAAAACCAGGGTCGCAAAAATGAGCAAACACATCCATCCAACCAATGCTAACACAAAGTCCGTTGCTTTGTATCAACTGATCCGGAGTTACCGTAATGTCGTCTGAAATGCTGGTGATTATACCGTTCTCGATTAGAATATCTTTTACCTGTCCGTTAAATGGAGCCGAAGGATTTACTATGGTAGCTTGTTTAATTAAAACCGTCATGTAATAAAAAGTTGCGCTAAGTTACAATAATGTTGTTCTTTTTAAAATTGAAAGTTTACTAAAACGATTTCCCTTACCACATCAACTGATATTTTCAATGTAAAGGCACTTTATATTAGTCAAATTCATCATTTTTTAAATGGTAACGACCAGCGAAATTTGGCATTTTAAAAATTAAAAAATTCATTTACATTTGCCATCCCTGCATATTTTTTCTTCGGGATGTAGCGCAGCCCGGTAGCGCACACGTCTGGGGGGCGTGGGGTCGCAAGTTCGAATCTTGTCATCCCGACAGTTTTTTACAAATGCTAAAACCCGCTCTGAGAGCGGGTTTTTTAGCTCGAATTTTTTTAGCATTTTTGCCTTAGACTTCATAAAATGTGGAAATATAACGAGTTAAGGAGTTCGAATATAGCCAGGATAAAGATTTAAAAAGCAAAGGGAACATTATGATTCATTTATCAACCTTTTGAAAATTGGACATTTAAAAGAATTGGATAGGGCAAACAGGATATGAATTTATTTATGAGGATGAATAGGGCAACCCTATGAGTATAATTATCATGATCTAAAGGGGCGAGGTATAAGGTTTGCTTTAGCTGAAAAGAACATCCTTATTTTAAAGATATTGCTAAATGCCTTGTTGCGGTGTAACGTTCCTGGTGATTTACCAGTTAGTTACAGATGACTTCTTTGATCCGGGTAAAAAGATGAAAATTGATTTGGTGAAATGCTATACTTGTGATTATCATTTAAAATATGTACCGGGAAGCCATATTTGATGGATTTATATACAACCCCGCTGTTTGTGTCGAAAAAGGCTTACCAATTCTACATGTTAGATATTTCATGTTGAATATTTCAACATCAAAATATTATCATGTCGAACCAAATGCCCTAAAAGAGAGAAAGGTAGAAAAATAATAAAATTTCAACATTAATGACCCAGAATATGCCCGGAATTAATTTTTCAACTACTGGGGAAGATTGAAAACGTAATTTTATAAATCAACTTCACCCTGACAAATGATTGAAATAAAAGCCTTCAATAACGCAACCGGGTTGCTCCAGCCCCGGCGTATTATGAAATATGTTTTGGTTTGGTGCTCTTCAGGTTCTACGACCATAGTAGTTGATGAAAACGAATTTGTATTAAAAGCAAATTCCGTCATTACTATTACTTCAGGGCAGGTACATTACTTTAAAAAAACAAAAGTAGCTACAGGCTTTGTTCTTGAATTTACGTTTGATTTCTTTTGTAAAACCGACAATGATATTGAACTTGTTTTTCACAACAGTTTATTTTGCCACTTTGCCATGAATGAAATGATACCGCTTGGTAAAAGTGAAGTAATACAAAAAGAATTATTGCAGATAGAAAAAGAACTAAAAGAAAAACCTTATCAATACCTTATTTCTTTACATAGCAGGCTAGAGCTAATACTGGTAGAAATCAACCGTTGTAAAATAAAACAGGGCGGCGAAATTTATAAACCGGATGCCCTGTTCTTGAAATTTTTAGAAGTGGTAAGAGGCAATTTTAAAAAGAACCTTACTGTAAAACAAATTGCAGCTTCATTATCAACTAATGAAACAAAACTGAATGAAGTATCAAAATTGCATACCGGCAAAACAGCCCAAAATGTGATATATGGATTAGTAGCATCTGAAGCCAAACGACTTTTTACTTATGAAAAATTGTCTGTGAAAGAAGTGGCGTATGAGTTAGGCTTTAACGACCCTTTTTATTTCTCCAATTT
>JBDUEK010000062.1:0-36827 GCA_040002495.1 Ferruginibacter sp.
TAAGTTTTTCAACATTTAAAATTTGATTTCCTGCATCTCTTTCGGGTTTAAAAATGATACCGGGATATTTCCTGTTGCTTGCTGTAATATCTTCGAACACCAATTTATCCAATGCCTTTTTACGCGATGTTGCCTGTTTACTTTTTGATGCATTTGCGCTGAACCGTGCAATAAATTCAAGAAGGTCTTTTTTCTTTTCTTCCTGCTTTTTATTTTTATCAGTTGCCTGCCTTGCTGCCAACTGGCTGCTCTCGTACCAGAATGTATAATTACCAGTATAAATTTTTATTTTCCTTTTATCTACATCAGCAACATGTGTACAAACTGCATCTAAAAAATGACGATCATGGCTCACCACCAAAACAATATTTTGGTAATCGGCCAAAAAATTTTCCAGCCAGCTAATTGTTTCCACATCCAGGTTATTGGTAGGCTCATCCAGCAATAAAATATCAGGATTACCAAATAAAGCCTGCGCCAGCATCACCCTTACTTTTATGTTTGCCGGAATATCCTGCATTAATAGTTGGTGCATTTCATCCTTTACACCCAATTCGTTTAAAAATTGTGCAGCATCACTTTCTGCGGTATAGCCGCCCATTTCGCCATATTGGTGTTCCAGTTCCCCGGCCTTCATCCCATCTGCTTCTGTAAAATCCTCTTTCATGTAAAGGGCATCTTTTTCAATCATCAGGTTCCACATTTTTTGATGCCCCATCATTACGGCATTCAAAACAGTTATATCATCAAATGCAAACTGGTCCTGCCTTAGCACAGCCATGCGTTCGCCGGGAGTAATATCCACCGTTCCCTTATTGGGTTCAATTTCACCACTCAATATTTTAATAAAGGTCGATTTACCGGCACCATTGGCGCCAATAACACCGTAGCAATTCCCTTTAACAAAACTGATGTTTACTTCGTCGAATAAAACCCTTTTACCGTAGGCAAGGGTCACATTATTTACACTTATCATAATTTTAAAATGGGCGCAAAGGTAATCAATCAAGAAGAATTTGCCATGTCAAATAAGTGAATGATTAAATATTTTGTACCCGGCATTGGTGCAAATGGCAGCATCGTTGCGTCGCACTCTTGTACTTATACAGCAGGTTGCAGCTATTTACACTTGATGTTGGCACTTTCAACTTGCTAAACCTTCACTTCTTATCCAGGTTTATAAAAACAGCTTCCTTCTACTAATTCAACAAACAATCCATCGAATCTACATTTAGCATTCAGCATCGTTTATTTAGCCGTAACCACTGACAGGGCTACATTCACCATTCAACATTAAACATTAAACATAATTCATTTATCATGCGACACTGTTTACTCAGCCCTAACCGCCGTCAGGGTTTGTAACCGCTGACGGGGTTACATTCATCATCCAACATTTATCATTAAACATTTTGTATTCAACATCGTTTACTTAGCCGTAACCGCCGTCAGGGTTTGCAACCGCTGACGGGGTTAGATTCAGCATTCAACACTCATCATTAAACATTCAACATTTTGTATTCAACATAATGCATTCCCTATTTCATTATTTTTGCAGCATGTCAATTGTAAGCAGCGTTCAAAAAAGTGTAACAGAAAGTTTAGCCCAACTGTTTAATCAACCCTTTACCGAAAAAGATTTCCAGGTAAATCAAACCAAACCCGAGTTCACAGGCGATTATACAGTCGTAATGTTTTCACTAGTAAAAGCACTTCGATTATCACCGGATGCTATCGGAAATCAATTAGGCGAAAAGCTCATAACTGATTTTCCAAAACTATATACTGGCTACAATATCATCAAAGGATTTTTAAACTTAAGCATAGCCGACGATTATTGGATATCACTATTGCAGGACAATTTTGAACAAACTGCCTATGGGCAGCAAGCTCCCAATGGCAAAAAGGTGATGGTGGAATATGCTTCACCCAACACCAATAAGCCTTTGCACCTTGGCCATTTAAGAAATATATTTTTGGGCTGGAGTGTTGCCGAAATTTATAAAGCCAACGGCTACGAAGTTGTAAAAAGCTGTATTGTAAACGACCGTGGTATTCATATTTGTAAAAGTATGCTGGCATGGCAGAAATATGCCAACGGTGCTACACCACAAACAACCGGCATAAAAGGTGATCATTTTGTAGGCGACTATTATGTAAAATTTGAAGAAGATTTAAAAGCAGAAAGCCAGGTACTCATTAATAAAATAAAGCTGGGCGACCTATGTGATTTTACCGGGCCGGAACTGGAAAAGCTGGAGTTATTAATGGTTGCCCTTACCAAACTGGACGAGGTAAAAGACGAAGAAAAAATAACAAAGCTCCATGCTGAAATAAGGGAACTGGCCCGTGCCAACACCAGCGTAATGGCTGCAGCCAAACAAATGCTACTTGATTGGGAATCCGGCAAACCCGAAGTAATTGAACTTTGGAAAACAATGAACGGCTGGGTGTACGAGGGTTTTGATGTTACCTACAAAACCATTGGTGCCGATTTTGATAAAACCTATTACGAAAGCAACACTTACCTGCTTGGGAAAGACATTGTGCAACAGGGCCTGGAAAAGCAGGTGTTTGTTAAAAAAGAGGATGCCAGTATCTGGATTGATTTGACTGCTGAAGGATTGGACGAAAAGATTGTGCAAAGAAAAGATGGCACTTCTGTTTATATTACCCAGGACATTGGTCTCGCCCTTCAAAAATATGAGCAGTATAAAATTGATGAAAGCATTTACGTAATTGGCAACGAGCAGAATTACCACATGAAAGTATTGCGGCTGATCTGCGAAAAACTGGGTATGCCGAATGCAAAAAATATTTATCATTTAAGTTATGGCATGGTGGAATTGACCACCGGCAAAATGAAAAGCCGGGAAGGCACCGTTGTAGATGCAGATGATATTGTGGACGAAATGATTGCCACTTCGCAAAAACATACCGAGGAACTGGGTAAGGTAAAAGACTTTACTGCCGATGAACTTAAAGACCTGTACAAAACCATTGGCCTTGGCGCCATGAAGTTTTACCTGCTGCGGGTTGACCCTAAAAAAACAATGGTGTTCAACCCGGAAGAAAGCATCGACTTTCACGGATTTACCGGGCCGTTTGTACAATATACACATGCACGTATCAGGAGTATTTTGCGGAAGGAAGCTGCAAATGAACAACTGCAACTAACTGCCACCCCTTTACTAAAACTTGAAAAAAATGTACTGGTTGTATTGGAACAATATCCAACTACATTGGAGCAAGCCTGTACAGACCATGATCCATCTTTACTGGCTAATTACTTATTTAGCCTGGCTAAAACCTTTAACACATTTTACACCGAACATTCCATTGCAAAAGCAGAAACACCGGAAAAGAAACAACTGCGTTTACAGTTAGCCGGTATGACTGCCAACACGCTAAAAAATGGGATGAGGTTATTGGGTATTGGAGTGCCGGAAAGGATGTAAGGCGGTCCCCTGTCCCCCAAAGGGGGAACCTGGATTGCTACCTTTATTGGTTTAGGTAAGTGTAGCAAATATGAAATACCCTGGTCGTTTTTTTATTTCGGGAAATAAAAATTAAATTTGATTACAAAATCTCATCAAAAATGACAGCTTTAACAATCAGAAAAAAATTGGCTAATTATATAGAGGTAGCTGATGACAAAAAAATTAAAGCCATTTACACACTTTTAGAAGATGAAATTGAACAACAAGGCCACGTAAGTTTGGAGCAGTACAATAAGGAACTGGATGAAGCAGAAAAGGAATTTATAACCGGAGAATATATCAGCAACACATCTTTAAAAAAGATGATAAAACAATGGTGAAAAAGTATCGACTTTTTTGGACAAAGCGCTCTCAACAACATCTTAGAGCCGCATTCAAATATATTAGTGAAGATTCGCCGAAAAATGCAAAAAAAGTAGTAGAAGAAATAATATTATCGGTAGAGAAGACAATAAGTAATCCTCAATTTTACGGTCCGGATAAATACAAAATTTGCTCAGAAAACCATCGCTTTTGCCCGTCTCATATTCCTTGGCTTAAAACTTAGTATTGCCCCTATGCAATCAATGCTATGTGCATGTCAGGTACCGAAATTCTAATACACATTACCTAGATTCATTCATACGATTGATGGAATCCTAGAAAAAAGTTTTCAATTTGGCCACAAATTCATAAAACTCCATGATTTGACTTTGTGATAAACCCTTACCTTCCAAATACCTTGGATCAACGTGAGCCGACTTTAATTCATCAAAGGTGATATCCTCTCTTTTTCTTTCTACCAACTCCATATCACCTTTGAGCAGTTTATAAAATGGGTGGTTACCGGCGAATTTCTTTACCACATACGAGACTTTTTCCTCATTATTCTTTTGCTTAATTTCATTTGGCAAAATGCCATCTAATTGCCACGAAGGCATAGAATAAATTTTCATTTTATATTCTTCACACATTAATTCTAGTCTTGTGCTAAATAAATTAATTATTTTATCCATGGTGCTGATGTAATACTTGTAGTAATTGAAGATGTGCTTTGTTGATTCACACGGGTTGAGAGATAAAAACGGTCTCACATTTATATGATGACTAACAAATGCAAATTAATGCCAGGTAATAAATTTCTGATCAAAGGTTCGTTATTTTTTCACCAACTTATTATCATTATAATTTTGCTGCTCAATTTTTGAAAGTAGTTTAACTCTTCCGGCAATAAATTCAGTATCATAATTAAAGGTTTCAATGCTGCTGCCCAGTACCTGGTAGTTTTCGTAATCCTGGAAAATAATGCCTGCTATGGTATCTTTTTTTACAGCCTTTCTAAATCTTGACCCGCCATTGGCATACGATAAAAAATCCATCGAATGATCGGTTTGGCCAAACCAGAAACAGAATTCATCCAGGTGATCTTTTCCTCCACCGGCTGCATCAAATGAAACGGCAATTTTATCATACTTTTTTATTTCCGATACTCGCTTCTCCTAAATACTTCGGGTTAACCGCCGGTTCTGAAAGTTTATAAGGCAGCAACATGAAGTAGGTAATTGCATTTATTCCCTCCTTATATTTATTGAAATCCTTTTCACTCAGCTCTTGTTTTTCGCCGTTCTTTTCACGGGTAAAGCCATCATTTGTTAGTACATCGTGCCACACGTTATTCATCGAATCCCTGGTGGTTCTTTCATACAAAAATTTGCCCCTATCCTGCATAAGGTGCACCCTGAATTGCCGGAAGTCAAACGACAAATCCATCTCATTAAAAATTTTTCCGCCATAAGTTGCAATGCTTTCCTTTACAATGGCTGCGGCTTTTTCATCAACTACCTTTTTATTATTACAGGATATTAACGTAATCAAAATGGCAAGACTTAATAGTTGTTTTAACATGAAGCGCAAGTTCTGTGTAATTTTTAAATTCCGGATGGGTAATGGTTAAATTTAACCTTATCGATATTTGGGTTATTTTTTATGGTTACTTTTAATTTGATGTTAAGTAACATAAAATAGTCAAGCTACGCCAGGGCAGTACAAATGATTTATCTGAATTTCAAATTTAAACAAACTGCAAAAAATTCAATGAAGCGATTTATATCAATTAATATCTGCATTACATTTTGTATTGTTTCGACTATTACGATCAGTCTTCTTTTGACATCATGTAGATTTAATATTACTGACAATCCGGGGCCTCAAATTAGCTCTAATCTTGAATCGTCAAAAAGTCACGGTGCATTCCTTTGTGAGTATAAAATCAACGGGAGTAGGATTAGTGGGCTTAAAGTAAAATCAATCTTCGCAGAAAAAAAATATGGGTTGCAAACCGGATTTTGGGGCAAGTTTGATATTAACTGTTGTGAATCGCAATTAGTTATTTTGTTTCAAGATGATAACACTATGACAACATTAAATGATAATCCGGAAAATTGGGAAGTTGTAGGTTTTCACTTGCACGACTCCAAAATAATTATCAAATACTACCAAGGAATCTCTTTGCCGGATAACATCGAAATTTATATCCGATCAAATGTAGAAAATAAAGACAGTTTCGAGATAATAACATTAAATAAATTGCAATAATATTAAAGTAATACTCTGTCCCGTGAACCCAATTATCAAAACACAATCAACATCACAGTTCCTTATAAGTATAGTTTTATGTCTGGTTAGTAAAGTCAACAATCATGAAAATTTCAATATAGAGTGTAGAGATATTACAAAGCAGCCTCTAATTGCTCAAAACCTTTTACTCCTTTTTCGGTCGTATCAAAAAAAGCGGCGTCTGAATAGAACTTATCCAAAAAATGTTTAATAAAAAGTAAACTATTAGTTGACTTAAATTCAGGTGATGTTAGCTCTGTAATTAATTGGGTGGTTAACTTTACTTTTTTAGCTTGATATTGGCTCAGCATGATATTAAATTCTAAATCCTTTTGATGAAGAACAATCATTTCATCGACCTTTTTTATGTCTTCGATAAGGTCCACTAACTTGAAAATCTTATTGTTTGTCATGAAGTAAATTTAATAAATTATTTCCAAAAAGCCTTTTGCCAGTATGTTACCTGCCCGATTCCTTCTTGTTTTATCAAATTTATCATTCCAATAAGCCTTGTCAGATTGATATAAATGATATTTATTACTTCCGGTTGGATAAACAGCCACAATGTAGGCGTCAACATAAAAATCCAATTCGGATTGTGGATAGATAAAAGTTTTAATTGCAGTTCCAAGCGATTCTATGATTTTATAGTCTATAAAAGTTACCAAATCAATGTCCACTGGTCTATTTTTTTGAGTAACAAAGGAACCGTTTATCCACTGGACGAGTTCAGTTACAGCACACTGTTTTTTAAGCGCATCTGAATATTTGATATAAGCATCGAAATGAGTTTTACGTTCAGCAGTTGGAATCTTTGTTACAAATTCCAACTCAAGTTCAGTTAAATTCGAGCTTATTATTGAACCTGGAAAAAGCAAGCCTGATCGGTTGAAAGTTGGCATATCACAAATATAAATACAAAAAAACACTGCTAAAATCGGCTTTTTACAAGTGCGCTAAAACTCGTAGCTTCAACTAAACGCAAAAGCAATCTTCAATCCCGGAATAACATTCGATCTTAAATACTAAAAACATCGAACATGTCACATAACTATCAACATAAACTCAATATAAATTTTCATTGATATTATCCTGCCCGTATAAATTGGTAACTATCACGAAGGATACAGGCTGTAGATGTAAAATTCTTCTCCTACTACATCCCAGTACACCACAATTGCATACATAGTTTTGAAGAAAAATAACGCACCAATGAATTTAAACAGCATTTAAGCAGCAGGCTTAAACATTGCTGCCAATCATCAAGTCAGTTACACATTAACAACTAAATCATGAAAACATATTTTGTAGACTCATTTACAAATGAAAAATTTAAAGGAAACCCTGCCGCGGTTTGTATTGTTGATGACAATTTAAATATTGCTGCCATGCAAAATATTGCGACTGAAATTGGTTTTTCAGAAACAGCATTTATAAAAAAATATCAGGTAACAGTTATAGTATAAGGTTCTTTACACCCAAAATGGAAATACCATTATGCGGACATGCCACACTTGCCGCCTCCAAAATTATTTTTGACAGCACCAGTTTAAAGAGCATTACTTTCATCAATATTAACAAGGTTGAATTATTTATTGAAAAAACGGCCACTAAAATAAAAATGCAATTTCCCGTGTATGAAACAGAAGCAATAGAAGTGCCTCAAAAAATGTTGGATGCCCTTGGAATAAATGAAATTGCAGACAAAAGATATAGCCCAAACAACAAAATAATTTTAATTGAAATTAACGATCTAAAAATATTAGCCGCTTTACAACCAGATTTTCTTTCATTAATAAATTCTTATGATGGGATAAATGGCGTTTTGGTAACTGCACAAGCTGATGGCGTTGACTTTGATTTTCATTACAGATATTTTTGGCCATGGGCTGGAACAAATGAAGATCCGGTAACAGGTGGCGTACATACCTTTCTTACAAAATATTGGGCTAAAAAATTGAACAAGAATAAATTAAATGCTTTTCAATCTTCATCCAGAACGGGCATGATGAATACAGAATTATACCAGGGCAAAGTAATGATTTATGGAGAGGCAGTTGTAGTATTTGAAGGTGAATTTAAAAATTGAGTAGGCTACCTCCCTCTATTGCTTCGCCAATTCCTTTATGTCAGCAATCTCCAAAATATGTTTTGAGTAACCGACGGTTGCCGCACTGATCATGGCCTTGCCAACTTCCTGCATGGATAATACCTTTTTTGCAGCAAAGAATTGAATGATACCTGCAACCAGTTTATAAAAAGACTTCCAGTTTTTTTGTCCGTCAAAAGGAAGCATCACACCCGGACGGAAATTATACACGGCTTTAAATGGCAACTTCAGCAGGTCATTTTCTGTTTTGCCTTTTACCCTTGCCCACATGAGTTTACCTTGTTCGCTGCTATCCGTTTGGCTACCGGATACATAGGTAAATACCATGTTATTATTGACAGTGCACACTGCGTTGGCAAAGACAAGCGTGGTATCGTAAGTAAGCTTTGTATATTTATCTTCCTTCATACCAACAGAGCTCACACCGGCACAAAAAAAGCAAGCATCATAACCGGTTATTTGATCTGCAAATTCCTTCAGCTTAAAAAAGTCAGGTACTATCAACTCATGCAATTTTATATGCTTTAGTTCATAGTGCCTACGGTTAATGATCAGCACTTCCGACACTTTCGGATTTTGCAAACATTCAAATAGTACCCCTTCGCCAACCATGCCCGTGGCACCTCTAATGATTACTTTTATTGCAGCCATTGTAGAAAATTTATGTTGCGAAGTTCGGTAGAAAATCATTCATTAACATACTACAACAGCAGGTTTCGGGAAGTTCTATCCAAGGCTTGTTTTCAGAATTTAAATTAACTGCCAGGCGGCATTTGTGTACTCACGGCAATGCGGTTCCAGGCATTGATCATCACAACCGACATAATAATTTGTGCAATTACTTCTTCACTAAAAAACTGTTGTAACTGCTGGTAGGTTTTATCTGTCACTCCCCGCTCACTGATCAGTGTAACTTCTTCCGTCAATGCAAGAATAGCTTTTTCTTCAGCCGTAAAAAGTCCAGCCTCTTCCCAGGCATTTAGTAAGAAAATACGTTGAGCTGTTTCGCCTAGTTTTAAGGCATCCCTGGTGTGCATATCCAAACAAAATGCACAGCCATTTATTTGCGAGGCTCGTATTTTAACCAACTCTTTTTGAATGGGTGTTAATTCGGATTTATTAATACTTAGGGCCAGGCTAATCATGGCTTTGTTTACTTCGGGCAGCATGGCTGCAATTTTTACTCTTTGTTCCATCATTATATATTTTGTTGATGATACAAAGCTACAGCTACCCTCCCCTTTAAATTCTTAAACTGGTTTAAGAAAGTTTTTTACTACGAATTTCGCTTAAATATTCGGGAGTAATTCCCAGGAAAGAAGCCAGCAGGTATTGAGGTACCCGCTGCACAAATTCTGGAAACTTTTTATTAAACTGTAAATACATCGCTTCTCTTGACAAACTATATAATAATTTTATCCTGAATTGCGCCGCTGCATTTGCACGCTGGTGCATTATTCTGAAATAGCGTTCCATGGCAGGATGTTGCTGCAGCATGCTTTCCTGCTCTTTACGGCCGATGGCAATCACTTCTGTTGGCTCCACTGCCTGTATATTAAAGCCGGAAGGTTGTTGTGTATCAAAAGAACTGTAGTCCGACAACCACCAATTCTCAATCGCAAACTGGGTAGTTTGTTCAATGCCTTTTTCATTGATAAAAAATAAACGTAGACAGCCCTTCACAACAAAATAATTATCCTTGCAAATTTTCCCTTCTTCCAACAGGTATTGCTTTTTCTTTAGTTGAATCGAACGAAAACATGATAACAGGTGCAACATTTCTCCGTCATTAAACTCAATAAATTTTTCAATATGTTGTCGAAGTGAAGCGTGCATGTACAAAAATGTTTATGCAAATGTCGTAAGAATAAAGTTCAAAAGTTTCAAGCCCTGTAAACATACTTTCATGTTGCATCCATAGCAGTTTGCGCACTCGCCACGGATCGATAAATTTCTAATCAACCAATGCCTAAAAGCCTTAATGTATTCAAAAAAAATCCCGGCACAAAAGCCGGGACAAATAATTGTAAGCATGTTTATGCGTATCATTTTCTTGTGTAGATTTTATATAGTTTCGTAGCAGACACTATTAAATGTGTAAATCAACATTGCGAACTCATCAACCACAAATCCCTACTGCACCTTAACACCACCACCAGTTGAATCAACAGCATTAGCGCCGGCAGGAGGCACTGTAAACTGGGTAAGCCTTTTGCCATTATTCGATAATTCAAGATTGGTGATTTCTTTATTGGCCGGTAGTAAAATTTCAAATTTTATAGAATCCTTTATACTGATATTCGGGTTCTTGCCGTCACATGCCCTTAGTAAACCTGGGTTTACAAAACTATAACTTCCAATAATTTTGTTATTTGCATCTCTAAACTTTACTACAAATGGTTTACTCGTATCATTCATAAGATAAGGTGCTCTGCCTGGCCTTATGGCTGCATTGCCCGGCACCATTGTAAATTGATTATTAGCAAAATTTACACTGATGGCGTAATGCGAATTTGCTGCATCATTGATATAGGCCGGGTTGAATGTTCCAACCTGGGAGTCTATTTTAGCAAGTGTACTATCAAGCGCCGGATCATTTTTTTGTTGTGCTTTATTTCCATTACATGAGCAAAGGAGTATAAGCGAAAGGAGTATAATAGAATAAGCGTATTTCATAATTGTAAATTAAAAGTTTAAAAAAATCTTTATCAATTGCCTGCTGAGCGTTGTAGTATGGAATACAATATTCTATCCCTGCAGGGCTTTTCGTATGGATGTATGGCTGTTCCCGAACTTTCCATTACGCAGGTTGCAGGACAAAGCTTGTACCATCCACTCGTGCCCATTTGATGAGCGTCGCTCATTTGCATTCCTCTTCCTGCCGCATCTGCCCGGCAACCGGCTAAGCTGCTCCAGTTATTGGGAAGTGTTGCTTCCTGCCAATGGCTCCCTCCACCATATTCATCGGCAAGGTCGTAAAAGTTATGGCCACTTTCATGCAACAAAGTACCTTTTACATAATGCTCGGCAGAAAACAAGTGTTTATCCGGTTCGGCAAAATCCCTGATATCCCGGTCATGCAAAATTACTTTTCCCTGGGCAAAACTTAGCTGATCCCAGTTGGAAGGGACTTCATGGTCACGGGTTTCGGTATCATAATCATGTGCATGACCTGTAAAAGGATTAATGAAAAAGTTATAGCTCCTTCTAAACCTCCTGACATAATCTTCCCGATGAAACACTTCATCAATATCAACCTTTACGGCATTGTAAAAAGTGCTGATGGCCGGTATGTCGCGGTCGGGAATAAAGACAAGGTTCATTACCCTGTTAACATCACCCACAACATACACCGGGGCAGGTTGATTTGGAACGGGATAGGGCCTTGTTGCAAAACTGATGGTGTGCGTATAATGTTTGTCGTTGCCCGTTACATCAAAGCGATAGGTAACCAGCCTGTTGGTAGCATAGCCACCTGTTTTTGTAAAATTGAGTGGAAAAGAAGGGTTGTTCCATGTTTGCAACAACGCCTCAGCCGATGTGGCTGTTACTGTGCCCGAAGCATTGATGGTTTGAATGGTTTCATGCAGTTGCACCTGCGATACATCGCCAGTGATTTTGTTCAGGGTGTAAGTAACTGCTTCTGCATTGCCGGGGTAAATAGGCGCATGTATTGCAAATGTTTCAGGGTTTTCTTTACATGAAAACATTGTGATGATCAGGGAAACGTAAGCCAGCGATTGATAGCCGGTAATTTTTCGTGTGTTCATTTTTTTAAATTTTATTAAGTAGTGAAAGCATATTGTGTATGCAAACTGGTAGTAAGTTAAGTGTGAATTGATAATAGTGAATGGTGAATGGTCAATGGTCATTAGCACCATTCAGAATTCACTAATCGATACGTCCTTTTATTCTTAACATAAAACTGGTTGCAGTCAATTGGTCGAAGAAAATTGAAGGAAGGAAACAAGTAGGTGGTTCACCTTTCTTCGCAGGAAATGACTACCACCGGTTCTGAGCATAGCAGGGAGTTTTACTGACCGGAAAAGACGCAATACTTCACCCTCATTAACCCTACCCTGAAGTAACGTAAATACCGATGCGTAGTACACTCAATAAAAAACTGACTATTACGTTATTCCCGGAATATATTTTTTTTATCCGGTGGCTATACCACCAGCTGCCAGGTCAAACTTTATTATTGTATTCCTTTTATTATTACATTCACCGCCGTTTTAACCATAACTAATAATGAAGCAGATAATCCTCCTTACCCTGGTGTTTTCAATACACGTGTTGATACATACCCAAAGCAGTGCCGATAACGACAAAAATGTGGTGATCAGTAATTCAACAGGTGAATTTAAATTTGGAAAAGGCAATGCAGAACACGCAATGCAGGTAAAAGAAGAAAGCCGCAAAACTTACTCCTGCAACAGTGTTCGTACGGACATACCAGTCTGCGAATTTTACAACGATATTGAAACACTGGATGATGTTTTTATGCAGGTAAACGAAAGTAGCAAGCACGGTATCTCGCCGAAGCATGAATATTATAATAGTAATGACATTTTCTATTCGGATGCGCATGTGTGTTACTTTAACCTGCTTTATATGCCAAACATCAATTACACCAATTAACCATGGAAAATTCAGCAATCATTCTCGAGGAATTTGAAAAAAATAAATCCGATACAATACAAAATAAATTATTCAGAACAGCAATTATTCTGGGTGTTATTCAAAATGCAATTATTATCTTAATTATAATTGTTCCTGTACTTTCGATTCTGCGAAACGCAGAAGGTTTTTTTATGAGCCCCGTATTTATCTTTCAAATAATTTTCGTACGATTAATTCCAGTGTTTGGATTAATCCAATTCATTAGAAAAAAGAAAATTGGATGGTCCCTTATGGTAATTTTCTCTATTACCGATGTTCTTCAAAGGTTTCCGATCAATGGCATTACAATAGATAATACCGACTTGAGTTCTATGTATAATATCCTTTTTTTTCTGTCACTTTTTTTATTAGTTTTCTCTGCAACCTTAACTTATTTATCATTAACATCACCTGTCCGTTCTATCTTTAATGTGTCGAAGCAAAGGCTAATTTCAAGCATAATCATTGGCATGATATTGTTTGCAGTTTTTCAATTTGCGATTGCTCCGTACTTAAGTAATCTTGCCTATAACTAATTAAGATCACTTTATTGAAATGCACAAACAATTCGCATCTCTAAATTTTCCAACTGATAATTCAAATCCGCACAATAAAAACGTTGAGATAACAATTATTTCAACATATTTTTATTCAAGCGGCTGCGACATTAAAATTGAACCTGGTGACAGACGAAAATTTGGCGACGCCTGGAAAATTAGCAGTATTATTAAATGCGAAAGTGCTCGGAAATAATATGCAAATAGTCACAAAACTAAATTTGCCACCTTATCAGTTATAAGTATCTTTTAATAATTAAAGCATGTGTTATTACAACGAAATTAACCCTCACTATTGAAGAAAAGGTAGTTGCTTCAGCTAGGAAATATGCTCAAAAAAAAGGCAAGAGCATATCACATCTTGTTGAAAATTTATTCCGGCGCAAGTCTCTCACTCTATCTTTATAAATGTCTCCATTCAAATCACAAACGCCCACCTTTCCCTTCCGATGTCTCCTCCTTATTCCGGCGCAAGTCTCTCACTCTATCTCTATAAATGTCTCCATTCAAATCACAAGCTTCCACCCTTCCCTGCCGATGTCTCCTCCTCGTGGGTTTTGTGCTAAGCGAGGAACTCGGAAGCTGTATACAATAACTTAAAAAAGCACACGCCAAATAATTATATTAATACAATGCCAGTAAAACGAGATACCATATGATTGCTGTAATTTCTTTGTAACATTTACTTCTACTTTGACAAATCAAACGTTTTTAATTTTTTGTTGACCAGCAGCCGTTTTTCATGGCGGCATCGTTGTGTCACTCTCTTGTACGGTAGTTTTTTATGGCAACTTTTCCGTTCAATAATTAAGATTATTGTAACCCTGAACTACGTTTTCTGAACATGTCAAAGTAGAAATACTTGTTACAAATGATTGTCGTTAATACAGCTAAATGATATAAATTTAAGCAGCTGTTCCTGAATTGCGGCGGAGTCCTGCATGCCAGCGCACATGGCTATTGCAGAAACCCGGAAGTGGTGATAGTTGTAGGAAACTTGCTCCGGGAAAAAAACACCGTTTCAGGGAACCGACAAACCTGAACCATTGAGATACTATTTAAAAGGCTACTTGTCCAGACGAATTACAGGCGGGCATCGACTTGTTTATAAAGTTGAAGGTAAAATAGACGTAGGCCAAAAATGCTATATTATCCAATGTCGATTTCATTATGATTAAGCCAGCTTTCAGCTAATACTGAGTTACAAAGGCAAGATAGCAATCAATATTTCATCATTGATCATCAATTCTTTGACAACTCTGTAGAAAGTTTGGACACCATTAATAAAATCAATAAAAATTTATAGCCCCATGAGTATGATAGGCAAGTTTGTAAGAGTGACCGAAAATGAACTTCAAAATTACATTTCAGACAGTTTACTTTTTGAAAATCTATTGGACGATGAAGCTTTTGACGAAGGCCAAAATGTGTGCGACATTGACAAAACCTGGGATGCAATTTCCTACTTGTTGACAGGCTATGGACCTTCCGACCTAAATAATGCAAAACCACCTATATCTTGGACGATTTTTGGTTCGAGTGTTCTTGACGAAAATCAAGATTTAGGTTACGGACCTGGGAATTATTTGACCGTTGAACAAGTTGCGCTTGTCAATGCAGAATTGTCCAAAATTTCTTTAAAAGATTTAATGGTAAACTATAATGCTGACAAAATGAATGACCTTGGACTTTATCCCAATTCCTGGGGGAAACCGGAAGACGAAATGGACTACATTGGCAATCATTTCGAAAGTTTAAAAATATTTTATTTGACCGCTGCTGCAAATGAACAAGCCGTCATCTGCTACTTGTCATAAGATTCGCTCAGTCGAACTCCTTCAACAGGTGACACCTTTTAAAAAGGTGTCACCTGTTGAAGCAACAATTAAATTTGATGTTGGGACCGTTAGTTTATAAAGATAAAATGTTGAGAGCTATTATTGAGTATCCGGCCACTCCACCCTTATCCATTTTTTAAAATAGCTGCTATCTCACGCTTACGCAACCGTGAAACCGGCAGAGCGGTTTCGTCAGTTAATATCACGAGTCCTTCATTTAAATAGTGTTCGACAAAACTTTTGTTTACCAGGTGCGATTTATGGATACGCAAAAAATTATGCTGTATTAATACTTCCTGGTACTCTTTCATAGTTTTGGCACTTAGATATTTTCTATTGCCTGTAAGATAGAAACGGGTATAGTTGCCTTCGCCTTCCAGCCGGATAATATCTGCAGGTAAAAAGAATAGTGCGCCGTTAACGGTGGGGATTGCCAGCCTGAATTCACTTTCTTTTTTTTGCCCGAGATTATTCAGCAAATTTTTTAACAGCGCATCCGACTGTTGCTGTTTATTTACCTTTTCGATGAAGCGGTTTACTGCCTGCCTCAATTCATCTGCATTGATGGGCTTTAGCAAATAATCCAGTGCACTAAACCGAATAGCACGTATGGCGAATTCATCATAGGCTGTTGTAAAAATAATTTCGAAATTGATTTGCTTCAGTTCGCTTAAAAATGCAAACCCATTATTTTCGGGCATTACAATATCCTGGAAAACAAGCTGGGGTTGAAACTGGAGCAGTAAGGCCCTGGCTTCCGCAGGTTTTACGGCTATTCTGAGCTCGGTAATTTCAGGAATGTACCGCTCAATCATTAGCTGCAATACATTTGCAGCCGCAGGCTCATCATCAAATATCAAGGCTTTTATCACCCTGTGAAAATAACAAAAAAAGAAAACCTAAAAACTAACTTGTTGGATTAAGTAATGGAAGTACTAAGGTAACTTTCGTTCCCAAGGGCTTTCCATCTGAGCTTACTATGTCTTCAAAAATAATTATCTCGTCGGCCAATGATTGGCTGAGCAGTTGCATCCGCTCTTTAATAAGCTCAATGCCTTTTGATTCGTGTGGCAAAAATTTTTGCTGACCAGCCTTTATTTCACCTGCTTTTTTGCGCCCAATCCCATTGTCGGTAATTACGGCAAGCACAGAAGTATCATCCTTTAAAATAAACTGTATCTGTAGTTTACGCTCCCCTTCTTTTAAGGCAAGCCCATGTTTGATGCTGTTTTCTACAAAAGGTTGTAGGAGCATGCCGGGTATTTTGCAGGCATCAGCTTCAATGTCAGGATCTGTTTCTATGCTGTAGGTAAAGCCTTTGCCCAATCGCAGTTGCTCAATATCAAGGTATAAATTTAGTTGCTCAATTTCTTCTTCCAGCGAAAGATAACTGAGCTTTGAAGATTGCAATACCTTACGCAACAAAGCAGCAAATTTTGAAATATACAGGTTGGCATTGTCCATATCACCGGTTAGGGTAAACTGCTGAATACTGTTCATGGCATTAAATAAAAAATGAGGATTCATTTGAGACCGCAGCGCAGTAAGCTGCGAACTGGCAAGGTTCTTATTTAATTCCAATACCTCAATTTCTTTTTCCCTTGCATGCTGTTGTGCTTCCAGTGCATAAATTCTATCAGCAAGCATAGAAGCAATTGTTGTCAAAATCTGTAAATGCCTGACGGTGTAAAAATTTTTCTCCGTGTGCTCGGTATTGAGTGCGCCCATTACTTCTTTTTGATGGATAATTGGCACACATAATTCGCTTAGGCGGATATTATCATCTACAGAAAAATATCTTGCATCAGCAGCAGTATCATTTACCAGTATTGCGTTTTTACTTTCCACTGTAGCACCTACAATACCTTTCCCTTTTGGTACATTATATTTATCCTTATCCATTTCAGCCAGCATAGAACCTTTTATTCCATACCCTGCTTTTTGAACCAGCACTGTTTTGTCTTTATTCCACAGATAGATCATGCAATCTTCAAAACCCAATTTGCCAATCAGGTTTTTTGCTACGTTCCAAAGCGTATCATCAATGGTATTATGCTGGTGGATAGAAACTGCGAAAAAATTAATGACCTGCTCAATCTCTAACTGGTACTGGTAACTGTTGGCTTTGATTTTTTCAACGGCCGTTTTTTCTGCTTCCTGCCTGGCAATAGTGCGTTCCCGTTTTTTTACAATAAGAAAAATTACGGCCGCTACTACCAGCAGGCATATGATTTTAAACCAGGCCGTTTGCCAGAAAGGTGGATGAATGGTAAACGAAACAGCGCAGTCGGTTGTGCTCCATACACCTTTGTCATTGATAGCCTTTACACGAAAAGTATAACTGCCTGCAGGAATGCTGTAATAAGCAATACTACGCCTGCTTCCGGCTGCCATCCAGTTAGTATCCAACCCGTCCATATTATAGTAATATTGGATGGCTTCCGGCCCTGCATAATTTGCGGCGGTATAACTAAAGTTTAATGAATTATCGTTAAAGGGCAATGAAATTTCTTGCTGGTTATTTGATAATAAAATAGTCCTGCTAATATTGTTTTTGCTTTCCTTCAAAAATTCCAGTTCAGTTAAATATACATTCGGCGGTGTTGCTGTAAGGTTTAAATCATCCATAGCGAATGATGTAATACCTTGTGTGGTGCCTACCCAGATATTATCTTTTACGTCCTGGTAAATTTTGCAACTGTAGTAACCGGGTTTGATAAATCCATCTGCTGTACTAAAGTTGATCAACTGCTCTTTATGCTGGTCGTTTCTCCCAATAAACGTTAAGCCTTTAACACTGCCTGCCCAAATATTCTCTTCCTTATCAATAAATACATCCAGGAAATGTTTTGTATTCAACCCGTCTTTTTCATCGTATTGTTTTACTAGCTGCAATTTATTTTTTTCGTTGAACCGGCAACTGATAATTCCATCACCCGCTGTTGCAAGCCACACCATATTATCCTTTGCCAGCTTTATACTTCGGATATTCATCATGCTTTCCGTTAATGAAAAACTGATCAATGAATCATTTCTTAAATATCTTAGGCCTTCTTCTCCACCGATCCAAACTGTTCCATCCGGTGCTTGTATTCCTCCATAAAATTTTGAATATTTAGTTATGCGTGGCGGGGAAAAGTATGGTTTAATAGAAATATTTTCTTTTTCATCTACTACTATTTCGCTCATGCCTTTATCGCCAATGGCGTAGAGTTTTCCATTTTTTGAAGGCAGAAAAGAGCTAAAAGAATTGTCGTGGAGCTGCCCGGCTTTCTCATTAAACCTGGTCATTTTTCCATTTCGGTATAACACAATACCCTGGTAACCTGTACCTATCCATAACCATCCCCGCTCGTCCTCATACATACATTTAACTTCAGCATTGGGCACAACTTTATTGCCTGCGGGTAAAAAATTATTTACGCTTTCATCGGTTACTTTATAAATATTACCATGATTGCCACCCATTAAAAATGTTCCATCTTTTAATTCGCAGAAGGAAAATGTTTCATCGATGTCACTGAACTTTTTATCCTTGTATAAATTAAAAGCAGCAGGTGTTATTTTTATCAAGCCATTGTGTGTAGCCAGCCAAAAAATATGATCCTTTTTAACAATGAAACTAAGCCAGGACGCTCCTGATTCCTGGAAGTTGATGGAGTTTGAAATAAATTCTTCATCGGGATGAAAACAAACAATACCAAGCGAACCGGTGTACCATGTTCCGGTTGTTTTACTTACCCTGCCTGGCTGATACAATTTTTTAAAATAGAGCTGGGTAAAAACGTCCTCCTGTATTTTACCCAGCCCTGTCATAGCCGCATTGCAAAACACTTTTGTGCTGTTTACAGGAATGATACATTCTATCTGATCGTTGACCGTTGTATTGGTGTGTACTAACACAACATGCTTGTTGATATAGCTAAAGATTTGAAAGTGCGTTGCAAAATAAATTGAGCCATCAGGAGCATCCCGGATGAATAGGCACTGACTGTCGTATGTATTTGCAAAATCAGAAATCCATTGTTTTAAAACATAATTTTTCAGGAAAATTTTTTGAGTACCAGTTGGATCAATACCTGGCAGCGTAAGAAAAGCGGGCCCTACATCGGTTGCCAGCCAAAGGCTTCCATCATCATTTACAATCATATCGTTGACGGCCAGAGATGCCGCAGTTTCGGTACTAATTTTTATAAGGCGATCATCTGAATAGCAATATAAGCCCGAACTGGCCCCGATCCATAATTTATCGGCTACTGCTTTAATAACATTTACTGTTCCTATAAAATGATTGTCATCCGATCGGGTAAAATTGGAAAATGTATATCCATCATAGCGGCTAAGGCCAGCCGTAGTACCTGCCCATAAAAATCCTTTTTGATCAAAAGCAACTGTAAGAATTTCAGAAGACAACAACCCATCGGATGCGGTATAAGTAGTAAAAATATATTGGGATGGCTGATCTGTTTTTTTTTGTGCAACTGTGCTATTAACACAGCATAGTACAAATGCAATTAAGAAAGACCTGACTATTATTTGTATAAGCATTACCTTTTGCAAACATCCTGTTATTAGTAGTTTTAAAAATACAAAAGAAATATCCAGAACAAACGCTCCATTTCAAATTATCGCTTTGCTTGTAAGACAGTGGGCGGTGAGGACACCGCCCACGGCTGAAAAAGTTTTAAGTTGACACTTCGGCCAGATAAAATAATAGGCTTTGAAGTTGTTTGAGTTAAATAAAATGTTTTAACTATTGTATAATTAAAGTTGAAAAAAGGTATGGCGTACAAGTGAGTGACACAACGATGTTGCCACAAAGCATTTCTGCCGGCACCCCAAATAATTAACTCAAACAGCTTCTTTCTTTCTTTATTTATCCATCAATTTATTTACCAAATACTGCTTTGCCAACTGTACCGGCAGATTGAGCGCCAATTAAAAATCGTTTAGTATTTCCATCAATTGAAACACTTCCCCCATACAAATCACTTCCTTCGCCTGCCGGGTCGGTAACATATTGCAACTTTTGCCAGAATGGACCGATGCGTAAATAAATAGTGGAAGAACCCTGGTCTGTATTTGAACCGACATCATCAAACAGCGCACCTGCAATAGCATAGTTGCCTGATATAGCTACACTCCAGCCAAAATTATCTGATACGCCGCCACCGGTTTCCGTAAATTTTTGCATAAATACCCATGTGGTTCCCTTTTGATAAAAGTTTACGGAACCCTGGTTACCATTCGTTCCAACATCAACATGCGGAGAACCAATAATGGCATTGTTTCCCGAAATACAAACACTAAAACCAAACCACTCATCAACTGCGGCAGTTGCGCTGGTTATTCGTTGAGTCTGTGACCAGGTGGCGCCATCAAAACTAAATGTATGCGCAGACCCTTGGTTTTGAAAAACTTCATCGTCGCCATACGCACCTACTATCACCCAAGTGCCGGAGATAGAAACACTACAGCCAAAAAAATCACTTGTTGTTCCGAATATGTCTGTAATTTTTTGCAGGAATACCCATGATGTTCCATTGTACCGGTAAATGCTTGCAGAGCCCTGGTCTACATTTGCTCCAACATTATCATTGAGCGCACCAACAACAGCATAGTTGCCGGAAACAGATACACTACCACCAAAATTGTCATCTACTCCTCCACTGATATCAACTACTTTTTGCATGAATACCCAGGAAGTACCATTAAATTGATAAATACTTGCAGAACCCCGGTTGGAGGTAGGCAGGCCAAGATCATCATAAGGCGTTCCTATTATTGCATAGTTACCAGAAATGGATACACTGATGCCAAACCAATCTCCTGCTGCACCATTGGCGTCGGTTATAATTTGTTTTTGCACCCATCCATTACTTTCATACTTAAAAAAGCTCACTTGTCCTTGTTGGGTATTTGCGCCCACTTTGCGAATAGGGGAACCTGTTATAGCCCAGCTACCGGATATAGCTACAGCCCTGCCAAAACCATCACCTGCTGCACCGGTACTATCGCCTACCGGGTTGTAATCAGCAAGATTTGCATTGGTGGCACAATCGCCCCATCCGCCATACCCGATATTACCTCCGGCATTACTGGTACTGCTTGTTTTCCAGCTTGCATTACCGGCATCATCGCTGGTTAATATTTTACCACTGCCAGCGTTTGAGATAAGTTGTATGGCATTGGGTTTTATCGTGTCGCCTTTTATATTACCGGCCACTTGTAATTTTTCTGATGGGTTGGTGGTGCCGATACCCACTGATTGCGAAATAACTTCAGGATGTAAACTTTGTACTACCATCAGCATCATTAATAATTTTTTCATGTTCATTAGGGATTAGTGTAACAGTTAATGCTGCAACTTTTATTTAACTGCCATCAACTTATTTAAGATGGCTTTTAATTCATTGATTTGTTTTTGCTGATCCTGGATAATGGTTTGCTGTTCCTGTATGGCTTTTACCATTGGAGCAATAAAATCGTTGTAACGAACACTGTACATACCGGCATCGTCTGTTGATATCATACCATTATTGACTGCACCAAAATCGTTGAGTGTTGCTTCTACTTCCTGCGCTATAAAACCATACTCAGTTTTTTTATTGGTATCATTTATCCGGTAGTAAGAAACCGGGTTCAGGTTGTTGATAAAATCAAGGCCAAGACCTGATGTAGTTATATTGCTTTTTTTTCTCCTGTCGGATGCTGTAACCCAGGGCACTTCTATACCTGCATACGAGATAGAGGAGTTACCTATTTTTACCTGGTTGTTTCCTGATCCCATCGGCACCACCACATTGTACCCGATGCCGATATTGTTAGTACCCGTGCTAACATTATTCAAAGCAAAATTTCCAATTGCTGTATTTGAATTTCCTGTTGACAAAAATTGCATTGCATCTGCACCAACAACAGTATTTCGAAACCCGGTACAATTGTGCAATGCAAGATTGCCAACAGCAGTATTTTCATCGCCTGCATTGTTGCTATAAAGTGCCGTATTTCCTACGGCAGTATTTTTTAGCCCCTGGTTATTTTTGAACAATGCGTCAGTTCCAACAGCAGTATTTTCATCACCAATGGTATTGGTAAAAAGGGCGCCGGCTCCAAATGCGGAATTATTGTTTCCGGTAAGATTAGAATACAGCGCCGAGGAACCGGTTGCAGCATTCCTGTCTCCATACACATTTGTATAAAGCGCCAGACTGCCATTGGCGGTATTTTGAGTTCCCGCAGTGTTTGAATACATAGCCCAACTTCCTGTTGCAGTATTACCCGGAGCATTGTTAATTCTTAATGCAAAATAACCAATTGCTGTAGAATTATTGGCAGTTGTATTGGCAAAAAGCGCATCATGGCCAACAGCAGTATTTTGAGCACCGGTTGTATTGGATTTAAGTGTTCGATAACCTATGGCTGTATTTAATGCACCGGTGCTGTTTGTAAAAAGAGATAAATTGCCAATTGCTGTATTGTAAGATGCGGAGCTGCTGTTTCGCAAAGCAAAATTGCCAATGGCAATATTTCCACTGCCCGTTGTATTTGTAAAAAGCGACTCCAACCCAACTGCAATGCTACTGTCGCCTGTTGTATTGGTGTAGAGTGAACGCCTTCCATTTGCTGTATTTGCAAACCCGGTTGTATTAAAATACAGTGCATCATTGCCATAGGCAGTATTACTATTTCCTGTGGTATTTAGCTTGCCTGCAAATTTTCCGGTAAAGGTATTTCCGGTGCCGGTTGTATTATTTAACCCGGCTTCTTTACCCACAAAAACATTGTCGGTTCCGGTAGAATTAATTGCTCCTGCGTTGTGGCCAATAAAAGTATTATTACCTGCTGTATTTAAATTACCGGCATTTCTTCCAATCATGGTGTTACCCGTAGATAGTGTGTTAGTATATCCTGCGTTGCTGCCCACATAAGTATTTTCTGTTGCGGAAGTATTGGAGTAACCCGCCTGCGAACCAATAAATGTGTTATTACCAATGCCAACACCAAAGTGGGAAAACCCTGCATGGTCGCCAATCATCGTGTTGTTTATTGTTTCAGTTCCGCCGCCGGCAAGATCGCCGAGGAAAACATTATTTGTTGAAGCATCCAACCTTCCTATACTGATATTGTTTTGCCGGAAACTTAACGCTACATTGGTAGTAGTACCTATAAAATTTGTACCATCCACAACTGTGTTGTTACCGCTGATTCCCCAGCCGTTGTTGCCAACAGATAGCTCTGTCCAAACTGTTCCATTATAAAACCAGAATGAACTGGTTGTGTTATCAAAAACCAATAATCCTTTGGTTGGAGAAACAATGGCAGTGCGTTCGGCACTAATCATTCGTGGTACCAATATACCTTTAACCGTACTGCTTACATCCAATAGCGCTGAAGCATTTGGGGTAGTGGTACCAATGCCTATAGATTGCGAAAGCAGCATAACCGGCAGCAAGTATAATGTGCAGATGAGCAAGAATATTTTGTACATATTCAACTGATTTTATTCCTATTGTTTAACAATGCTTACAGGCTTAAATTGATTTTTTCCGGATGAAATAACATACCGGCCTGGAGCAAGGGTTTTAAAATTCCATGTAAAAATGTTGCTGCCTTTTATTAGATTAAAATACCGGGTGCTCATTAGTTTACCTTCTGTGTTGTACAGGTAAAAAGGAAGGGTTTCATTTTTCAAGGCATTTATATATAAGTTCATCTTATCTGCAACCGGGTTGGGAAATATGGTAAAAGCAGGTTTGGTAAAACTGCTGTTGAGTTTTATTACCGGTGAGTAGATAAAACGTTCGTCTGCATCTACTATTTTGAGGCGGTAATAATTAACACCTGCTGTCGGCTGTGTATGTACGTAATGATACTGACGAACAGATGAACTGTACCCCGCTGCCGGTTGAACGGACATTTTTATAAATGCCAATCCATCATTACTCCATTCTATATCGAAATGATTTGTATTCGTTTCCTGTGCGGTTGCCCATTTCAAGGCATTGCCTTTCAAGGTCGCTTCGCCTGAAAAATTTACCAGGGTTAATGGCAATACCACATTTCCGTTTAGATTAACAATGAATGTTGGGCCGGCACTATTCAACAATGTGGTTATACCTGCGCCCGGATCAAAATCAACCGCTCCCCCATCAAAATCGCCGGTTGCATATACATTTCCGGTAACACCGCAAAAAACAGAAAGGCCTTCATCATCCATGTTACCTCCGAAATTCAACGCCCAAACAAGGTCGCCGGATGTATTAAGTTTTGAAATAAATATATCATTGTTGACGCCACCCACCACCGTTAAATTATACACTCCTGCGCCAGGGTCAAAATCTGCTGTTCCCTGGAAGATGCCTGTGATATACGCATTACCGGAAGCATCCAGTGCAAGATCCTTAGCCGCTTCAGCATTAGGACCTGCAAAGGCTTTTGCCCATGCAAAATCACCTGTTGAATTTAGTTTTAAAACAAAAGCATCTATAGAACCGGCGGTGGTAAGATTGTATACTCCCGGGCCCGGATCAAAATCAACCGTAAAAGGGAAATCACCTGCCAGGTACACATTACCTGCCGCATCTGCTTTTACAGCTTTAACGTTATCTGTGCCAAAGCCACCAAAGCTTTTTCCCCATACAAAACTGCCTGCTGAATTCAGTTTAATCACAAAGGCATCTGCGCCTGATGACGCGGTAACGTTAAAAACACCTGCTCCCGGATCAAGGTCAGCCGTTGCATTATAATTACCACATACATACAGGTTGCCGGCGGCATCAACAGCAATGGCATCACCTTCTGAATAATTCCCTGCAACCTGCAGTGCCTGCAAAAAATCACCATTGGCATCCAGTCTTAAAATAAAACAATCGTTGTTGCCTCCTCCATTCATGGTAAAAGTTCCTGCTCCCGGATCAAAATCCACGGCACCAATAAACACACCGGTAATACAGATATTGCCCGAGAGGTCAAGCACTGCAGCATACGCCAGATCAGAAGAAGCACCACCAATATTTTTAGCCCATATAAAATTTCCGTTGGCATCAAGTTTTGTTATAAATATATCATATTGTCCGTTGCTGGTAATGTTAAAGGTAGAAGGCCCCGGGTCAAAGTCAACCGTACCGCTAAAATAACCGGCTACATAAACATTGCCGGATACATCTACGCAAACTGACCTTCCATAATTACTTTGATCTCCGCCAAGCTGCAATGCCCAAACAAAATCACCATTGCCATCCAGTTTGGAAACATAGGCATCGCCTCCATCCGCCGTTAAATAAAAGGTACCCGGCCCCGGATCGAAATCCGCAACACCGCCAAAATACCCGGTGGTATAAACATTGCCTGCAGCATCCACTGTAATATTATTACCCTTTGCCCCGCCAATATTTTTTGCCCATTGCAGGCCGGGTAATTGTGCCATAGTGCAGTTTGCTAAAAACAAAAGCGTTGTTATACATCTCAGCGTTTTCATGTGTGATAATTAAAGTGTAGATAATTTTTTATTTTCTATGTGGATTACCCTCCATTGCTAAAATAGATTTTAGGAGGAATGCTTACTATAGCGATCTATTTAGTTGTAAGGTTGAATTACTGAATGGTGGAAAAGGCTTTTCGGCCTTTCGATTATCATCTAAATATCATTGAGAGACTTTTGTTTTAAATTTTGATTACCAGCAAAACGAAGGAAGCAATTTAAAGACCCGTTTGTAATTAACAGTGTTTTTCCTGTTTTTTAATTACGGACTTGCTGAGTGATTATTTCTTGCTTAAATGCGGCTATATTTGGTATGGTGCCGCCATAATTTAAATCGCTTATGGGTAATACACCTGTTGCTTGCCTATGTGAGCCACGTGCAAAAGCATACATTTGCTCTGACAATAAGAATATATGACAATAAACGAAACAGTAAAAAAAGAACGAAAACCAAAGATGAAAATCCCTTTGATTTCAGGAGTTGATCTGTTCTGTGGTGTTGGAGGACTGACTCACGGACTAATTAAATCAGGAATTACAGTTCGAGCAGGAATAGACTTAGATTCTAGCTGTAAATATGCCTATGAAGTTAATAATAACGCAAAGTTTATCGAAGCTGACATAAGCAAAGTAACCGGGCAAGAAATAAAGAAATATTGGAAAGAAGACGAGATTAAAATATTAGTAGGCTGTGCTCCTTGCCAACCCTTTTCAACTCATGCAAACAAAGTCCAAGGTAAAGAACAAGGGAACAAATGGAACTTACTAAATGAGTTTATAAGATTAGTTGAGGAAACAACTCCTGACATTATATCAATGGAGAACGTAACTAATTTGTCTAACAAACAAGTATTCAAAAACTTTGTTTCAAACCTTGAAAAGCTCAACTATCAAGTAAAATATAAAAATGTTTACTGTCCTGACTACGGAATTCCGCAGAAGCGAAGAAGGCTGGTTTTACTAGCATCAAGACTTGGCAGTCTTAATTTAATTCCAGCTACACATGATAGAAAGAACTACAAAACAGTCCGAGATGCGGTTGCTCATTTAGAACATATTGAGTGTGGTGAGAGAAGCGCAAAAGACAAACTTCACTTTACGACCAAGCTAACGGATATAAACTTAAAAAGAATAAAAGCTTCCGTTCCGAACGGGACTTGGGAAGATTGGGATAAAAATCTGTGGTTGGAATGTCATAAAAAAGAATCAGGAAAAACTTATAAAGCGGTATATGGTAGAATGTCTTGGGATGAACCATCCCCCACCATAACTACCCAATTTTACAATTATGGGACTGGTCGCTTTGGACATCCCGAACAAGACAGAGCATTGACAATCAGAGAAGCGTCAATTCTCCAAAGTTTTCCCGCAAAATATCAATTTGTTGAAAAGGGTAATGAGCCATTGCTAACCCGTATTGGAACGCATATTGGCAACGCTGTTCCAGTTGACCTTGGTTTTGTGATAGGGAAAAGTATCATTAAGCACTTAATCGAAAAGAGCAATGGATAAATTTATATTTAATATCTCACTGAGTGTTCTAAACCATTTAGGGAGAAATCTCTACCGAAATTTCATTACCGTTCTTGGCGAGGCTATTTCAAATTCTTGGGATGCAGACGCAAAAAATGTTTGGATTCACATAGACCGTGATAAAAACTATCTAATCATTAAAGATGATGGTGAAGGAATGACTTCGGACGATTTTCAGAACAAGTTTCTAAAAATTGGCTATTCTAAACGTAAAGACGGAGTTGAAAAGACCAATTCGAAAAGACCATTTATAGGAAGAAAGGGAATTGGTAAACTTGCTCTACTTTCTTGTGCAAAGAGAATACATATTATTTCAAAAACTAAGGATACAAACTTTATAGGTGGAATTATTGACAACAGCGAATTGGATAATGCAATAGATGAAGATTTAACTCCACAACAATATCCACTAGAAAATTTTGATTTATTATTATTTAAGAGTCTAAAAGAAAATTTTGATAAGGGAACCATGGTTTATTTTGAAGATATTAACGATGGCATTGGCGATCGTATTGAGTATATACGAAAACTTATTGCTCTGTTTTTTAGATTCTCATTAATCGACAAATCGTTCAAAATTTATCTTAATGACGACCCTATTACACTCAATGAATTAAATGACTTATCTCAAAGCACACAGTTTGTTTGGCAAATCAATTCAATGGACGACCCTTATTTAAAGGAGAAAATTTCTGCAACAAACGACCAAATTAAACAATATACTAAAGTAGAATCTTCATTTGCTATTTCGGGTTTTATAGCTTCAGTAGAAAAACCTTCACAATTGAAAATTAGGTCAACAACAGAGACCGTAACCATTGACTTATATGTCAATGGTAGATTAAGGGAAAAGGATTTATTGAAACACATTCCTTCCACTCGACTAGTTGAGAGTTATTTATATGGACAAATACACTTCAACAATCTTGATGGAGAAAAAGATAGGTTTACAAGTAGCAGAGAAGGTGTAATTTCTGACGACCCTTTGTTTAAATCGTTTTTGGAAGAACTTAATTCAATAGTTCAGAACTTAATGAAAGATTGGGATGATTGGAGACGAAAACTAAATCAAGACGGAGATCCTGACGACACCAGAATAACAAGAAAAGAAAGGAAATCAAGAGAGTTATTTAACACGGTTGTAGACGAATATGTACCTCCGAAATCTTCAACAAATAGAGGCCAAGTTGATGACTGGGTAAACTCATTAAGTGATGAAGCACAATTTAATCTATCCTCCTATGCCGAATGCTTTGTTTCTGAAAATTTACTCAGAAAGTACATTAGAGAAAAGAATGTTGCAATATCACCAGAAGCAAAAGCTGAATTTAATAAATGGAAAGGCAAAGAGGAGCAAGACAAAAACAAGGCTAATATAAGCTTCGACATTAGAGACAAAGTTGATGATTTGCATTACTTGTCTATGGACCATTTAGCTAATCTCGCTGATATGCATAAGGAGCATAAAATGACCGCTTTATCAAGAGACGCAGTTGTTTATAAACCTGTGAGAGATGCAATGGCACATACTGCTATCCTAACAAATACTGCCAAGCAGAGTTTAAATACGACATTCGAAAATATAAAAGCAAGAGTGAAAAAACTACTGGAATGACAATCTGAAACATCAAAAAAATAAAACTGCCTGCATCATTGCCGGTAAAAGATAGAATGTTGAAAGCTATCCGGAGTTTGTAACTCCGGATTTGCTAATTAACGCTATGCTATTTACAAATAATGCTTCGCCTTTTTAATATCGGTATTGTATATTTATAAAAAAACTATGAGTACGGGAGGCTATAAAATTCGGGACAATGCCGGTATCCATTTTGTAACTTTTGCGGTAACAGAATGGGTTGATGTATTTACGAGGAAAGACTACCGGCATATTTTATTGGAAAGCCTTCAACATTGTCAAAAAGAAAAAGGTCTCGTATTGCATGCATGGTGTATCATGAGTAATCACCTGCACCTTGTTATTAGTGCTGTGAACAATAACCCAAGTGATATCCTTTGCGACTTTAAAAAATATACAAGCAAACAAATTATTAAGGCTATCATTGAGCATCCGGCAGAAAGTCGTAAAGAATGGATGCTTAAAATATTTAGTGCAGCAGGCATACAGAATAGCCGAAATAAATCATACCAGTTTTGGCGGCAGGATAATCATCCAATAGAATTATATAGCGCAGCTTTTACAAAACAGAAAATAGATTATATACACGATAATCCCGTTGTGGCAGGAATCGTAGAAAAAGCAGAGGAGTATTTGTATAGCAGTGCAAGAGATTATTATAATGGTAAAAACTGTGGATTGTTAAAACTCGTTTTACTGTAGTGCGTAATTCAACTAATCCTGAGTTGCAAACTCAGGATAGCAATCGGCATTTATTACCGATCATCAATGCTTCGGCAACTCTACTGATAATTTTACTAACCAGGTAAGCACGGGAATTTAGTCTCACTCTTTCCCTCCAACTATTTTTTTTCCAAGGTCCAATCTGGTCTTAAAAAGTGACAGGTATAACCGTAAGGATTTTTTTGCAGGTAATCCTGGTGCTCTTTTTCTGCATTCCAAAAATCAGTTGCGGGTAAAATGGCAGTAACTATAGGGCCGGGCCATTTGCCGGATGCAGTCATTTCTGCAATCAGTTTTTCGGCTGTTTCTTTTTGCGTTTCATCCAGGTAAAAGATGGCGGATCTATAGGATAGTCCCCGATCGTTTCCCTGCCTGTTCAACGTAGTGGGATCATGAATCTGGAAGAAAAATTCCAACAATGTACGGTATGGTAACTTTTCAGGATCAAATACAACTTCAATGGCTTCGGCATGGGTACCATGATTGCGATAGGTCGCATTGGGCACATCGCCACCGGTATATCCTACTACAGTTGAACTTACACCATCAAGGTGACGAATCAGTTCTTCCACTCCCCAAAAACATCCGCCTGCCAATATCGCTTTTTCCATTTTTTAAAATTTTTGTGTGCTGCAAAATTAACGCATAACTGCCGGTAGTAAGTGTCATTTCTAAGACAACAAAAAACATTAACTAACCAACAACAATCGGCATAGCTTATAATTGCCGCAACTTATATACATAAGCATGGCAGCAACAATATATTCAATTGATTGAGTATAATAATATTTATGAAGTGGTACAGCGTTATGGAGCAGGAGGCCTTTTTACAAACCTGATGGCCGCACTGGTTTGTTCAGTACTTTCCAGCCGTTGTTCATAGCGTTTGCCATCTATCATGGCTATCATTAAAGAAGTATTGGGAGGAATGGAACCAAGGTTTTCCGCTACCATTACCAGGTCGTTTGTATCCTGTAAATCAGCAACTGCCATTTTAATTGTGTACGCATTATCGGTGAGCCGGATATGCTCATAAATAAGGTGGTTGTTCAGAAAAATTGAAATAGAATCACCATCTACTTCGGCATTATCATAAAAATTTAATTCAATTGAATCGCTGGTCACCACAATCTCCTGTACCACAACTTTATTACGGGTGGCAAATTTTTCTTTTATGCTTAAAGGTGCAATTGTAACAACAGGTTCTTTAACAGCTACAGGAATTTGTTTTACTGCTGGCTTCTTTACAGCAACCGGAACCGGTTTTACTGCGGGCTTACTAACGGCAACATCAACTGGTTTTACTTCAGGCTCCTTTTTAAAGACAGGAGCCTCTGCCTTTTTTTTAGTTTGTACCACAACTGAATTTCTTGCAGGTTGTTCTGGCTTTTCTTCAATGATTGGCCTTTGTACCGGCACTGGTTTATTAAAAGCCATTTTGCCAATACTATCTATCAACTCCGGATCGTTGGCGCCGAAAGTATAATTCTCAATTACAAAATCCCATTCATCATTGAAGGTGTGGGAGATAAATTTTTGCAGATCAACCGGCCCCTTTGTTTTCTCTTCATTTTCTTTTAAGGCAGCATCGCCGGTGAGGTACATTTTGGTGCCACCAGGGCAATTAAAATCTGCTGTTGAAAGGTAGGGTGTAGCAGCCCTTGGACCAAAAAGCCCTTTTCCTTTTTTCTCTTCTATCAACTGATCATCCCACCAAACAACGCTATTGTCCCTACTGTCAAAATAACCTCTTATACTATATCTTCTGTAACTGTTGGCTGATTCGTAGTAGTAACTGGTACCGGTAAGACTGTCACCATTTTTTATGATTTTAAGCTCCACATTTTTGCGGTCTATTTTACCTTTCCAAACGCCGGTAATCAATTGTGCATCGGCAAAAGAATACAACAACATCAATGCTAAAAACAATATAAGTGAAGGCGTGATTTGCAAATTGAGTTGAGCAAATTGCTTAAAATTAATATTCATCCTCAAAATAACGGTTTTCAGGGCTTAATATTTTAACGCTGGATTTTTTTGCATTATCGTTAACTAATTCATCCATTGTTAATGCGTCATCTATGCAATCAAATTAATTGTATGCTGCTGGCAAAGGGTTGCCAACCTTTGAAAGGTTGGCAACCCTATTCGTACTGTTTAGCAAAGGCTGAGTTTCTAAACTAAAATATTTGTAATCTCACCCGTTAGCCACAGTTAATTCAATTTCATCCATGGTTTCCCGGCCATAGTTTGTGTATTTATAATTCTACTTTGACATATTTAGACAACGTTGGCTAGGATTACAATACTTCTAACTATGTAACGGAAAAGATGCCATGAAAAAATATAGCACAAGAGAGTGACACAACGATGTCGCCATAAAAAACTTCTGCTGGCCAACATAAAAATCAACTTGTCAAAGTAGAAATAAATACGAATCACTAATACAGTCACGAAAAAAAACTATTCAAAAGTACGATTACAGGCTGCTATTAAACCCTGTTTGTTCAAGCGTTTCGGTAAGAAAGGTGAAAAGCTTTACCTGCGTTTGCCAAAACATTATATCTTCAACGCGGGTCTCTACCGCTAGTTTGTAATAAAAAGCACTATCGGCAATATTATTATCGGCTATGCTTTTTAAAATTTTAATAAGCCAGTAAACCAATAACTCATCTTCACCAAAACTCTTTACACCTTCAAAACAATTTTCAATCTGTTTGCTGTAAACTATATTTGAAAATCTTATATCTGGTGTACCAAAAAATGCACTGTTAAATGCTAACATAAGTTTGGCATAAGGCGCATCGGCTGCAAGGTCGGCAAGGCATTGACACACTTTGTTAAGCAGGGTTTCATTTTCTGTCAGCATCACATATTGATACAAACGGGAAACGGCGAACAGGTTTGCGCCGTAAGAAGTTAGCAACTCATTTGCCTTAGTTTCAAACGCATCGTCATCAAACCCTGATAATTCCTTCAAATCCTCATTTATGAAACCATCTTCATCAAGATCATCTATATAAACAAATTCATTCTTATAATTTATTTGTTCGTTATCTGTTTCAACCAATTCCATTTCACGGGTTTGTGTAAAATCATCTTCATTCATACACGCTCCGGTTAACTGCAAGGTCCTTATTACAGATTCAAGCAATATGCAAACTATTTCCTTTTCACTTCGCTCTGAAATTGCTTCCGTGTCCGTAAGGACTTCCATCGACAGGGTTGTGGCAGTGAAAGCCGTAATCGTGTCTAATGGATAATCACTCAACTGATAATTCAGGTTAGATACTTCTCCGAATTCATCATCTTCGTCTTCAAAATCCTCTTCATCATCAACAAAAATATCGTCTTCAGTTGTATAATAATAATTACCTTCCCCGGCATTTTCAATTAGCTTTTGCAGTGCCCATTTGCCCTGTCCCATCGGATTAATCATTAAATGAGGTTTACCATCTTTGGCACCGGTATGAATATCAATCAAAGGAATATCGTCGTCATCTTCTGCTAAAATGTACTTGGTAAGATTAAAATCCTTATGGGGTTTGATGTCAAATTCCATCGCAAAATCATGTGCAGCATAAATTATATTATGTGCCAGGTTATACTCAATTTCTTCCATAAAATCCAACATGGCTCCAAACCGTTCTTCAGCTTCTTCTTCGGATACGTTAAACTGGTAAAAGGTATCTTTTACACCAAGGCAAAGTAAATCTATCAAATAATAACCCAGGGTAACATTGCCGGTAACATGCCTGCGCATAACAATGATGCTTGCCATGGCATCTGCTTCCCAACTATTTGTTATAAGACATTTATAAACAGGTAAATTCCTTGCTTTGGTTTCAATATATTTTTTGGGAGATATTTTATCCACGTTGTAAATTTTATTGATTTGTAATTGCAGTAATTTTTTTCAAAAATAAATATAAATCGCTTAAAATTTTTTATACACCGTTAATAAAATTTCATTTTTTTTCCAATGGTTTTAATACTATTGATGGATTTTATAAGATCGGATGAGTGTTTAATGACTCCGTAACAACTTCAAGCTATTGTCAAGCTATTGTGTGCAAAAGTAGTTAGGATGTTCTTGAGTTGTTGGTGAGACTGAAACAACGGCGAAGATAAAGTTATCGACCACCGATAATAAATCTCTATAAAAACACTTACATTCATCCATTAAAACATACCTGCAAATGAAAAGCAACTTCTTTTTATTTATCCTGGCACTTTTAACAAGCAATCAGTCTTTTGGACAAGATTGGCGTTATGTAAAACACAAAAAAGTTTACAGAAATCTCGACGAGGCCATTAAAGAAAAGGATTCAGTCTTTAATCTTGAATTATTCAGAATAAACATTAAAAAAAATCAACTTCATTTAATTGGCGAATTGAAACACATTGAATTTTTATCTATCTCCGAAGCTGGCCTTGATTCTATTCCGGATGAAATTTTTACGCTCCCAAACATCAGAACATTAAACCTTACTGAAAATAATTTTACTACAATGCCCGCTGGTATCAGTAAATTGAAAAAACTGGAATACCTGGTTATGTATGATAATGAGATATCCATTATCCCTGATTGGATTGGGATGCTGACCAGGCTGGAAGTATTGATCTTACCAAGAAATAAAATTGATAGTATCAGCCCGGAAATCGGGAAACTTAAACACTTAATAGATTTAAGCCTCGGTGAAAACCAGCTACATTACCTGCCTGCTGAAATTGGAGGCATTACCAGTCTTGTAGAATTGGATCTTCACCAAAATATGTTGCACACTCTTCCAGATGAAATAGGAAACTTTTCCGGGTTGGAATATCTTTTACTTAATGAAAATAAATTAGATGAACTCTCTTCAAAATTTGACAGACTTATACATTTAAAAACTTTAGACTTATCAGGTAATAACTTTTCTGAACTACCACCAGTCATTGGATATTTTCGTTTATTACAATTACTTACTTTAGAAAAAAATCCATTTACTTCCTGGAATCAGCAAATACCACTTTCTCCTCAATTGAAATATTTTGAGTTATCCGGAAAAAATATTACTCAATTTCCTACCAACCTGCAGACTTGCAAAAAGTTAACGAAAATTGTGATTACAAATACAGCCATCAAGAAGTTACCGGATTGGATTGGAAATTTCCCAAAACTCTATTGGTTGGAGTTAGATAATAACCAGATTCATCATTTGCCTTCATCTATGAAAAACTTAAAATCATGCGAAATACTTAGACTGGCAAAAAACAACATTGAACACCTACCGACGAATGTCCTGTTACTTCCCAAACTAAGGGTGCTCTCCATTGCTTCAAATCCAATTAATCATTTTCCTCCAGCCTTGGTAAACAGTAAATCGTTGGAAAGCCTATCCATAGGCAATACCAATATATCTTACGATGAGTACAAACAATTTCGAAGAAAACTAAATAAGAAAATCGACATAGGCCACGATAGCCCGGTTTATTTTGAAGACGAAGAGAAACCCTGTTATACTGAAGATTCACTTAGGGAAGGTGATCATATATTCAGAAAACTCGAAAATGATCCCCAATTTGTTAAGTATGAGGTTGGCAAAAGAAATTTCTTTTCTTCAAATGTTTCCTTTGATAAAATTATTGCCTCAACATCTAAAACCAGGGTCACCATTTTTACTGATACTGTTTCTTTAAAATTTATTGTCAGGAGAGAAGGAGGCCTAAGCAATATCATGTATGTTTCCGGTACAAATGAAGCAGCTAAAACAGAAGCCATCAGGCTTCTTAAATTATCTTGTCCATATTGGGCACCGTCAAATATGGGAGGCAGAAATATAAACGCCTGGTTTCAGCAATCCTTTGTATTCACAATAACTTCAACCGGCGGGGCTTTTGAAAATCAATTGAAAGTTTTTAATCCCTTACCTACTACAATAAGAACAATAGAATTGCAAAAAGATTAAACCAAAATCGGTGGTTTATTTTATACGCTTTGTATATGCCGAAAATATAAAAAGACTCAGGTGGACAAGCGTGGTAAAGCGAATGAAACACGGCTTTGAGCTGTGATACACATAAGCCCTGACAGAAAATTGGAGACAATATAATAGACCTAACGATAATCGTTGAAAATTGATTTATTGCTAAATGGCTGCCGGATGGGAATGGAAAACACGGTGAAGGATGGCGTGGGGGCTTGCGCCGGATTTGTAATGCACAGCCGGTACTGAAGCTGAATGGGGCTGTCTTTGTGGACAGCCCATTTAATTTTAACCTCAGCCATGGTTCGTGTCCTCACGAAACATTTCTCAGCCATAGTTCGTGTCATAGCCATGATTCCTATCCTCAGCCATGGTTCGTGTCCTCACGAAACATTTCTCAGCCATAGTTCGTGTCATAGCCATGATTCCTATCCTCACGAAACATTTTAGCTACAATAGGTTTAAATAAATTATTAGCTTTAAACATGCAAATCAATGACCCCGATTACAAACGTAAATCGTTTATACAAACAGGTAATATAGTCTTTTGGACAGCCACTATTAACGGATGGAGACATTTGCTAAAAGAAGATCGTTATAAACAGATTATTATTGATTCATTACGTAATTTAAGTGAAAGGGAATTGATTGATGTTTTTGCATTTGTAATTATGCCCAATCATATCCACCTTATCTGGCGCATTAATAAAATGAACGGCAAGGAAACACCCCAAGGTTCATTTTTAAAATATACTGCTCATCAATTTAAAAAGTTGCTGCTCGATAACCCTGACTCTCTTATTAAATTCGCCGTTAATGCACCAAACAAGCAATACGAATTTTGGCAAAGAGATTCCCTGGCAATCGACCTGTATTCAAGAAATGTGATGCTACAAAAATTGCATTACCTACATATGAATCCTTTAGCACCACACTGGCAACTGGCAAATGACCCGGCTGATTATTTTTGGTCTTCCGCAAATTTTTATGAACGCAGGATTATGGAATTTGACTTTTTAAAAGATATATGGGAAGTGTTTGGATGATTTGTAAATAATGTTTCGTGAGGACACGAACCATGGCAATGGGAAGTGTTTGGATGATTTGTAAATTATGTTTCGTGAGGACACCGAATCATGGCAATGGGAAGAGTTTGGATGATTTGAAAATTATGTTTCGTGAGGACACCGAATCATGGCAATGGGAAGAGTTTGGATGATT
>JBDUEK010000063.1:0-35947 GCA_040002495.1 Ferruginibacter sp.
CTGACTGCCCTGGCTGGTGTCTCCACCAGCCAGCGACAATTTGAAATGCACCCTTAAATTGAGACAGCTTCTTATAGTAGTTAAATTGTAAATAAATTGCATCATGAAAAAGTTTGTCATCATTATTACCGCAATGGCTTTCACTTCATTGTTTTGCGGTTGCAACCATACTGAATATAAAAATCCGCACATCATGATTGTTACCAGCGATGGCGATATTGAAGCAGAACTTTATCCTGATAAAGCGCCTAAAACCGTGGCTGCTTTTTTATCCTATATTGATTCGGGTTTTTATACCAACAGTTCGTTTTACCGCATAGTTTATGCTGAGGGGCTTACTACTGCTTTAAATACCGGCCTTATACAAGGTGGCATATATTTAACCAATGAAAAAGATCATCCGAATGTTGCAGGTATTGTACATGAAGGCACCAGGCAAACAGGTCTTTCGCATGTGAATGGAACACTGTCTTTAGCCAGAACGGATCCGGGCACTGCGAGTACAGAATTTTTTATTTGTATTGGTGATCAAACACAGTTTGATTATGGCAACAGCAGCCGACCAGACAGTTTGGGTTTTGCAGCTTTTGGCGAAGTACTCAGCGGAATGGATGTAGTAAGAAAAATACAATTGAGTAAAAAAAACGGGGAAAGTATTACAGAGAAAGTGACGATCAAAAAAATAAAGCGGCTGTAGTGTTTACGGTTAGTTATACTTTCCGCTGCATCAAAATGTGCTATGAATATTGTTGATTAATGCAGCATCCAATCTGATGGTTTATCTTTTTGCATCGCCCCTCCTTTTGGGCGGGGACTAAATTCTAATTAAATTCCTGGCTTTAGCCAAATCTTTTTTGGCTAAAGCCTGGAAGGGTGGTTTCATTGATCACCGCCCTGAAGGACAATGCAATTAAAAGGGCAGTATAATTCAAAAGACAATACAATTAAAAAGGCTAATGCAATTAAGGGATCTTCAAAACTAAGGGGCCGGGATATTTACCAATGATCAAAAGCAGGGCGATAGCAGTGGAAAACACGGTGAAGCTTGTAGCCCGGCCTGCGCCGGATTTGGAACGGATAGCGCCAACCAACGTTGAGCAATATCCCGATGCTGAATGCCCTCATTTACTTTTTTCAATTTAAAATTCATCTGCATTTCCCAAATAAATCACCGGTAAATACATGCTAATATTTATTATTATTTATTGATGATATACCGGTTATGATTGTGAACTTTACGCAATGGAAATAAGCGGGCAGCATATACGCTATTTTTTATTTAGCCAATACCTGGCGGATGGCGTACGCACTACGTTGGAAATTGTAATTCCGGTTATGATTTGTGCCTTGCTGGGCCATATTGAAATGGGTTATGCTATTGCAACAGGAGCGCTTTGTGTGAGCATTAGTGATGCTCCGGGGCCGGTGGAACATAAACGCAATGGCATGCTGTACGGCTTAATATTTACTACCATAATGGCGTTGCTCACGGGCTTTGCGAACCACAATGTATTTTTAATTGGACTGCTGATTGCTGCCAGTAGTTTTTTCTTTTCGATGTTTACTGTTTATGGCAATCGTGCGGCTGCATTGGGAACTGGGGCTTTATTAATAATGATTCTTAGGCTTACCAATGTGGTGCCGCCTGTTGAAGTGTTGAAAGATAGCTTGCTGATATTGACCGGAGGCATTTGGTACATGGTGGTTGCGTTGCTTTTTTATAGCATGACCCCCTACCGTCCCGGTCAACGGGCGTTGGGGGATTGCATACATGAAATGAGTAAGTTCCTGCGCATTAAGGCCGACTTTTACCAGGCTAAACCGTCGTACGACGATGAATACCACCGGATGGTTGCGCAGCAAATAGTTGTGAATGAAAAACAAGATGCGCTACGTGAATTGTTGTTTAAGAACCGGCAGTTAATTTCAGAATCGAGCCTGCAGGGAAAGCTGCTAATACTAACTTTTACAGACGTAATGGAAATGTATGAACAAATGACCGCAACCTGGTACGACTATGAATCCCTACAGGAAAAATTTGGGCATACAGGTATTTTGGAAGATATGCGCAAGGCCATTTTGGTAATAGCGGAAGAGTTGGATGAAATTGGCTTAGGCATACAATCGAACCAATCCGTAAAAAAGAAATCATCCACACTGGCCAACCTCACCAACATTAAAGCATCCATTGATAAGATAGGTGACAAAGATCCGGGCAACCTGGTGTTGAAAAAGATATTGGTAAACCTGATTACCATCAATAAAAGGGTGTATGATTTGTACCGGTATTTTGAGGCCCGCAACTATGATAAAATACCATTGGAGCATCAAAGCTACTATGCAAAATTTGTATCGCATCAGCAAATAGATTTTTCTTTATTTGTAAATAACCTTCACCTGGAATCTGCTATTTTCCGCCATTCGCTGCGGATGTTGATTACTTGTATGACTGGATTTATAATGGCTAAAATAATTGCCACCGGGCACCACAGTTACTGGATATTATTGACGGTGATTATTATTTTAAAACCGGGTTTTGGCTTATCGAAAGAAAGAAATATTCAAAGAATTACAGGAACCATCGTAGGTGCGTTGATTGGCCTGGGCTTGTTGGCTTTTATCACAGACAGGAATATTCTATTTGGCCTGATTATATTTTTTATGATTGGAACGTACACCTATCAACGCATCAATTATATAGCCATGGTGATATTTCTTACACCCTATATTCTCATATTATTTAACCTGCTTGGCTTACCGTTTTGGGATGTGGCCAGGGAACGTTTACTGGATACTACCATCGGTTCTTTACTGGCGTTTTTAGGCAGCTACCTGCTGTTTCCACATTGGGAATCGGCACAGCTAAATACTTATATGCTGAATGTTTTAAAAGCAAATATTGATTACTTAAATAAATTGAAAGAGAGAATGTGCGGCAAGCAGGTATCCATACTGGACTATAAACTGGTACGCAAGGAATTATATTTAAGTATTGCAAACCTGTCGGCCGCCTTTCATCGCATGTTGAATGATCCAAAACATAAACAACAGTTTAGCAAACAAACCGATCAGTTTGTAGTGCTCAATCATATTTTATCTTCGAATGTTGCCAGTCTTACTGCTGGAATTAAAGAAGGCGAAACAAAAATTTATCCAAAGGAAATTATTCAAAAATTAAAACGTGCTATTCGCACCATGGAAGAATCTTTACAAACAATTGATCCGGCTTACACACCTGATGTAATAACGATCAATTACCCAAAAGTATCTACGGAAACAATTGACAGTTCGGGACAGTTAAATACCCAACTTGATTTTATTAATAAAATAGCCACAGACATCAACAAAACGGCAAAAGTTTTTGCTGCTTAAAATTATCTTTAATTACACGAATTTTTATTCACTAATTACACGAATTAATACAAAGCCAGGTTTATGTTTCTTAAAATGCTTGTTTTAAAAATTTGTATGATATAGCTCTGGCTAATGACTGCGTTTAAGTATAATTCGGCCCTTCCTGTTTTTTTCATGAATTACAGATCATATCTACTGACTCCTCTTCTACTTTAAGCCTGGCTGTTTTGTAACGGATAAACCTGCCACCAATATTTAAAATACAAAAGCTGGTGATGGCACAGGCGGCCATTACCCCCGACATTGGCAGTGCAGTTCCATTACTCATAAAGCTTACCATGGCAGAAGTTAAGGCGCCAATACCCATTTGTATGGCTCCCATTAAAGCAGATGCACTTCCTGCATTTTTTGTAAACGGCGCCATTGACAGCGCAGACGAATTGGGAAAGGTAAAACCCTGGCAACTGAGAAATACCAATATCAATAAGATGGTTCCGACTATGCCGATCCAACCGGTTAAGAAACCAACAAAAAGTGAAATACCTGCAAGGCTTTGAAAAAACAACGCCACTGGAACAATCTGTTCACTTTTGTATTTTCTCAACAATAAACTATTGATTTGCGTTGCCAATATTAGTCCGGCGGCAACCAGGGCAAATATCCATCCATACTGCTTTTCAGACACTTTAAATATCTCCAGAAAAACACCCGGAGAGCCTGCAATGTATGCATATAAACCAGCCGCTGCAACAGCACCTGTAAATGCATAGGTGTAAAACTGTGGTTCATTTAAGACCATCCAAAAATTACCGGCAATTGCTTTGGGTTTTAATGAATACGATGGATCCGGCAAACGGCTTTCGGGTAATAAAAACCGCACCATCAACAAAATTACCAATGCCATTACTGTGAGTATCACGAATATATAATGCCAGCCAAATTCAGCCGTAATATACCCTCCTAGTGTAGGGGCAATGATCGGTGAAACACCCACTACCAGCATCAACATTGAAAATACTTTTGCATTATCCTCTACTGAAAACAAATCTCTTACCATTGCTCGTGCAGCAACCATTCCTGCACAACCACCCAAGGCTTGTAAAAACCGAAGCGCTATCAGCATATCAGCAGTTTGTGCAAGGGCACACATAGCTGAAGCAATTAGGTAAAGACTCAAACCAAGATAAAGCGGCTTCTTTCTGCCATACCGATCAAGTAGCGGACCATACAGAAACTGCCCAATAGATATACCAATAAAAAAACTGGAAAGCGATAGTGATACATGGGCTATTGTTGTATGCAGATCAGTTGCAATTGCTGCAAATGATGGCAGGTACATATCAATAGAAAACGGCCCGATTGCCGTATTCATTCCAAGGATTAGTATTAATATAAACTTCTTCTTTTTTGTCATAAATATTTGAATGCAAAGCTAAGTAGCATTTTTAATAATACATAAGCTATTACAGAAGAATGGTTTAATTCAATAATTACAACCCGGCTAATAGAGTTGTTCATCAAAAGGCAATGAAACTTTTACGGGACTTTTGTTAACCAGGAATTTATTTCTCCAGGCGGCAGTGGCTGCAAGTAACGCCATCACTATCAACAGCGATAATGCCTGTGAAAGATTTGTTTGTTCAGATATAAATCCAATGATAGATGGACCGGTTAAAAACCCTACAAGACCACCGGTTGTAACCATTGCAAAACCCTCTACGGTACTAACACCCGGTATATTTGCCGAAGTACGGAAGAGTACCGGCACAATGCAGCAACAACCAAAACCTATCAGCACATAACCTGCAATTGCCAATGAAACAAATGGTGCAAGCACTACAATCAGGAAACCAAGGGCCGACAATAAACTACCCCCAATTACGATATTTTTACTGCCATATTTCCCAATCAAAGTATCGCCGTTTAACCTGCCAAGCGTCATTGCAATGGAAAAGCCGGCATACCCAAGGCTCAGAAATTGCTTAGGCGCATGTAATATTTCTTTCATGTAAATGGCGCTCCAGTCTGCAACACAGCCCTCTGCCATAAAACTTACCATGCAGATAAACGAAATACCGAGGATGGTTAAGGAGGGCAATTTAATTCCCGACCTGGAATGTATGACTTCTATATTGGCTAGTAAAAGTTTCCTGTTGCCAATAATAATGGATATGATAATAATTGCTACCAATGCTATCTGGATGCGTGATGGAATATGAATAGAGAAGCATAAGGCGGCAAAACCTGCACTGACGGCGCCGCCCAAACTATACATACCATGACAGGTGCTCATCAATAATTTATGATGCCTTTTCTCGAGCAGGTTTACCGTTGCATTGGAAGAAACTCCATTTAAAAAACTGACCATTCCAAAAAAATAAAGGCATGTCCAGAACATTAGGCGGTTAACTGAATTGATCTGCATGATCATAATAAAGGACAGCAAAATATAGCCAAACATCATCCATTTACCAACCTGAATTTTGCTAAAAACTCTTGTTGATAATAACATGCCGGTTATGGCCCCCAGCGGAGAAAGTAACAGGGATAAACCCAGGCTTCCATCTGTAAAAGCCATCCTTTCTTTAATACCCGGTATGGACGCCACCCAGGTTCCAAATAACAAACTTGAGGAAGAAAATAGAAACCCAACAGCCAACGCAGGTTTATTCTTAATAAAAAGGGAGATGTTTTTAATCATTGAGATCGGTCAAAATTACAATATCTCCCTTAAGAAAAAACAGTTTTGCAAACCTCCATATTATATCTGCTTCGCCATTTCGAAAATTTGGATGCCATACCGTGCATACATTCACAGGTCAATACCTGCATTTCAGGAAAATCAATTATCTGATAAGCTTCAATGCAAACAAATAAATTCCATGTTATTTTATTGATAACAATTTGACGACTTTAACGGCAATGGAGAGCAGCAGCATAATATGTTGCAATTTGCAGGAATCTACCATTACCAAACCCGGAGAGGTTAAGTTTAACTAAAATCAATTAATATTAGACCTTACTTGTGATGTGGATGCGGCGGTAAGGGCGGATGTTTAGGATGACGGGGATGACCGGGGTGACGGGGATGTGGGTGGGGAGGGAACTTTATGTGTGGTCTGCGCATGTGATGTTTTGCATGGTGATGATGTTTACTTTTTTGAAAACCGGTAACGTTTTCTGGTGCAACGGTTACGGCATAAGTGGAGGCGAAGCTAAACCCAAACAGCAACAGGCAAATGATTAATTTTTTCTTCATGGTTTCAGTTTTTTAAAAATCCATTTAATTGTGTTATAAATATACACTGCATTTTTCGGAATGTGTTCACAGGCCTACACTTCACTTAAAATTTAACGTAACAAATTATGCAGAGAATAATTAGATATTGTGATATGAATGAGAAAATCCCTAAAAAAAAACTGCAAATAACGTACCTTCAACTAAATCAACGGTGAAAAATATGCTGTTTTAACCGAAGATTTGAAATTTCTTCATTAAACCCAATCAAAACATTTATGGCTAAATCGCAGGAAACCTGGAATAAAAAAGATAGAGAAAAGAAAAAACAAATAAGTAAAAAAGACAAAGCCGCAAGAAAACTCGAGCGTCAGGAAAATGCAAAAGACGGGAAAAGTTTTGACGATATGCTTGCCTATATTGATGAAAATGGCAACCTTTCTTCAACACCTCCCGATCCAAGCAAAAAAATAAAAATAAATGCAGAAGACATCGAAATAGGTGTTCCCAAGCAGAAAGATATTGATCCCGCTGACCTGATCAGAAAAGGAACGGTTAGTTTCTTCAACGAAGCAAAAGGTTATGGTTTTATCAAAGACCTGCAAACACAGGAAAGTATATTTGTACATGCCAATGGTTTACTGGATCAGATAAAAGAAAATAGCAAAGTTATTTTTGAAGTTGAAATGGGACAAAAAGGCCCCAACGCAGTTAGAGTGAAACTGGCTGTATAACTACAAATTAAAAAGAACTGCAGACTCCTGAAGAAAGAAGACACACCGTTCCTGTTTTTTTTCTTCATTGATATCCTCTCTCATTAACAGCAGTTTTTTCCACAAGAAATTATTCAAATTAGCCGTCATTATTTACAATAAACAACCAGTTTGCTGGCTTTTGTTGTTTATTGATTCGCCTAAATATTATACTTCCTAAAGCATAAATTAGTGACTTTTACTTCTACTTTACCTTGTTCGATTTATGCTGTTTTTTTGTTGACCAGCCGATGTTTTTTATAGCGACATTGTTGCGTCGCACACTTTTACTTATGTATTTTCATGGCATCCTTTCCCATTATCTTTCCAATAAATTTAATCGGAAAGAACAATTTACAAAAGATGGTAAAAGCAGCACTACTTTTACATTTTCATCGAAGTCATATCGCTTAATCCTGGTAGTAAGCCTTTGAGCAATTTCGTTCCTTTTCCCTGCGCCAACTAACTCTGCTCCATTAAATGTATGCCTTTATAAGACTTACTTCCCGTTCCAACATAAATTCCATTAATTCATAAATCATATTAGGTAAATGACGCCATCAAAAACTAAAAAAAGTTGTTGCCCAGCCCAGTTTTTTGAAACGTCAAAACTTGATATGTAAAAGTCTGTTCCCGTCAATATCCGATGCACAAGGTTTTCCTTAATTAAATATTTTTTGAAATTATTTTATCTATTATTTCAATTAAGAAAGCATTATTATAATATTTACCACTGCAATTTGTTAGCAATACAACCTGAATGCCGGTTGCAGACTCAATAAATACAAAGGATTGATATTTAAGCGAACTGCCGGCATGTCCAATAAAAGTTCTGCCCGAAACTTCATACTTCATTAACCCCAACCCGTAGCTGGTAATTTTACCGTTTCCAAAATTTATCTTAAACCTATCCATGTCTACCCAGGATTGAATGCCTGCCAAACTCTGGCTGTTAATTATGGTTTTGTCTACAAAGGTTTGCTGCAATACTTTAGATAAGTCTTCTGTTGTAGCGTATGCCCCGCCTTCAAAACCATAATTTTCTTCCCATGCTGAAATATTTGAAGTGCCATTTACCTGTTGAGCAAAAAAAGCCTGGTTGCCGGTTGATTGCTTGTTGAATGAAGTATTTATAAATCCCAAATTGGAATAAAATGTATTGAAAATATCTGTCGCTTTTTGGTTAGTAATTATTTCAATAATTTTTTCGAGGATAACATAGTTGCTATTACTATAAGCAAAACGGCCAATGGCAAAACTTGTATCCGGAACTGCAACCAGTTGCATTTTTTCTTTAAAATTTTTAGTTGGTGATTAAATTTATCCAGGATGGGTTCTGCGTATAATCCGGTATGCCACTGGTGTGATTTAATAAATGTTTAACCTTAATGGAATTAACCCAGGGAATTGCAGGAAGGGAATCTTTAGCGATATAATCTGTTATGGGGTCCTCTAAGTTTATTTTACCACTCTCAACATATTTTAAAAAGATAAGTGAACAAAGAAATTTGGTTGTACTACCAATTCCATACACGTTTACCGGCTCAATGTTTTTATACTTATCCTGGTACAGGAATTTCAATTCATCGTTTTTCCATTTTATCAGTACAGACAGCGTAGGGATATGATTCGCTTTTGCAACAGTAATAATTTTATTTTTCAAATCTTGCTTTTCAGATGTAACGGATGGGCTTTTTGAGCAAGAACTAAATAGGCTTAAAATGGAAAACAGAAAGAAGTTAATTGTTATTGCTGGATATTTTTTAAAGATCATGCTAACTATTTAATGCTGCTATACTTCACGCCTGATAAATTTGTGTATTGTTGAATAATGAAAAAATTGTACAAGTGTGCGACGCAACGATGTTTCATAGCAGCAACCTTGCCGGGCTCAAAAAAAATCATAACACATTTTGATGCGGCGTGGAGTATAATTTGATTGAATGGAGTTAAGCATTAGTTGGCCCGTTCAACTATTTGTTTTAAAGCGGGCTCAATAGCCAATACATGCCACCCTCCAAAAATCACTAAAATTGTGTCATGAACTTTTAATTGCTGTTCTATTGTTTCTAATAATGCGATATCTCTTATTTCTTTTGATTCCCTGGTTACATCGTTCAAGCGGCTTTGCTGGCGAAAAGGTGTAAAATTAAACTGATCAATATTATCAAGCGAAAACTCCTGATGGAAATATTTTTTATAAAGCTTAGTGTAGAAGCTGAATTTTCTTTCTTTTGCTGTTAAACTTATTCCTTCTTTTAAAAGATATTTTTTTATAAAAATACTGTCGTATACTTTCTCCAGATCGCCAGAATATTGTCCAAATGCATAAGGCAGAATAAACCTTTCGGACGCAAAAAACAGTAATGCTTCTTCTTTAGAATATGCTTTAGAAAGTTCTTCAAATTCAAGTTTATCATTCATATCACCATTTAATGTTTTAATTCCTGCATTGTCTGCAAGAAATTTCTCTAATCCCAATTCTCCTTCTTTAAGTATGGCCTGGTTTCTTGAACTGAATGATTTTGTGAGGTTGCCACCTTCATTAATTATTAATTCAGGTTTTAATTGATAAAATATCTTTTCAATTACAGCAAACATATTATTGCTCGTGTCTCTTGAATGTTGAGTGCCAATAACAATAAGATGTTTTTGTTTATTGTGCAAATCAATCACATAGGGATTTTTAACCAAATTGCCGTTGCTGTCAACATTAATTTTAAGATAGGAGATTAACTCATACTTTTTTTGCCCCTCGGCATTTATACCAACACTAAATAAGAGAATCAGAAGTACTGCTATACGTGTCATATTATTGAAATTTATTTAAGGCTTTTAATATTTCAAATCCCATATCAGTGGGAAATAATTCCGGGTTCAAAGAAGAATTCACCATCACTACAACCCCTATCTTCTGCATTTTATCAAATCCCATAAAAGAACCATATCCACCATTACCTCCATTTTTATGAATGATATGCAGATTGTCCATTGTTTTTTTGTTCCATGCAAGGCCGATATCATCTGGATTATTGGTTGAAGATTGATGTGAAAGTAATATTGCAGAATCTAAAGATGAATGAATTAAACCCATATTTGCCTGAAGAAAAATTAATTGGTCTTCCATGCTTGATGTGAGCGAACCTGTACCTTGAAAAATATTTTGTTGATATTGCGACCACGATTCTACCTGCTTATTTCCATTGTAACCCTGTACTAAATTTAATAATTGACCAGCCGTAAATGAAACAGTGGTATGTGTCATGCCCAGGGGCTGTAATACACGGTCTGTAATCATGGTTTCATAATTTGAACTGTTTTTTAAACTCAGTATTTCTCCGAGTAAACCAAAACCAACGTTAGAATATTCCCATTCACTGCCAGGTTCCCTGGTTAAAGAGTAGCCATTCAAAAACTCATACATTTTTTCTTTTGTATATCCTTTGTAAGGATTATAAGCCTCTTTGTCTATGTTGTCAGGCAATCGGGGAAGCCCCGATGTGTGATTTGCCAGATGACGTAAAGTGATTTTCTTTCCATTAAAAGACGGCACTTTTACAGTACCGGGCAAATAGTTTTCAATAGGGTCATCTAGGTTTAGTTCTCCATTTTTGCACATTGCAGCCAGGGCAAGTGCCGTATAAGTTTTTGTAAGAGAAGCTATTTCAAGTACTGATTGAGCTGTAATTTTTTCATGGCTTCCAGGTTTTTTTTCGCCATAGCTATAAATGGTAGCCTTACCGTCTTTAACCGTACCTACAATTACACCCACATCGGCTCCTAACACAGTGTATGGGGTTACAATATTATCTATAGCTTCAGAAAGTGTTTTAGATACTATAACAGTTTTAGTACACGATAATAACAGGCTGCAACTTACTATTGCAAAATACCTAATAGAGAACAATTTCATTTTATATTTATTTTTTAAAGTTAGAGAGGTTTCTATCAATCGCTATTCGTAAACCGGGATAGATATAATTGTAAGCTCCAAACGTTTTATTGTTTTTTGAAAGCGTATTAACATCAGTATACAAATAAACCTGGGTGGTTAAATAACAGGATGAGGATACTTTGAACTTTACTCCCATTGCAAAAGGAATTCCCAAACTGATTTTGTTGACGTACTGCCTGATATCGGCCTTTTCACCGGTTGCATATTTTATTTTGGCACGTACCAGATAAGACAATTCAATTCCCGATTGGACGGAAAAAATCAGTTTTCGGTTTGGCGAAGCGTTGTAACCAATCCAAAGCGGAAGTTTTATATAATTTAAATTATTTTTTCTTTCTTCATAACCACCTCCCTGAAGTGAGTACAATAAATCGGCCCCCAACCTTACCTTTTTTAGCGGATTATATACAATTCCAACTCCAAGTGCTGTTCGCCATCTTGAATAATATGGCGCATTTATTTTTAGAAAATCTGCAGCAGCACCTACTCCCGAGGTATATCTCAAGGTAGTGCGTTGCAGTATAACTCTTACTCCAAGCTCTACTTTACTTTGGCCGAAGCAACCTGTGGCTACAGTAAAAAGTATAAAAGTAAGAATGCTTTTAAATGCTGTTTTTATCATTGTATTTTAATTTTAGCCTGTGTATTCCAAACCCTTTTTGCAAGTTTGATTAACTGCAAAGAGAAAGCTTAGCTGTTTAAAATGAAATTTTATATGACCAATTAGGAGACAATTTGATAAACAATCCTATTCAATGGATTACCTGGTTTTATCTTCAATAAAACGCAGTTCGTCATATTTTGCATGTTTAATGCAAGGGAGTAATATAAAAATGGTTTTTTTGTGATATGGGTATAAAAAACACTTTCCTGGTAAAAAAAATTATTACCAATTTTTTGTTATGGGTTGGCTTTGTCTTTGCCTTTGGGTTTAAAGATATTGTGTCGGGCAAAACTTCGGTTGCTGGAGTTTTTATAGATCTATTTTTTCTTATTCTTTCGCTGGGCCCGGTTGTGTATTTCCATAATCTTTATCTGCTTCCCAAATTTTTTTATAAGAAAAAATATCTGCCGTATATAGGGATCGTTTTTTTTATAATTTTTGGATACGCTGCATTATTGGTACCCACAATTAATTATTTATCCGAATCTTCAAATACAAGAGATCATACTTCTTACGAAGATACTGTTTGGATAATTTTCATTTGTCTTTTAATTGGCGCCGCATTTAAAATAGTTAAGGATTTCTATTATCAGCAAAAGAGATTGGTTGCTATTGAAAATGAATTTTTAAAATCTGAACTGGCAGCTTTACGCAACCAGATTAACCCTCATTTTCTTTTTAATACTTTAAATAATCTTTATGGGATGATTATAGAACAATCGCCCCATGCTAAAGATGTAGTGCTGAAGCTTTCTGAAACTATGCGGTATGTTCTTTATAACAGCAACGGGACATACGTTCCTTTAATGAATGAATTGGAATACATAAATGATTACTTAGCTATTCAGAAAATAAGATTGCGCAACCCCGAAAGCATCCAGGTAAATTATACAATAGAAGAACATTCAAAAGCACTACAGATTGCCCCATTGCTACTGATTGTATTTATTGAAAACGCATTTAAACATGGGACCGAACTTACAACAAAAACGCCTTTTATAACAATTGATATAAAAACAGTCAATAAATACTTATACGTGAACATCAGTAATCAATATGTAAGCAGTAAAAAAAGTGATGCCGGTGGTATTGGGTTAAGTAATGTAAAAAAAAGAATTCAATTACTCTATGGAAATGATTTTGAATATTTAATTTCACCGGCAGAAGACAATTACACTGTTTCTTTAAAGTTACCTCTGCATGAAACTAAAATGCCTGATAGTGGATGATGAGCCTTATGCTCATACTATAATTCAAAGTTATATTGCCGATTTACCTTTTCTGTTATTGGAAGGCAACTGTTATTCGGCACCCGAGGCTTTTGCTTTTTTAAATAAACAAGTTGTAGACATAATTTTCCTTGATATTCAAATGCCTAAAATGTCGGGCATGAGTTTTTTACGGGCATTAAGCACAAAGCCACAAATTATTATAACCACCGCCCATCAGGATTTTGCGATAGAAAGCTATGAACATGAGGTATGCGATTATTTGTTAAAGCCCTTTAGTTTTGAACGTTTTGTAAAATCTATAAACAGAGCCTATAAAATTTGTCAATCACAAAATAGTGTAGCATCCATAAGCGCTGGTATGAATGAAGAAGGCTCCATCACAGCACCGCAAATTATGAGTATTAAAGCCGATAAAAGAATTTACCAGGTTAATTTTAGTGAAATACTAATTGTTGAAAGTATCGGTAACTATGTAAAGCTCCATTTGCGTGATAAAGTTTTAGTTACACTTGAAACCTTGAAAAATATTGAACAAAAATTATCACCGGATTTATTTATCCGGGTTCATAAATCATTTATTGTATCCATAAATGACATTAAATATATAACGGGAAACTTGGTTACTATAGCAGATCAGGAAGTAAGTGTAGGAGGCGTGTACCGTAATGAGGTTTTGAACAGGTTAAAGAAATAAAACTCCAGCCATGTCCCTTTATTCTATTGCGCAAAGGGCAAAAAATATAGTCATTTCATATACGTTCACTCACTTAAAAATATCATTAAGTAAAAAACAAAACAGTAAATTGATACACTTTAAAAATTTAACTAAAACTGTAGGCGAATAGACTACCTTGCGCCGATTCAACCCACACCATGCACAATAAATTCGACCTGCTGATTGATAGTTATCTTGAAAATAAAGTGGGCATTGATCCCGGGTTTTTGAATGCCGCCCTTTCTCTTGGATTACAACAAAACATTCTACAATTACAAAAGGATAACATGATGACTGCTGCCGGAGTGGGCAATGAAGTTGTGATGGATGCCCAACAAAAAATGCGTGGCGATAAGATTTATTGGATGGATAAAAGCCACGATAATCTTTTTGAACAGGAATTTTTAGAACTGGTAGAAAATTTTATTGAACGCCTGAACAGTACCTGCTATGCAGGAATAAATGGATACGAATTCCATTATGCCATTTATGAAACCGGCAGTTCTTACAAACGCCACAAGGACCAGTTTAGAAATGACAGCAACAGGAAATATTCGCTGATCAATTACTTAAACGAAAACTGGCTGGATGCAGATGGAGGACAATTAACCGTCTACCAGGATGCAGGCCCACAAAACATTTCTCCAAAATCGCAGACCGCAGTATTTTTTAAAAGTGATGAAATGGATCATGAAGTAACCATCGCCAATCGCCCAAGAATGAGTATTACAGGGTGGTTAAAACGATCCTAAATTTATTTCATTCTATCTCTTGCAAACAATTACAAATTCATTTTCTTTAATTCCTTCACTGCATAATCGCAGGCCCTGGCTGTAATTGCCATAAAAGTTAAAGAAGGATTTACACAAGAAACGGAGGTCATACAGGAACCATCGGTAACAAATACATTCGGCACTTCATGCATCTGATTAAATCCATTTAATACAGAAGTTTTTGGATCTCTTCCCATACGGACTGTCCCCATTTCATGATTGGCATTGCCCGGAAATGATATACTGCTGTTATCCCTGATATTTTTATACCCGGCAGCCTCCAACATTTCCTTTGCAGTATTCACCATATCGGCATGCATTGCAATTTCATTTGCTTTAAAGTCGCAATCAATTGAAACAACCGGCCGCCCCCATTTATCTGTTTTATTTTTATTCAAAGTAATTCTATTGTCCTGGTAAGGTAAACATTCACCATAACCAAACAGGCCGATATGCCAACCACCCGGCTCTGTAAGCGACTCTTTGAAACTTGCACCGATACTACCATCATCAACGCCCCTGCTCCTGGATGCACTGCCACCCTGGTGATAGCCACGTAGAAAGTCATTATTTTTTTCATGCACATTTCTAAACCGGGGAATATAAATATTGGTTGGCCTGCGGCCTGAATAATACATATCCTCAAATCCATCTACACTGGCAGTTACCGATATACCCTTGTGATGATCCATCAGGTTTCGGCCAACCTGATCGCTGCCATTTCCAAGCCCGTTCGGAAAACGGGTTGATATGGAATTCAACAATATAAAGGAAGTTGCTACCGTAGCAGCATTTAAAAAGATAACGCTTGCATAAAACTCCTCTACCTGATTGGTTTGTATATCTACAATTTCAACACCGGTTGCTTTTTGTTTTTGATCATCATACAACACTTTATTAACCAGCGAATATGGCCTGACTGTCAGGTTGCCGGTTGCATAAGCAGCGGGCATGGTACTGGCATTGGTACTAAAATAAGCACCGTATGGACACCCCCGGTGACATAGATCCCTTGTCTGGCATTGCCCCCTGCCCTTAACAGGTTTGGTAAGATTGGCGGTTCTTCCGATGATTACTTTTCGATCGTTGTAGCTGGTTTCTATCTTTCCCTTAAAATCTTTTTCAACTGCATTCATTTCAAAAGGTGGTTGAAATACACTATCTGGTAAATGCGGAATGTTTTCAACCGAACCGCTTACACCAATAAAAGATTCTACGTATGAATACCATGGCTCAATATCCTTATAACGAATTGGCCAATCTACACCATAGCCGTCTTTAAGATTGGCTTCAAAATCAAGATCGCTCCATCGGTAACATTGCCTTCCCCACAACAATGATCTGCCACCAACAATATCGCCCCTTACCCAATCAAACCGCTTTATTTCTTCATAAGGATTTTCAAGATCATTGATATAAAAATGCTTGTTATCTTCCCTATAAGAAAAATGACGGCTTTGTATTGGGTGCGATTTTTTTTCTTCAACAGATAAATGAAACCGATGTGGAAAATCCCAGGGCTCTTTGGTTGCCGTGGGATAGTTGGGATGGGTAACATTTGAGCCCCGTTCAAGCAATAGCACCTTCAATCCTTTTTCACACAATTCTTTAGCGGCCCATCCACCTGTAATACCGGAGCCAACAATGATTGCATCGTATGTATTTTTTTTCTTTGAAGTATTATTAATATTCGTAGAATCACCTGGCATAGTAGTCTCTTTGTTTATATAAATGATCGAATTTTTATTTTATAAAACATAGCTTTTTAAGAAGAAAATATTGCCCGCATTACACCAGCATAATTTGTAATAGCTGGTGCCGGTTCATCAATTTCAGGGTGCCACATTTTCTCCCATTCAAAACTATAGAAGCCTTCGTAATTATCTTGCTTTAATATATTTATTGCGTTAAAAATCGGCACATCACCTCTTCCTAAAAATACATATTGCACTTTACCATCATTCAGTTTTGCATCCTTAATATGCGTATGCTTAATGTACTTTTTTAATTTTTCGTACATCATTGCCGGTTGTTCTTTGGTAATGGTCCACATATTGCTGATATCCCAAACCAAGCCAACGTTTTCGTTGTTGGTGGCCTGCATCACCGCTTCTATGTCTGTGGTATATACAAGGTCACCATGCGTTTCCATCAACACCATCACACCGCTATCTTTGGCATGGTTGCCCAACTCCTGCAACCCTTTGGTGATTAACTCCATGGTGGCCTGCTTTTCCATGTCTTTAGGGAAATTATTGGGGAACACTCGTATGTAAGGACAGTTGATTTCATGGGCCAGGTCTATAAATTTCCTTCCCTCGTCAAGGTTCTTTTTTCTTTCTGCTTCGCCGGCAAAGTGCATTGCAGCAGAAGAACCAAGATTTACAAAAGACAACCTGTTATTCTTCATCAGTTGCATGGTAGCGGCCCTGTTTGCAGCCGTACTAAATTCAGCACATTGGGTAAGATCTACCTGTCGAAGAATACCCCTCATCTCTAACCCCTTGTACTGGTTTTTTTGAGCAAACTCCACAATTTTTTTAAAGGGCCAATCAGGACAACCAAGTGTGGAAAAAGATAAATTGAGTGGCTTTTTTTTAACAGTTTCAAATGAGGAACCAATCAACGCAGACCCTGTAAGCAGGGCTGCGGTTTGTAAAAATTCTCTTCGGTTTGTTTGCTTCATATAGTGACCAATGTTTGTATGGTCAAAAGTAACAAAACTATTTTAGGAAGCACGGGTCATCGATCAACAACAATGAGCTGAAGCATTTTATTAACAAAAAAATTTGATGAAGCTATTTGAAAAGACTGAGTGCTTTCTCAGCTATGCCTGGCGCTAAACGAAAGCCAGAACCGGCGCCAGCTCCTGCAATAATGTAATTTTCATGATTGCCCGCCTGCATAATGACAGGATCGCCGTTTTGCGTGTAGCCATCGCAGAATACCCTGCCTGCTGTGCATAAAGGAGCAAAAGCAGGATAATATTTTTTTAATATGCCCTGTGCTTTTTGAATGTCCGCATCATCAATATTTAGGTTCGAAATATCAGGCTTAACATCCCAATGATCGCATTTAAAACTAAACAGCCAATAACCGGCTTCGTATTTTGGCATGATAAAAGCATCATCATCAAAAAAGTAAAAAAGCGCATCAGAAATTTCGGGCTGCTGATGAATGTGAAAAGCAACAATTTTCTTTATACGTGTTCCTGTGGATACAGGTGTCCCTTCAATTAAATCTTCTGTCATCCATGGGCCTGTGGCCTGTATAACACGGTTAGTGGAGATAATATTCCCTGTAGCTGTTTGCAATTTATAATGTCCTTCAACTGGCTTTACTGATAATATTTTTGATTGCGACTGAATATGAACGCCGCTTTCAATTAATTTTTCAGCCATCAAAGTGGCTATATCATTTTTATAAGCCTGGCTCGCTGTTCCGGCAATTACAGTGGCCCCCTTGGGTAAAGTAAGGTTAGGATATTGCTGTTGTAAGCCGGGAATAATTTCAGGCGAGATACTTGCATTTTTGTCTACAATTTGGGATAACACTTCGTTTGCTTTTGATTGCTGTACAATCCCAAACAATGATAAATCTTTAATTGGCAAAGCTGGTAGTTCTTCTCTTAATGCTGAAAAGAGTTCACGTGACCTGCCGGCCAATTGATAACGTAAAGGAGTATGGCCATATGGAAGATCGAGGCTGGCAGAATAATAAGTGGCCCCCGAGCTAACTGTTGATTGATCCAGAATAACGATGCACCATTCAGGATGCTGCTTATTGGCGTACCATGCAGCAGACACACCAATGATACCTGCGCCAATGATGGCAAGGTCAAATTCTGGCATGTTTGTCAATTGATTTATTTTTTCCACCATACTGAAAATACCAGGAGATTCTCTGATCCATTATTATAAACCTGGTGGCTTTGTTGCGATTCAAAATATAACACGTCACCTGTTTTTACCATTTCTTTTTTTTCGCCATTGTAAATGACCTCACCGGTGCCTGAAGCAATAAACCAACATTCAATAACATCGTGTTGATCAAGGGGAGACGTTTCATTTGGAAATACTACAAATTTTGAACCCTTAAACGGCGCAATAGGTTGCCCTTTTTCGTGGCCCAGGTCAATTTCGTCTACAACCATCGAGTCGTCATAATACTCCGGCGCTAAAAATGAAAGTTTTGGAAAAGTATTCATACTATAAAATTATTTAAGTTCATTGGTAAATAATGTTGCAGGCAAAGCCGGTTTTAATTCATCAAAACTAACTGATTTAAAATATGCAGGTAATTCACTGTTCCAATTTGGTTGGCTTTGTAAAAAATAGGCGGATGATGATGGATTATCCTTTCGCCCAAGTAAATTCCAGATTGAAGTAGTGCACCCGGGCATTATCGGGAAAGCCAGTAATGCAAAGCCTTTCAGCCACCAAAATGCGCTGTTGGTATCAAATGAAAGTTCACTCCCATAGTTAATCCAATCTTTCAATGGATAACTGCTTTCTTTCAATTGAAATCCAGGAGGAGTTAAACTATCCTGTTGTGCTATTAATGAATCTTCCAGCTTTTTTATAAATGTTGAATCCGGACCAGATAAAGGTTCTTCTTTTAAACTAACCCATGCCTTTTCAAGTAATGGTTGTAGTTCATTTGCTAAATCATCGTTCGCAAATTTTAAAAATGCATCAACGCTGAAATCGTTCATTGCATTTTCAGGGTTAAATAAAACCAGGAAATACCTGACAGCATCCGCACTTACCGGCGTTTTATTTACGATATCATCACCCCAGATCGCATGTCCACGACTGGTGGAAAATTTAGCATTTTCAAGTGTATAAAAATGGTTTGGTAATAAATGATCTATCGGCCGATACTGATCACCTTCCAGGCCAAGTGCAACGCTTGCAACCATGTATGGAATGGTACAATCAATACCAAAACTTGCGACTGTTATAACTGCTGAATTTTTATCCAGCGGATTTAATGCGGTGTTGAATTTCTTTTTATATAATTCACCACAAAACAATGAGTAAAAATATAAGGCGGAATAAGTAAACAATACATGTGGTATTTTACTGCCTGCTATCTCCCATGGAATGCCCCATTTACCGGGATTGGTAAGCCGGATATAGTTGCCTTGGTGGTTGAAATAAGTTTTAGCAATTTCGATAAACTCGGCTCCCACCTGCATCGCTTCAAGTTGCTGAAACAGTTCATCTTTTTTATTGATTACAAGGTAAAGATCTTTGTCATCTATCGGGGTAATCGGAAAGTCGCCTCTGCGAAATGCAGGCGATTTTAAATCCATTGGACGATATTGGGTGCCACAATCTTCGCACTGGTAACTTCCGGTACTACTACCACATACCGGGCAATCTCCCAATATCCAGCAGCCTGCCAAATAACAATCTTCGTCTTTTGAATATAAATATTTTTCGGGCCGTATTTCCACCACACCTTTTGCAACAAGGTCTTTAACAACATTTGTAATGAACGATTTAAAACTGGCGTTGTAGGTTGGGTCTAACGGGTTAATAAAAGCATCATATTCAATACTGAGTGCATCCAGGTCGCTGCGCATGCGCTCATGAAATTCATTGCAAAGCGCTGTAACATCTTTGCCTGTTTGCCATGATTTTAAATTCATGTATGACTCATAACCATCCGAACCAAAAAATGTTGCTACTTCATTTCCCATTCTGCGTTGTGCCCTTGCCAACACATCCATTTTAAGAAACGGGCCAGACAAATGCCCCAAATGCAAGCCTCCATTGGGTGTAGGCATTACAGGAATCAGCAAATACCTTTTCCCCCCTTCTTTCAATCGCTCAAATGTTGTCATATACTAACTTGTAAATATTAATTGGTCTATAAAAATTAACATTATTGTCCGACTAAACTCCAGAATTCCTTACTCTGCCTGAATAACCTCACCCCAACCCCTCTACTATAGAACTGTTTAGGCAGCTCCCTTGAGCTTGGCGATTTGCTTCTCAAGCCTTGCGATTTTTGCGGCCTTGAAATCCTCCCGGTATTCTTCTGTGTCTAGTGGCTTAAAGCCTTGCTTGTACCTGACCATTTTGTAATAGATGATCGCTATTTTTCTGGCAGTAGCAATAATTGCATATTTGTTCCCTCCTCTTGCTTTCTTTCTTCTAAAAAAATCTCCTAACCAATTATCACTTTTCTGTACACTATTTGCAGCTGCTCTAAAGGCCTTACTGGCTAATCCTGTCTTTTTCTTTAATACCATACTACTTATTAGCTTACCGCCCGATATCTTATTGTTTGGACATAAATTCAACCAACTGACAAACTTCTTCTCATTTTCCCATTTGGACAAATCTGTTCCCGTTTCTGCCAATATTTCCATCGCCGAATTTTCTCGGATTCCAAAAATATCAATTACGTCTACCCCATGTAATTTTAGTAAATACCCCCGTACATCAAAATCAGGTTGATTTTTACTTTTCTTTTCATTCTTCTTTTTTAAAACCCCTTCCTGAGGTATCGATTCAATTGTCCCTTCATTGTTTACAGCACCCATTCTTTGCATGTGTAGTTCGATTTCCTTTTCGCAACTGAGTATCCTTTGCTGCACAAAACCATATAATTTATAATTTTCATTCAATAAGAAAAGATGTTCGTTACGCCAGTTACCTTTTAGCGATTTTTTTATTTCTTCCCGATTAGCCTTTATTCGGTAATCAAGATGTTGCATAAAATTCTCCGGCTCTCTCTCGCCAGCTATTATCGCCTCCAATATGGCTGTTCCTGATTTGCCCATCAAATCGCTTATTACGCCATGAATTTTAATATTCATCAGGTCCAGTGCCTTTTCCATTCTCAAAACATACCGGCTACTATCTTCTATTAATGACTTCCGATGACGTACAAGACTGCGTAAACTCTCTGTTAAATCATCGGGTAAAAAACTACTCCTCAACAATCCGCAGCTATGTAATTTTTGTATCCATTGGGCGTCATCCATGTCTGTCTTACGTCCCGTTACATTTTTAACATGCTTCGCATTTACCAACGACACTTCAAAACCATGCTCTATCAGCACCAGGTACAATTGCTTCCAATATACACCCGTACTTTCCATCGCTACCTTATCTACTTTGCATTTTTTTAACCATTCGGCTATCGACTGTAAGTCTTCTGTAAAGGCTCCAAACTCTTTTACATTTATAGAATCCCTGCCGGGAGGAACCGCTACTACATGCATCTTTGATGCTACATCTATACCGGCAGCATCAGAATTTACAATGGCGAAACTTGCAACGTTGACATGTTTAATTTTCTTTTTTAGTTGTGTTTGCTTTTCCATAATGTTGTAATTTTTTATACTCTCAGCCTGTTTGCCCCATTTGTTTATTCTACTATAAGGGCTCAATAAATTGTCCCAATATGAAACAGATATGGCAACCAGAATCAAACTCCAAAATGAATTCTAAATTCAGTGAGGAAAATAGATTTTTACTGCAAAGAGCATTTTATTACAATTTAATAAATCAGCATTTTATTTACAATCAAAAAAATCATCACCAATCAATTTTTGCTTCCCAGTTCTTTTCGGCGAAACATCAGCGCCGCTTATAGTATACTCCAAAGGAGAGGGGCCAGAACACCCAACCAGTATTAGTTGTAGCGATATTGCATATTTTTAGTCGGACAATAGTGAAAAATTAACTTATTTATTTGCATCATACTATATAACAGGCAAAAAAATTCTACACTGCCGAATGTGCTTTCATCCTAAAAATTTCAGTTTCACCGGTACATGCATTTCCCTTCCTTGCGTACATGGTAAACGATTCCGGTTCCATTACTACTGTACCAACGGTTTCCGATCTCCTGATATTACCTTCGCCATGTGCACAAATACCTACAGGATACAAAGTATGATCGGCAAAAATATTGAATAAAGTTTCCGGGCTTACATTCTCATCAGAAGGAAATAATTGTTGCAATAATTTAAGTCGCTTAATGGAGGAATTTTTAAACAGGAAATGTATTTTATCTTCCTTAATCAAGTCAGTATCGAGGTAATGATTGGTATGAAACATTAAAGTTTCTTCTAAAACCCTTATTTGAGTAGCAGTAAATTCAACATTCAGTAAACTTGTTTTATCAGCAATAACAAAGCTTCTTGAACTACTCCTGGTTATCCTGTTTAATTCCTGCAAACATTCTTCCGTTGTAGCAAGCGTTAAAAAATGCCTGACTAGCAAATAAGGAGAAACGCCGGGTTGCCAATCGTTGGATACAACCATGTTTATATTGATAGATAGGCCGTGACTGTTCATTCCCATGTAGCCTAATAATCCGGCAAAGCCATACATTAGTATTTCCGGCTCATCATCATTTTCAGGAATAATTCTAAATACACAACCAAGCTCCGTCATGTTACCAGGAAGGTCAATTGTTTGCCCGGTGATTGTGGGATGACCGGGTTGTTTTATGGCAACTGTAGAACAATCCCCTTCCAGTAAATCCTGGTCACCGTACGACATTAATTCAACCCTTACTTGTAGAAATACAGCCTCTTCGTAACTGATACCTGCGCCTGCTGCCAACCCTTTTAATTCGGTGGCAATTTCCGGCAGTTCTGCTTCAATGACTGCTGCATGCAGCTGCACCTGGCTTTGTATAACATCATCACTTAACGGAAATTCCCGAATGCTATTAACACGAGCTTTATTATCATTTAAAAAATCCTTTATCTGCGGGCCAAGTTGTTGCCCATGTTGCAACCCACGTTCATAGGCATTGCCCCTTAAAATAATTTCAGAAATCTTATTCAATTATAAAATGTAATAGATGAATTATTCTTTTACCAAATAATCTATTAATCCTTCCTGCAAACCTTCTTTTGAGCTGGTATCGTGCGGTGCAAAATCATGCCAGTTGAAAACGGAACTTTCGTTTTCAAGATCATACACTTTTTTCCCTGCCAGGCAATTAATAATTTTAGCACTTCTCCATGCTACCAGGCTAAGGTTTGGATCCGCTACTCCCCGTACATGACGGGCGCCATTCTGAATGAAAATTTTATTTTCTTTTGGGCCATCCCATTCTATGCAGAAATTTTCATTGATATCAAAACCATTCGGGTTGCTTTTAAGTTTACCCATAATTGGTTCTAAAAATTTGGGTGGCTGGTATTCAAACCCGGTTGCAAAAATTACAATGTCAGCTTCGTAATGATTGACTTCGCCGGTTGAAGTATTTTTACAAACAAGCCCCCACCCGTTTGCTGTTTTTTTGAAATCAAGCAAGTCGTGATTGAAATGAAGTTTGGCTAGTTTCCCTTTACCTTCTATCAAATCCACTTCGTACAGGTTACGATAAATGTCTTCCAACAAATCGAGGTTAATACCATCACTGGCAAGCGTTTGCTGGCCTAATAACTTACTTTTTTCTTTATCGGGTAAATGATAAAAATACTCGCTATAGGATGGCGTAAAAAATTCGTTTGTAAAGGGCGAATCATCTATTGGTAAAAAATTGGGCCTGCGTGACATCCAGCGGATATTGGCCGGCAATGCCGACCTGTTTAACAACAACTGGTTCACCAATTCTGCCCCACTTTGGCCACCGCCAACTACTACAATCCGCTTATCGGCCATCGCACTATTTTCCTTAATAAATTGCGTGGCATGAAATACAGTTGAGCAAAGATGCGGACGCACACAGTCTGGTACTTTTGCACTTTGTCCGGCTGCAATCACAATATTATTTGAAGTATTTTCTCCTTTTGAATGCTTTAGTATAAAATGATCGTCTTTAAAATTTACGCTATCAACGCTGGTATCAAAATGAAGGTTATCAAGCGACTGACTTACCCATTGAAAATACTGGTTAAACTCTCTTCTTTTAACACGGGGAAACCTTGCCATAGAAAAACGATACATTCTTTTCTTATGCGCCAAAAATGCCAAAAATGAATGACGGCTGGTTGGATCAACCAATGTTACCAAATCCTTTAACCAGGATACCTGGATGGTGGCTTCCGGAAAAAGCATACCCGGAAACCATTGAAATTCTTTTTTAAAGTCAAAAAAGATGCTGTCAATTTCTTTTACGGGATCTAATAATGCTGCAGTACTTAGATTAGAAGGACCGATGCCAATTCCGATCAGGTCAGTTTTGGTATTCGCTTTCATTTTTGGATGTTTAGGTTATGAGAATATTTTGATAACAATGAGATGTTTAGTAATCTTTAAAAATGCTATTTTTTACAGATGGCCATTCATTTTTTAACACGCTGTAATAAATGGTATCCCTTCTGCGGCCAAACTGCATCAACGTATGGCTTCTTAATGTACCTTCTTCCGCTGCGCCAATTCCCCTGAGTCCTTTTCTTGCATTTTGATTTAAAACGTCCGTCTTAAATTCAACCCTTTCCATACCTAACACTTCAAATGCATATTGCATCAGCAAAAATTTATTGGTTCTGTTTACACCCGTTTTTTGAAACTGCGGTGCAACCCAGGTCCAGCCAATTTCAACTCTTTTATCACGAAAAGAAAAATTACCAAAGGAAGAACTACCGGTTATCTTTCCTGACGCTTTGTGAATAGATGTGAAAGTAACACGGCTTTTACTTGCCCTGTCAAAGATGGCATTATCAATAAAAGCATCCAGGTCATTTTCATCGTTAATCGCAATCGCAAAATAGGTCCAAATATTTTCGTTAAATACAAGACCGCGGTATTCATCTTTGTCACTGGCTAACAAGGGCCTTAACAACACGTTGCTATTTTCTAAAGCAAAGTCACCTGTAAACAATTCATCTATTGCTGGAGCACTCATAAAATTAATTTTTATTAAATCTGCCGGATCTTTAAACAATCTACCTTGTTGGTATTTTTATTGGCTAATAAGAAACGGGGTTAGTTTTTTATAGTGAACAATTAATAAATTAGTGAGTATTTTTTTTATGAGCCGGGCAAAATTTTTTCAATTAAGCTTCAGTGGCGTCGCACTCTTTTACATTTTATCAATGATGAGCAAAATAACAACTCACTAATCTATCCCTTGTTTTGATCCAAGATACAGCCTATTTTTTCCTAAACAAATCTGCCAGTTGATTGACTGTTTTTACATTCGCCAGGTCCTGGTCGCTTAGTTCAAAAATATTTACATCCAGTTTACCTGACAGCTTTGTAACAATGCGGACAAACTGCATTGAGTCAATTCCCAGGTCTTCTTTCAGCAACGCATCACCAGCGGGTTCACTAATTTTTTTCACAGCAAAAATGCTTTGATTTATTTCGGCCAATACATTATCCATTGATCTGTTTTCTTTATTTAATTTGAATATAATTGTTCAAGTTTTGCTGCATAGTCCCTGATTATGCCATTCCTTAGTATTTTATTTTGTGCCGACAACCTGGTACTATCACCACCAAATTCTTCGCCGGCAATTAAAAAGTTACAAACCCTTTCATGTGGCTTGAGCAGTTCATTTACTTTAGCAATTTCCTCTTTAATCTTGCGGTGATCGGTATCCGCAACTGCTGGTACAATCAATGCTACCAGGTAAGGATGTTCATCACCATACACCACGCAATGCTTAATAAACGGGCTGGTTTCTATTTTCTTTTCAACTGGTGCAGGATGTATTTTAACTGCATTCGCCAACACAATTAATTCTTTGATTCTGCCATTTATATACAAATAGCCATCTTCATCCAGGTAACCTAAATCGCCTGTTGCCACGTAACCATCTGCTAAAAATGTAGCATCATTATCTTCCTTTTCAGCTTTATAATAACTTGTGTTAACCGGGTATTTACTTTTTATCAGCAGTTGATTATTATCATCAAATTTCACTTCCTTACCGGGCAACAGTTTGCCAACACTTCCTGTTTTATTATTGCCAAAATAGTTTTTAGCAACAATGCAAATTTCATTCATGCCATATCCCTGGAAAACCGGTATTTCCATTTTTTCAAAAAAGGACAATGTATCCGAACCCACAGGTGCCGATCCCGTCCACAGGTAACGAATTTTGCCGCCCATTTGTTGCAGGAATTCTTTCTTCATCATTTCATCCGAAAGTGGTTCATCAGTATCCAATTCTGCCAGGAAATTCTTCATGATTGTTTCAAAGAAAAACGGAACGCCCATTATCACTGTCGGGTGATCAATCGTGATAGAATGAAAAACATATTCTTTGGGTACGAGAATAATATCAAAATCAAATAAAATAGCTGAATAAATCCAATAGCGTTGCTGATAGGTATGCAAGGGTAAAAAAACCATTACCTTATCAGATGAATCGTGTTTAAATATTTCCTGTACATAAGTAATAGCCGCATCCACACTTTGTTTCATGGCACCCATCACTTTAGGACGTTGGGTAGACCCTGAAGTAAATTTGTAGGTTAATACGTCTTCCGGCTGGTAATGAACGGGCGCTAATTTTGCACCTGCTTCTACCCCTTGATTTTTACAAACAGCCTCAAACTGGTAAACTGAATCTATATTTTTATAAGGCGCTGCGTTGGAAAGTATAAATGGCAATTCAAATTCGGCCAGCAGTTCAGGAATGCTATAACTAACGGCAGGATCAAACGGAACTGATATAACACCGGCAGCAATACAAGCCAGGTCTATTAGCACCCACTCCACTGTGTTGGTACCAATAATTCCAATTTTATCTCCCTGCTTAATATTGTTGGTTTTAAAGAATGCCAGCACTTCTAAAATACCCGGTTGCATATCTTTAAATGGCATTACTACTTTTTTACCATGCTGATAGGTTTCAAGATTGGATTTACAATCCTGTAATTTGCTGATTAGCAAATTTATTTTGTCAATTTCCATTTCTATTGATATGATAAAAAAGATGCGATAAATGAACCTGCCCAACCTGTTCCAAAAGATAAAATGAGCCCCTCGTTTTTGGTTGCTTCAATTTCTGTTGAAAGATCTTTAAGATTTACTAAAAAATCGAGGCAATCCAGGTGCGAATATTTTGTTTGATTAGCGGTAAATATTTTTTCTGTATTCAGGCCAACCATTTCTAAACACTGGTTAATCAATAAAGGATTCGCATTTTGTGTGATGATATGTGCCACATCATCGGGAGCAATATTATTTCGATCCAGGAGTTCTTTAATAGTTTTTACATAATACTTACAAAGAATTAAAGATTCGTCTCTGTCGAGATTCACATCGTGAAATCTACCGGCAGAAATGATTCTACTGCTTTTAAGCCCTGGCCCTTTAATGCCTTTTTTTAATAACATGGCTCCTGAACCATCGGATAGTATTCCATAGGTACCTACAAGCCTGTCTTTGGGTTTGTTAACTTTAACGTTACCAAGTATGAGTACATTATTAATACGTTCATTGTTGTTAGCCACTTGCGAAGCCAGTGTAAGTGCATGATCAATATTTGCACAATGATTGCCGTCTATATTCAACACGTATGCATTGTTCAGTTCAAACTCGTATTGAATATATTGTCCAAGATTTAATTTTTGTCGTTGATCTTCTTCCTGGGCTAATATAATAAGATCTATTTCCTCTGGCTCAGCAACGCCTTCCATAAAAATTTGTTCCACAGTATTTGTGAGCATTTCTTTATCACTAAGACTATCTTCAACCCTGATTGAATCTACATTTAATTCTTCTTTGATAAAGGTTGCATAAGCTTCTTTATTGGGAAAAACCGCAGGAATATCTTCATCTCCAACCAGGCTTATAACCCCCTCGATGGGTACCCTGTTTTCCGGAACGTAATAACTAATGTGCCTTATTTTTGAATCAAACATCTGGTATTTAATGTTGCTATTTTAAGTATTGTAATAAACGGTGCTGCTAGTTATTTTTTATTACCTGACCGATATTATTATAACAGTGCCGATCGCCTGCTTTTATATCCACTTTTCTTTCGAAATTAATGGCCTGCTATAGATTGTCGCTATTTAGGTGTTGCTGAAGCAGCAGGGCAAATTCATCTCCGTTTACCGGATCAAATATTTCTGAATGTTCGCCTTCAATTTCATGAATGGAAACTTTGGTTGCGTACTGTTTCCACCTGTTCCTGACATCGTCATCGAAACGCAATTTTTTATATCTGATACCTTTGGCTTTATCCAGAAAATAATAATGTTCTTTTGCATAAAATGCTACGATATGCCCCGCATACGGAATTAGTTTGTATTTTTTACATGCTGATATATAAATGTCTGCAGATTCGTTAAAAATTTCCATACCGCCATTTTGCGTTGTTTCGGAATCTGATTTTTTCCACTTGATTTTTGTACCCAACGATTTCACTTTATCAAACTTATAAGCAAAGGACTCCCTGGTGTGGTGTTTTAATAGAAAAAATTGAAAACCAATTTTCAATATCAGTTTTGAAAGTGCTTTTTTTATGGCGAATGTTAAGTGAAATAAGTTTTTAAATGACCGGGGGCTATAACCTGCGGGTTCATCCAATATCGTATCGAACATTGCCAGTAATTGCACCTTTTTACCGCTCTGCTCCAATTGCCTCGCCATTTCAAAAGCAATAATGCCTCCAAGGCAATGACCTGAAAGTGCAAACGGGCCATTGGGGTTTTGAAGTAATATTTCGGCAACAAATATTTGAGCGATGCTTTCTATTTCTTCAGGGAATTCTTTTAACGACTTGCTATCCGTAGGGGGCTGCAAAATGTAAACGGTCTGATCTTTATCCAGCAGTTCTGCAAATTTTCTGAAACGCAGTGCCGTACCGCCGCCACCTGCAACAATATATAGTGGCACCTTATTTCCTCCTGTTTTTATAGAAACGGTGTATTTAATACCCTTCCCGATCGATGATGGATTATTGGCTTTTTCCAATACACTTGCAATTAGCCGGGCAATGGTGGGATAAATAAAAACATCATTGGTTGAAATATCAATGCCCATTTTTCGACGAATAAGCGAAACCAACCTGATGGCATGAAGGGAGTGTCCGCCTAATCGGAAAAAATCATCCGAAATACCTACTTTTTCAACACCCAGTAAATCCTGCCATAAGTCCGCCATCCGGGTTTCCAACTCATTGCCGGGGGCCTCATACTGGTGAATTGGTAACTGCGAATTATCAGGATCAGGTAAGGACCTTTTATCGATTTTACCATTTGACGTTAAGGGCAGTTGCTCCATTTCCATCCATGCGGATGGTATCATGTACGCTGGAATTTTTCCACGTAAATCAGATAGCATGGATTCTATATCAAATTTTTGCGCCGGCACGATATAAGCAACCAGGCGCTTGTTACCAAAGTTATCTTCCTTTGCCAGCACGGCTGCATGTGTTACACTTTCACACTGGTGCAATACATTTTCTATCTCCCCCAATTCAATCCGGTACCCCCTGATCTTTACCTGCTCATCTATCCGGCCTACATATTCTATGTTGCCATCCTGCAACCATCTACCTAAGTCTCCGGTCTTATACATCAGGGTTTCTTCATGTATATTAAATGGATTTTTTACAAATTTTTCTGCTGTTAATTCAGGTTGGTTTAAATAGCCTTTTGAAAGGCCAGCTCCCCACAAACATATTTCGCCACTAACGCCTACGGGTACCAACTGCGCATTTTCATCCAGAATTAAAGCTTTGCGATTACTTAATGGCTTGCCAATAGCAACCGGCTTGCTGATGTTCGTTTCCCGGATATGGTAGCTGGTTGAAAAAGTAGTATTTTCCGTGGGACCGTATCCATTGATAATTTCAATATGGGGATAAGTTTGCCTTAGTATTTCAATGTGATGTTCTGATAATTTTTCACCGCCTGCCAACACGGTTTCCAGTTTTTCGAAAAGAGTTATATCTGCTTCTACCAGTTGATTAAACCAACTGGAAGTAAACCACATGTGGTTAACACCTCTTTTCTTTATTTCTTCTTTTAAAAGTTTATTATCCAGTAAGGTTTTTTCATTGCACAACACTAATTGACCGCCATTGAGTAACATACCCCAATACTCAAAAGTAGTAGCATCAAAGGATGATGATCCGGTGGATAGCAGAATATCGTTGTTGTTTAAAGAAATATAGCTTACCCCTTTTACCAGGCTCACCACATTGTTATGAGTTACCATTACACCTTTGGGTTTACCGGTAGACCCTGATGTGTAAATAACGTAGGCCAAATTTTCCGGAAGTATAACAGTGCTTAAATTATCAAATAGCTCCTGATGGAAAGGTGATTCAGGATTATCCATTTCGATAACGTGAATGTTCTTATGGGTCGGTATTTTTTCACGGGCTGCTTTGCTGCTTAGGATTATATTGGCATCAATATCTTCCAGCATAAAATTTATACGTTCCCCCGGATAAACCGGATCTATTGGAACATATGCAGCACCCGCTTTTAAAATACCTAAAATACCTACCAGCATATCAATACTTCGTTCAATACAGATCGGCACCATTGTTTCTGATCGTACTCCTTTAGATATTAGATAATGGGCTAACTGATTTGAGCGTTCATTCATTTGAAGATATGTGACCTGTTCTGCTTCAAATGCCATCGCTATACTACCTGGTTGCTTTTGTACCTGCTCCCGAAACAGGTCTGCAATTGTTGCTGATGAAGGATAAACGGATGAGGTATTATTAAAATCCACCAGCAATAGATTCTCTTCTGCCTTTGAAAGCATGGGCAACAAGCCGATCTTTTGTGCCGGGGATTTAACTATGGAATGAAGGAGTTCATTAAAATGCCCAACCATTCGTTTGATGGAATATTCACTATAGAGAGCCGTACAATATTCTACAACGCACTTTAGTCCCCGTGCGGTTTCGGTAATAATAAAGGTTAGTTCAAACTTTGCTGTATTGTGAGCAGCTGCCCCTGCTACGCCCCTGGAAATATTTAATCCTTTTAGATTAAGGTCCTGAATAAGTGGGGTATTCTGAAATACCAACATTACCTGAAACAGTGGACTCCTGCTCAAGTCTCTTTCTTTAACCAGCGTTTCTACTACCTTCTCAAATGGTACTTCCTGGTGTTCATATGCTTCCAGGGTAGTAATCCTTGCCTGTTGCAATAAATCTATAAACGTATTGTTACCCGAAAGCTTAGTTCTTAATACAAGGGTATTTACAAAAAAACCGATAAGGCCTTCTAACTCTTGCTGTTGCCTGCCCGCAATTGGGGTGCCAATACAAATATCCTGCTGACCGCTGTGCCGGTACAATAGTACCTGGAAAGCGGCCAATAAAGTCATAAACAGTGTAGTGCCTTGTTGCTGACTTAACAGATGTAATACTGAAGACAATTCCTTATCAATACGAAAACTGACACATGCTCCCGCCCTGCTGAGAACAGCCGGTCTTGCAAAATCTATAGGCAGCGCCAATGGAGTTGCACCCTGTAATTTTCCCTTCCAATAACCTATTTTATCCTCCAGTATTTCTTTAACAAGATATTTTTTTTGCCATATTGAGTAATCAACGTACTGTATCTCCATCGGTAATAACTGCGCCGGCCGCCCTTCATTAAACGCGTTGAAAAATTCAATCATTTCTTTTACAATAACCGATACAGACCACCCATCCGAAGCTATATGGTGCATCGTTGCTACCAGTACATGCTCGTTTTCATTCAAACTGATAAGGGCAGCACGCAACATATGATCTTTCGAAAGATCAAATGGCTCATTGATTAATTGCTGAATTCGTTGCTGTAATCCACGGAAGGATTGATTAAACAATCCCCCTTCAATAAAGGTTACCTGAAGACCACCTTTTGGCAGGACGTATTGATAAGGACCGGTTTCATTTTCCAGAATCACTGTCCGTAGCACTTCATGCCTGTTAACGATTTGTTTAAAGGCATCTGCCAACGCAGCTTTGTTCAATTTGCCCCGCAACCTGAGCACCTCCGGCATATTGTATTGAATACTACCTTCTAAACGGTCAATAAACCATAAACGTTCCTGGCTAAAGGATAAGGGAATATTTTCGAATCTCGGCTGTATTCCTATCACTGGTAATAATAGCCCCTTGGTTTTAGCAGACAGGTAACCGGCAATTTCTACAATAGTAGGATGAGCAAAAAGGTCTTTAATGGCTAATTCAAGTTCCAGTGTTTTGCGAATCAAAGATATCATTCGGGTAGCACGCAATGAATGACCACCTAACTCAAAGAAATTATCGTGAATGCCCACTTTGTCAACGGCAAACAACTGCTGCCAGATTTCTGCCAGTTTGATCTCAATGAAATTGCGGGGTGCTGTATATTCTTCTTTGCCTGTTAAAGTTTTTGAATTGAAATCGGGTAAGGCCCCCTTATCTACTTTTCCAAAGAGATTGAGGGGGAATTTTTCCAAACATATCCATATGGAAGGTATCATATACGGCTTTATTCTTTCAACCAAATACTCTGTAACATCCATCTGGTTAAAAATGCCATTGGGAATAACATAGGCAATCAGTCTTCTATTACCTTCTTTGTCTTCACTATATTTAACGACCGCCTGGTCTATACTATCATAGTTCGTAAGTACCTGTTCAATGCTTTCAAATGTTACTTTAATGCCCTTATGCCGGAAATAATCTACTTGTTCAATATGAGCAGCTTTACTACCTGACAATAAAAGTTCTGCTGACAACTTTTCAGCATTTGCTTTATCAGCATTGTAAATAGTATCATCAATGATCCTATCAGGCATGGATAAAAAAAATTTATACTGGTTGTTTGTTAAAGATTATTCTCCTTCTTCGCAGGCTATGCTTTGAAGCGGCGTTTATAATATTAGCGGTCAATAATCAGCGGATTTTGCTGGTTTTGTTTATTAAAACGTGCAAAGGATATTGTATGGTGATTTTTTGAGAATTTCCGGTACTACAATATTGTATTGTGTTATTTGTGTAATAATGCTTTTGCATATATTATAGCGACAATTCAGCAGTTTTTAAATTTCTACTGAAAATTATAAACACTTCAAATTCAATAAATATTTTACAAATAACAATAATTATTGTGAATCAGACAATTAGCAACTTACTAAATAGGAAAATAAATTGTCGTTATTTGGAAATATTGTGACTATCTAAGAATTGTGTATTACGCTTTGGTGTAGTTTAAATTTTTTAAAAAAAATTTGGCCAAAAATTAAATGCGACCAATTTATTATGGTACTGGATAAACTATTAAATACAAAACTAATACAAATTGTCTCAAGGGAAAACATAAATATTTCGGTTTGAATTTTTTACTTTTATCAGGGTTAAAAACGACAATGAAAATATAATGTTTATCAGATTTTTTAGACGTTTTGAATTATTTAACCGACTATTTTAACCGATCTGTAATTCCTAATTTAAAGTTCCTTTCAAAATCCTTTGCTACATCATAACCTGCATCAGCATGGCGTATAACTCCCAATCCGGGATCGTTGCGAAGTACCCGGCCAAGTCGTGCTGCTGCTGCATCGGTACCATCCGCTACAATTACCATTCCTGCGTGAATACTGTATCCCATGCCCACGCCACCACCATGATGCAGGCTCACCCAGCTAGCGCCGCCAGCCGTATTTAGCAGTGCATTTAATATTGGCCAATCTGCAACAGCGTCACTGCCATCCAGCATGGCTTCGGTTTCACGGTTTGGGCTGGCAACAGACCCTGTATCCAAATGATCTCTTCCGATTACAATGGGTGCCTTAACCTTACCGCTCTTAACCAGTTCGTTAAATGCAAGCCCGGCTTTTTCCCTTTCACCCTGCCCCAACCAGCAAATACGGGCCGGTAAACCCTGGAAGGCAATTTTTTCCTGTGCCAGGTCAAACCAACGTATCAATGATTTATTTTCGGGGAATAAGTTTCGTATAACATCATCGGTTACACGAATATCTTCGGGATCGCCACTCAACGCTGCCCAGCGAAATGGACCTTTGCCTTCGCAAAATAAGGGCCTGATATAAGCCGGTACAAATCCCGGAAAATTAAATGCATTCTGCAAACCACGCTCCTTTGCCCTGGCTCTTATATTGTTGCCATAATCGAACGTAATAGCGCCCATGCTTTGTAATTGTAACATGAGTGAAACGTGGAGTTTCATACTATCATAACTTTTATCAATATATGCAGCAGGATCTTTTTCCCTCAAAATATTAGCTTGTTCATTGTTGAGTGTATGTGGCACATAGCCCACCAATGGATCGTGTGCCGATGTTTGATCAGTAAGGGTATCCGGAACTATATTTCTATCAATCAGTGTTTGTAACAGATGAACTGCATTACACAACACGCCGATACTTTTTGCGGTACCAGCTTCCTTATATTTTACTGCTGCATCAATGGCCGCATTGATATCAATATATTTTTCATCAAGATACCTGGTTTCTATGCGCTTGTCAATGCGCCACTCTTCCACTTCAGCAATTAGTGCAACGCCTTCATTCATTGTTATGGCGAGTGGCTGGGCGCCACCCATTCCTCCGAGTCCGGCTGTTACATTTAATGTACCTTTCAGTGTACCACCAAAATCTTTATTGGCTGCGGCTGAATAGGTTTCATAGGTTCCCTGCACAATTCCCTGCGAACCAATGTAGATCCAACTTCCGGCAGTCATCTGGCCGTACATCATGAGGCCTTTTTTTTCGAGTTCATCAAAATGCTCCCAGGTGGCCCATTTGGGAACGAGTTGCGAATTACTGATTAAAACTCTTGGCGCATCTTCATGGGTTGTTAACATGGCAACAGGTTTGCCACTTTGAATCAATAATGTTTCATTATTTTCCAGCACTTTTAACGCCTTAATAATTAAATCAAGACTTTCAAAATTTCGTGCAGCCTTTCCCCTGCCTCCATACACAATTAAGTCATCGGGCCGCTCTGCTACTTCGGGGTTAAGATTGTTTAGCAACATTCTTAAAGCAGCTTCCTGCACCCAGCCTTTACAACTAATTGTAGTTCCAACCGGAGTTTTATATTTTATGGGATCGTATGGCATTAGAATATTCCATTTTAATTAAAATATTATTGACTGAATCATATCAATCAAATTTCAGTAGTTCTCATAAAATCAATTGCAAGTATGATATCATCTCTTAAGATACGGTCAGCTTCATTAAAGCTGATCTTTTTTCTAAATTCGGTTACAAGCGTTTCAATTTGAGGTGAACTTTTCAACGGCCTGCGAAACTCCAAAGCCTGTATGGCAGTAAGCAGTTCTATTGCCAGTACTTTTTCAACATTGTCAATTACCCTTTTGCATTTGGTAGCAGCATTGGCCCCCATGCTTACAT